>CAZGJA010000114.1:0-3124 GCA_964526695.1 uncultured Phycisphaeraceae bacterium
GTCCAGACCGACGTAAACCTGGTCCTCCAAGCCGCTCCTGTTATCATGTCCCATGTCCGTTGCTCCTTTCTAAGCCAAAGGACTCCTCGAGCCGGTGTAAGGTACCGGCCCGAGCAACGGACGCTCATCCCCATCTACTCATGTGGATCCCCCGCGGGGATCAAGGCGACCACGTCTCGGGAATCGAGCCGACCCAGTTCCGTGGATCACGCTGAGTCGGTTGCGTGGATCTGGTTGACTCGGCTCTTGGGGATCCGGACGAGTCTGTTTGGGAAAAATCAAACGTCGGGGGCGGCCCGAAGCTGAAATGCCGGCATCCCAAGCGACACCCCCTCGACAGCCAGCCCCGGCCGCAGGCTTCTCCGCGGCCACGTCGGCTTCTATACTCCCGCCCGATGCTGCTGAAGATCGAAAACCTGCACGTGTCCTACGGGGCGATCGCGGCGCTGCGCGGCGTGAACGTGTCGGTCGCGGCAGGGACGATCGTCACGCTGATCGGCGCCAACGGCGCCGGGAAATCGACCCTGCTGCGGACCATCAGCGGTCTGCTGAGACCGCGCGGCGGCAGCATCCGTTACTGCCCGACCGGGGACAGCGCGGGCGCGGGCGTCGAGCTGACGCGCGTTACGCCGCACGAGACCGTGCGCCACGGCGTGGTGCAGGTTCCCGAGGGGCGGGGCATTTTCGCGAACCTCTCGGTTGCGGACAACATCGCGCTGGGCGCGTATCTTCGCCGGGATGTGGAGGGCATTGAGCGCGACCGCGAGCACGTTCTGTCGATTTTTCCGCGCATCCGCGAGCGATACCGTCAGTCGGCCGGGACGCTATCCGGCGGCGAGCAGCAGATGCTCGCCATCGCGCGCGGGTTGATGGCCCGTCCCAGGCTTCTTCTGCTCGACGAACCGTCGCTGGGTCTGGCGCCGCGGCTCGTGCAGCAGATCTTCGAGACGATCGTGCGGATCAACCGTGAGGGCACGACCCTGCTCCTCGTCGAGCAGAACGCGCACATGGCGCTGCACGTCGCCCACTACGCGTACTGCCTGGAGACGGGCGAGATCGCGCTCGAAGGCAAGGCCGGCGATCTCGCGCAGCGCGACGAAGTGCGAAAGGCCTACCTCGGGGGTTGAGAGCATCCCGAAGGAATGAACCGAGTCTCCGCTTGGTGGTGGCAGCGCTGCTCATGAGGATGTGGCGAGTTTCATCCGATCACGTTCGGGTGATGCAGAGATCCCCCCTTAGACCTTTGACCGGCGTTCAAATGAGCCGGCGCTGGACCGATGCTCCGCTCAAATTAGACTGCGCAGCACACTCGGGAAGGAGCCGTGGGCCATGACGATCGCCGTAACATGCTTGAGTTTTGCGCTGGCTGCCGCGTCGCCGCAGCCGAAGCCGCCGGACCTCGTCATCCTCAACGCCCGCATCTGGACGGGTGAAGCGGATGCCGCGGAGCCGGTTGCGCTGGCCGCGGGCGGAGGCGTCATCCTGGCGCTGGGCGACAATGACGCCGTGCTGGCGCTTGCGGGCGATCAGACGAGGATCATCGACGCGGGCGGGCGGCGCCTCATCCCCGGCCTGGCCGACAGCCACACGCACATCATCAGCGGCGGCTTGATGCTCGCGCAGCTCAATCTCCGCGACGTGGCGGACAAGGACGCTTTCATTCGCGCCGTTGCCGAGGAGGCGAAGCGGAAGAAGCGGGGCGAGTGGATTCGCGGCGGGCGCTGGAGCGTCGAAAGCTGGAAATCGCCGCAGCCTCCGACGCGCGCCTGGCTCGATCCCGTCACCGGCGACGTGCCGGTGTTCCTGCAGCGCATGGACGGGCATCAGGCGCTGGTCAACTCGGCGGCGCTGAAGCTCGCCGGCATCACCGCGTCAGGCCCGCCCGATCCCAAGGGTGGCGAGATTCAGCGCGATCCCGCCACCGGCGAGCCGACCGGCATCCTCAAGGACGCGGCGATGGACCTCGTGTCGCGGCACATTCCGGCGAGCACGCAAACCGAGCTGCACGAGGCGCTGCGGCGCGCGATGAGGCACCTGAACACCCTGGGGATCACCGGCGTGCACGACATGTGCGAGCCGGAGCATCTTGCGATCTTCCAGCAGGCGCTCCAGGAAGGGTTGCTGACCGTGCGCATTCACGCCTTCCTCACCACTGACGGTTTCCGCGGAGGGAGGAGGCATTTCGCCGCGTTCCCGGTCCGCGACGACATGCTTCGGCTCGCCGGCTTGAAGGGCTACATGGACGGCTCCCTGGGCAGTCGCAACGCTTACATGCGCGAGCCATTCGTGGACGCAGCGCCCGACGCGAAGTACCCCAAAGGCCAGCTCACCGATTTCGCCGATCCGCCGGCGGAACTGAACGAGCGCGTCGCGCTGGCTGACGCACGCGGTCTGCAACTGGCCGTACACGCGATCGGCGACGAGGCGAACCATCTGATTCTCGACGCGTACGAGGCCGCGGCGCGTACGAAAGGCCCGCACGACGCACGTCACCGCGTGGAACATGCCCAGCACCTTCTTGCGACCGATATTCCGCGCTTCGCCGCGCTGGGCGTGGTGGCGTCCATGCAGCCGTTTCACAAGGCCGATGACGGACGCTATGCCGAGAAGGCGCTGGGAAAAGCGAGGCTGGCCGGCTCGTATGCATTCCGCCCGCTGCTGGACGCCGGCGCCGTCGTGGCGTTCGGCAGCGACTGGCCCGTGGTGACGGCCGACCCCTTCGCGGGCATGGACGCGGCCGTGAATTCGCGGACGCTGGCGGGCGAGGTCTGGCAGGCGCAGAACGCCATCACCGTGCGCGAGGCGCTGGTCGCGTACACGCGGTCGCCGGCCTGGGCGTCCCACATGGAGACGAAACTCGGCACGCTTCGCCCGGGAAAACTCGCGGACTTGGTCGTCCTTTCGGAAGACCTGCTGACGATTCCGCCGCAGCGCATCGCCTCGATCCACGCATGGATGACCGTCGTGGGCGGACGTGTTGTGTATTCGCACAAAGAACCGTGACGGGGCGGATCGATCGTTGCGTCGGAACCCCCCACGCAAGTGGGGGGCCTGCGCGTCACCGGGCTTGCGCCCGGTGCTCTGACGGAACCCCCCACGCAAGTGGGGGGCTCGACGGGATGTA
>CAZGJA010000115.1:0-13488 GCA_964526695.1 uncultured Phycisphaeraceae bacterium
GGGGCGCGCGGGCGCGCGGGCCGGCGCCGCGGCGGCGCGGGCGCCCGCGCCCGCGGGCGGGCCAGAGGCCCGCACCCCATCCGTTTCGGCGGGCCAGAGGCCCGCCCCCCTCTGTTGCGAATATGCTGCAGTTTCAACAAGGCAGTACAATAGGGACAGGCGGCGCGCCGATGGCGTGCGCGGCGCGAGCCGCGCGTCCGCTGCGCGAGCAGCGCGTCCGCTGTGTGGGCCGCGCGTGCGATACGTGCGCCGTGCGTCCGCGGCGCCGGGAAGTTCATGAAAGAACTGCTGTCCATCCTGATCGGGCTGTCCGGGGCGGCCGCAGCGATCTACGCGGTCAATCCGCGGTGGTTCGGCGTCCCGCTGGAGGGTGCGGGCGGCGGCGAGCGGCCGTGGCGGCGCCTGGGCGCGGGCATCTGCGCCGTGACGGCGCTCATGTTCCTCCTCGGGGCGAACTTGATGAAGCCGCTGGAGTCGCCCCGGGCGTTTCTGGCCTTCTGGGCGGTGCTGCTGGGTTTGGTCATGTGGCTCGTCGTGCTTGCATTCAAGGACGTGCGGCATACGCTGAAGCGCTACGTGGATGAACGCCTGACCCTGCGGCGGCGCGACCGTAACGAGCCGCCGTCTCAGCAAGCTGGCGCGCCGACACGGGAAGACGCGCCGGAAGGAGAATGACCCAGTGCTTGCACGCAAGGCAGACGAAAGCCCGCGCCTCGGCACGCGATTTCCCGCCCGGGCGCTGCGAGGGCTGCTGCTGCTGATTCTCGGCGGCATCGGCGCCTGCTCGCCCACACAGGGGAACGATCTGACCAAAATGCAAAAAGCGCGCATCACCATCAAGGGTGAAGTGTTCGAAGTCTGGATCGCCCGCACCGAGGCGGAGCGCGAGAAAGGCTTGATGTTCGTCACCGCCGAGCAGCTCGGGGACACGCCGGAAGGAGTCCACCGCGGGATGCTCTTCCTGTTCGAGCAGCAAAAGCCGCTGGGCTTCTGGATGAAGAACACCATAACCGCCCTGGACATCGCCTACATCAATACCGATAAAACCATCGTTAAGACGCACACCATGAAGCCGCTGGACGAAAGCACTTATCCTTCCGAGCGCCCGGCGCGATATGCGCTGGAGGTGAAGGCGCAGCTCTTCAAATCCCTGCATATCGCGTCGGGCGACCTCGTCGATATCCCGGACGACGTTCTCAAGGAATCCCCCTAGGCCGACGATGCACCCTCTGATCGCCTTTCTTTCAGGATCGGGTGCAGAAGATGCGCGTGCTCGTGGTGAATCCCCAGGACGGTCTGCCCCCCTCGACCCCTCAACTGCTCCGCGAACACGGCTGGGACGTGTGCCTTGCCGGGAATTATGAATCCGCCACGCAGCAGCTCGCCGGCGGGGGGATCGACGCCGTGCTGGTCACCGAGCGAGCCTCCCGCGACGCAACTCCCGCGTCCGCGAGCAGCGGGGACGATGTCGAAGGCGGGTTGTACCGGATGCTGGAAGCGGGGCGGGTCGCCACCGTCATGCTGGTGGACGATCACCATCGTCGTCAGGCGCCCGACTCCACGCTGATCGACTTCGCGCCGCGCGCCTGCGCCGGTGAAGATCTACTGTCGCGCCTCTCGACGGTCACGCGCTATCACCGCCACCTGCGCCAGATCGAGACCGAGCTGGAGCACATGCAGCGCCTCGGTAAGCGGCTCAACGATCACTTCAGCGAGGTGGACCAGGAGATGCGCCTCGCATCGCGCCTGCAGCGGGACTTCCTCCCCAAGCTCACCGAACCGCTCGACGGCGTGACGTTCAAGACCATCTACCGCCCCGCCTCGTGGGTCTCCGGCGACATCTACGACATCTTCCGCGTCGATGAGTCGCACGTCGGCTGCTACGTCGCGGACGCCGTCGGGCACGGCATGGCTGCCAGCCTGCTGACCATCTTCATCAAGCAGGCGATCGTCCCCAAGCGCATTGTCGGGGGCAGTTATGAAGTGCTGGATCCCACGCAGACGCTGGGCATTCTCAACGAAGCGCTCGCCGCACAGACGTTGCCCAACGCGCAGTTCGTCACCGCCTGCTACGCGCTGCTGAACACCAAGACGTTCAGGTTGAAGTACGCGCGGGCGGGGCATCCATATCCCCTGCTGTTCAGCACCGACGGGCACGTCACGGAGCTTAAGTCGCCCGGCGGTCTGCTGGGACTCTTCGCGGATGAGCAGTTCCCCTCGGCCGAAGTGCAACTGCGCCCCGGCGACAAAGTGCTGCTGTACACCGACGGTTTCGAGATGGTCTTCCAGGAAGCGGACCGCTCCGCCAAGCTCGACACGCGGGCGTACATGAAACGCTTCGAGGCGCTCGGGCACCAGCCCCTCAACCGCATGATCGCCGAGATCGACGCCCTCCTCGACGACGACCACGGCTCGCTCGCTCCGCGCGACGACATTTCCATCGTCGGCTTCGAAATCCCGCAGAGCTGATCGCCCGCAGCGCGGCGACACGCCGCGCCTCCAGCGTTGAATGCCCGTCACGCATCCTCCGCCAACCGGCGACGCGCCTTGGACTTCATTCCCGCGCGCTTCGTCGGCGGCTTTTCTCCGACAAGTTGCAGAAATCGCGTAACCGCCAGGCGACCATAAACGGGCTGCCGCCACTGGTTGGACTTGGCAAACGGACGACCTGGCTCGAACCCGGCGGCGCGAAGCAGGCGGCGAACTTCCCGCAGTTCAACCTGAGAGTCGGCCACCAGCCGAATCTCATAGCCCTTCTTGTAAGTGTCGGGCGCTTCCGCGCGAAGATGCGCATCGGGCCGCCGAACGTAACCGTTCAGCCGGAATCGCTTCGCCAACTCGGCCGACACCTTGGCCGGCGGCGCCGGCTTCCCTGCGGACCTCGCCGGTACCGCGCCGCGCTTCCTCATTGAATTCGACGATGCTGCTTTCGCCATGACGGAATCCGCCGGGCAGGCCCCACGTTTCACTTGCCGTTCCGGAGCCGCCCTGAGGCGCCCCGGCGAGGAAAGTGTACGGCTCAGCAGCAGGCTCCTGCAAGCAGGCGTCGCCTGCAACGGCCCGCGCAGTCCGTGACAGCATTGGCAGACTGGTTTTGCCCCGACAGGGGCGCCGGAGTGTAGCCACGGGTGGAGGTCGCCTCAGCGACCGGAACCCGTGGTGGTCAGGTTGTGTGGGAGAGTCCGCCCCGCGAGGGGCGGAGGAGACCCGCGCGACGACGAAGCCGCGATGCAGCCTCCCTCGACCCCTTCCGGGGTAGCGACACGACGTGTTTCGTCACCACGGGTTCCGCTCCGACCTGACGGTCTTCGCTTCACCCGTGGCTATAACCCTCGGCCCCGCTGGGGCCGCCAATCCTATCACGGACCCCGCCCCGCGCGGCAGCTCGCCCCTCAGCACTCCAGCACGTGAATCCCGCGCTTATGGCCCATGTCCTTCAGTACCTTCGGCCACACCGTCACGCTGACCTCGCCGAGGTGCGCCTTGCGCAGCAGGTACATGAACGTCCGCGACTGCCCGATCCCGCCGCCGATCGACAGAGGAATCTCCCCTTTCAGAATGGCCTGGTGATACGGCAGCTTGAGGAAGTCCGTCTGCTTCGTGAGATCGAGCTGCTTGCGAAGCGTCTCGGCCGTCACGCGGATGCCCATGCTTGTCAGCTCGTGCCTCCGCTGCGTCACCGGGTTCCACACGAGGATGTCGCCGTTGAGTCCGTGCATCGGGCGACCCTCGGCCGAGCGCGTCTCCGTCACCCAGTCGTCGTAGTCGGCCGCGCGCATCTCGTGCGGGTAGCCGTCCGCCAGCGTGTACCCGATGCCGTAGATGAACACCGCGGGGAAGTCCTGCAGGATGGCCGTCTCGCGCGCCTTGCGCGGCAGATCGGGGAAGCGATCGAGGATTTCCTCCGCGTGGATGAACTTCAGCTTGCGCGGCAGCGTCGGATACTTGTCCGTCTTGAGCTGCGGGAACATGTGCATGACCTTGCGTTCCGCGCCCTTGAGCACTTCCCAGATCTTCTCAACGACGTCGGTGAGGAACTTCAGGTTCCGCTGGTCCGCGGTCATGACGCGCTCCCAGTCCCACTGGTCCACGTACGCGCTGTGATCGTGGTCGAGGAAGTAGTCCTTCCGCACCGCCCGCATGTCCGTGAGGATGCCTTCGCCGATGTTGCAGTCGAAGTAGCGCAGGGCGAGGCGTTTCCACTTCGTCGCGGCCTGCACGACCTGCGCCCGGATGGGCTTGTCCAGCCCCAGCCCGCAGGGGAAGCTGATCGGCGTGCGTGAGCCGTCGCGGTCGAGATAGTCGTTGACGCCGCTCTCCTCACTGACAATCAGCGGCACGGTCACGCGCATCAGTTCCAGCTCTTTGCAGAGATGCTCCTCGATGTAGTCCTTCGCCGCGAAGATGGCCCGCTGCGTCTCCTTCGGCGTCAGCAGCGCGACGTAGTCTTTGGGAAGCGACTTCTCAACTTCGGGATACGTTCCAACTCCCGGACCGGCGAGGTCCGCCTTCTTGTCCGCAACCGCAACCATGATGTGAACTCCTCAATGTTGGTTGGCCGAACGAACTTGTGTATGGACCGTGCATGCACCCCGCATGGGCAGCGCATGGTGCGCGCATGGGCCGTACACGGAACGCGCATGGAACACGCTGGCAGCGCGCGTACCCTCCGCTTTGCGCCGAACCGGCGCAGGATCGGACACCCGTTGCCGCGCCCGGTCAGAACCCCAAACCGCGCCGACCTGCGCCTGCCGTCCGCACGGATGAACGGGCTGCATTCCGCGTGCCAGCATGGACGCTCACGGCGGGCTTGCACGCGTCGAGTGATCGCGCCAAGGCGATAATGGAGTGGAGTCGCAAAAACCCCATATCCGAGCCGCAAGGCTTTGGCCCGGGCGTTCTTCCGCCCTCGGCGTCCCGTGCGCCCTTTCGCGAGGCTGTGCCGGACGGCGGAGGGAGAAGGGCTCGGCCGCCCAGTCCAACCCTCATGGCGCCGCCCGGCTGAATTCGACCCTGCTCCAGCGGATAAGCAGACCGGTGCTCATGGCGGATTTCGTGAAGAGCGTCCGGGCTTGGACCTGCGGCTTGGCTGCGCGCCAACGCTCCTGCGGTTCTGCTCAGGTTCGCGCCGGCAACCCGGATGCTTCACTCGCGCGGCAACCGTCGAGTGTCACAACGCTGTCACCCACGCGGATCGCGCCGCCGCGGAGGATGCGGCCGTGCACGCCCGCGCGGCAGTCGGGCACCAGCGCCGCGCGCAGTCCGGCGTGCAGATCGTCCATCATGCCGCAGGGCCGGGTTTCGCCGAGGACTTCGATCTCCACTTCGCCAAGTTGGAGCGAGCGCCCGATGAGACTGCCGAGTTCCTTGCAATCAATGAAGACATTGGCACGGCGCGTGTGCCAGGGGATCTGTGCGGAAAGCTCGCGGCAGACCTGCGACCAATGACCCGAGGCGAGCAGCGTGACGCCGCGATGCGGCTGCGGCGGAACATCGCCGGAAAGGCCCGCGCCTTCGATCGCTTCGACCTGGGGGACTTCGCGCATCGGCGCGCCGCGTCCGGTCTTGATGGCCAGCCCGATCACTTTCCCGATGTTCATGGTTGCATCCGCCGTCAGTCGCCCAGCGCGGGCAGCACCTTGGCGCTCACTTCGCCAAACCCCACGCGAGTGCCGTCGCCCTGACAGCCGCCGCGCATCACGACCGTGTCGCCGTCCTGCAGAAAGCTACGCACTTCGCCGCCCGGCAGATGCACGGGCTTCGTCCCTTTCCATGAGAGTTCAAGGAGACAGCCGCGAGAATCCTCGGTTTCACCGGAAATCGTGCCGGTGCCGCACAGGTCACCGGTGCGCATGGGCGTGCCGTTGCTGGTGTGGTGCGCCAGCATCTGCACGAGCGTCCAGTACATGGTGCGGAAGTTGACGCGGCTGACGCGCGCCGGCTCGCGCATCGCGGAGGACTTCAGAAAAACCTCCAGCTCGATGTCCAGCGCCCAGGGATGGTCGCCGTGAAGATGCGGCAGCGGCAGCGGTGACTGCGCCGGGCCCTCCACGCGGAACGGCGCCAACGCGTCCAGCGGCACCACCCACGGGCTGATCGACGTGCCGA
Source organism: uncultured Phycisphaeraceae bacterium (assembly GCA_964526695.1). Lineage (GTDB taxonomy): Bacteria > Planctomycetota > Phycisphaerae > UBA1845 > UBA1845 > JABWBH01. The sequence goes on from CAZGJA010000115.1 coordinate 6,109, forward strand.
ACGACTTGCCCAGGAACGGGCCTAGCGGCACGTATTCCCACCGCTGGATGTCGCGCGCGCTCCAGTCATTGAGGAGCACCACGCCGAAGATGTGGTCGGCCGCCCGGTCGATGGGAATCGGCTGCCCCGGCTCGTTGCCCGTGCCGACGAAGAAGCCCAGCTCCAGCTCGTAATCGAGCGCGCGCGTCGGACCGAACGTCGGCGCGGGCGCGTCGTCGGCCTTGGTCTGACCGCACGGGCGACGCACATCCACGCCGGAGACGAACACCGAGCCGGCGCGTCCGTGGTAGCCGATGGGCATGTGCACCCAGTTGGGCGTAAGGGGGTTGGCCGGATCGCGAAACATGCTGCCGACGTTGGTGGCGTGGTTTTTCGAGGCGTAGAAATCGGTGAAATCGCCGATCTCGACGGGCAGCTTCATGCGCACTTGCGCTTGCGGGATGAGCAGTCGCCGGCGCAGGGGGGCGTCGTCGCGGAGCGTGGGGTTGTCGGCGGAGAGCAGGTTCGTCAGCCAGTGCCGCACGTCGCTCCATGCGTGCCGCCCCAGCGCCATGAACGCATTGAGGCTGCCGCGCGCGAAGATGTTCTCATGCGCGACGACCGTGCCGTCGAACAGGCCGGCGTCGTGCGCGGCCTTGAGGTCGAACACGAAATCGCCGATGGCGACGCCGACGCGCGCCGGGCGGTCGTCCTCGAAGACGCCGTAGGGCAGGTTCGCGAGGGAGAAGTCGTGGTCGGGCGGCACGTCGATCCATGAGCGCAGCGGCGATGTCTTGGCGGGATTCATCGCGTCGGCTTATACGGCGGGCGGCGAGAGGATTCAACGGCCGCGCGGGGATTCATTGGCTCGCGCCCTCATTCAGAACCCGTAGCGCAAGCGAGGGCGCGACGGCTGTCAGCCGAGTGGCTGGCGGATCGTCGCACCGGCAGACCCTTGCGCCGGCAGACACTCGCGCCCGGCAGACGCTCGCCCGGCAGACGCTCGCACCGGCTGCCTCCCCTCATCGGACCACCGACCCGTCATACCCTCGCTTGCGCTACGGGTTCGGAGCGGACAGTTGCCTGCGCCGTCGGTCGCCATCGAAGGTCGGCATCGCCAAGCCGTGCATCAGAGCAGACCGAGACCGCGCAGGTCTTCGATCGGTTCCATCAGGCTGCAACTGCCGAAGGAGATGGCGAGCTGCCCGCGCGCCGCGCGGATGTCGTCAAGGCCGATCGCTCGTCCGCCGCAGCGCAGCGCGTCCGCGGTCAGCGAGAACTCGCGGGACTCCTCACGCTCCAGCAACGCGGCGATTTCAGGCTCAGCGAGGTTCGCGCTGCGGGCGAGCGCGGCGGCCGCGAAGACGTTGAGGAAGCCGTGCATCTTTGCGCCGACTTCGCGTGACTCGTGACGCAACGGATGGTGCAGCCCCGCGGTGGCCTTGAAGGGGATGCCGGCGTCGCGGCAGGCGGCGATGAAAAACGCAACCTGCTCGACGGGGGGAATCTGACGCGCCTCGACGCCGCCCGTGCGGATTTTCAGGGCGAGCATCGGATGCGTCGTCCGCACGGCGGACGCCTGACGAATGACGCTGCCCACCTCGCGCCGCCAGTCGGCGGAGAAGGGAACCTCCAAGAAGAGCGAGGAAGCCGGTCGAGCGGGCGGCGCGGGGAATTCGATCCACGCCGTTGCGGCCGATTGGAGGCACTGCCGCAGTTCATCCGCGCCGGCGGCGACGACGACTGGCGGTAGCCGGGTCTCCAGGACGTCCATGACGATGCGACCGGGGAGGCGATGATGCAGTTCGCCGGCGGCCTGGAGGTCGGCGCTGAACCCGGCGAGGAATTCGCGCGCCGTCTCGCCGCCGCGCCCCAGGCCCGAGAAACGCCACACCGGCTCATCGGCCTGTGCGAGATGGACGTACAGCGCATCGACCTCGGCGAAACGCGACGCGGGGCAGACGAATCGCGCGAGCATCCACGCGTGCGGACCACGAAGATACGCCGCGTAATTGCGCAGCGCCTCGGGCAAGGGCAGCTTCGCCGGCGGGAACAGACCCGCGTAGTCCAGAACCTCGTGCAACAGCGCTCGCAGGGAGTCGTTCATCGGACGGTTGTTCCCGCGATCTCGGTCGTGGCGGGCCGCTCGCCGCCGCTCCACTCTCCGGTGAGCCTCTCCCTGACGGTCAGCTTATCGAGGACCGTCTGCGCGATCGCGCGATTGCGCGACCGAAGCACGTCGCCCTCTTCCGCGACGCCGTCGGGGCGCGGCGATTCGGCGAAGCCCGACGCTCGCGGCGATCCGTTGGCGCTGCGCGTCTCGAAGTGCAGGTGCGGCTCGAACGACAGGCCCGAATTGCCGCTGACGGCGATCACCTGCCCCAGCACGACCGCGTCGCCGATCTCGACGAGCACGCCCATTTCGTCAAGGTGCACATAGCGCGTCAGCAGCCCGTCCCCGTGATCCAGCATGACGAAGTTGGCCGGACCTTCCATCACCGGGTCGTCAGGAAGATGGCTGGGCTGATCCTCGCGCAGATCGACGACGACGCCGCTCCGCGCCGCCAGCACGGACGTGCCCACCGGCATCCTGAAATCCCACGCGTACACGTCGCCGTGCGTGTATGGTCCGAACGGTCCCTGCAGCACGACCGCGCTGGTGCCGGCCGGGAAGGGGGCGAGCATCTGCGGCAGCGCGCTGTTGCGAATACGCTGAAACGTGGCGGTGACGCGGAAATCCCCTTCGAGTTGAACTGAGAGGTCGGGAAAGAGCGACGCCGCGTCGCCGGTGAAGCCGGCGAACATCCAGCCCGCATCCGCCACGGCCTGCAATTCCACGGTCTCGCCGGCGTCGTGGCAGGAGCGCGCGTCGAGCATGAGTGCGGCGTCCGAGCGTTCGACCGTGCCGCGACCTTGCACCTTCACGTCAAGGGCGATCTGCTCATGAACCGCGCAGTTCAGCAGAATGCGCCCCGGTTCATCACCCGTGTGCGTCCAGGCGCCGAAGTCGAGCCCGCCGTCCGAGCATGAGGCGAGCACCAAGGCCGCCGAGGCGAGCGTTGCGGCTCGCGCGCCGCGGCGCATATTGGATCCGAGCGAGCCGCTCAAGGCTTCGGCTCCTTGCTGCCGGCAGCGGATTCATCCTTGGGCGGCGGAGAGTCCTTGCCGGTCGGCGCGCCCTTGCCCGGGGACGGCTCCTGCTCCTCGGCGTAGCCCAGGCTCTTGAGCGCGCGGCGCTGCGCCTTTTCTTCCGCCGAAAGCTCCTCGACCTTCACCGGTTCGAGGTCTTTCAGATCGAAGGCGTACCCAAGCTGATCGCGGAAGAACACCAGCCCGTTGTTCTCCGCGATCGTGCGGTCCTCCCGCACGCGGCGGATCAGTTCGTCAAACGTCGTGCGGATGGCCTCCTCCGCCGCGACCGCAAACGCGTCCAGCTCCGCCGACAGGGTCGCGCCCTCGGACACGTTCATCGCCTTGCCGTCCGCAAGGCGGACCAATTGCGGACCCAGCGGCAGGTGCTTGCCGTTGCTCGTCGGGCTGACTTTCCAGATCGGGCTTTCCGGCGGACGGCGATCCGTGCGGTAGTACAGCCCATTCATCACGATGCCGCGCTGGGAGAACGACTCGCAGAAGACGGGTTTTTCGGGAAGCGCGGATTCGCCGTGGAGCACGGCCGCCAGCGATCGCCCCGTCGCCTTCGGCCCCCCTTGCAGACCCAGCGCCTCGGTCATCGTGGCGAAGACATCGACCGCGCCGACCGGCGCCTTCACCACGCCGCTCGCGCGGCAACCCGCGCCGACGACCACCAACGGCACGTGAACCTGGTCCAGCCCCACTGAATGCGAATGCGCGAAATAGAACTGATCCTCGGAGAAGGCCTCGCCGTGATCCGACGTGAACACGATCATCGTGTTGTCGTACAGGCGGAGCTTCTCGAAGCGGTCGAAGAGCGCCTGAATCTGGCGGTCGAGGTACAGAATCTCGTTGTCGTATCGCAGCGAGTACTGCGACACGGCCCGCTCGGCGTCCACGACCTGATACGTGGGAATCGACTTGTACCCGGACGTGTCCGTGCCGACGTCGAGGAGCGTGTCCCGGTCGCCGGGGAGGGGCGCTTCGCCGAAGGTCTGTAGCTCGGCGGGCGGGGCGTAAGGCCCGTGCGGATCCTGATAGTGAATCCACATGAAGAACGGGGCGTCGTGGATCTGGTCGAGGATTTCGATCGCTTCCTGCGTGGTGATGGCGGCGTCCTTGGGCAGATAGCGCTCGTGGGCGCGGTCGAACTGAAGATCGGAGTAGATGGGGAAACCCTGATGCAGGCCGAGGCGGCGATTGAGCGTCGGGTTACTCACGACGGCCGCGGTACGCATCCCCCTCTCGCGGCACAACTCGGCGAGCGTGGTGGTCTTGCCGGACAGCTTGAAGAAGCGCCCGTTGTCGAGCATGACCGACGTGAAGCTCGGATACAGCCCGGTCATCAGCGTGATGTGCGAGGGCGCGGTGTAGGACGCGGAGGAAAACGCCCACTCAAAGCGCACGCCGCGGGCCATGAAGCGGTCGATGTTCGGCGAGGTGGGGCGACGATAACCGTAGGCGGAGAGGCGGTCCGCGCGGAGCGTGTCGATGGTGATGAGGATGAGGTTGCGCGCGGACGCTGTGCCTGAATTCACTGGATCCGGGTGAACCCTGACGTCAACGGGAAGCCCCGCGGCAGCCGGAACCGTCGTGACGGCGATGGGAATCGACCCCACGGCCAGCATCAGGGCAACCAACCTCAGTGAATGCCGCGGATTCAAAGTCATCCAAGCCGTCCTTGTTGATCGCCCCGCTTGGGCGGAAGCGAGCGCCACTCATTGCGGGATGGCGACCCACCGACCAGTTTGCAGGCTTTCGCGCTCCGCCTCAAGCATCCGCGTGACGCCGAGGGCATCGTCCAGCGTGGAGCGCGTCGCAGCCTCGCCCAGCGTGACGCACGCCACGAAATGCCGCACCTCGCCCTCGTAGCCCGTTTCATTCGGCAAATCCACGCTCGTGCTGCGCCCCTCGTGGTGCAGGACGAGCGGCGATTCGCGGGCGATGTCAAACTCCGCCGTGGCCAGCTCAAATCGGACAACGTACGTCATCTTGAACCCGAATCCCGCAGCATGTCGCCAGCCCGCTTCCGCGACCACATGCTCAGGGCCGCGAGCAAAGCGATAAAGCGTCGTCAGATGATCCGGGTCGCCCGCGGCGCATACGGCGTCCGGCTCGCCCAGGCACCAACGGATGAAATCCGCATCGTGCAGGTGCATGTCGAACAGCACGCCGCCCGTCTGCTCGGGCTTTTCGTAAAACTCCGGCGCCCAGTTCGGCGCGCTGCCCAGTCGGCGAAACACGGCGCTAAGCAGGCGCCCATAGGCTCGCGAGTCGATCGCCTCCTTTAGCCAGGTCCACCCCGGCCAGAAGCGCATGCACATCGCCGGCATGACGACGCGCCCAGCGCCGCGCGCCGCGCGCGCCAGCCGCTGAACCTCCGAGCTGCGCAGCGCCACCGGCTTTTCCACGAGCACGTGCTTGCCCGCGTCCAGGGCCGCCAGCGCCAGCTCGACGTGCGTCGGCGTGTGCGTGCAGATGCTCACCGCGTGGACGTCCGCGTCGCGCAGCAGCTCGTCCGCCTCCGCATACGAGCGCACCGTCGCGGGATCGAACAGCCTCGCTTCGGTCGCGCCGGTGGCGAGGTTGCCCGCGACTTTCGCCCGTCCTTCGCGGCTGGCCGGATCCCGATCGCACACGGCCACCAGCCGGCACGCCAGCCCCGCGGCCGCGGCGTGGGCATACGCCTGCACGTGCGTGCGGCCCATGAAGCCCAGTCCGATCACGCCGATGCCCAGCGTCGCCGGCGCGTTCATGACCGCGACTCCGAAGGCCGTGGATTCTTCTCGATCTGCAGAAGGCGCTGCACTTGCCGCACGGCTTGACGGACATCGGCGACGCGATCGTCGCCCGATTCGCGCTCGATCACCCAGTCGCCGCGCACGCGCTCCCGTTGCAGCACGTCAAAAAACGCCGGCCAGTCCACGGCGCCGTCGCCGAACCGCGTCTCCTCGCCCCACGTGCCCGGCGTCGGCGAAGGTCGTGCGTCCTTGACATGAACCCCAACGACGCGCGGCGCGAGTTGTTGCAGGGCGGAAACCGGGTCGCCCATGCCGTAGAGGATCATGTTGGCCGGGTCGAAGTTCACGCCGAGCGTGGGGCAGGCGATCTCGTCGAGCACGTCCAGCAGCGTCTCGGCCGTTTCCTGGCCCGTCTCGAAACCCACGCGGATGCCGCGCGCGGCGAACGCGTCCACGATGCGCCGCAGGCGGTCGATCATGCGCTCGCGGATGGGATCCCAGCGATCGTGAGGCAGGAACCCGGCGTGAAACGTGACCAGCGGGATTTGCAGGCTCGCCGCGAGGGCGGCGTTTTCGCAGGCCGCGCGGAGGTTGTCATCCCAATGTTCGTCCAGCCGCACGCCGCCGGTGCGACGGATGGACTCAAGCGAGGTGTAATCCTCGCCGCGCATGGCCATCATGCCGGAGACCAGCTTCAGCCCGGCCTTCTGCATCGCGGTGACCGTCGCCGTAAGCGTCCATTCACCGCTACGAATGGGGTCCATCGCAAGCTGGAGCAACGAAACGCCGGCGGATCGGACCTTGTCCGCCAAGTCCGCTGCGGACGTGGGTTTCAGCGACCACGAGCACACACCCAAAGGCGGCATCATGTCGGCCTGTTGTACGGGCAAACGCGTACGGGGCAAGGTCAACGGGGCAGCCCGCCGGGTGGGTGGCAAACGGGGCGAGTTCATCGGTGCAGCCGCCCGGGCAGGCGGCGCGCGGCGCGAGTTCCGCAGTGCGGGATGTCGCGTGGGTGGCACGGTCTGGCGTACCCGCCAGGCCGTGGTTGCTCATCGCCTGTGACAAAATTCGGAAGTGGGCACGCGCTTCGTCACCCCCGCGCAGGCGGGGGTTCCAGGCGCAGCGTCAGGCTGCTGGATTCCCGCCTGCGCGAGAATGACGGGATTGGGGGTAGTTCGTCGCTCCGCGACGAGACTGGACTTACTCCTATGCCGGAATGACGAGTTCCGCCTCCCGCAACAAACCGCCGGTCAGCATACGCACATTCGCGAGCGCCACGGCCTCGCTGCGCGAGACCGCGTGTCCCCAAACGGAGATCCACTGTCGCGCAGCTCACGGGTCCGCTGCTGCGGACCCGTGCCACCCGACGAACACAACCGCTTTGACCTGGACTTTTGCCCTTTTTTCCGGGTGTCAGGCAGCCCGGCTGAGGTAATCCAACAGCGTCAGACGCAATCGGGTCAGGAGTTTTTGCAGAGCCGCATGTTCGAGCGACCCTTTCAAAACCGTTTCCCAGCATGTTCGG
>CAZGJA010000116.1:0-15059 GCA_964526695.1 uncultured Phycisphaeraceae bacterium
GATGCACAGCGCAGTGCCTCATGATAAGCGGCGCTGTGCATGAGGCTGGGGAGAGAATGCCGGAGGTGGGAATTGAACCCACACTCTGTTGCCAGAACGGGATTTTGAATCCCGCGCGTCTGCCAATTCCGCCACTCCGGCTCTTGTCAATGAAGGACTTATGTAACCCTATCGCTTGTCGGGCGTGCTTGGGAGTCGCACCGCACCCCACCCAAACGCCGGTACTGTACCTTTGACGGTCGCGGACGCAAAACCCGACCGGCGTCCGGCGGCTTGACTCAAGTCCGCCGCCGATTCCGTCCCCCGCCCGGCCCGCGATTTTCCGCAGATGCCCCCTTGACCCCGGGGCGCATAGGCGATAACTTGGTCTTGATAAGGAGTGCTGCCCATGCTCCTGCTTGACCGAATACGCCGCGACGGTTTTGCCTCTCTCGTCGGCTGTTTCCCTGTGCGGAGAGAGAGAGAGAGAGAGAGAGAGCCTGCTGCGCCGATGGCGCGCTGAGCAGCCCTCCCCGTCTCCCCAGCATTCACGGTTTGCGCCATCCATCGTCCCTTCCCCAACCCCGCACGCCCGCTCAACGCCGTTTCGCATCCCCGCGTCCGCGCGCCGGGCTTCTCCGTGGCGGGGTTGGTTCCCAGGTCTTGCCGGCGCCTCGCGGGGTTCGCGAGGCGCTTTTTCTGTTTTTTTCAAGGAGGTCGAACATGAAACGTGGTAGAATCGTAGAAAACCGAGTGCTGGCGGCGACGTTGCTCGCCGCCGTCGGAGTGCTCACGATGGGAGGATTGATGCGCGGCGCGGCCTCGGGAGCCGCGGCGGAGGGGTTGCCCGTGGCGACCGCGGCGGGTTTCGTCGCGGTGGAGCCGGCGATGGCGATGCGGGCGGCGTTCACGTGGACGGGCAACGACAACGCATCGGACCTGTGGAACGACCCGGACAACTGGAGCGGGTTCGGGGGCGCGTGCCTGTATCCGTGCACGTCGATGGACGACGCCACGATCGGGCTGTGTGGTTTCTACGTCGTCTTCGACGCCAGCCGCACGATCGACGAGCTGAACATCACCGTGAACGAGGGCACCTGCGGCGGGAGGTTTGACCTTGCCAACGCCAACGACAACTTCAACCTCACCTGCGACTCGCTGGTGATCAGCGGTTACAATGAAGGCGGCGATACCCCGCTCGGCATCACCATGAACAATGGCGCCGGGATCGAGACCAACTAGTCCCTCGCGTGAGTCTTTTCGACGGACGGGTTCCGCTCCACTCTGACGGAGTGACTTCAGGAGGTCTCGATCATGCGGACGCTTTGCGCGGGAACGGTTGTGGTATTCACGCTCTGGGTCCACGCGGCTTCGGCGCAGGTCAACCTGCCGCCGGGGTTCGAAATCGTCGAGTTCGCGGAGAGCGACTACAGTTGCACCCACGCGGACATCAATGATTGCGGGCAGATTGCCTATGCGCAGGTCCAGAATTCCGAAGGGCACCTGGAGGTCTTCGTTTATGAGAATGGGGAGATCACCCAGATCACAAACGGAGTCGACGGCGGCACGTTCCCATACATCAACAATCATGGGCAGATGGTCTGGAAGCGAAACGCCATTGAAATCGTGTTCTACGATCAGGGCGAGGAGACCGTGTTGGAGGAAAATCCCAACGGTTTCAACGGCTGGGGCATCAACAACCTTGGGCACGTGACTTGGTCACGAAGCGTAAGTATTCGCTGTCCGCGACAGGAAAACCTCTTTGTATGGGATGGGTCGACCACAACGCAATTGACCTTCGATAACGAGCTGAGCAATGTTCATCCGAACATAAATGATTGGGGCGACGTCGCGTGGTACAAGGCGCAGTTCTGCGATAATCCATGGCACTCGGAGGTTATCCTGCGGACAATTGATGGCGATCGGTCGCTTCCTGCCCCTGATCAACAGAACCAGGGCGTAAAGCTTGCGAACTCAGGATGCGTCGTATGGGCTTCTCAAGTCAAGATTGCCTTTGGGTCAGGCGAGGACACTCGAATTATCACGGACTTCGGCTCCGTCCCCAACCTGAACGACAGGGGCCGCGTTTATGCGCCGGTTTACGACTTCCAGCGGGAAGCGTGGCAGCCCTGGGTGTTCGATGTTCGGAATGACGCCATCGACCGCTACCGGCTGGTGGAGGACGAGCGGCCTTTTGGAAGAGGGGGCGTGAACAACTGGGGCGAAGTCGCCTGCGAGTGGGATGGAATTATTTCCGGCCGGCATCGCGGGGCCATCCTCCTCATGCGGCGCATCCGCACCGGGGACAGCGAGTTCGACGGCGACGTCGATCTGCGCGACCACAGGCGATTCGTTCGAGGCATGACCCGACCCGTCCGGACGGAAGGACTCTGCGAAGATCGTTTTTCGGATATCAACTACGACGGCGATCTGGACCTGGACGATTATGCCAGATTCCAGAACGCCTTTACCGGAGCGTCTCCTTGAAGACGACCGGAAGGAGAAACAGTCATGAGGACAGTTCTGACGATTCTGATTGCGGCGCTCGTATGCGTCGCATGTATCGGTGGGCCTGCGTTCGCGCAGCTCACACCGACGGAGTGGACTGCGCTGGGCGAAACAACCAGCTGGTTCGATGAAGACAACTGGGACGAAGGTGTTCCCACGAGTGGTCACCATGCGACCATCCCCCACAACCCTGATGGAGGCAGCGTATGGCCGGTCGTCGATGACCCCAACACGAACGCGCGAGCCGGCAAGCTGACGATCACGGTATCCGGCGGCACGCGCGGCTCGCTGAACGTCAACCACGGTTGCACGCTGATCCTCGGCAGCGGCACGCAGACCTCCTATATCCACGGCGACGTCTTCGTCGGCGACGCGGAGGGCGCGGGCACGATCGAGGTCAAGGGAGCCCACACCATCCTCGGCAACGGCGGGACGATCTTGCTTCAGCGCCTCTCCGAGATCAACCCGGCAAACGCCAGCGGCGACAGCCTGACGATCGGCAGCTCGGCCACGCCCTGCACGCAGCGCAGTTGCTCGCTGGTGCTGCACGGTTACGGCGTCATCAACGTGGAACTGGACAACCGCGCCTACGTGGTGGCCGACGAGAAGCTCATGAATCTCGAGGAAGCGCCCAAGACCGGAACGTCCGCGGGCACGTGGACCGCGGAGGGCAGCGCGATCCTGAACGTCTCCACGCAAGTGACGGGCGCCTGCGCCTGGAAACTGGTCGATCTGACCAGCGGCGGGAAGATCAACCTGACGGATTCGCCCCGCGGCTGCGTCCGCGCCTCGGGACCGGTCACGCTGCTGAGCGGCACCCTGCACTGCGAGGCCGGCCAGGGGGAGAATCCCCGCGTGGTGTTCTGCACGTCGGGCAAGTTGACCTGGAAATCCACCTTCAACGGCAGCTTCTGGACGCAGCCGCGCATCGCCACGATGAGCGCGAACTCTTCTGCGAGTTTCGGACTCGACAGCGAGGAGCTTTGTGCCACTTGCCCGTAGCGTTCAGTCTCTAATGCGAAATGACGAGGTACGCACATGGGGTGCGGCCGGGTTTCGCCCTTGCCGCGCCCCTTCTTCGTGCCCCGCGGGCCGGCTTGAGCAAATGGCCGGAAGAAAATGCCCGGTCCAGCCCGCATGCCAGAGCCGGCGGCGAACCCGCTCAGAGCGCTGGGCGCCAGCGATCAGGCGCAGGTTGATCCGCACCTCCTCCATCCACCACGGCCTGGCGCGTACGCCAGAGCCGCGCCCGTAGGGAAGCGGTTTCGCTGCTCGACTGCCCGTCCGCTCCCTTACGGTCGCGGCTCTGTTGCGATGCAGTTTCCGTGAGTCCCGGCGCTACAGCATCCCCAGCTTTTCCAGCCGGTAGCGGAAGGCGTCGCGGCGAAGACCGAGCAGGCGGGCGGCCTGGGTTTGGTTGCTGCTGGTGCGGTCCATGGCCTGGCGGATCAGGTCGCCTTCCAGCTCCTTGAGGTCCAGCCCCTCGGCGGGGAGGACGAAACCGGTGCGCGAGTTCGTCGCGGCCGCGCGGGTGGCGCCGAGGAAGATGTCGTCGGCCGTGAGCGTTTCGCCCCGGCTCAGCAGCACGGCGCGCTCCAGCACGTTGCGCAGCTCGCGCACGTTGCCGGGCCAGGCGTAGGAACCCAGCTTCTGATAGGCGGATTCGTCGATGCCGGCGACGTTCTTGCGGAACTCCCGGGTGAATCGCGCGACGAGATGCTGCGTCAGCAGCCGGATGTCCTGCCCGCGATCGCGCAGCGGAGGCAGCAGGATCGAGATGACGTTAAGCCGGTACAGCAGGTCGCTGCGGAACTGCCCCAGGTCGATGGCCTTTTCGATGTCGCGGTTGGTGGCCGCGATGACGCGGACGTCCACGGATATCTCCGTCGTGCCGCCCACGCGGCGGAACGTCCGCTCTTCGAGAAAGCGAAGCAGCTTGGCCTGCAGGCCCGCGGGCATGTCGCCCACCTCGTCGAGGAAGATCGTGCCCCCGTCGGACAGCTCGAACAGCCCTTTCTTCAGCGACTTGGCGTCGGTGAACGCGCCGCGCTCATGCCCGAACAGCTCGCTTTCCAGCAGGCTTTCGGACAGCGCCGTGCAGGTGATGTTCATGAACGGGCGCGGGGCGCGGTCCGAGTTGTAGTGAATGACGCGCGCGACGAGATCCTTGCCCGTGCCTGATTCGCCGCGGAGGAAGACGGTGGACGCGCCGCTGCCGGCCACGCGCTGGATGATGTCGAACAGCTCCAACATGCAGGCGTCCTGTCCGACGATGCGGGAGACGCCGTACTCGTTCTCCATGTGCTCGCGGTACTGGCGGACTTCGCGGCGCAGCTTGGTGGTCTCCAGCGCCTTGTTGACGTTGCGCAGGAGCTGGTCCATGTCGAAGGGCTTGGTGATGTAGTCGTACGCCCCCATCTTCATGGCGTCCACGGCGCTTTCGATGGTGGAGAAGGCCGTCATCATGATGACCACGACGTCATGATCGCGCTCGCGGATGTGCGAGAGGATGTCCAGCCCGGTCATGTCCGGCAGGCGGTAGTCGAGCATGATGAGGTCGAACATGCCGCCTTCCAGCGCCTCCAGCGCCTTGGCGCCGCAGTCGGCTTCCGTCACGTGAAATCCCAGCGCCTCGAACTTCTGGCGCAGGGACCAGCGGATCAGTTGCTCATCTTCGATAATTAGAATTCGGACCGTCATGGTCAATCTCACGAACTTGGGTTAAGTGCATCATGCATCGTGCAGCGTGCATCGGGCATCGTGCGTCGTTTGTCGTTCATCGTTAGTCGTGCGTCGTTCGTCGTTCATCGTTAGTCGTGCGTCGGGCATCGTGCGTCGTGCATCGTTCGTCGCGCGTCGTTCATCGTGCAGCACCGATGTTTCGAATCCCTCACGAACGGCCCCTCACTTGCGTGAGGGGTTCTGATCTCCGCATTCGCTATTCGCCATTCGCCATTCGCACGCAAGGCCCCTCACTTGCGTGAGGGGTTCTGATTTCGGCGTTTCGGCGTTTCGACGTTTCGACGTTTCGGCGTTTCCCCGCCTCCTCATTCCTCTCCGGCCGGAAGCTCCAGCGTGACCTTGGTTCCGCGCCCCACCGCGCTTTCCAGATGCAACATTCCGCCGTGGCTTTGGACGATGCGCTGGCAGATCGGCAGCCCCAGCCCGGTGCCCTTCGCCTTGGTCGTGAAGAACGGCTCGTTGGCCTTCGCCAGAATCTCGGGCGACATGCCCTTGCCTTGATCCACGACGGTCAGCCGCGACCAGCGGGTGTCGGCCTCGATGGCGATGTGGATGGCGCGCCCCGGCGGCGAAGCGTCCGCGGCGTTGAGCAGCAGATTCAGCAGCACCTGCTCAAGCTGTCCGTCGTCGCCGAGCACTTGAACTTCCGTCTTCGGTCGCGCGTATTCGACGCGGCGACCGTTCATGGCCGGCTCCTCTTTCATGAGCGTCAGCACGCGTTCGACGATCCCCCCCAGCGAGACGTTCACCAGCTTGGGCGGTCGGGGCCGGGCGTAAAGCAGCAGGTCTTTCACCGTGGCATCGAGCCGGTTGATCTGGCGCAGGATCTCTCCCACGATGGGCCGGTGAGGGTCGCCGGCGCTCATGTGCTCGCCGATGACCTGAATCGCGCCGCTGATGCCCGCCAACGGATTCTTGATTTCATGCGCCAGCGAGGCCGCGAGCTGCCCGATCTCCGCCAGTCGCTCCGCGCGGGTGAGGCGGTCTTCCATCGACGTGCGCTCCAGCCGGCGGATCTGGTCGGAGTAACTCTCCTTGTAGCTCTCCAGCATGATGGCGAGATCGAGCGTGAGAATCCGGTGCACCGATTCCAGCAGTTCGTCGATCCTGGGCAGGTTCTTGCTGCGCAAATGCTGGGTCAGCTCCTGCCGAACCAGCTCCATGCCGAGGAACATGAACCGCTGGGGAAGCTGCACCCGCACGTGCATGACGCCGATCCGGAAACGCTTCCGCAAGTACGATTCGTCATAGACCCCGTCGAACAGCTCCGCCAGCCATTCGGTCAACGTCGCCCTCAGCCGGGCCACCTGCTCGTGACCGCCGGAGAAAACCTCCCGCGTGGCTTGGTGCCGGAACAGCTCGTCGTAGAACCGGTCCACCACCGCCGAAACGAGTGGCCGGACATGGGGTTGCAAAAGGCGCAGGTTCTCCTCGTCGCTGGGCGTGAACCCGACGTACCGCTTCATCTCGTCAAGCATCGCTGTATCCACGTCCGCATTGTAGGTGCGAACGGTGAATCTGGCATGTTCCCGTTTTCGAGAATCGGGGGGCGGCAGGTCTGCGGCGGACCGGTCCGGGCCACCAGCATCATGCTCGAAGCCTGCATCCGGCTCGATTCTCAGGCTGTCCCTGCTCGTAGTTCGTTTGGTCATTGGGAACGGAAGTTGTGTACGCGACTCCGGGAATGCGTGCCGGAGCGCGCAATAGACCTCTCCGGCAGTATCGGACGCCGGCCTTAGAGCAAAGGTTGTGCCAGCGGAGGGGAGCGATACCCGAGGCAGGCGATATCTGGGCTGTATCCCATAACCTATGTACTGACATTATGTTATGTGTTTTCTACCGCCGTCCAGGCAGCTCGAATGGCGGGCTGACATCGGCATCCGCAGGCTTGCCTTAGGCTGAGGCGGAAGCTCAAGAGAACCTGAAAAGACTCTGCGCGGGTCTTTAGGCGCACCTTCTGAGAAGTCTCGCCCAAGCGGTTGCGGTTCGATTCGACCCTTCGTGGGTGTGCCTCGGTCGAAGGGTCGCGGCTTGCATCCCGTCCGGGAATGGACAGATGCGGAGACGCCTGTCCACAACCTGGGGGGGTAGGGAAGGCGGCGGGACGCCCTGCTGAATTGTACTGGGCTGGGACGAAACGCCGACAGGCGCTGGACATGCGCGGCAAGCGGCACGCGGCTTGCTGTGGGAACCGCCGGAGCGTGCCTCGTGAGTCAGAGACCTACAACCCGGCAAGCGTCGGAGGAACCAGCCGGCGCACCTGCGGATCGCCCGAGAGCGAAGCTCATGCTTGCCGAGCCGGAGCCGCTGCTGCGCTGGTCGCTGGCCTCCTACCTGCAGCGCTGGTTTGAAGTGGTTATCGTGCAGACCCCAGCGGAGGCGTGCGAGGTGGCGGAAGGCGCCCATGTAAACGCCGCCGTCGTCTCAGACGCCTGGCCGGCGGACAGTCTGGATCAGTTGGAGACTGCCCTCGAGAGGCAGGACAGCGGCGTGCGCATCGTTCGTCTGGTGACGGATCAGGCTCGCTCCCGCCCTTCGCGCCGTCGTGAGTCTCTGTTGGAGAAGCCTTTTCAGCTTGCCGATTTGGCGCGTCGTCTGGGCGTGACGCCGCGGGAGCCAGAATGAGAGGTGTGCCGTGTTTGTCGAAGACCTCATGACGCCCTCGCCCCACACGATCCGCCAGGAGGCGGCGCTGGCGCTGGCGGCCGACCTGATGGCGCGGCACCGCATTCACCATCTCCCGGTGCTCGACGAGGCGAGTCGCCTGTCGGGCATGATCAGCGATCGGGACGTGCGCTCCGCGATCGGCTTTGATCGCACGCTGGGCGAGAAGCTCACGGTGAGCGAAGCCATGACGCCCGATCCGGTGACGATCGACGCGCAGGCGACGCTGGAGGATGCGCTGTCGGTTCTGTCGAGCGGTCGATTTGGAGCGCTGCCGGTGATGCGCCAGGGCACGGGCAACGCCCCGTCGGTTGAACTGGTCGGCATTCTGACGACGCTCGATCTGTTACGGGCGCTGGCCCAGATTCTCGGTTTGGAGGAGCCGGGGCGGCGGCTGGAGGTCGCGCTGCCGCACGGATGCAAGGACGTCGCCCGCGTGTTCCGCGCGCTGGCCGACGGCGAGCAACCGATCCTCAGCGCCGTGGTCTCGCGCATGCGCCGCGACGGTCCAGAATCGTCTCTCTACCTGCGCGTTCCGGAAGGCGCGACGCGCGGGGTTGAGCACGCCCTGCAAAAAGCCACCGCCATCTTGCTTCAGGCGGAACATCTGTCAAAATGAGCCGATGAACTTCGGAGCGCGGCGGCGCGGGTCAGGCCGCGTTCCAAGTTCACATTCGCACGGCAGGTTGAGCCACTTCCGGGCCTCGCTGTTGGCCTACAAGTTGCAGGGGAGTTTCCGCATGGAAAAAGACGGGGCACCGCACGCCGCCGGACGCCGCGGCTTCATCGCAACCGTGGCGATGGTCGGCGGACTCATCGCCGGATATGGTCATGGACTGTACCGATTCTTTGAGTATCTCGTTCCGCTGCGGCGCACGCGCAAAACCGGCCTGTTTGTTGGGACCTTAAACGACATTCCCGTGGGCCGCAGCCTGACGGTCCACGATCCGCAGGGTCACGCCATCGCCATTGCCCGCACGGCCGAGTCCCCTGAGAATCCCGCCGCGGGCTTCAAGGCTCTTTCGAGCCGCTGTCCGCACCTGGGTTGCAACGTGCACTGGGAATCGGGATCGCAACAGTTCGTCTGCCCCTGCCATAACGGGATCTTCGACAAGAACGGCGTGGCGCTGTCCGGTCCGCCGGCCGCGGAAGGAAAGAACTTGCGCGAGTACCCGCTGACGGTTGATGCGAAGCGCGGCTGGGTGTTCGTCGAGGTCACGCTGGGGAGCGACATATGACGCCTGAACTGACCCAGGGGCACGGACCGGTTCGCAGCGGGCGGCGGCTCTATCAGATGCTTCCGCTGGACTGGGGTCGCGTGCAGGACGTCACCAACGAGCCGGTGCCGGGGCACATCAAGCGCTGGTGGTTCGCCCTGGGCGGCACGCCGGCCTATTTGTTCCTGATCCAACTGACCACCGGCATCATGCTCACGTTTTATTATGTGCCCTCGCCCGACCACGCCTATGAGAGCGTCCGCAACATCTCCGAGCAGATTCCGTACGGCTGGTTCATCCGCAGCATCCACAAGTGGGCGGCGAACCTGATGATCATCACGGTGCTGCTGCACATGTGCCGTGTTTATTTTTCCTGCGCCTTTCGACATCCCCGACAGTTAAACTGGGTCATCGGCTGCGGACTGCTGCTCTCCACCGTGACCTTGGGATTCACCGGCTATTCGCTGGTGTTTGAGCAGCTCAGCTATTGGGGGATGACGGTAGCCACGGAGCTGACGTCGGCCATACCGCTCGTCGGCGGCGTCATTGCCAATTTCATGCGCGGCGGCGAAGAGGTCAGTCCCAATACTCTGACGCGCATGTTCAATTTGCACGTGGGCATTCTTCCGGTCGTGGTGGTCGTGCTCATCGGGCTGCACGTCACCATGCTGCGACTGCACGGCGTCTCCGAGCTTTCCTTTGTTCAGGCGCCGCGCCCGGGGGACGCGCAGCGCAAGCCGGCGAGCCGGCTGCCCGGCGTCAAGCTCGTCGCCGTTCTTGGGGCGCTCATTGCGCTGGGGTGCGCGGGCATGGCCGCGTGGAACCCCGTGGCCGTCAACGTCATTGCGCATCAACTCAGCCTGGAAAGCAGCCGAATTTTCTGGATCGTGTCGGGCACGGTAGCCGCGACGGCTTCGGTCCTGCTCTTCCGGGGTCATATGTACGGGCTGATGATCTGGCTGTTGCTTTCGCTGCTGGCGATCGGCAAGCTGGTGTTTGACCTGGTCAATCACGAGGTGCCGAACACGCTGGGCTGGGCGATCGCTTCGGTCGTGCTGGCCGTGACCGTGGTGTATGGAATGGCGCGCAATCGGCGCTTCGAGGAAGGCGCGGGCGAAGACAAGCCGTTCAATTTCTTCCCGGATCATATCCTGACGGAGGTCATGATCGGGACGCTGCTGCTGTTTCTGCTGACCCTGCTGACGCTGGTCTTTCCGGCGGAACTGGGCGAGAAGGCCAATCCGCTCGTCACGCCGGAGCACATCAAGCCCGAGTGGTATTTCTTCTTCCAATTCCGCCTGCTGAAACTCATGGGCTTGAGCACGGCCGTACTGCTCACGGGCGCCATGTTCGCCCTGCTGATTCTCTGGCCCTTTGTGGACGCATTTCTGGAGAAACTCGCCCCAAAGAAGGATCTTGGCGTCTATATCGGCATTGTCGCTTTCCTGGGGTTCCTGACGCTGACCGTCTGGGAAGCCATGGCCTAAGGAGTCCATCCGTTGTCGCTTAACACCAAGAAAATCATCGTGTTCGTCCTTGGCATTGGTCTGTGCATTGCACTGATCATGGTGGCGGAAATGGAATCGCGGAAGCACATGGCGCGGACCGCGATGCCGATGTCCACGCTGCTCACCATGGTGCCGCAGAGCAGCCACGAGTGCATTACCTGCCATGACCAGCAGACGCCGGGCCTGGTGTCGCACTGGAAGGGCAGCACGCACGCGGAAAAGGGCGTGGCCTGCGTGGAATGCCATCAGGCGGAGCAGGGCGACGTCGACGGCTTCCAGCACTGGGGTCAGCACATCGCCACCGTCGTCACGCCGCGCGACTGCGCGCGCTGCCACCCGCACGAGGCCGACGAGTTCGAGCACAGCCATCACGCCAAAGCCGGCAACATCCTCGCCTCGCTCGACAACTTCCTGGCGGAGACGGTGGAAGGCAATCGCGGCTTCTTCAATCCCCATTCGCCTACGCCGGGTCGCCCGGACATCATTGATGTCAACGGGTTCGCCAGCGCTTTTCTGGGTTGTCAGCAATGCCACGGCAGCAAAGTGGGATTGCAGACCGCGGACGGAAGCAAGATCACCGCCGATGATCTGAAGCCGGGCCCGGACGGCAAACCGACCAACACGGAAATGATGGCGAAAATCGTCCGCGACGACGAGGGCAAACCGAAATACCACCCCGGCACGTGGCCGAACACGGGCATTGGCCGCATTAATCTCGACGGATCGGTAGGCTCGTGCTCGGCGTGTCACAGTCGTCACGACTTTTCTCCGCGGCGCGCCCGCCAGCCGGAGAACTGCGGCAAGTGCCACCTCGGACCCGACCATCCTCAGAAGGAGATTTATGAGGAATCCAAGCACGGGGTGGCCTACCGCGACCTGAAAGACGACATGAACCTCGACTCGAAGGAGTGGGTGCTGGGCAAGGACTACATGGCCGCTCCGACCTGCGCGACGTGTCACATGTCCGCGCACAGTCGCGGGGCGCCGGTGACGCACGACCCGGGGCAGCGCATCTCCTGGACCAACCGCCCGCCCGTCAGCCTGGCCATGGACACCGATGAGAAACATGCCGTGGTCAAGGAAACGGATCCGGAAAAACGCGCCGCGCTCATCACTGACACGGCCATGCAGAAGCGGGACCGGATGAAAGAGGTCTGCTCGCATTGCCACACACCGGATTATGTGAACGGCTTCTACAAACAATATGACGACCTTGTCGTGTTGTTTAATGAGAAGTTCGCCAAGTCGGGCCTGAAGATCATCAATGCGTTGCGCGAGCAGGGGTTGATCACCAAGTCTGAGTTTGACGAGGAGATCGAGTGGTCGTGGTATTATTTGTGGCACCATGAGGGTCGTCGCGCCCGGCACGGCGCGTCCATGATGGCGCCGGACTACACCCACTGGCACGGCATGTATGAGGTGGCCGAGCGCTTCTATCAGGAAGTGATCCCGCAGGCGAAGGAACTTGCCGAGCACGCGATGAAGGAGGGCAAGGAGGTGCAGGGCAAGGCCGTCCTGAAGGTGATCGAGGACATCCTCGCACGACCGGAGCACCAGTGGCAGGCGTCCGCCAAGAACCCGCCGCCGGCCGCGCCCAGCCCGAAGTGACGGGCGGGCGCGTCGGGCGAGAGCGGGTTGCACGTTCAGGCGTCATGCGCTGATCCGCGGGGATTGGGATGGCGCTGGGTGCGCGCGAACTGCAGAACAGGACGTCAAGGACAATTGAGCTATGGTATTATGACGAGCCGCATTGCCATTCGGCCTCGGTGCTTAGCGCTGTGATTCTGTAGCGGTCGCGAAGTGGCAAGCGGTTGCGCCCACCCAGTGTACAAGTTGGGTCGCTGTCTTTCTTGAGTGACTGTAGCGCCCGTCGATGCTGAAGACTCAGAGCCGGCGGCGGGTCGAAACTCAGTCCCGCTGAAGCCCACCACAGCGGGCGTTGACAGGCGGTTCGCCTTGGAGATGGACGCACATCCGTCCGCCTTCATTCCCACGTCTGCAGCAGGTGCATGTAATTCCCGCGCTGGAAGACCTGCGGGTTGGGGCAGCGAGCCAGGCTCATGCTGCCGACGAGCTGACGGAGGTTTTCGTACTCATGCTCGTGCAGCCACGCCTCCACGCCGGCACGGATTTTTAACAGGTACTCCGGTCCGTTGAGCAGCAGCGCCGAGACGATCTGCACCGCGTCCGCGCCGCACATCATCGCCTTGATGACGTCCTCCGCCGTGTGCACGCCTCCGGTCACCGCCAGCGACGACTCGACCTGACCGTGCAGAATCGCCAGCCAGCGCAGCCGCGGCAGCAGATCGCGCGAGGTGGAAAGCGTCAGGTGCCCGGCGGCCTGGAGCAGTTCGAGATCGACATCGGGCGCGTAATACCGGTTGTAGAGCACCAGCCCGTCCGCGCCGATCTCGCTGAGCCGCAGGCCCATGTTCGCCAGCGAGCTGAAAAACGGCGAGAGCTTCACGGACAACGGGATGCGCACGGCCTGCCGGACGGTGCGCACGATGTCCAGCGCCATGCCCTCCAGCGTCGCTCCGTCCACGCTCGCGTCCGTGTTGAGGAAGTAGAGGTTCAGCTCCAGCGCGTCGGCGCCGGCCTGCTCCATGAGCCGCGCATGCTCCAGCCAGCCGCCGGGCGTCGTGCCGTTCAGCGAGGCAAAAACGGGAATGCCCACCGCCTGTTTCACCTTGCCCAGATGTTCGAGGTATTCATGCGGACCGAGAACGAACTCCTCCGGCTCCGGCAGGTAGGTGGTGGCCTCGCCGTAGGAATACGACGAATCCACGAGGGCGCTGTGAGTCGCCATGCTCTCCGCGGTGATCTGCTCCTCGAAGAGCGAGCGCAGCACGACGGCGGAGGCGCCGGCGTCCTCGACGCGCTTCACGCGATCCAGCGTGTCCGACATCGGACCGGCGCCGACGATGAGCGGACCCTTCAGATGAAAGCCCATGTAGTTCGTGGTCAGGTCCATCTCCAGCTCCCTTTCCTCTTCCCACGTGGCGACCGTCCAGCCCCGTGTCGTGCGGGAAGCTCCACCGGACAATCACGCGGTCTTGCAGGCTCAAGCCGCGTGTCCGCCCAGCCCAACCGCCGCCCATGCGGCTTGCGAGGGCCGTGCAACCCGCGCAGGCTGCGCCGGAATCCGGCGCGCATCGAGGCGCACACGCCGGGTTCTTTCGGCGCCGCCGAGACGTGCGACAACAGCCTTAGTGCAGACGACTCGTGCATGTTGCGTGCCAGCGTTCCAACAGGCCCGCGAGCGAGCCGCGGTCTGCAAATATGAGAATCCGAAATCCATGACTTTCGCGGCGGACCTTCTCGATGCTCATTCCCGGCGGCACCGAACCTCTTGAGCTTCGTTCTCGCTCCTCTTTCGAGCAAGTCGAATGAACGCTTAACAGTCCGTCGTGAAAAAGATTGCTGCTTGGGGGACCGGCTTTCCAGCCGGTCTCTTGCCGGGGATCCTGATGCGGCCTGGAGGTGAAAAGCCTGCCCCGCAGCCTGCCGCCGCGGGCTGTTTAAGGTGGGACATGGCAGGGGGTGGTGGAAGTCAGCAGGGAGGGGCTTTTCAGGCTGTCATCGGCGTCATGATCTTGGTGAATCACCGGCTGGAAAGCCGGCGCCCCACCCGTGAGCGGTTTTCGCCGCAGGCTGCCCGTGTCCTGCGTTGCAAGTTTGCGGCCTATCTTCAGTCCACAAACGTCGGGTCTGCGGCCGCAATGCGGAGCTTGGCGCCCCAGCGCGTGCTGCAAAGGAGTACGACCCGGGACAATCTGTAATCACTTACGTTTCCGAGTGCGCCCCTGCCCTGGCTGAGCCTCGGCGCGAGAGCGCCCGCAAGGCGTGCCAAGCTACTCGCAGTTTACCCCGTGACAGGCGCCGGCACACCCAAGCAGGCATACCTCCGCGGGACCGGGCGGGAGCTTCCAACGGGCGACCCCGACCCCAAGCTCATCCAGCACGACGGTGCGAGCATGACTGCGGTTGAGAACCAACGTGAGCGTGCTCCCGGGAGGCAGTGCAGCGAGAACCGTCGCCCGCACGCCGCGAGACGTGCACTCCGCCGACACATCCTGGATCGCTTCGCAGGGCCGCTCATACGCGCCCATGTCCACGCCATTGCCAACAATGCGCGGGTTGCCGTCGAGATCGGTGGACGCGCTGACGGCCGTGTTGTCGCCGGCATCCATGCACGGTGAACCTGCGCTGAGCCGGAAATCTCCGGCATCCGGATCCTGGAACAAGGGATCGGCATTGATGTTCCCTTCCCCCGAAAACCCGCCCTCGATGTCGCTATACCCAAATCAAGCGTGAATGAGCGGCCTTTTTCTGCGTCACGACCGCCGTGTTTGCGGCGCGCGGCGAGAGGTGGCGGCCGGGCGGTCGCGTGAGCGGCGACAAGTTGTGGTTTGTGTCATTCGCACCTCGTTTGGTTTTC
>CAZGJA010000117.1:0-23264 GCA_964526695.1 uncultured Phycisphaeraceae bacterium
GCCTTTCATGTTCGGGTAATGCGTGATGCGGACTTCCGCCTGCCCGGCGGCGCCTTCCGCAGCCGGGATTGAAAGCACGGCGACCGGGCCCATGGCGATGGACGGGGGCGGCTGGTTCTTCCATCCGGTGGGGGCGCGCATCGTGATGCCTTGCAGCGTCAGCACGCCGTCGGCGGACATCGGGGCGGGCTTAAGCGCGGCGGGGGGTGCGGCGGGGGGTGTGGCCGGCGCCTTGGAATCGCCGGACGGTTGAATCGGCGGATGCCCCGGCGGAAGCGCGGGAGCGGATTCGGGGATTGCCGGTTTCGGTGTTTCGCTGGCGGGAGCCGTGCGCGGCGGGGGTGTTTCCTGCTTCTGCGGTGTTGATCCCGCAGGCGAGGCCGCGCTCGGCGGAGCGGAGGAGGGCGGCGCCTGTTGCTTGCAACCGGCCAGACCTAGAACGAGCAGGGTTGAAGCAGCGATGCTCCACGCGGCGAGGTGTCGATGAGAGTACATGTTCAATAATCCTGATTCGTAAATCGCGGCCGCACCGTACGTGAACTCACGCTCGCGCCGTCGGCTGCAGACCCAATGGTGGGATTGTATCCGTTTGAGCGGATTGACCAAGTGCCATCAGCGAATCGCACGGGCTGCAGAAGGGTCAGGGCATTCGGCGCTCATCCATGTTGCCGCGTGGCACGGTTTGGCAGCCGTGGACCCGTATGGTTCATGAGGGGGTGCTCGTCGGCGTCCCATTCCGCCACGGCCTGGCGAGTACGCCAGACCGTGCCACCCTGGCGCCGGCGGGCGAGGACGCCCGCCCCCCTCAGATTTGAACGCTCGCTCCGCCAAGTGGGCTGACGCTCCACCAGGTGGGCTGAGGCTGCGGCAGGTGGGCTGACATTGCGGCGGGTGGGCTACGGTCCGGTCAGTCGAGATGCCTGCGCGGCGTGGTCGGCGGCATCCACGTCGCCGTCCTCGTCAACGTCGGAGGGCGCGCATTCCGGGGCGACCTGTCCACCCTCGCCGGTGAAGCACGATTGCAGGCGGCTCCAGTCGCGCAGGTCGATGTCGCCGTCGCCGTCAGCATCGCCGGGGACCGGCTCGCCCGTCGGCGCGATCGAGAAGGGGCGCAGGGTGATCGTGCGGAAGCGGCCCAGCGACGTCTCCAGCGTGAGCCGCAGTCGCGCCCGCAAGGTTCGAGGCAGATCGGCGGGGACGGTCCACTGCGCTCGGCCATTGTTGGGGACGTCGCGCGCGACGGCGAGCCACGGACCGCGGTCGCCGCCCACCGACAGCTCGAGGGTGACTGTTCCGATTTCAGCAGGAGCCGTCGAAACCTGCGAGGTCCAGTCGATGAACCTGACGGATCCGGCGCGCACGGTTTCGCCGCCGCGCAGGCTCAAGGGATGAATCCAATTGTCCGTGCGCGAGGAGGTCTCGACGAAGCAGCGCGGGCGATTCTGTCCGCCGGTGAACTGGCGGCAGTTCTCCTCCGCGATGGAGACCAGATCCGGATATCCGTTGTGATCCACGTCCATGCCGGCGCGAAATGCGGCGTAATCGCAGGTATTGGATTGGGCATTGATGGTCGCGGCCAACTGCCACTGACCATTGCCGTCGCCGAGCCAGACTTCCGTCTTGGTCTCGCTGAAGGCCACCAGATCGCCAAAGCCGTCCGCGTTCATGTCGGCGATCTGCGTCAGTCGATGTCCGCCGCCGGTGGGCAGATTGCCCGACAGGTTTTCCCATGTGCTGCCTGAAACCCATCGCCACACCGCCAGTCCGCCGGCAGACGTAGCGAAACTGAGATCATCCAGGCCGTCGGCGTTCACGTCTCCGACACTGATGCCCTGCCTTCCTGATGAACCGCGGGCCGGCAGGTTGCCATCCGTGAGGGCGAATGCGCCGCTTCCATCGCCGAAATACACGGTTCCATTTTGCGAGCCGGTGGCGAGATCGGCGTTGCCGTCGCCGTCGAAATCGCCCGTGCTCAGCAGCAGCGACGAATTGCCGCCGATAAACCCAAACGTCTGCGTCCAGGTTCCATCGCCATGGTTGCGGTACACATGCACGCCGGAGCAACAGCCAAAGGAAATGCTGGCCATGTCGAGATCGCCGTCGTTGTCAAAGTCCGCCAGATCCGTGCCGAACATCCCATAGTCTTCACCACTGGTGGCCAGTCCATTGTCATAAGGCGTCCAGTTGCGCCCCGTGCCATCGCCCAATGCGACTTCCATAAGCTGGTTGCCAAAGTCATTTCCGGAATAATTGTGGTGCATGGCATAGGCGGCGTCCATCAGCCCGTCGCCATTGACGTCTCCCAGTGCGACTCCGCCATATCCAAAATTGCCGGTCTGAACCAGCGACCAATTCCCGTTGCCGTCGCCAAACCACACCATGATGCCGGTTTCGTCGCTGTTGATGTGCGGCGAGCCGTGGTCGCCGATGGAGACTATGTCCGCGCGACCGTCGCCATTGACGTCGGAGAACTCCAGCTCCGTGGGTCCGGCTTCCATGCGCGGCACCTGCAGGCCGGTGGAGGATTCGCGGTAACTGAGTTGTGCGTTGCCCTGTCCGGTGAAGAACGCAACGAACGTGACGGCCAGCATCGGGCGGTGGATCGGCTGAAGGCGCCTGGCGGCACACGCAAGTTCAATGTGAGCGAAACTCATGGTATGCTCCCGTCGTTGTTGGTTGTTGGCCAATTCGGAAAAGACGCGCCCCGATGCGTCGAGCTTTGCTCATTCCCTCCGAGCCCCCGGGGAATTCCCTCGAGACGGGAGCGAGATTTCCCCGTCACGCGGAACCGCGGCACTCGACGGCTTTGCACTCGACGATGCTATTATCCACTCTCTTGCGGGTCGATTCAAGCCGGTGCGCGGGGGCGCATTGATGCGCCTGGCTCTTGGGGGCGGCCTGCCCTTGTCGGTCCGTCTGACCGGCTGGAAAGCCGGTCCCCCAGTCCAGAAAAAGACTTCTTTAGCAGGCTGCCAGGGGTCGTTCATTTCGCGTTGCAGCTCTGATGCACCAGCCGGCTTGAGCAACTGGCGGGCTTGAATCGCCGGCGCGGATTGCCTGCGCGACGCTATCATACCGCTCGTGAAGGCTGACTCGGAAAGCACGGGCATGTCCGTTAGTTCGCGCGGGCGCCGCGCGCCGTGGATCGAGCTGCGCCCCTGCGCGCGCCAGATGTTCATCTTCAAGCGCATGATCAAGGCGGTATCGCCGGGGGCGCGTCCGGGCGACGTGGTCACCGTGTATGATCGGCAGGGCGACGTGCTGGGGCAGGCGCATTATAACCCGCATTCGCAGATCGCCGTCCGCATGTTGCGCTTTGGCGAGGGCAGCGTGGACGAAGGCTTCCTGCGGGAAACGATCGCGCGGGCGGTCGCGCTGCGCTGCGACACGCTGCGGCTTGCGGACATCACGGACGCCTATCGCGTCATTCACGCGGAGGGCGACGGGCTTTCCGGGCTGGTGGTCGATCGCTACGGCGACGTGCTGTCGATCGAGCTTTTCAGCCTCGGCATGTACCGCATGATCGACAAGCTGCTTCCGATTCTGCACGACGTGTGCGGAACGCGCCATCACCGGGCCGCGACGTCCGCGCGCGTGGAGGAGCGCGAGGGCTTCACCGCTCGGAAGATCGAGTCGCCCGAGCTGCCCGGCGAGGTGCGCATCACAGAGAACGGCGTGCGTTTTCGCGTGTCGTTTGCGGAGGGTCACAAGACCGGATTCTTCTGCGATCAGCGCGACAACCGCGCGCGGCTGGCGGGCTTTTGCGGCGGCGCGGAGGTGCTTGATGCCTGCTGCTACTCAGGCGGGTTCGGGATCTACGCGGCGGTGAAGGGCGGAGCGAAGGAGGTCACGTGCGTTGATCTGGACGAAGAGGCGGTGGCGCTGGCGAAGCGCAACGCGGATCTCAATGGGGCGCGCGTGGCGACCGTCCACGCGGACGCCTTCGTGTATTTGCGCCAGATGCAGCAGAACGGGCGGTCGTTCGACGTGGTGGTGCTCGATCCGCCCAAGCTGATCTTCGGCCAGCGTGATGAAGGAGACGGGAGGAAGAAGTACTTCGACCTGAACCGCCTGGCGCTGCCGCTGCTGCGCCCCGGCGGATTGCTGCTGACGTGCAGTTGCAGCGGGGCGCTGTCGCGGGACGCGTTTCTGGAAATCTTGCGGGTGGTCGCTCATCAAACGCAGCGCGTTGTGCAGGTGCTCGCCACCACTGGCGCTGGACCGGATCATCCATTTCGCGCTGATGTGCCCGAAGGCGAGTATCTCAAGGCGCTGTGGCTGCGCGTGTCGTAGCGGCTCGACTCGGCGGAGTGGGGCGTGCCGCCGTGTGACGCCGGTTTCCAACGCAAGGGTGTGGCACGGGTCTCCGACCGGTGAGTGTGGCACCGGTTTCCAACCGGTGGCTGTAGCACAGGTTTCCAACCTGTGCAGGATTTGCGGCACACGCCAAGGTTCCGCGTGGGCAAGGAGCTCGGGACCGGCTGCGCAGCAGTTCATCCCGCGAGATTGAATTGGTGGATCAGCAACGCAACTTCCCATGGCGTGCGGTGGGTCGTGTCGATCGCGCAATCGGCGGCTTGCTGGTACAGCGGCGCGCGACGCTGGAGGACGGCGCCCACTTCGTCCAGGCCGGGCTGCGAGGTGAGCGGGGGCCGCGTGGCGCTGCTGGCGGAGTCGCTCTCAATGCGCTGGTGCAACCTTTCCGGTGACGCGGTCAGCCACACGATCGAGGCGATTCGCCCCAACCCAGCGACGTTCTCCGCCTGCTCAATCGCCCCCCCCCCGACGGAAATCACGCAGGGCGGCCGGTCCGCAAGCTCGGCGATGACGTCGCCCTCTAGCCGACGAAAAGCGGCCTCGCCGTCTTCTTCGAAAATCCGCCGGATCGTCCGGCCCGCGCGAGCGGCGATCAGCTCATCCGTATCCACATGTTCAATCTGCATCAATTGCGCCAGGCATCGTGCCACCGTTGTTTTCCCGCTGCCGCGGTAGCCGATCAGCGCAATGCTCCGTGCCGGTAGAGGCCGTGTTTGCGGTGGCAGCGGGGGGGAAAGACCGACATCATCGCGCGACTGCAACTCCGCTTCGACCCATTCGCGCAGACGGGGCAACTCCGCGCGGCGACCCGTCCACAGGTGAAACTGAGCCGCGGCCTGGCGGATGAACATCTCCAGCCCGCCGAGCGTGGGAACGCCAAGGCGTTCGGCTTCGCGCAACAAGGCCGTGCGCAGCGGGTTGTACACTAGATCGAACACGAGGCATCGCCGCGCAACGCCGCAAGCGGTCACGGGCATCTCGCTGGTCCGCGGCGACATGCCGATGCAGGTCGCGTTGATGAGGACGCCCTCGCGCGCGTCGTTTCGCTGCGACCAGGCGGCGCAGTCGTATCCGAACTCATCCGCCAGCCGCCGCGCCGCGTCGTTCCTCCTGCCCATGACACGCGCCAGGCATCCCATTTGCGTCACAGCGCCAAGCACGGCTCGCGCCGCCCCTCCCGTGCCGAGCACATCGACCGCCATGCCGCGCGGCTCAAGCCCCAGCCGCGACATGGCATCGGTCAGCGCGTCCGCGACGGCCGGACCGTCGGTGTTGTACGCATGAAAAGGCCCGTCGCGCAGCACGAGCGTGTTGGCCGCGGCAATGCGCCGCGTCATCTCGTCCGGCACGTCGTCGGCGCAGCGCAACGCGGCCTCCTTGTGCGGCATCGTCACACTGAAGCCGCCCGCGTCGAGCCACGGACGGCGACGCACGCCCTCAAGGAACCGCTGCAACGCATCTTCACTTCGCACGAGGAGCGGAAGATACACGGCGTTGATCTGATGCTCGGCGAACAGCCGGTTAAAGATCAGCGGACTGAGCGAGTGGCCGACCGGGTCGCCGATCACGCCGAACCACTTCGTGTTTGCATCGAGCACATCCCATCGGTAAAGGCGTTTCATTTGCTCGACGGTGACTTGTCCCGGTGCGGTGGAAGCCTCCGGCTCAACGGCCGCGTAGGTTCCCCAGGCGCCGAACTTCCTCGCCAGCACGCGCGAGAGGACGCCTTCCTCGCTCATGCAGAGGGCGATCGTTGCCGGGCCCGACTCGGACGCGCCGCGTTCGGCGCTGTGGGCGTGGAGGCTTTCATTGGGGCATCGTTCCACCTGCCGTCCGCCCAGCAGCTCCAGCGCCGCGAAGCTGTCGCAGATGTCACGCGGCTTCCATGCGAGTTTAGCCACGGCTTCCGGACGAGCAGAGCGAATCTCGTGCAAGACGGCCGGCGGATCGGCGATCGGCGCGTCGAACCGATGATGCGAAAGGATCAATCGAACGCGGCCATCGCCGGGGTCCGTCGCGGCCAGCAACACCTTCTGGCGGATGTTGTCGGATCGACGCCAGTCGGCCAGCTCGAAATCGACCCATGCGCCCGTTGCGCGCGCCGCTTCGATCAGCCGCGCGACGCGCTGCATGGTGTCCCCCGTGAAGGCTCCGCCCTCCGCATCGCCACGACACGTGACGATCCACGTCACTCGCGGATGCGCGGCTATCAGCGCGTGCAGCGGTGCAACAGGGCCGTCATACGCGTCGATGCGCAGTTCGATCGTATCCGCGCCATCAGCGCAGGCACGCCCCACGAGGCCAGCGGCATGCGCCATCGAGTCCACGGGGATTGCAGCGATGAGTCGGGTCACGATGACGTTCCTGGCGCTGTCCTGTATTTCGGCGAATGGCGGCGACGCGCGTCACGGATCGCAGCGCGGCGCTCGCGCCACGCGGCTGATGACCGCGGGAAACTTGCCGGATGCGGTCCGCTCAATCCGCTCCACGCATTCGACGGTAATTCGCGCCGCTCCGATGCGATCCGCGAGATTCTGCCGGATCTTCGCTCCGTCCTCATCGTGGTAGCCCGCGCCGGGGACGACGCGGACCGTGAATCGGTCCGGCGCTTCCTGCACAATCTGGCACTCGCGCACGTGCGCAACGCCCTTGAACACGGGATCCAGCCGTCCGATGCGGCGACCGTCCGGCGTCGTCAGCACCTCGTCCACGCGGCCTTCCAATCGTTCGATGATAGGCAGCGCGCTGCCGCACGGACAGCGGCGGTCCGTCAGCGCGCCGCGATCGCCGATGCGGTAGCGGATGAAGACCTGCCCAAAGTTGATGAGGCTCGTGCAGACGAGTTCGCCGACTTGCCCGCGCGGCGCAGGCCGGCCCGCTTCGTCGAGAACTTCCACGAGGCCGTAATCCGGACTGAGATGCATGGCGCCGTGCCCGCACTCAGCCGCGAAGACGCACAGCTCGCCCGCGCCGTACTGATCGAAGACGCGGCAGCCGAAGGCGCGTTCGATGTCCTGTCGCTGATGGTCGAACAGAGTCTCGGAACTGGTAATCGCGCAGCGCAGCGCGAGCGGGGTCTCGCCAGCGTCGATCATGAACCGCGCCAGCGCGTGCAGGCTCGACGGGTAGCCGAGGATCGCGTGATACGGTCGCCGCCGAAGCTCGCGCACATAGTGGGGCAGGTTCCGGTCCGACAGGTGGTAGCTTGAAAGGTAGAGCTGCTTCCATGCGTGGTTGTACGCCCAGAAGGGGGGGCGCGTCCGCGTCGCCGGCGCGACGAGCTGACCGCCCATCATGATGAACGGCAGTCGCCCGAACTCCATGCCGGCCGGTCGGCGACAGCGCGCCTCGAAGAAGGCGAACGACGTCTGAGCGGCCTCATCGGTGCGGTAGAGTTGCAGCGGCGCGCCGGTCGTTCCGCTCGTGCCGAGGCGCGCAAAACGCCGCAGCGGGATGCGCTCGTCGAGGAACGCCTCGGGGTGCGCCTGCAGGTCGAGCTTGGTCAGCAGCGGCAGTCGTGCAAGATCTTCCGGAGCGCGGATGGACGCCGGGTCGAGTCCTTCTCGGCTGAACAGCTCGCGGTAGTGGGGGACATGCGCCGCCGCATGGCGCACCATGTCGGCAAGCGCCGCGGCAACGTGCTCTCGCAGGCGTTCCGCGGAGCAGGCGCTCCGCTCGATCAACACCGGCACGAGCTGGCGATACAGCGCGCCGTAGCGCCGCCGCGCGAGGCGCCACGCCCCAATCGTGGCCGCCGCGTCCGCCAGACCGGGCATCGTCAGAATGGAGCCAAGCAGGCTGGAACCCATTGACTTCCAGTATCGGTCAGCGGGTGGTGTAAAGCCAGCGTCGGAGCGCAGTGCCGCGATCGAGCGTGGGGCTTGGGCGGAGCCTTGAGGTCGGGTGGCACGAGTCCGCAGCAGCGGACCCGTGGCGTGTTCGAAAGGGCTCTCGATCGCCGCCCTCCACCGCCTCGCGGGTATCCCGACGCGCGGGGAATCGTGCCGGCTGCGGGTGCCCCCTGAGCACGCCCCCCAATGTGGGGCCGCGAAAAGGGCCGCGTCATTGGAACCGGGCAGCGTTTCCGGGCTGCCCTGCTGGAATGCCCGACATTCGGGTATCATGGAAACCGCATGCGCCCGGCTCCCCGTTCGCCCGGCCGGTCGCCGTCTCGACACAAGGGTGTGGGAGCGCGCACCCGCAACGCAAAGAGATCCGCCATGAAGGAAGCCGCCGGAAACCCACGCCCCTATCGAAGCTCCCGCCGTACGACCGCGCTGAGCTTGCTGCTGTGCCTGCTGCTTTCCCCGATCGCCGCGCGAGCGAAGGAGATTCAGTGGGTCTCAGGGGAAGGCATCCGGGTCGATCCGCAGCGCGTGATGCACATCGCCTGGAACGGCGACGGCACCGTCACGCCGCTTTCGGATTGGGTCGAGATGTCCCCGCCGTCCGGCGGGGAAACGGGCACGGCCTCCAGCAGCCTCAACGTGTTTGATGCGTTTTACAACGACGGAAACGCTTGCGGGACCGGGGGCGCCCCCAATTGTCCAGAAGGCTGTTGCGATCGGTACGCGTTTGAAGGCTACTGCAACACGTTCACCGTGGCCGAGATGGACTCGGAGCGGGATGGAACGGCAGACCGGGTTCAATTCGCATGGTATTGGACCTGCGACGGCTCCGGGACGGAGCGGTGCATTGTCGCAGTGATCACGGGCGAATCACCGGACTTCGGGTGCGCGGGGTACGCGCTTGCGGATGGGATCATCTACGACTTCGGCGAGCTGCCTTGCAACGGCGGCGGCTACTACTTCGCGGACGTGTGCCTGTGCGATGCGGGCATGTGGCAGCAGGTGTACAAGGACGGCGCCAGCGCGGGCATTCTCGCCAAGGATTTTCAGGGCGGCGAGCTCGTCTTTGCAACCTGTGCACAGTTCATCCTCTATGGGGGATACGCCGAGGGTCTCTTCGACCTGGCGGGAAGCCACGGTCCCAACCAATTCAACGACGACAACCCGAGGGACGGCCGCCACGACTTTCCGGGCGAATGCTACAACTACGCCTTCGGGCGCTGCCCGGACCCGCTTCGCTGGTCGATGGGCATGGGCGACTGCGGCAACGTGGATTGCCCCAGCGACGCCTGCAACGGCGGTGAGGCGCTCAAAGTGAAAACTCGCGCGAAAGGCTGCGGCTGCCAGCTCAAGGCCGTGCTGACCAACGCCACGCCCGGGCTGAGCTACGGCTTCGTCATGCCCGACCTGGAGTGCAAGACGGCGGTCGCCAACAGCCGCGGCAAGGCCGTCGCCAAGGACTGCCCAAGCCGCGGCGGCGATGTGACCGTGCCGACGTGCGGACTGCGGAGGACGGCTACCTGTCCGTAATGTAGTGCCTCGCAAATATCGCGGCGTTCAATCGTTGGGGGGGCGGGCTTGGGGGGGGGCGGGCGTCCTCGCCCGCCGGCGGGCTTGGGGGGGCGGGCGTCCTCGCCCGCCGACGGGCCAGAGGCACGCACCCCCTCCGTTTCGAATACGCTGCAATGTCAAAGAAGCAGTACAGTAGCGAGTGCGCTAATCCCCTCTTGATGCGGTTCCAACACTCCTCCGCCAGGGCGATGCTCTGCGAGGGGCTGAAGGCGTCGGAGAATTACCCTTCCCCAGCCCCTCCCTTGGCGGGAGGGGGGTTGATCAGTTCGCTTTCGGAAGCCGCCTCGGGGAGCATAAGCGCCGTGACGTGCAATGGCGAAGGAGGTCGTTGACTTTGGAGGACATCCGAACCGCCCGAATGGACATCGTTCCGGTGACGGCGGCGATCATTCGCGCCGACGCGTCGAAACGTGCGGATCTGCCGGCCTTGCTGGGGGCACGCGTGCCGGCGGAGTGGCCTCCGGCGCTGCTGGCCGACCACCTTGAGGAGTTCGCGCGCAACCTCGAAGCGGACGTCGAGCGCCAGCAGCAGCATCCGTTCTACTGGCTTCTCCGCGATGAAGCGCCACAGCGAGCTGATGCCGACGGGCGGCCGACCAGCGGAATCAGGGACGCAGGCCGCGTGCTCATCGGCAACGGCGGGTTCTTCGACCTGGGCGGCGGCACGTGGATGATCGGCTACTCCGTGCTCGACGCGTATCACAACCGCGGCTACGCGACGGAGGCCGTGGCGGCACTCCTCGCCTATGCGTTCACTCACCCGGCTGTGACCACCATCATCGGGACGACGTTCCCCAACCTGGTCGCCTCGATCCGGGTTATGGAAAAGAACGGCTTCCGCTATGATGGCGCGGGCGACGAAGCGGGAACGATCCGGTACGTGCTGAATCGACCCGCGGGTGGTGCAGGTGTGTGACCTGTCGGGTGGGGCAGGTCTCTGACCTGTCAGGTGGGGTAGGTCTCTGACCTGCCAAGGGTCTGGCCGGCTCTCCGAGCCGGCGCGCATCGGATGCAACGCGGAGGAATCTGCCGTGGGACTTTCCCGAATCCGACAAGTGTCATCAAAGGAAGGCGCGCCCCTCGGCACGCCCGAGGAAGGCGACCTCAAGCCCTATGAGGTCTTCATCCAGATCACGCGCGGCAGCGAGCACGTTCACGCCGGCTCCGTGGATGCTCCGAACGACGCGCTGGCGATGGACTACGCCAAGCGGCATTACGGGCGCGATCAGGAGTGCGTCCACCTCTGGGTCGTCCCGCGCAGCGCCATCCTCAGCACGAACTATGAGAACGACATCATCTGGCCGCTGACCGATCAGGGCTACCGCCTCGCACGCGGCTACGCAGGGGACGTGCGCCGCAAGTGGGAGAAAGTCCGCAGACAGCGCGACCTGGCCGAGTATGAGAAGGACGATCTGAAGGAGGCGTTTTGAGGGAAGAGGCAACGAGGCAACAGGCAACTAGGCAACGAGGCAACGAGGCAGCAGGCAACCGGCGACGAGGCAATGCACAGGGGCTGAATGACCCGAGTACCCGAGTCCGCGATACCCGATTTCCAATATGATCCCAACCCATCTGCAACAACCGATGATCGACCTTCTGCTGTCGATCGCCGACGACAAGTTCATTCTCGGGCATCGCATTGCCGACTGGACGGGACTGGCGCCGATGCTGGAGGAGGACATCGCGTTCTCATCCATTGCGCAGGATGAGCTGGCGCATGCGCTGGTGCTGTACGACACGATCGGCGCGTGGACCGGTCGCGGCGGCGATCACGTCGCATATGGGCGGACACCGGGCGAATACCGCTGCGCCGCGCTGGTCGAAGTCGCGGATGATCTTCAATGGGACGTGGCCATCGCCCGGCAGTTCTATTGCGATCATTTCGATTTGCTGAGGCTGGGCCGGCTGGCGCAATCCAACGATGAAGCCCTGGCGGCGCTGGCGCACCGGCTGGCGGCTGAGGAGCGCGTTCACGTCGAGCACATGGACCACTGGATCGCGCAGCTTGGCAAAGCCGGCGGCGAGGCCCGGGAGCGCACGCAGCGGGCGCTGGACCGGCTGGCGCCCACGGCGTCGATGTTGTTCGAGCCGACCGAGGGAATGTCGCTGCTGGAAGAGTCGGGGCTGTATCCGCGCGACGAGCGGGGTTTCTTTGAGTCGTGGCGGGACGAGGTCACGCGTGTCGCGGCGGGGGCCGGGCTGACTTTGAAACTCGCGGCGCCCGATCCCAAGGCGCCGGGCGGTCGGCGCGGCCGACATGAGGCGGGTTTCGCGGCGCTTCTGGAGGAAATCACGGAAGTCTATCGCGTCGAGCCGCAGGCGCAGTGGTAACCGGGCGTCAAGCCGGTCAACTTCATGATCCGCCGCGATGACATTCTGGCCGTGCTGCAAACGATCGACGATCCGGAGATGCCGATCAGCATTGTCGATCTCGGGCTGATCGAGCACGTCGAGGTCGAAGGCGTCGAGGGCGAAGGCGGCGCCCGCGTGCACATTGACCTGCTGCCCACGTTCGTCGGTTGCCACGCGCTTCCCATGATGGAGCGGGATATCCGCGAAAAGTTGGGCGCGGTTGCGGGGGTGGTGGACGTGACCGTTCGATTCCTCTTCAGCCCGCCGTGGTCGGTGGATCGCATCAGCGAGGCCGGGCGCGCGGCGCTGCGGGGCTTCGGCGTCACGGTGCCGCAGCGCGCTCCCGCGTCGGAGCATGGCTCGTTGCTGGTGGAACTTGGCACGCCGCGCCCGGCCGCATGTCCCTTTTGCCGATCCGCGAATGTGCGAATGGAAAGCAGTTTCGGCCCCACGCGGTGCCGGATGATCTACTACTGTGAGGATTGCCGGAATCCGTTCGAGCACCTGAAGCGCGTATGAGGAGGCGTGGCTCCGGAGTGCGGTGACTCGGAAGTGGTGGATCCTATCAGAGCCGCATCTTATCAGAGCCGCGACCGTGAGGGAGCGATTTCCCAAAACACGGAACCGCGATCGGAATCGGGGAGGCGCGCTTCCTTACGGGCGCGGCTCTGACGTGCTCGGGATGCGATGTTTGTAAGGCACGACAAGAGCGGTCACAAACCGATCAGGTCGCGGATCGGCCCGAAGCGGAACTGGTTCAGGAGCGCCGCGATTTTCTCGGGGAATCCGCGGCGACCCAGCCCTTGATGCAGGCGCGTCGCCAGCGGGATGGGAGTGGGCGACTCGCGCAGAGCGTCCGCGTCGAACTCGTGCGGATGGCAGTACAGCACGGCCGGCGTGCCCGCGGCCTGCAGCACCATCAGCCGCCGCCGGATGAACGGCAGCGGCAGCAGTCGAAAGTACCCGCCGCCCCCCAGAGGCACGCGCCGGCCCAGCAGGTCTCCGCAGGCCACCGGGACTTCGATCAACTCCGCCCCCAGCGCCGTTCGCACGCGATGTGGCGTGCGGAACCAGCCGGCCACGCCGTACCCTCGAAGCCGCATCGGGAACACCGACGAGTCGTATCGCATTCCGCACTCGACCAGCACATCCAGCGCCCACAGGTTCCGCGCGTCGATGGAAAACCGCGGCGCGCGATAACCGAACACCTCGCGCCCGGTGATGTCCTCCACGATCGCCTTGGTCCGCCGCACGTCCTCCCGAAATTGCGCGGGCGTCATCTCGTGAACCGGGCGATGATCGAAGCCGTGAATCTGAATTTCATGCCCGGCGTCGGCCAGCTCGCGGATCAGCGCGGGCGATTTGACGGCCGCGTTGCCCAGGACAAAGAACGTCGCGCGCACCTCCCGCGCGGCCAGCATGTCGGCAATCCGCCGCGTCGGAGATACGAAGCGATCGGACACGGGCAGGTCGGCGTCGAGGACCGACTGCTGCCAGTCTTCGACGTCGATGGAGAAGGCGTGCCGCGTTGCATTCGTAGCGATACCGTGTTCAGCACGACGAGCAAGGAGCGTGGACGGGCGATGCGTCGGGTCAGCACAGGTAACCGGACAGACAACCAAGCCTACAACGGGTCCGGTGCGCCATCCGGCAGGCTCCGAACCGCGCAACCGGCGTCGCGACCGCTCGGTCGTCATCGGCTGGCTGTACACCATCGACATCGTTGTGGATTCCAGCGAATTCGATCGCAGCGCCATGCCGAGCGGCGCGGAGAGGGTCAACCCCATGCCGAGCGTATTTCTCACGGGCTTCCGCGAGGCAGACGTTCAGCCAGCCGTGTTGCCAGTAAGGAAGTATCGGCGAATCAGCAGCGCTCGCCGCAGGGATTCGGCGTGCCTCAGCTTGCCGAGGCAGACTCACGCAGCAAGGCCCTGAAACCCGCCTGCAGAAAATGCTCATCATGGGTGAGTGCATCCACGACGCCGCGTTCCCTCATTACGAGGAACGAGATGCAGTCGGTCAGCGACCAGCGCTTGTCAGGACGGTCGCGATGAAGAGTTATCCCGCGGTGCATCCACGACGCCGTGGCTTCAACGATTTCGATCATTGGGTCCGAGACGATCTGCGGCAAGGCCGCATGGAGTCGGGCGCGATGTCCCACCGAGGAGAGCCGATTGACCAGCTCCCAGAGCACGAATCCGGTGGTCACGAACGGGCCCGAGGTCGTTCGGCTCCACTCCAGCGCAATCTCGTGGAGCTGATCTTCCTCCATGATGGCGGCCACGAGATAGGAGGTGTCGAGGAAGATCATCCCGTCCGCTTCGGCGTGTCGTAGAGATAGTGGTCCAGCTCAGCGGCGCCGTCGGCAGGCCAAGGCTCGGTCGCGGGGGCGGCTTTGGCGGCCTCGATCAGGCGCATGAGCGGGCGATCGCCGTCGGATGGGGCGACGATCAGGAGCCGCAGAGGCTCGTTCGTCGGGATATCCACGGGTTCGTCCGGGATGAACACTTTTCCGTCATAGTGTGCGCGAATCACCATAAGGCCCGCTCCGCTCCTTCCACATTATACGCGCGCAAGGATGCCCGTCACGCGCGTTTGTTCCTTGCGGTTTTCGGGCTATGATCCGGCCTGCTTAAGGAAGATCATCACCAAGGGAGCGAGCTTACCGTGATCCGAATTCTCTGCCTGGCCGTTGCCCTGTTCCCCCTCGTCGCCCGTGCGCAGTCCGTCCCCAACGAGAAGTACACCCTGCCCAACGGCATGACCGTGATCCTGCACGAGGACCACGCGCTGCCGGTGGCGGCGGTGAACATCTGGTACCGCGTCGGCTCGAAGGATGAGCAGGCGGGGCGCAGCGGGTTTGCCCACCTGTTCGAGCATCTGATGTTCATGGGCACCGCGCGGGTGCCGGGCAACGCCTTCGACGTCCTGATGGAGAACGGCGGCGGGTGGAACAACGCCTCCACCAGCGAGGACCGAACGAATTACTTCTCGTTCGGGCCCTCCAGCCTGCTGCCCACGCTGCTGTGGCTGGATGCCGACCGGCTTGAAGCGCTCGGCGCGAACATGACGCAGGAGAAGCTCGACAAGCAGCGCGAGGTCGTGCGCAACGAGCGGCGGCAGACTTCCGAGAACACGCCCTACGGTCGCGCCGAGCTGCGCATCCCGGAGATGATGTTCCCCGCCGACCATCCGTATCACCACACGGTGATCGGCTCGCATGAGGATCTTCAAGCGGCCACCGTGGACGACGTCAAGAACTTCTTCGCGGCATACTACCTGCCGTCCAACGCATCGCTGGTGGTCGCCGGGGATTTTGACTCCAAGCAAATCAAGCCGATCGTCGCGGAGCTGTTCGGCTCACTGCCGCGTGGGTCGCAGCCCGTGCACCTGGACGCCAAGCCGGTGAGGCTGGACCGGGTGAAGCGCGCGACCATGAGCGACGACGTGGAGTTCGCCCGCGTGTGGATGGTGTTTCACAGCCCGGCGCACTTCGCGAACGGCGACGCGGAGATGGACCTGATCGCCCGCGTCCTCTCCAACGGCATCACCAGCCGGCTCTACCAGCGCCTCATGTACGGCGAGAACAAGCTGGCCGTGGAGGTGAACGCAATGCAGCAGTCCATGCTGCTCGGCTCGCTGTTCCACGTCATGGTGGACGCGCCGGCGGATGCGGATCTCGGCGCGGTGGAAAAGGCGATGGACGAAGTCCTGGCGGAGCTGCGCGAGAAAGGCCCGAAGCCCGACGAACTGGAGCGCGAGAAGGCCTTGCTCGAACACGAGATGCTGGACGGGATGCAGCCCGTGCTCGAGCGGGCGGACATGCTGAATCAGTACGAATTCGCATTCGGCGAGCCGGATGCCTTCAAGCGCGACCTCGACCGTTACCGCAACGCCACGGCGGACGTCGTGCGCGACTGGGCGGGCGAAGTGCTCACGCCGGACGCGCGGCTGATCCTCCACGTGCTGCCCGAGCTGCCGGTGCCGTCTGCCAGCCCGCGCGACGCGCAGCCGAAATCCGCGGACGCCGGCAAGATCACGCTGCCCGAGCCGCAGTCGTTCGCGCTCTCCAACGGGCTGAAGGTGCAGCACTGGCAGCGCAAGACCCTGCCGCTGACCTGCGTGTCGCTGATCCTGCAGGGCGGGGCCTCGCTTGACTCGTTGGAAACCTGCGGGCTGGCGTCCGTCACGGCCGACATGGTGATGGCCGGCGCGGGTTCGCGCGACGCCCTTCAATTCGAGGAGGCGCTGAAAGCGATCGGCGCGGACCTGACGGCCTCGGTGGCTCGGGAGGTTGCCTCCGTGGATTTGCAAATCCTCACGCGCAACCTCGACCCGGCGCTGGGGCTGATGGCCGATGCCGTCATGCGCCCGAAGTTTGACGCCAAGGAGTGGAAGCGCGTCAAGCGCGATGCGATCAACTATCTCAAGTCGGAGCGCGACAACCCGGCGGCGGTGGCGGGGGTCGTCGGCGCTCGGGCTTTCTTCGGAGACGCGCATCCGTATGGCCGCCCGGTGGACGGCACGCCGGAAGCCGTGCAGAAGATCGAGCTGGATCAGGTTAAGGCGTTTCACCAGCAGGCGTACACGCCGGGGCAGGCGCTGCTGCTGACCGCAGGCGACTTGTCTGCGGAGGAGATGAAGACGCGGCTGGAGAAATCGCTGGGCACGTGGTCCGGCTCCGCCGCCGCGCCCGCAGCGCCGGAGTGGAAACTGCCCGCGCCGCAGCCGCTGCGCCTCGTGCTGGTCCACCGCCCGGGCGCTGTGCAGACGGTCGTTCGCTTCATCATGCCGGGCCGCAAGTATGACGATCCGGACCGCGTCGCCCTCGCGGCGTTCTCCACGATCCTCGGCGGCAGCTTCACCAGCCGTTTGAATCAGAACCTCCGCGAGGACAAAGGCTACACCTACGGGGCGCGAAGCTCGTTTGCGTTTGGACGCAGCGCCGGAAGCTTCTCCGCCGGCGCCAGCGTGCAGGCCGAGGTCACCGGTGCGTCGCTCACCGAGTTCCTCAGGGAGTTCGATCGCATCCGCGCTGGCGACATCAGCGACGACGAGACGGCCAAAGCCAAGGCCCAGGTGCGAACGGATGTGCTGGAGTCGATCGAATCGCTCGCCGGTTTGCTCGGAGCGGCCGGTGAAGTCGCCGCGATGGGCAAGCCGTTCTCCGCGCTGTCGGAGGATCTGACACGACTCGGCGGCATTCCCGCGTCCCGGCTGAACGAGCTGGGCAAGCCCGCCGTCGCGCTGGAGCAGGGCGTCCTCGTGCTTGTGGGAGACCGCGAGGTGGTTCTGAAGCAACTCGCCGGGTTGAAGCTCCCGACGCCCGTCGAGCTGGACGAGGCGGGCAATCCCGCCGGAAGTCGTAAGGAAGCGAAGGCGTCGGCGGGCGCGCCGTGACATCGGGAAGAGGAGGCCGCATGGACTCGGCTTCCGAGCGGACTGCGACAATGGAACTTCGCCGCCCGGCAGTGTCGCCCGTTCGAGTTCAACTCGACGGCGGGTGGTGGCTTGTCGATCCTGCGTTTCGGGAATGGCTCGATCACGCCGACGCGCCGGACTGGTTCGACTTGCGCGAGGGCGCGGCGGTTGCGCGAGTGAAGCTCGGCGACGGGCGGGCGGTGTATCGCGCTCTCGTCGCGGGTTGCACCGTTTACGCCAAGGTTGTCACGCCGCGGGGGCTTTTGGAGGCAGTGCTTCAGCGCCTCGGGATGTCTCCCGCCCGGCGCGAGTTCGACATCGCACGACGCGTCTGGGAGGCTGGCGTTCCTTCGGCGCGTCCGCTGGCCTGCGGAGTCTCCAGTCGCGGGCGAAGCTGTGCGGTGTTCCTCTCGGAGCAGGTCGAGGACGCTCGATCCTTGCAGCATGTGTGGGCGGATCTGCTTGGGCGTGGGACCGGCTTGGCCCGCGCGGCGGAAATTAGGGCGTTGATGTTTGCGGTTGCGGAAGCCCTGACGCTGGCTCACGCGGCGG
This sequence comes from uncultured Phycisphaeraceae bacterium, assembly GCA_964526695.1. GTDB lineage: Bacteria > Planctomycetota > Phycisphaerae > UBA1845 > UBA1845 > JABWBH01. The sequence continues at coordinate 18,063 of CAZGJA010000117.1, forward strand.
GCTTCGTACACCGGGATCTGCACCCCAGCAACGTGCTGGTTCGTCGCGGGGGCGACAGCGGAGGGTGGAAGGCGTTCATCCTCGACTGGCATGGCGCGCGGCATCGCGCTCCCCTGCGCACGCAAGACTGGGCGTCCAACCTCGTCCAGCTTCATCAACACTTCCAGCGAAGATCGAGCATTCGGGACAGGCTCCGTTTCCTGCGGATTTACCTGCGGCGCAGGCGGGAGGCCGGCCTGCCGCCGCCGCACGAGCCTGCGATACGCGAGCTTGTCGGAGTCATCTCGCAACTGGCGATCCCACATGCCTGCCGACTTGCCCGTGTGCGCGATCGGCGGATGCGGGGCGACGGACGGTACTTCGCGCGAGTGACGCTGGGCGGAGGCTGGCGCGCGCGGGTCATGCTCCGCGACGGGCGCGGCGCCGCGCTGCGGCACAACGTCTCCAATCTGCCTTCCACCGGGGAGTGGAGGAGCCTGCTGGTCAATCTCATCGCTGCAAGAACCGTCTGCGAAACAGCGCCGCGCGCCGACAGCGAGAATGCCCCGCGCGACGACGGCGGTAAGGCGCCGCACGGCGAAGGCGGCAAGTTGAACCTGGAGCCGGTCGTCATCCCGGGCCTGCCTTGCAACATCGGCGACATCTCCGCGCGAACCCGCATCGAGGCTTGGCGTTGGGGTCTGGTTGGATCGCCGGCGGCAAAGCTGTTCCACGCCAGCCATCGCCTCCGCCACCGCGACATCGACTTCCCGCCGGCTGTGGCCTTGATCGAGCATGGCACGTGCTGCCGCGTGGATCGGGCCATTCTGCTCCTGGCACTTCCATGCCCATCCCCGACCGCGCCGCAAGGACCGGGCGCTGATGTAGAGGAGGACGCCACGTGAATCCGACGCTGACCTTTGTTCAAGGGGACATCACGCTGGAGCAGGTGGACGCGATCGTCAACGCCGCCAACGAGTCGCTTCTGGGCGGCGGCGGAGTGGATGGCGCAATCCACCGCGCGGCCGGTCCGGAGTTGCTCGCCGAGTGCCGCACCCTCGGGGGATGCCCGGCAGGCGAGGCCAAGGCGACCCGCGGCTACCGCCTGCCCGCCCGCCACGTCATTCACACCGTCGGACCGATCTGGCAGGGGGGCAACCATGGCGAGGTCGAGCTGCTGGCAAGCTGCTATCGCCAGAGCCTGCGGCTGGCCGGCGAGCTGTCCTGCCGGACGGTCGCCTTCCCGGCCATCAGTTGCGGCGTGTACCGCTTCCCCATCGAGCTGGCGGCCCGGACGTCCGTCGCCACGGTACTCGAGACGCTGCGGGAATCGGGCCTGGACATCGCCGTGCGATGGGCGCTGTTCAACGATGAGATTCTCGCTTGTTGGAAACGGGAAGCCGCGCGGCTGGGATGTTCCTGCTAAGGCCGAGGCAACCGCGCGGTCGGGTGGCAAGGTCTGGCGTACTCGCGCGGGTGGCACGGTCTGGCGTACTCGCCAGGCCGTGGTTAGAGCAACGGGGGCAAGCCACCTGCCACCCTGATTCGAAGCCAGAATGCGGTTGCCCTGCATCCGGCCCGACACGGGCGGACACAAACCTTGACAGGTCACTGCAAGGCTTCAAGAATTGGCCGCGCAGGCATTCTGGGCTTGGGGGGCAGGCGGTGGGGCGCGGGGTCGCCCTGTCGATGCCTCCGCGCCCCGCAGACCGGCGCTTTTCGGAAAGGCTATTTGGCAATGCGAACCCGACTTCATGCTCTAAGCTGCCCCAGGACGTTCTCCGCCCCGCTTCTGGCGGCTGCGGCTTGCCTCCTCGCGGGGCAGGCGGTCGCCTCCGACGCGGTGCGTTACGGTCGCGACGGCAAGCCCTACCTTCAGGATCGCTCGACGACGGAATTCGCGGTGAAGCTGGCGCCCGGTTCACCCCTGCTGACCGGCGACGCGGCGCGCATGTCCACCACGGGCGTCCGCGCGCTGCGCATGATGTCCGGGCAGACCCACGGCGTGTGGCGCATCGCCACCGTGGACGTGTCCGACGACGCGACACGTGCGCGTTTGAAGACCTCGACGGACATCGTCGAGGTGCAGCCCGTCTGGCGGCGCAGCGGGCACAACGCGCCGGTGCTTTCCACGGGCGTCGTCGTCATCAAGTTCAAGAAGGATGTTAGTCAGGCCGACCGCGACGCGCTGCTGCGCGAGTACGGGCTGGTCATGGCGGAGGATCCCCGGCTCGGATTGAAAGACGTGGACGTCGCCCGTCTGACCGACGCCAACGACGTGGACATGCTGGTGGCGGCGCAGATCCACAAGGATTCGCGGGTGGCATGGTCGCACTCGGACCTGATTCCCGGAATCGAGCTTTGCCAGGACACGCCGGACGACGAGTTCTTCCCCGACCAGTGGCATCTCAACAACACCGGTCAGGGCGGCGGTCTCGCCGGCGCGGACATCGACGTGTTGACGGCGTGGACCACGACTCAGGGCAGCGGCGTGCTGGTCGGCATGATCGACGACTGCTGCGACGTGACCCACCCGGACTTGTTCGCCAACTACAGCGGTAAGGGCAACGATCTTTCGGAAGAACCCAACTCCGACGGGTATGACGATCCGCGTCCGAAGGGGACAGACGACCGCCACGGCACCTCTGTCATGGGGTTGATCGTCGCGGCGCCGAACGACATCGGCGTTCGCGGCGTTGCGCCGCTGGCGACGTTTTCAGCAACGCGGGGGCTGGGCGGGAATGTTTCGGAATCGACGACGGCGCTGGGTTACTCGCTGGCGATTACGGACAACGTCGATGTTCACAACAACAGTTGGAAGTACGTCGACGGGCAGCCGCATCCGATCGTTGAAGATTCGATCGAAAACGCTTACCGGACCGCTCGCGTCTCGCCGGTTGATGGGAGAGCACGTGGAATGGTGATCCTGTTCGCGACGGGCAACGGGGGGGAACGCCTCGATGATACCGTGGAACTCTCGGCCCTGACCACGGTCATCGGCGTGGGTGCATCCAATGCGCGTGACGTGCGGTCCCTCTACAGCACCTACGGCGCCACGATCGACATCATGGGCCCCAGCAATGACTTCACCGCCGTGCCCGGCCTCGTCTCGACGGACAACGAGGACGCCACGGGCTATCCCAGCAACGGCTACAACTGCGGCGGATCGAACTGCGACTTCGGCTACCCGGAGCTGGAGAACACCGGCAACTACACGCAGGACTTCGGCGGCACGTCGGGCGCAACGCCCGTGACCTCCGGTGTTGCAGCGCTGGTGCTCTCGGTCAATCCCAACCTCACCGCAGGGCAGGTCCGCTCCATCCTCGTGCACACGGCGGATCGCATTGTTCCCCAGGCGAACGAGGATCCCTATCGCCGCGTCACCCGGCACAGCGAACATTACGGTTACGGTCGCGTGAACGCCGCCGCCGCGGTCGCGGCGGCCCAGGAATCGACGCGAAACCAGAACAAGACCTGGCCGGGCGAGCCGAAGAACATCGTGATCAATACGGGAACCCGGACGATCACATGGAAGCCCTTCGAGTTCGATCCGACGCTGGATGAAGATGATCAGGAAGACCCGAATCGACCGGGTCTGGAAACCGTGGACTATCTGATTTTCGAGAGCCTTGACCCTGACTTTGTCTTCAACCCGGAGGACCACGTCTGCTACTATTTCGATCCGCAGACCGACGCGCAGCTCGGATGCGAGGGTGCGACGCTGGGCGAACTTCCTGAAGGCGTAACCGCCTTTGCCACGACGGACACCGCGTACACCTACGCGGCGCCGCCCACCGGAAATGTCCGCTACTTCGCGCTGTACGCCCGAAACGTCGCAGGCCGCTACTCCTTTGGCCTGGCCTTGGATTCTGAGGGCGGCGGCGGCGGGGGCGGCGGCGGTGGGGGCGGGGGCGGCGGCGGAGGGGGCGGGGGGGGTGGAGGCGGCGGGGGCGGCGATGTTGAGGGCGCGCCTCAGATCACCATGAACGTGACACCGTTGACCGGCTCCTCTCCGCTTACGGTTTCATTCAAAGGCAACGCCATCACGACTTCCGAAATCGTCGAGTACTGCTGCCCGGACTGCAACCTCAACGAAATCGAGGACGCGAAGGACATCGAGGACGGAACCAGCCTCGATGAGAATCTTGACGGCATCCCGGACGACTGCTGCACGGGCGACTGCACGCTGACCACGAACTTCATTCCCTGCCCCAGCCCGATCTCCACCGACGACGCCAGCCGTTGTTCCGGCTGGGACTTCGAGAATGACGGGACGATCGATACGTTCCAGACGACCACCACGCACACGTACACGGCCGATCCGGACGGCGCTTCGTCGCAGAACTTCACCGCGCGCCTGAAGTTCACCGACGACACCGGGCTGTTCAATTCGGAGTCCGTCACCGTCATTGTCCGCTTGGGCACCGACGGCGGCGGAGGCGGCACCGGGGATCTGAGCATCGCCATCACCGAACCCGGCGCCAGCGGCACGACGATCACCTCCGGCACAGCGCCGCTCGACGTCGTGCTGAACGTGGATGTGTCCGACGTGCCCGGAACGTTTCAGAGCGTCTCATGGGATCTCGGTGACGGGACCATTGCCGACAGCCTCAGCGTCACCCATACGTACGAAAACACCGGCACGGCCGCGATTGTCGTGCCCATCACCGTGACCGTGTTCACGAGCGTGCCGTCGGACGATTCCGGCGGAGGCTACGCGGCCTCCACGCAGCTCACCGTGAGCCCCGAGGGCGAGGGGCCGCCGGTGGGTAACGGCAACATCAACGGCAGCGGCATTGATGGAAACGGGGGCGGCGGCGGAAGCCCGTGCAGCTCCGTCCCGCTCACCGCGATGGTGGGGATGATGCTGGGGCTAGCGCTGATGCGCCGGCGGTTAATTCGCGGGTAAGCCAACTGGGATGGCCCGCACGCAGGCGGCTGACCCAACGTGCGGGAGCCTGGCCCACGATGAGGGCGATGGGTGGCACGGTCTGGCGTACTCGCCAGGCCGTGGTGGGCAGGCTCAATTCTCGCCTGCGTCCTGCCCATGCGCCTTTATGGGGACGCACGATGTAGTTCGGGATCTACATCGACACTGGAGGAGGGTCATTCCCTGCGCGATCCGGCGTGTCACCCTCCCCCGACCCCTCCCTTGAAGGGAGGGGGGTTGAATGGTGTCACCCTCCCCTGACCCCTCCCTTGAAGGGAGGGGGGTTGAATGGT
>CAZGJA010000118.1:0-59568 GCA_964526695.1 uncultured Phycisphaeraceae bacterium
CGGTCGAGAATCTGGTTCACCCGATCGTAGAACGGATGCGCGCCGCCCCGCGGCAATTCGGACGCCACAATCCACAAATCGCCCTGCGCTTCCAACTCTCGACGCCCCATCGCCATCGCCGTCCTCCATGACCCGCCTTCGACAGACCCTTCTCCGATCATTATACTTCATGTGTCAAGAGGACTTTTACCACGGGCTGCTAGCTGCATCGGCATGGAGCAACTCACCGAGGATCGTCGGAAAGCGCAATCAAACTACGAGATTGGCGGCTGATCTGCCCCAGGAGCAGCAGGGTAGTACTTGAGGCTTTGTGCAATGACGTCGAGCATGCGCTTCAGGTGAGAGACGGTCATGTTCACGCGACAACATTCGAGCAGCGCGTTCGGGGGAATCACGGCGAGAAAACGGAGCGTAGCAACGTCGGCATCGCCGCGAACCGCCAGCTCCATCCGATCGACCCAGAGCGGCTTAGTAACTTCAGGTCGTGCAACAAAGCTGTCGGGCGTCGGCCCAGCGTGCAAGTTCCTCGGCGACTTCGCCTTCTTCGGGGGGCTTGAACGATTCGAACCTGATCGTGCCATTTGTTTGAACTTCCTGATATCGAATATCCAAGCTGCTTGCGGCAGTTACCGCGGGCTGTCGTTCGACCTTCCGTAGCTGACCATCAAAACCGAGGGCATGCAGTATTCGACCGGCGACTTCAAAAGTGCAGTTCTGATCGGCGCGAACCACCCGACTGATAAAAGACGGATGCATGCCCGTAAGCTCCGCCAAGCTCTTCTTGGACATCCCTTTGGCGTGAAGCTCCTGCAACACGATGTCCATCAAATCGAGCCTCAAGTTGTAACCCACATTCTCCGGCGTTTCTTCAAACTCAGCCAGGTCGTCAAGCAGCTCACGGATGATTTGCTGACTGCTTTCGCCTCCATGCATGATCTCTTTGCGCCTTGCCGACGGCATCGATCCGATCCTCCTGCGCTGAGGTAAGTTTCTGCCCAAGTTTCAAGAATGCGTCTAATGCGATGAAGTTGCCGCGATCCTCGCCATCGTAAAACCCGATGATTCGAAACTTGCTGTCCGTGGGTCGGATTCGGTAAACTCCGCGTTCGTGCCTGATGGCCGCACCCTCGCCGCCCTCATACAGCCCAAAACCATTCTCGCAGTATCGTTTCATCCGTTTCAAGAACAGCTTGTTCGGATCGCGCTTCTTGCAAAAGCTGTTGATCTCCTTGAGTGCCTTGTCGGAGACCCAAAGCCGCGTCTGCGGATTCGGCACCAAGGGCAGTTCGGATACATCGTGCATGGGACTTTAACTTATAAGTCAAGCCAAGTCAACTGCCCCTGGTTGTTTTTCGCCAGCTTGCGCACGCGGCCATGCTGACAATCGAGATAGGCGGCGTTCTTGAGTGCGTCTCCGGTCCCGCCTTTCCCCCTTCAGGTTCGTCCAGCCTCCGAAGCTCGACGCCGGCGGACCTGGTGGCTGCGTTAGCCGCAGATGGCGCTTCAGGCGAAGTCAGGCCATTGGGCCTTCCGCGAGCAGGCCGGCAAGCTGGCCAAAATCCCGGCCGCCTGTTCATAACCGCATTGGCGTCAGGCAGATGATGCCGGGCAGGCCGGTCTTGTCAAACCCCATCCTCGGGCCACGACGGACCACGTCATGCTGACCGATAATCATTTCGTATCCAGCGATGATACCAGGCTCGCGATCCAAGAATCCCCCACCTTGGCGCAGTTTTTTCCTTGACAGCCCGCCGGGGGAGAATCTAAGGTATGGCTAAGCTGGGGTAGATGGTCAAACTGAGTTGAATGGTGAAGCTTCGCGGCCTGTACGCGATAGGCATCACCCGGCCTGTGGGAGTCGGCCATGAGGAACAGCAAGACGGTGTTCACGACCGGCGAGGTGGCGTCGATCTGCAACGTGAGCCAGCAGACGATTATCCGGTGCTTTGACAACGGGAGGCTGAAGGGCTTCCGCGTACCCGGCTCGCGGTTCCGGCGGATACCGATGGACGCGTTGCGCGCGTTCATGCGCGAGAACGAGATCCCGCTGGAGAACCTGGAGAGCGGGAAGAAGAAGGTGCTCGTTGTGGATGACGACGCCAACATCGTGGACATGATGAAAGACCTGCTGGAGCGCGACGGGCGATTCGAGGTGCGCACGGCCGAGTCCGGCTACGACGCGGGCATTCTGACGGAGCAGTTCCGCCCGGACATGATGCTGCTGGACTTCAAGCTCCCCGACATCAACGGCAACGTCGTCTGCCGCCGAATTCGCTCCAACTCGGCCTACCAGCACATGAAGATCGTCATCGTCAGCGGCGTGGCCGACCCGACGGAAGTCGAGGAGCTGATGGCCGCCGGCGCCGACGAATTCATCAAGAAGCCCTTCGCGGTGGACAAGGTCATCCAGAAGATGGCGGACCTGCTTTCCTTGAACCCGGTGTAGCCCGCAGCCGCGCGGCAGCCCGGCGCGGCGGACCAAAGCCCCCGATGGGAGTACCTCCATGCCAGCGACCGCGCACGCCTTCAGAAACCCCGCGACCGCATCCGCCGAGGCCCCGGAAGCACGGGCGGAGCTGGTCCTCGAACACCTGCGGCAACTGCCGACGCTGCCGCACGTGGCGATTCGCCTGCTGGAGGCGACGACCTCGGACACCAGCAGCGCGGCCGACGTGGTGCGGCTGATCGAGTCCGATCCCGCGCTGACGGTGAAAATCCTGCGGCTGATCCAGCGTGCGAGTGTCGGTGCGGCGCGAAACGTAGTCTCCGTGGATCGCGCCGTGGTGCTGCTGGGCTTTGAGCAAGTGCGCAACGCGGTGCTGTCCGTGCAGATGTACGACGCGCTGCGGGCGCCCGGCGACACGACGACATCCAAATTACGAACGGAGCTGTGGAAGCATGCGCTGGCGACGGCGTGCGCGGCCAAGCTGCTGGCGGAAGCGGCCGCGGCGCGGATCGTCAACCCCGACGAGGCGTTCGTCGGCGGGCTGTTGCACGACGTGGGCAAGATCGCGTTAGAAACCTGCCTGCCGAAATCCTACGCTCGGGTGGTGAAAAAGGCCGAGGCCGATCACGCCTGCATCTGCGACGTGGAGCGCGAGGTTCTGGGCATCGACCACACGGTGGCCGGCAAGCGGCTGATGGCGCAATGGGCGCTGCCCCAGCCGATCGTGGAATGCGTCTGGCTGCATCACCACGCCGTGGACTCGCTGCCGGAAAGCGTCGGCGCGAAAGACCTCGTGGGCATCGTGCACGTGGCCGACGACCTGGTCCGTCAACATCGCATCGGCTACTCGGGATATCACCACGTCGGACCGATCGAGCAGGAGGCGTCGCGCCTGGGCATCAAGGAGGCTGCGCTGCGCGGCGTGATCGAGGCGCTGCCGCTGAAGATGGAGGAGCTGGCGGGGCTGTTCGACATCGACGATCTGCACCGCGACACGGTATTCCTTCAGGCGTTGACCGCGGCCAATACGGAATTGGGACGGGCCAACAGCCGGCTGACCGAGGCGCAGGAACGGCTGGAGCGGCGATCGCGGTGCCTCGATGCCTTGAGGCGTTTTTCGCAGAATCTGCGCGGCGATGCCGGGTCGGCGAAAGTGTGCGAGACGATCGCGCAGGTTGTGGCCGACCTGTTCGGGGCGGACGGCGTTGTCGTGGCCGCGCGCGGGGCCGCCGCGCAGTCCGCGCAGTTCGGCGTCTGGGATGAGTTGCACGGCCGCCGCAGCCTGGCGCTGCCCGCGTCCGCGGTTCCCGGCCTGCTCGGCGCATTCGACCACGCGGACACGACCGAATCCGCGGCGTGGCGTTCGGCGACGACGGTCGAGACCGCGGCCTACCAGCGCGTGAGGAATCTGCCGTCCTGCGGCGAGCTGTCGGTGCTGCCGATTCGGCAGGGGGATCGTCGATTCGGCGCCGTCTTGGCGCCGACGGCTGACTGGACGCAGGCGTGGACACGCGCGGGCGTGGAGCTGGAAGGACTGACGGCGGCTTTTGCGCTGGCGCTCGACGGCGCGGCCGGGCGGGAATCGCGCGATCGCGTGGCCGAGGAGCTGGCCGACGTGAACCGCCGGTTCCAGGCAGCGCAGGCGGACCTGCTGCGGAGTCGTTCGCTGTCGATGATCGCGGCGATGGCGGCGGGAGCGGCGCACGAGTTGAACAACCCGCTGGCGGTGATCTCCGGTCGGGCGCAGATGCTCGCGCAGTCGTGCGATCAGGAAGACGACCTGAAGGCGATGACGATCATCAGCGAGCAGGCGAAGCGGGCGTCGAACATCGTTTCCGAGCTGATGGCGTTCGCTCGACCGGAGCAGCCCACGCCGGTTCCGATAATGCTGACGGAGTTGCTGGAGACGGTGTGGAAGCACTGGGTCGAGCACTCCAGCCTGCGATCCGACCAGATCGAGGTGCGCGTGGCCGATGCGGAGGCGCGCGTGCTGGCGGATCCGGCGGGCATCGTTGAGGTGCTCAATGCCCTCCTGAGCAACGCGCTGGAGGCGACGCACCCCGAATCGGCAAGGATCATCATTAACTCGCCCTCTCTGGCTTCCGATGAAACAGTCCGAATACGCATCGAGGACAACGGAGTCGGAATGACGCGGGAGGTTCTGGAGCACGCGTTCGACCCGTTCTTTTCGCACCGGACGGCCGGTCGCGGGAGGGGCATGGGCCTGTCGCGGGCGCAGCGGATTGTGGAGATGAACGGCGGGCGGCTCCGGCTGGAGTCGTCGCCCGGCGCGGGCACGACGGCGTACATCGACTGGCCGGCGGCGCGCGAGGGTTGAACCGTTTGACGGGGCACTGACCGCTGCACAGGTTGGAAACCTGTGCTACAGACACCGGTTACAAACCGGTGCCACACACGGCGGTTGGAACCCTTTGCTGCAGCCACCGGTTACAAACCGGTGCCACACCGGCTTCCGCGACGAAGCGCGTCAGTCTCCGCGTCCCGATGCGATCACCACTGTTGACAGCATCGGAGCGCGCATGGCGGGGGATATCCGCAAGATTCTGGTCGTTGAGCCTGACGCTCGCATCGTCGAGGTGATGGTGGACAGCCTGGTTCGTCGCTTCGGCGCGCAGATCACCTGCGTGTCGCACGGGCGCGACGCGCTGGACATCGAGATGCTCGAGCCGCAGGACGTCGTCGTCGCTTCGTGCGACGCGCCGGATATGCCCTGCACCACGCTGGCGGAGCAGCTCACGGCCGTCAGTCGCCGACCGGTCATCATGACGGCGCAGATGATCGAATCGGACGAGGTCATCACGCTGCTGCGGTTCGGCGTGCGCGACGTGCTGGTCAAGCCCTTTCCGGTCGGCGACCTGCTGCAGGCCGTGGAGTGCGGCATCGAGAGCCACCGCCTTCACCGCGAGCATCAGATTCGCCACCGCCAATTGAGGGAGCTGACGCGTCGCCTCGTCCGCGAGCGGCGCGAGATGTCGCAGCGCATGGACCTGATCTGCCGCGATCTTGTCGGCGCGCATCGAAGACTGGTCAGCCGCGTGCTCGAAGTCGAAGATCGCATCGGGCAGAACTGAATCCCGCCGCGACGCGCTTCGGTCCCAGCTCTGCGGGCGGGAGGCTCTTCCATCATTCCCCACGGCCTGGCGAGTACGCCAGACCGTGCCACCCCGTCGCGCGAATTCGAGATGCCGGAATCCATGGCCACATGCCTGCCGTTTGCTCCACCCTCGCCCATCTGGACCTTGCACATGCTTTCCGCCAGAATCGAGCCAGCCTCGTGAAGCGTGATTCGATGCCAGGGCACACAACCAATTCGAGCCGCCGCATCGCCGCCGATTTCGGCCCGCTCAACGACGGAGGATTCTCATGTACGGCGCCTTCCAAGATCACCTGAAAGCCGAGCTGTCCGCCATCCGCCAGGCCGGGCTGTACAAGGAGGAGCGCTCGATCCTCGGCCCGCAGTCCGCCGGCATCCGCGTTTCGTTCCCGATGGGCTCGCCGGGGCGGGAGGTGCTGAACTTCTGCGCCAACAACTATCTGGGGCTGTCGTCGCACCCGCGGGTGATCGCCGCCGCGCGCGAGGCGCTGGACACGCACGGCTTCGGGCTTTCGAGCGTGCGCTTCATCTGCGGCACGCAGGACATCCACAAGCAGCTCGAACGGCGCATCAGCGAGTTCCTCGACACGGACGACACGATCCTCTACACGTCCTGCTTCGACGCCAACGGCGGGCTGTTCGAAACGCTGCTGGGCGAAGGCGACGTCATCATCACCGACCAGCTCAACCACGCCTCGATCATCGACGGCATCCGCCTGTGCAAAGCCCGGCGGCTCATCTACGCCAACAACGACATGGCCGATCTGGAGGCGAAGCTTAAGGAGGCGCGTCAACTGCAGGACGCCCTCGGCGCGCCCGCCGCATCCGCCTCGGGCGTCGTCCGGCCCCGCGTGCGCATGATCGCCACCGACGGGGCGTTCAGCATGGACGGCTCGGTGGCGCAGATCGACAAGGTCTGCGACCTGGCGGACCGGCACGACGCGCTGGTGATGGTGGACGACAGCCACTGCACGGGCTTCCTCGGCCGGACGGGTCGCGGCTCGGCGGAGCATTGCGGCGCGACGGGGCGGGTCGATGTGGTCACCTCGACGCTCGGCAAGGCGCTGGGCGGAGCTTCCGGCGGGTTCACCAGCGGGCGCAAGGAAATCATCGAGCTGCTGCGGCAGCGCTCGCGCCCGTACCTGTTTTCCAACACGCTGGCACCGATGATCGTGAAGGCGTCGATCGCGGTGCTCGATCTGCTCAGCGAGACGACGGCGCTGCGCGACAAGCTGGAGGCGAACACGAAGCGCTTCCGCGCCGGCATGACGGCCGCGGGCTTCGACATCAAGCCGGGCGTGCACCCCATCGTGCCCATCATGCTGTACAACGCGAAGCTCGCGCAAACCGTCGCCCGCGAGCTCTTCGACGAAGGCATCTACGTCATCGGCTTCTTCTTCCCCGTCGTGGGCAAGGGCTTGGCGCGCATCCGCGTGCAGCTCTCGGCGGCGCACGAGCCGCAGCACATCGACCGCGCCATCGAGGCGTTCACGAAAGTGGGGCGGCGGCACGAGATCCTGGGGAAGAAGCGCGAGGAGATCGTGGCGCGGCACGGGGAGTAGGGGCGTATCAGTCCGCAGCGAGACGCGACCTTCGTCGTTCCCGCGCAGGCGGGAATCCCGTCAGAACCCGAAGCGCAAGCGAGGGTCTCCGTCGTCGGATATCCCGGGAAATCCCGACAGATCGCGGGCGTGGCGTGGAGGGACGGCGTCATGTCGAAGGCCGCCCTCGCTGGCGCTTCGGGTTCTGAAGGGCCGGCCTGAGTTAGCGGTCCGGGGTGAAAGGCGGTCCCAAGCGTTCAGGCGCCGGGCGCGCCGTGGTCCGGATTGCCCACCAGCACGATTCGGTTCTTGCCGGCGCGTTTGGCTTCGAGCAGCGCCTGGTCGGCGCGGTGCAGCAGGGTGTCCGGGGCGGCGCCGTCCCAGGGGAAGGCGGACAGGCCGCCGCTGATGGTGAGGCGTCCCTGGCCCGCAGCGCCGAGCGGCTCGAAGACTTGTCGGCGGAGGGCTTCGCGGAATCGTTCGAGGACGGCGAGGACGGTTTCCGGGTGCTTGGAGCCGGCGACGCGCGGTCCCTGCGGATCGTAGAAGACGACGGCGAACTCATCGCCGCCGAGTCGGGCGATGAGGTCGTGCTCGCGGCAGTGCTTGCGGAAGAGGCGGGCGGCGGTGCGCAGGATTTCGTCCCCGACGTCGTGCCCGCAGGCGTCGTTGTAGGCCTTGAAATCGTCGAGGTCGAACATCAGGACGGTGACGGGGAAGTGCTCGGCACGGGCGCGCTGAAGGAGGGCCGCGAGCGCGTGGAGGAAGGCGCGGCGGTTGGGCAGGCCGGTCAGGTCGTCCGTCTCCGCGAGCTTTCGCCAGCGGCGCTGCCGGCGCGCGGCGCGAAGCACGTGTGCGGCGAGGCGCGCGTAATGCTGCAACTTCTCCACGTCGGCGAGCGAGTAGGCGCCGCGCTCGCGCGCTCCGACGTCGAAGCGTCCCAGCGCGCCTGTGTCCACGCGGCGGGGCGCATCGGCAGCCATCAGGCCAGGCGGATGTGCGCCGATGCGATCGGGCGGGTCTGCGTCGATGAGGTCCGGCGCGTCCGCGTCGTCGGCGATGGGGCAGGTGAGGACCGGCTCGGTGACGTTTTCGCCGGCGCTGGCTGCCCGGTCTTGCAGCACCAGCGTGACGCCGCGTGCGTCGAGGGCGAGGCGAACGATGCCGGCAAGCTCCGTCATCAGCGCGCGCGGGCGACCGCCGAGATTGGAAAGCAGGCGTCCGAGATGCTCAAGCTCTTCGAGCGATGCGGAGGTTGCGGGCGTGAGGCGGCCGCCCTGCCACGTGACCTGAGGCGCGACGCCGAGGGCCGCGTCAAGCTCGGGACCGTGGAGCGGGTGAAGGACATACTCGTTGGCGCCGGCGCGGAGGGCGCGTCGCGCGAGCGGCTCACCCTCGGGCTTGCAGCAGAGGACAATGCGCGCGTCATCGCCCGCGGCGCGGCGCAGACCCGCGACGGCCTCCTCGATGCGCGGCTCGGCGGCGTCCACGCAGGCGAGCACCGCGTCGCAGCCGTTTCGCCCGACGGAGGAAATGGCCGAGAGGAAGCTGTCAAGCCCAAGCACGCCGCGTCGTGGATAGCGCGAGGCCAGTTCGTCGGCGACGTTGCCTCCGAAGGCGCGCGGGCGCACGACGACGATACGATCGTCGCCGGGGTCGTCCAGTGCGGTTTCCATCCGAGCGTGCAACATCCCATTCACCGGCGGTTCAATACCGATCCCCAGGAGCGATGTCCGCGCCGACCTGGGCGGCTACGGCCATGCCCTCGGCGGCGCGGGTTGCGTCTCGTCGCCGCTTGCGGCCACCTCACCCAGCAGCGCGTTCAGCTCTTCCGCCGTCAGCAGCGGCTCGTCATCCGCAGGCTGCGGCGCGAGGTCGGCCAAGCGCAGCTCCGTGCGGGCATCCCCGCGTGGCTCGCTGCGAGCCTCGCCTTGCGGCTCGGCGGTTTCGACACGCGGCGGCGTTCGCCTCGGCAGATCATTATACCGCATCCACGGCACGCGGGAACGTGACGATCCTGATGCTTCGGGCGGAGGGGGCTGGCGGATGGGTTGCGGCGGCGCGGCGGCGGGAGGAGCGGCAGGTGACGCAGAAGAGGCGGGAGGAGCGGCAGGCGGCGCGGAAGCGGCGGGCGCGATCGAGGGATCACGACGCTTCAGACGCCGCGGTGTGCGAGTCGGCGGACGGCGGCGGGTGTGATCTTCTGGGTCGACGGCTTGAGCGGCGCGGGCGAAGTGCTTTGCAAGGGCGTCGATGCTGAATGTTCCTTCGGTTTGCAGCCTGGCGAGGATCTCGCTGCGCGGCGCGTCCGCGTAAGTGAAAACGCTCACGGCCGAATGCTCTCGTCGGAGCAGTTGGAAGAACTCCAGTTCGGCGTCGAAGAGGTCATCGAGACATGCAACGACGGTCATGGGGATGCGGCGATCGCGGCGGGCGATGAGCGCGAGCGCAGCGTAGGCGTCGAACACTTCCGTGCAGGGCAGACCTGATGAGGCGATGACGGCGCTGACGGGAGCGGTGCTGTGACGCGCGCCCGAGGCAAGGTGCACCACGCGATGCCTGCGATCGGCCGGAGAATCCGACATCGTTCTGCCCCTCTCGTCGGGCATGAACTCAGATGCTAGGGAGTGCGGTGCGGCGGGTCAATGAAAAACCGGAGGAATTTGGTTTGCGGGCAGGGCGACCGCAATCTGACATCAGCAGGGGGCGGCAAGGTCGGGCGCAACTTTCGTCGCGGCAAGGCTTGCGATAGGCTACGCGCATGGCGAGAAAGCGACGGCTGGTGATCGGGGTGGATGTGGGCACGGGCAGCGCGCGTGCGGGGGTGTTCGACCTCCAGGGCGCGGGGCACGGCTGCGCGTCGCATCCCATCCGCCTTTGGAAGCCTCAGTCCGATTTTGTCGAGCAGTCGTCGGAGGACATCTGGCGCGCCTGCGGCCAGGCCGTCGCCGGGGCGATGAGGGAGGCGGGGGCGAAGCCCGAGGACGTTGCGGGCTTGTCGTTCGACGCCACATGCTCGCTGGTGTGCCTCGACCGCAAGGACAAGCCGCTGACCGTCTCGCCCACCGGTCGCCACGAGCAGAACATCATCGTGTGGATGGACCACCGCGCCCTTGAACAGGCGCGGCGGATCAATGAAACGAACCACAAAGTGCTCAAGTACGTCGGGGGCGTGATTTCGCCGGAAATGCAGACGCCCAAGTTGTTGTGGCTCAAGGAGCATATTCCCAAGTCGTGGTTCGGGGCGGGGCGTTTTTTTGATTTGCCGGATTACCTCACCTGGCGGGCGACAGACTCGGACACACGTTCGTTGTGCACGACGGTCTGCAAATGGACGTATCAGGGGCACGCCGGCAACAAGCGCGGTCAGTCTGAAAGCATCGGGCGCTGGGACGACGGGTTTTTCCGACATATTGGTCTTGGAGAAATTGTGGATGACGGCTATGCGCGCATTGGGCAGCGCATCCGTCCGATGGGCGAGGCTCTGGGATCGGGACTGACGGAGTCCGCCGCGCGGGAGCTGCACCTGGCGCCCGGAACGCCGGTGGGCGTGGGCATCATCGACGCACATGCCGGCGGGCTGGGCGTGATCGGCGCGACGCTGGACGGCGAGCCGTTCTCCGAGCGGACGTGCCTTCAGCGGCTGGCGCTGATCGGCGGGACGTCGAACTGCCACATGGCCGTGTCCCCCAAGGCGCGGTTCGTGGGCGGCGTGTGGGGTCCGTACTATTCGGCGATGATCCCCGGGTATTGGCTTACGGAGGGCGGGCAGTCCGCCACGGGCGCGCTGATCGACCATGTGATTCAATCGAGCGCGCATGCTTCCACATTGGGTTCAGAGGCGAAGAAAAGCGGGAAATCTGTTTATGAGTTGCTGAATGAGCGTGTGGCGCGGCTGGCCAGGGGCGGGCCTGCGGCGATGCTCACAGGCCGCCTTCACATCCTGGGAGATCATCATGGGAATCGTTCGCCCCGCGCGAATCCCCTCGCGCGCGGGATGGCGTCGGGACTGACGCTTCAGGATGATGTTGACGGTCTCGCATTGCAGTATCTCGCCGCGGTGCAGGCGGTCGCCTATGGAACGCGACACATATTGGAAGCGCTGAACGACAAGGGGTATGAGGTTCGTCACATTCTGGCCTGCGGAGGCGGAACGAAGAACCCGCTGTTCCTGCGGGAGCACGCGGACATCACGGGATGCCGCATCCACCTGCCGCGGGAACCGGAGGCGGTGCTGCTGGGCGCCGCGGCGCTGGGCGCCGTGGCGTGCGGGGCGTATGCGGACATTCCCGCGGCCATGAGCGCGATGAATCGGACGTCCACGAGCATTTCTCCGGCGGCGGGCGAAGTGAGCGATTACCACAATCGCAAATACAAGGTTTATTGGCAGATGTACGCGGACCAGGTGCGCTATGATAAGATGATGGGCGGCTCGGCGGCGAGCTGATGTCGTGCGGTGCTTTCTCGCAACGACGTCTTGTCAGCACCGCGACCGTGAGGCCCGAGGCTCGCCGGGGCGGGACGGGTAGTTCGTCGCCCCGCGACGAACGCTCGCCACGGAGTGGCGAACTACACGCTCCGCGACGAGATTGGATTCCCGCCTGCGTGGGAATGGCGAGGGCCGCCTTTTACTGCGGGCCGCCACGACCATGTGAGTTTCCCGACACGAGCGGTCATGATTTTCAGCGGTTACAAGAAGTTGCTTACACGCCGGCATTTCCTCAGCGTCGGCTCCTGCGCGGCGCTGGGGTTCTCCGGACTGCGCTGCATGTTTGAGCGCCGGGGCTGGACCACGCCGCACCAGGGCGACATTCCAGACGGCTACGGGCCGCTGGTTCCCGATCCTCACAAACTGCTCGATCTGCCGGCGGGCTTCGAGTTCCGCGTCGTTTCGAGGGCAGGGGAGCGCATGGATGACGGACTGCTCGTGCCGGGATATGCGGACGGAATGTGCGCCTTCGCCGCTCCAGATGGGAACACAGTTCTGATCCGCAATCATGAATTGGGACCGGACTGGTTCAAGTTCGGTCCTTTCGGGCGGGATAATGAATTGGCGGGGAAGCTGGATCCCGCTTTTGTTTATGATGCCGGTTACGGAAAAACGCCCGGGCTGGGCGGCACGACGACGCTGCTGTACGACACACGCGAGCGCAAACTCCTCAAGCAATACCTGAGCCTGGCCGGCACGGTGAACAACTGCTCCGGCGGCCCCACGCCGTGGAACACCTGGATCTCGTGCGAAGAGACGGTCATGCGCGCCAACTCCCTGCTGGAACTTGACCACGGCTATCCGTTCGAAGTGCCGGCGGTCGCCGACGGACGAATGGCGCGGCCCGTTCCCTACAAGGCCATGGGACGGTTTCGTCGCGAGGCCGTCGCCGTCGAGCCGCGCACCGGGATCGTTTATCAGTCTGAAGACGTGGACGACGGGTGCTGGTACCGGTTCATTCCGCACAAGTACGGGGTGCTTGCGGACGGCGGTCGGCTGCAGGCCTTGTGCATTGCGGGGCGGTCGGGACTGGACACGAGAAACTGGGACCACCTGCCGGACGTGTCGATCGGCGCGAAACTGCCGGTCGCGTGGATTGACGTGAGCGACGTCGAGTCTCCCAACGACGACCTGCGCATTCGCTCGAACGCCGCCGGCGCGGCGAAGTTCTGCCGCGCCGAGGGCATGTGGTATGGGCACGACAGCGTGTATTTCGCCTGCACCACCGGCGGAAGAAATCAGCGCGGGCAGATCTGGCGCTATTACCCCAGTCCATTCGAGGGCACGCCGCGCGAGGCCGAGCAGCCCGGCATTCTCGAATTGTTCATCGAACCCAACGACTCGGGCATGATCGACAATGCGGACAACCTGACGCTGGCTCCGTGGGGCGACCTGATCGTGTGCGAAGACGGCACGGGCGAGCAGTTCCTCGTCGGCGTCACGCCGCAAGGCAACGCCTACAAATTCGCGCGCAACGCACTCGACGGCTCCGAGTTTGCCGGCGTCACGTTTTCACCCGACGGCTCCACGCTGTTTGTCAACGTGCAGCAGGCCGGGCTGACGCTGGCGATCACCGGACCGTGGCGCAAGGCGTAATCACGAAGTCGCTGCGACGCACCGGAACGACTCATGGGAGGTCTGCTGCAGCGATTGGGGAGCCTGGGTTCGCGGCTGCGGCGTCGCGCCACGCGTCGCCGGATCCTCGTAACCCTCCGGGCGCTGCCGGGCGCTGCCAGGTGGGCCCCATCCGCTACCGGCCCGTGCTGGAAGTCTGCGGGTCTGGCTTTTCATCCCCGACCCCATCGGGATTCCCGGCAAATGACCGGCTGGAAAGCCGGTCCCTCAGGCAGAAGTCCTTTTCACCACGGACTGCTACGGTGTGGTCTCCGGCGGCGATTGAATCTGCGCTGCCGGCAGGAAGATGCGGAAGGTCGTCCCTTTGCTCAGCCTCGACTCGACGGACACGCTGCCGCCGTGCGATTCGACGATGTGCCGCACCAGCGAGAGTCCCAGTCCGGTGCCGCGCCGCTTGCGCACCAGCGGATCCTTGGCGCGGAAAAAGCCGTCGAACACGCGGGCGCGGTCTTCCGGGCTGATGCCGATGCCGCGGTCGTGCACGCTGATGAGCACGCCGTGCCGCCCGCGCCGCGTGTCGGCCGTCACCTCGATCGTCATCTCCTTCTCGTCGTCGGCGTACTTGACCGCGTTGCTCATCAAGTTGAGCACGGCCTGCCCGATGGCGTCGCGGTCCATGGCGACGGGCGGGAGATTGTCCGCAAGGGTCAGGCTGTGCCGCAGGTGCGCGTGCTCAAGCTCGTGGCGGTAGGCGTCGTAGATGGAGCGCACCGCGCTGCCGGCGTCCTGCACGGTCAGCTCGAACATCTTTCCGCCCGATTGCAGCTTCGAGAAGTCCAGGACGTTGTCGATCAGGTGGGTCAGCCGCGTGCTCTCGCGCACGATGATGTCGTAGTATTCGCGCTTCTTCTCCTCGCCGGACACGCGGCCTTCCAGGAGCGTTTCCCCGAAGAGGTGAATCAACGCCAGCGGCGTTTTCAGCTCATGCGACACGCCGGCCACGAAGTCGCTCTGCAGGCGCGACAGCTCTTCCTCCTCGCGGACCACGTGCGAGAGCCGCCAGATCAGCCCGACGAGCGCGATCATCGACACCATGGACACAGGTCCGAGCAGGAGAATCTGCCGCCAGCGCGCGTCGGCGTCCGCGCGCAGCGCCTGCGGCGTGGGCTGGAAACTCCAGAATCCCAGGCTGCCCGGCAAGGGCGACGACCACGCGGCGGGGGACTCGCCCTCCTCCACCATGTGCAGACTTGAATCCTCTGATGATTCCGCATGCGCGGCCAGCGCGCCGAACGCGCTCTTGTCCACGAACGCGACGCGGCGGAGCGCGTCCGAATCGGATTTCTGTGCCCGCCCGACGGCCAGAAAACAGGACTGGTTTTTCAGGTTGAGGAATTGCAGTTCGTTTTGCTCGTCGTCCAGCGGCGTCACGAGGCGAGGCGAACCCAGAAGGGCTGCGGCGGCTCCGAGCATGTCTTCCGGAGGCGTCCTCTGCAGGGAAACCGGACGAAGCTGACGGCCGTCCCAAAGCTGCGCGAACTGGACCAAGGGCGACTGGCCCTGCGCGCGGCGATCGCCGAGGCTCGCAGCCGGATCCGCGTCGCCCGCCCTGAGCGAGGCCAGCTCGGCGTCGATCTGCGCCTTGCACCGCAAATGAACGAGTCGGCTCAGCGCTCGGGCCTGTGCCGCTTGCGCCTGTCGCCGCTCGTGCAGCAGGCGTTCGCTCTGCACAAAAGAGAGCACCAGGCCCAGCAGCGCGAGCACCGCGGCGGCGATCGCCACGCCAATGCCCCGCCATCGAGGCCCGCCCCGCAGCGCGCCCACGTTCAGCGTGAAAAGCGGCATGGCGGCATCATGGAGAAAACCGGCGAGATGACAAGCGCGGCAGGTTCATCGCACGATTTGGGTCAACTTCTCAATCAACCGCTGCGCTCCTTCATGCACGCCGGACAGTCGCCTCCCTTTTGAGGCAACAGATCACCGCACCGAACACAACGCGTCCGCTCCAATCGGGCAAGATGAGTTTCGACCTGGCCATGGAAGTAGTGTTCCATGTGCGCCGAGCCTAACCAGGCGCTCCAGAGGCGGCGAAGTTCTTCACCCTGAAACTCCTGTCCGCATTCAGGGCAGCAGCCCGGGTCGCCCAGATGCCGAAGGTCGTATCCGCAACGAAGGCAGGAGACCAAGGCTCTATCCAGCGTGTCCTGAACCACCTGCTGATTGTGCTTCAAGTAGAGAAAGTGCTTGATGGGGTAATACAAGAAAAGATTCGTGAAGCCGCCGAATCGGTAGAGCTTTCCCCAGCCGCTCCATCCCCAGCCGCGCCACGGGATGAACCTCATCATCGCGACAAAGAGCAGGTACAGGCCCCCGAGGATTGCCATAAGGAGCAGGAACTCTTGCAACGCCCGCAAGCGAGGCTTCGCGCAGAGCGGGCGGCCGTTGCGGGCGACCCCCCACCTTTCGTCGGGGTGAGGCTGAACCGGTTTTGCCGATCGGCGCCAGGGCATGTTGGCTTGTTTCAGTTGCGCAATGCCGATGCTCTCCAGACATGGAGAGCTTCACGATCGAGTTGAGGCCAGCGCGGCTCGGACGACATTCGGCGCCGCCCTCACGGATAAAACCGCCCCATCATCCTCGGGTACGGAATCGCCTCGCGGATGTGCTTCAGATTGCATATCCACGCCACCGTGCGTTCCACGCCGAGGCCGAATCCGCCGTGCGGGACTGTGCCGTAACGGCGCAGGTCGAGGTACCACTCGTAGTCCTCCTGCGGCAGGGCTTCTTCGCGGATGCGGTGCAGCAGGCGGTCGTAGTCCTCCTCGCGCGCCGAGCCGCCGATGACTTCGCCGAAACCCTCCGGCGCCAGCAGGTCGAAGTTCTCCACGACCTTCGGGTTGTCGCGCGCTTCGCGCATGTAGAAGGCCTTGACGTGCTTGGGATAGTGCGACACGAACACCGGTCGATCGTGCAGGCGCGAGATGATCGTCTCGTCCGAGCCGCCGAGGTCTCCGCCCCACTCAAACTCCGCCGCCAGCTTCATGTGATGTGGAATGTTGGCGATCTGGTCCGTCAGCTCCGTGCGCTCCTCGCGCAGGTCAATGACCTCCGCGGCGGCCTTGTCCTTTTCCCATTGCTTCACGCCGCCCTGCTTCTGCCTGTCCTCCAGCTCGGCGACTTTCTGATCCAGCTCGGCCAGGCGCGAGGTCTTGGCCGCGAGGTCTTTCTCCAGCAGCGCCTTGGCCTTGGGTCCGCGCAGCAGCTCCGCGGCCTCGTCGTAGCGGATGCGATAAAACGGCTTGCGGATGCGCTCGAGCTGCGCCACGTCGCGCCCCAGCTCGATCAACTCCTCGCGGTGGTCCTTGAGCACGCGTTCCGCCAGCGAGCACACGAAGTCCTCGGCCACGTCGATCACGTCAGACAGCGACGCGTAGGCGATCTCCGGCTCGACCATCCAGAACTCAGTGAGGTGGCGGCGCGTCTTGCTCTTCTCCGCGCGAAACGTCGGACCGAAGCAGTACACCTTGCGATGGGCCATGCAGGCGGCTTCGAGATAAAGCTGCCCCGTCTGCGCGAGGTACACCGGCTCGCCGAAGTAATCGACTTTGAACAGCGTCTGCGAGCCTTCGCCGGCGGCGGGCGCGAAGATGGGCGTGTCGATGAGGACGTAGCCGCGGTCGTTGAAGAAGCGGCGGATCTGGTCGATGATCGTCGCGCGGACGCGCATGATGAGCCACTGCCGCTGCGCGCGGAACCACAGGTGGCGGCGCTTGAAGAGGAAGTCGATGCCGTGCGGCTTGGGCGTGATCGGATACTCCTGCGAGGCGCCGACGACCGTCAACGCCGTAAGCCGTACCTCATACCCACCGGCGGCGCGCTCCTCGCGCGTGACAGCGCCGGTCACTTCGACGGAGGTTTCCTGCGACAGCCGTCGCGCTGCCTCGAAGAGCGTGTCGCTGGCCTCGCTCTTCTCGACAACGCACTGGCACACGCCGGTGCCGTCGCGCAGCTCGAAGAAGATGATCTTGCCGCTGGGGCGGTTCTTCACGACCCAGCCGGTCAAGGTCGCTGAACCGCCCACATGTCCCGACAAATCGCGAATTTCCGTTTTCACAGTCATGCGGCGGAGAATAGGCGACGGGCGCGGGGCGTTCAAGATAGTTTGGGAGCCGGGACGCCGGGCGGTATAATGATCCCCGTTCGGCGCTCGGCCGAACGGGGGCTTTGTTCGGGCACAGGAGGAACCACATGTTGAATCATGCTGCCGCGCGCGCCTGCGCGCTGACGACGTGCATCATCGGGCTTGCCGCGGCGTCCGCCCAGGCCGCGCGCCTCAAGGTCGTTTCCATTTCACCCGCGGCGGGCGTCAACGACGCGCCCGTCGATGCGCCGATCGTGGTGCGCTTCGATCGACCGGTCGATCGTGCGTCGGTGGTGGCGGTGCAATCGTTCTGGGCGTACGCGCGATGGAGCGGAACGGTGCAGGGCGCGTTCAGCTTCGCCGACGACGATCGAACGGTGACGCTGCATCCGAACAAGCCGTTCTCCCACGGCGAGACGGTCATGGTTATTCTCTCGCACGACATCCGCGGCGCGGACGGCTCGGCGCTGCGCGACGAAGGCTGCTCGTGGACGTTCTGGACCAACGCCCGGCCTGCGGTCATGAACTTCGTCGAAGTCGGGCGAATGACCACCCGGACGAACCAGAATGAAACCTCGCGCTCCTACGGCGGGTTGGCGTGCGACGCCGATGGCGACGGCTTCCTCGACATGACCATCGTGAACGAGGACACGGCCGACCTTCGCGTCTTCCTCAACAAGGGCGACCGCAGCGGCACGTTTCATCCGTTTCTTCAGCCGACCTTTCCTTGTGGCAACCGCGCCAGTCCCAACGAGACGGGCGACTTCAACCGCGACGGGCTTCCCGACGTGTGCGTGGCCGCGATCAACGACGACACGGTCTCCGTGCTTTTCGGCAACGGCGACGGAACGTTTCGCCCGCGGCAGGTGATCCACGTCGGCAGCACGCCGCGCGGCATCGCCGTGCTCGATGCGGACGGCGACGGCGACCTCGACATCGCCAACACCAACGCCGGCGGCGCGGGCAACGTATCCATCATCCTCAACGACGGAACGGGTGTTTTTGGCGCGCCCGCGTTTTTCGAGGGCGGCGGGACCAACGAGTGGTCGCTCGGCGCGGCGGACATGAATGAGGACCTCATTCTGGACCTCGTCATCGGCGCGCGCGGCAGTCAGCTCATGAACGTCATGACGGGCAACGGCGACGGCACGTTCACCGCCGCCTCGTCCCGCGCCTGCGACGGACGCACGTGGATGCTCGCGCTGGGCGACGTCAACGGTGACCGGCACTTCGACGTGGCCACCGCCAACAGCAGTGAGAACCGCTCCGCGATCCTGCCGGGCGACGGGCTGGGCGGGCTGGGCGTGGCGGTTCGTTACACGACCGACGCCTTTCCGCTGGCGACCGATTTCGGCGACCTCGACGGGGACGGCGATCTGGATTGGATCAACTCCGGCTACGCCGGCGACTGGTGGGTGCACACCAACAACGGCGCGGGAGTGTTCACGTTCTTCCGCGAGTTCGACGCGCCGCGCGCGGCCTCATGCTCCGTTCCGTTCGACATGGACAACGATGGCGATCTGGACCTTGCGCTGATCGACGAGGAGGAGGACGTCGTGATCTTCATGAAGAACAGCGGCACGGCGCCCTTCCCCGGCGACGGCAACGCGGATTGCCACATCGACCTGATCGATTGGGCGGGACTGGCGGATTGTCTGGCGGCGCCCGGCGTGTGTGCGCTGCCGGCGTGCCTCGTCTATGACATGGACGACGACTGCGACGTGGACCTCGAGGACGCGGCGAAGTTCACCAACGCCTTTACGGGCGGCGATGAAATTCCAGATTGCAGCAAGTGACCGTTTGCATCGGAGTTCAACCGGGGCGGCCTTCCGCGAATCGGAGCACCCAGCGGGAGGAATCCGACATCGCCGGCAAAATGAGGAGGCGGGTGGTCCGTCACGGCCAGCCTTGCGAATCGGACGGCCTCTTTCCGATCCGCGCTCGTGAGGAAGCGGTTTCCTCGAACCCGCAAGACTCGGTGTGACGGTCCGCTTCCTCACGGGCGCGGCCTCAATGTGCGGCTCCTATTGCGACCATGCTGGGCGGCATGACGGGCGCGCAAGGGCGTTTCAGGCTTCCAGCAACGCGCGGAGGTGGATCGAGGCGCAGTCGCCCAGCGCGTCGAGGTCGTATCCGCCTTCCAGAATGCTCACCAGCCGCCCGCCGCAGGTCGCCTTGGCAAAGGCCGTCATCTCGCGCGAGAGCCACTCGAAGCTCAGCGTTTCCAGATTGATCTGCGCCAGCGGGTCGTCGCGGTGCGCGTCGAAGCCCGCGGAGATGAGGACGAACTGCGGGTCGAACGCGCGGGCCGCAGGCAGGAACAGCGTCTCAAACGCCTCGCGATACTCCCGGTCGCCCGCGCCCGGGAGGAACGGGATGTTCAGCGTCGTCCCCACACCCTCGCCGATGCCGCGCTCGTCCGCGTATCCGGTGCCGGGGTAAAGCGTGGCCGGGTGCTGGTGGAAGCTGCAGTAGAAGACGCGCGGGTCGGCGTCGAACGAATGCTGCGTGCCGTTGCCGTGATGCACGTCCCAGTCGAGGATGAGCACGCGCCCAAGCCCGTGCTGCGCGATGAGTCGCCGCGCCGCCAGCGCGATGTTGTTGAACAGACAGAAGCCCATCGACCGGTCCGCTTCGGCGTGATGCCCCGGAGGTCGCACGGCGCAGAAGGCGTTTTTCAGCGTCCCTGTCATGACTTCGTCCACCGCGCGGATCACGCCGCCGACGGCCCACCGCGCCACCTCGCAGGATCGCGGGCAGATCGCGCTGTCCACGCAGTCGATGTGCGACCGGCCCGCGATGCACGCGGCGGCGAGCCGGTCGATATACTCCCGCGTGTGGTTGGTCAGCAGCAACTCATTATCCGCGGCAAACGGCTCGATCCGTGTGGGCAGGCTCCACAGGCCGGTTCTTTCGAGGTAGCGTCGGATCGCGGCGAGGCGCTGCGGGCGCTCGGGGTGTCCCGCCCCGGTTTCGTGTTCGAGAAAGCGATCGTCGTAAACCAGTCCCGTCGTGGGCATGATGCGGCTCGTCCAACTGCCAGTTCCTGTGCAACGACCGGCGATTGTAGCGGAGCGGCCGCGCGATTGCATCGAACCGGAGGATTCCAGTCTTCGTCTCCAAGCAGGAAGGCGGGGTGAAGGCGGCGTGACGGGGTGGCACGGTCTGGCGTGCTCGCCAGGCCGTGGCGCGTAATGCAGAAGCTGGGTGGCACGGCCTCGCGTACTCGCGTGGCCGTGGCGAGCAGGGCGAATCTCTCGGCACTTCTTACGGATTGCGGCAAGCAGGATCGTGAGACGTTGAAGGACTCAGTGGACACAACTGACCAAGGAGGCGGGCAGGCGGCGACGACCGCGGGTTCCTCCTGCGACGTGCTTTACGTCATCACCGACTTGGAGGTCGGCGGCGTGCCGCTGCATCTGCTCCGGCTCGCGTGCGCCATGCGCGATCGGGGCAAGTCCGTGCGCGTCGTCTCGCTGGCCAGGCCCGGGCCAGTCGGCGAGCAGCTTGCCTCCGCCGGAATCGCGGTGGGGAGCTGCCGCGCGGCGGGGGGCTGGGACGCGCGCGTGTTCCCGCGGCTGGCACGATTGATCCGGGAAATCCGCCCGCGCGTGGTCCACGCCATGTTGTTTCACGCGAACTTCGCCTCGCGCATCGCGGCGCGGCTGGCGGGCTTTCCGGCCGACCGCTTGATTTGCGAGATTCAGACCGTTGAGATCGAACGGCGCTGGCACCTGCTCGTGGACCGTTGGACGCATCGCGGCTGCCGCTTCACCATCGGAAACTCGCCTTCCGTCATCGCACATCTCGCGCAGCATGCGCGCATTCCCGCGGATCGCCTGCGGCTGATTCGCGGCGGGATCGACGTGGAACGGATGGACGCGGTCGCGCCGGCGGATCGCGCCGCGCTGGGTCTGAGCGCAGAGGATCGTGTGATCTTGTGGGCGGGGCGGCTGGATCCGATCAAGGGCGTGGACGTGCTGCTCCGGGCGATGGCACTGCTTCGCAGGACGGAGCCGCGCGCCGTACTTCTCCTTGCGGGCGACGGACCGATCCGCACGGAGCTTCAGCGCCAGGCGAACGCGCTGAATCTGGGCGAAAACGTGCGTTTTCTGGGGATGCGCAAGGACGTGGCGGCGCTGATGAAATGCTGCGACGTCTTCGCGTTTCCCTCGCGCACGGAAGGCTTGCCGAACGCGCTGCTTGAAGCGATGGCCTGCCGCTGCGCCATCGTGACGACCGACGCGCCGGGATGCCGCGACCTGATCGAACACCAGCGCACGGGGCTGGTGGTGGCGCCGAACGACGAGGCCTCGCTTGCATCCGCCGTCGCGCGTTTGCTCGGTGACAACTCGTTGGCATCCGCGCTCGGGCAGGCGGCCCATCGCGCAGTGACAAAGTCGTGGCACTTCGCGCGAATGCTCGACGAGTACGCCGCCGCGTATGCCGAGGCGGACGTTTCGGCGGGAGCCCGATCGCGGTGACGCGAAACCAGGCCGTCGCTCGCGCCCACGGTAGGCCCAACAGGCGCCCGTGACGTGGTGGGTCTCGCCGACTGCCGCCCCTAAGCCAAGCCCCGACGTCCCCCGGTGGCATAAAGTGGAGCGTACCACAGGCTAGGCAGAATACCCCCTTTTGCCCCCGCAAAGTCTTGGTTAGATTTTTGCTTGCGTTCTGTGGACCTCTAGGTATAGTGGGCAGGTGTGGCTGATCCACGATGGAAGGGTGGGCGCAGATAATGCCCGCCCGATAAGTCTATAAATGATCAGGGCTTCGGAGATTTTTCGCTTGCATCCAGTGGTTCTCGGTGGTATGCTGTACCTAGCAGTGGATGCGAGTGGAAAAACCTCCTCGTGGCAGCAAAGTTCTTTACAGGTGCGTTTCCCAAGCCGCTCGACGAGAAGTTCCGTCTGCAAATCCCCAAGGAGATGCAGCGGGTCATCGAAGCCGAGCAAGGTGAAAACCGCGTCATGTACGTCATCCTCGGTGAAGACCGTGGCTCCCTCACATTATACACCGAATCCGGGTTCGAGGAGCAGGCTTCGCGGATTTCGACGGAGTTCATGACCACGCAGGAGGCCAGGCAGTTCGAGTTGGCGTTTTATTCGCAGGCTCATCAGGTGACGGCGGACGGGCAATGGAGGTTTGTCCTGCCGGAGCAGTTGCGGAGTCGGGCCGGTCTGAAGGATCAGGTGATACTGGCCGGGCGTAAGCGTCGCATCGACGTCTATACGCCGCAAACGTACGAGTTGGCCATGGCGGGCAAGCTCGACGAGGAGGGTTGGCCCAACTGGACCAAGTTCCTCCGTATGGCGCCGCGACAGGAAGGATGAGCCGTGCATTCAGGGACGAAGGTGCCGCAGCGAGTGGAATCGAATCGGCTCGCGTCCCTTTAGGAGAGTTCTCAAGCCGCATCGGCGGGGGGGATTCGTGCAAGCGGCGGGGCATGGCGGCCCTGCCGAGGGCAAAGACAAACGGCGAGGCGACGCGGTCTGGAACCGGTTGCAGCGCCGATTTCGAGGGATCGCGCCGGGCGTGCTGAAGCGAAGGGAAGCGGCCGACGCCGGTGCGTTGGTGGAGATGTCGAGAGCGTCCGTTCCGCGCGGGGGTCCAACGCCTCGGAAGGGCGGGACGGCCCAGGCACGCGAGGGGAAGGAGACCTTTGTATACCGTCGATGGCGAGGCGCAGGGAAGCGCCGGCGAGCTGCGGCGGTTGGTTTGGGCAGTGGATCGGGAACGGCGTTTTCGGCTCGGGGTTTGTGCAAGAAGCTCCGCCGGATCAACGGGGCGGCGGTCGCCAGGGATTGGCTACCGCTCTCCGGTTTTTTTCGCAGGGGATGGGCGGCAGGTCGCGGCCGTCGCGCGGTGTGCGGCAGAGCGAAGTGCTGACGCGAGTGCCTGCCCGTGATGGAAGCCAGCCAAGGGCATACGCCGGTGCTGATCGAGGAGGTGAGCCAATTCCTCGATGTGCGGCCGGGCGACGTGGTGCTCGATGCAACGGTGGGGATGGGGGGGCACACGCTGCGGTTGGGGCCGATGTGCGGGGCCGGCGGGCGGTTGATCGGGCTGGACCGGGATCCCGAAGCCCTGCGAGTCGCGGGGGAGCGGCTGGCGGGCTTGGCGTGCCAGGTCGAATTGCGACAGGCGGACTTTCGTGATGCGCAGGGGATCCTCGCCGAGCTGGGCGTCGAGCGGGCGAACGTGATTCTGGCTGATCTGGGCGTGAACTCCGCTCAACTGGCGGACGCGCAGCGGGGGTTTTCGTTTCGCGACGATGGACCGCTGGACATGCGGCTGGATCCGACGGCGAAGACGACCGCGGCGGAGCTGGTGAACCGGCTCAGCGAGAAGGAGCTGGGGGACGTCATTTACTTCAACGCGCAGGAGCCGGCGAGTCGCAAGATCGCCCGGCGGATTTACGAAGCGCGGCGAAGCGGAAGGGTGCTGACGACCGGGCGACTGGCGCAAGTGGTGTGCGAGGCGCTGGGCGTCAACCCGGATTCGAGGCGAAGCAAGATACACCCGGCCACACGCACGTTCTTGGCGCTGCGGATGGCCGTCAACGACGAAATGGGATCGCTGGACCGGCTGTTGGAGGAGCTTCCGCAGATTCTCGCCCCCGGGGGGCGGGTGGGGCTGATCAGCTTTCACAGCACGGAGGATCGACGAATCAAGCGTGATTTCCTGAGACGCCGGAGCGAGGGAGTGTACAGGATCGTCACCAAGAAGCCGGTCGTCGCGAGCGACGACGAGCGGCGAAGCAACCCGCGGTCGCGCAGCGCCAAGCTGCGAGTGGCGCTGCGTGAACCCGCGGAAGGCAGCACGCTGGGGATGGTCGAAGGCGTCGAGGACCACGACGCGGACGACGACGGAGATTGAGCACGCGCGACGCGAGCGGCGCAGGGCGCCGTGACCGCCTCGGGGGAGATCGTCCATGGCGCGGGAGACGAAGGTTGCGCTGGTGGTGGGGCTGGCGTTCATCATCTGCTTTGCGGCGATCCTGACGCGGCGCGGGCAGAGTCCGCGCGTGCAGGGGTCGCTGGGCGAGCAGCTTCACGTCGATCTGGGAACGGTCTCCGGCGGAGGCGTCAAGGAGGCGGCCGCCCGCGCGGCATCAAAGGTTGTGGAGGGCGTCAAGGGTTTCATCCCCGCCGTTGCGTCCGGCGCATCCGATCTGGTGACGCAGGGCGCGAACGCTTTGGAGTCCGCCACGACGTCCGGTGCTCCCGGCGCCAATCCCGGCGGATCACACACGATCAACCCGCCCGGCGGAGGCGAGGGGCGCGAGAAGCTTGAGCAGATGCTGGATCAGGAATCACGGCGGCGCCGAGGCGCGAGCCAGTCCGATCCGAACGCGGAGCCACCGCCGAAGGTCGCCTTGAATGCGCCGGGCAGTTCCGCTCCAGGTCAGCCGGACAACGAACGCGCCCGCGCGATGCTGGCGAGCCACACCGTTTCCCGCGGCGACACCTTGATGAAGATCGCCCGGCAGCACTACGGATCCGACTGGAAGCGCGGGTTGGATTCCATCCTCTCCGCGAACAAGTCCTCGCTGCGTGACCCGGATGAAATCCGCGAGGGCGCTCAGCTTCAACTTCCGCAACTGGCGCAGAAGTCGTCCACTTCGCCGGGTCCGGGATCGGGCGCGGCGAACCGGGATTCCGCGTCCCAGTCCGGGTCTTCGAGGCTCAACGGCGCGGCGCTGCTGAAAGCGAATACGCCGGAGAAACCCGCTCCCGCCTCGCCAACAGGTGCCAAGAGCAAAGCAAACGAGAAGCCGAAAGCGCCGGCGCAGTCCCCGAGCGGCAAGGCAGCGCTGACGCCATCGCCGAACGGCAAATCCGCGCCCGCGCAATCGCCGAACGGCAAGGCGTCGCAGCCGCAGGGCGGCAAGGCGTCCCCGGCGAAGAAGCCCGGCGAGTATGAACTGAAGCCCGGTGACACGTATGTCTCCATCGCGCGGGCCGTGCTGGGCGACGAGAAGCGATGGAAGGAGATCCACGAGCTGAACAAGGATCGGATTCCTGATCCAACGGGCGCGCGGGCCGGCTCGTCCATTCGCCTTCCGTCCGGCGGAAAGTCGTCGGCGCGGAATTCAGCGCCCGTGGCGGATGGGCGTTCCAAGCGGGAAAGCGCCACATGAAACCGGCGCGATGGGCGGGGGCGATCGTCGTGATGCTGGGGCTGGCGTTGGCCGTGGTCCACCTTCGGGCGGAGCAGGCGCGCTGCGCTGCTCGGATGCTGAAATCCGAGGGCGATCGAATCGCGCTGCGCGGCGAGCTGTGGGAGCTTCAGGCGTCGGTCGCGCGGCTGAAAAGCCCGGTGGAGATTCATGATCGGCTGCGGCGCATGCGCGAGCTTGCGGCCGCGAAATTGCAGAATTCAACCGTTCCCGATTCGAGCACGCTTACTCTCACGCACAGGTAGTCGTCATGTACCACGCTCCGCGTCCGGTCGAGGCCCTTCGTCGAAGAACCGGGCTGGCGGTGTTGGCGGGGCTGATGCTGCTGCTGCCGGCGGTGGCGGGGCGCATGGCCTACCTGCTGAACAGTGAAGGCGACCGTCTGCGGACGTTCGCGGAAAAGCAGCAGCACAAGCAGCTTGTCCTTCCCGCGCGGCGCGGGGGCATCTTTGATGATCGCGGGCGACTGCTGGCTGGCACGGAGCGCAAGCCCGATGTCTTCGTCGATGCCCGCCGCCTGTACGAAGTTCTCGAGGAGAAGTTCCCGGCGCAGCGTGAGCAGAAGCTCGCCGAGTTCGCGGCGGCGACGGCCATTCGGCTCAACCTGCCTCAGGCGGAAGTTCTCGGCAAGCTTCAATCCAAGGCGAACTCGCGCTTTGTCGTGCTGAAGACCCGGATCGACGACGCCGAGGCCGAAGCGATCGAGGCGTTCGATCACGAAGCCGCCGAGGCGATCTCCCTGACGCACAATCCGCTTCGCTCGTACCCGCTGGGGTCGTCGATGGCGCACGTCATCGGCTTCGTGGGACGGGAGGGCAAGGGTCTGGAAGGCGTGGAGAAGGCGCTCGACGATCACCTTCACGGCACGGACGGTCTGCGGCGGACGCTGTGTACCGTGTCGCGCGGGTCGCTGGATTTCGCCGAGGACAGCGGGCGCGAGCCGGTGGATGGCGGGCACGTCGTGCTCACGCTGGACGCCGAGATTCAGCGCATCGCCGAGGAGCAGTTGCTGCAGGCCGTCGAGAAGTTCGAGGCGAAGAGCGCTGTCGCGCTGGTGATGGACCCCAACACCGGCGACGTGCTGGCGATGGCCTGCCTGCCGACCTACGACCTCAACGATCCGAATGCGTCTCCGGTGGACGCCCGCCGCAACCGCGCGGTCACCGATCCCGTCGAACCGGGAAGCTGTTTCAAGCCGTTCGTGGCCTCGGGCGCGTTGCAGGAGCGCTTCGTCAACTTGAAGGAGAGCATCGACTGCCACCACGGGCTGCACTTCTTCCGCGGTCGTAAGGTGCGTGACACGCATCCGCAGGGCTGGCTCGACCTGAAAGGCATCATCGTTCACAGCAGCAACATCGGCATGGGCACGATCGCCGACCGGATGCCGGCGTCGCTGGTCGAGCGGCTGGTGCGCGACTTCGGCTACGGGCAGCGCACGGACGTCGGCTGCCCCGGCGAATCCGCGGGCATTTTCAAGCCGGTGAAAGAGTGGTCGGGCTACTCGCCCATCTCGATTTCTTTCGGGCAGGAACTGGCCGTGACACCGATCCAGCTCATCACCGCGCTGTCCGCGATTGTCAACGGCGGCGAGTTGCTCAAGCCGAGGATTGTTCGCGGT
Source organism: uncultured Phycisphaeraceae bacterium (assembly GCA_964526695.1). Taxonomy (GTDB): domain Bacteria; phylum Planctomycetota; class Phycisphaerae; order UBA1845; family UBA1845; genus JABWBH01. Next base: position 27,108 of record CAZGJA010000118.1, read on the forward strand.
CGGCTCGCGGCGGACGGTCGAACGCTCGACTGGCACGACGGGCCGGAGGTTGTGCGGCGCGTGCTGAGGAAGGACATCTCGGATGTGTTCACCACGCAGATCCTCCCGTCGGTCGTGGATGATGTGACCGAAGGAAGCCTCAAGTCAGAAAGATATACGACGCTGGGCAAGACCGGGACGGCGCAGGTTCCGTTTCCAAACCGTGCAGGCTACGAGCCGGGCGCGTACGTCGGCTCGTTCCTCGGCGCCGGTCCGGTGAGCGATCCGAAGCTGACGTGCATCGTGATGGTGCGCAAGCCGAATCCGGCCAAGGGGTATTACGGCCGCTCGGTGGCGGGTCCGGCGGTTAAGGCCATTCTGGAGCAGTCGTTGGAGTACTTGGGCGTGCCGCCGGATCGAGAGGCGGCCGCGGTTCGAACGGCGGATGCCGGGCGACCCTAGTGTACTGCCTCTTGGAAATCGCAACGTATTAGAAACGGCGGGGGGCGGGCCTCTGGCCCGCCGGCGGGCGAGGACGCCCGCCCCCCTAAAGAGGCTCAGGAACTTGTGAGTTGTTTGTGATACTCGAGAAACTCACAGGTGTGAGCGCTTCGGAGCGAGCGGCGGAAGTCCGACGTGCGGTAATTTCGGTTGCTGACCCGCGGCCGTCAGCCCGTAGAATCGGCAAGGCACATGTACCCGCAAGCCGCGCGGGATCGGAGCACGAATTGATATGAAGGACACCTCACCTCGAACCTGGTCGCAGTTGGCGTCCGCCGCCGGCCTGCCGCCCGTGCAGCATTCCGGCTTCGGCGATCCGGTCGTGGTCTCGCTGACTGACGATTCGCGCAAGGTGCGAGAGGGAGCGTGCTTCGTGGCGGTGCGCGGGGCGGTTGCGGACGGGCACGCGCACGTCGCGGAAGCGGTGGCGGCCGGGGCGTCGGTGGTGGTGATTGAATCGGGAGTGCCACTCAAGGACTTGCCCCGCCCGGTCTGCGTCGTGCGTATCGCGGATACGAAGAGAGCGCTCGCCAAGCTGGCCGCGGCGTTTTACGGCGTCCATCGCGACGCCCGCGACGCGATGCTTCAGATCGGCGTGACCGGAACCAACGGGAAGACGACCACGGCGTACCTCCTTCGGTCGATCCTCGCCGCTGCCGGGCACACGCCGGCCATGCTGGGGACGATTGAATATGACCTGGTCAGCCGGCGCGAGCCTGCGCCGCTGACGACGCCCGGGGCGGTGGAGCTTTGCCGCGCGCTGTCGGAGGCGCGAGCGGCGGGCGCGACGGCCGCGGCGATGGAGGTCTCTTCGCACGCACTGGCGCAGAGTCGCTGCGACGGGCTGCGGTTCGACGCCGGCATCTTCACCAACCTCTCCGGCGATCATCTCGATTATCACAAGACCATGGACGACTACTTCGCCGCCAAGCGACGGCTCTTCGAGATGCTCGATCCGGGCGCGGCCGCGATCATCAACGCGGACGATCCCCGCGCGGCAGCGCTTGCCGAAGCGACGCCCGCGCGCGTTCGCACGTTCGGTCTGGATCGCAGAGCCGACGTGACGGCGGAAATCCGCAGGCTCGACGGCACGGGCAGTGAATTCGTGGTGGCCGGGCTGGGCGAACACCTTCCCATCCGGTCGCGGCTGATCGGCGCACACAACGTGATGAACATTCTCGGTGCGGCGGCGGCGGCGCATGCCGTGGGGCTGCCGCCGGCGGCGATCCGCGAAGGCGTCGAGCGGCTGCGCGGCGTGCCGGGGCGGCTGCAGAGGGCCGAGCCGGACGACTGCCCGTTCCGCGTGTACGTGGATTACGCGCATACCGACGCGGCGCTGGACAACGTGCTGGGCGTGCTGACGCCGCTGACGGCGGCGCGGCTCATCACCGTCTTCGGCTGCGGCGGCGACCGCGACCGCACCAAGCGCCCGCGCATGGCCCGCGCGGCGGCGCAGTGGTCGGACCTCGTCGTCGTCACCAGCGACAACCCGCGCACCGAGGATCCGCTGGACATCATCAATGACGTGCTCGCCGGACTGGCCGCGCCGCAGCGCGGCCTGGTGCAGGTCGAGCCGGACCGCCGGCGGGCGATCGAGTTCGCGCTGCGGCAGGCCCGCGCGGGCGACACGGTCCTCATCGCGGGTAAGGGCCATGAGGATTACCAGATCATCGGCAAGGAGAAGCGGCACTTCGACGACGTGGAAGAGGCGCGGGAGGTGCTGTCGGGGATGAACCTCCTGCGGCGCGCGGGGTGAAGCGTCGAAACGCCGAAACGTCGAAACGCCAAAACGCCGAAATCAGAACCCCTCACGCAAGTGAGGGGCAGCTTGTCGAAACGCCAAAACGCCAAAACGTCAAAACGTCAAAACGCCAAAATGCAGAGCCGTTGGCATGGGGTTGTGGGTTGCGTAGGGCGGGCTATGCCCGCCTTGGGGTGAAGCGAGATCGTGAAACAGCGGCGGTGCGGCAAGGAGGTTTGGATTGATTTCACTGGCTTTGGAAGATGTCGTCAGAGCGGTCGAGGGGCGGACTTCGGCGAGCGACCCGGATGCGCGGGTGACGGGCATATGCACGGACTCGCGCGAGGTCAGGCCCGGGGATCTGTTCATCGCCATCGTCGGGCAACGGCTCGACGGGCATCACTTCCTGGCGGATGCCGTTCGTGGCGGGGCGGCCGCGTGCATCGTGTCGCAGGACGCCTGCGAGGCGATGCCCGCCGTGCCTGAGAACAAGCTCATCTTCGTCCCGGACACCGTTGCGGCGCTGGGTAAACTGGCCTCGTGGTATCGGCGCGAGGTGCTGCCGCGGCGCACGAAGGTGATCGGCGTGACCGGCAGCAACGGGAAGACGACGACCAAGCTGATGATCGATCACGTGCTCTCCGCGGAGCTGACGGGAAGGGCGTCGATCAAGAGTTTCAACAACGCCATCGGCGTGCCGCTCACCCTGCTGTCCGCCGGGTTCGAGGATGAATACCTCGTCGTGGAGATCGGCACGAGTTCCCCCGGCGAGATCGATTACCTTGCGCGCATGGCGCAGCCGGATCTGGCGGTCATTACGTCCGTCGGCGCCGCGCACCTCGAGGGGCTGGGCGACATCGATGCGGTGGCGGCGGAGAAGGCGGCCATTCTCCGTCATGTTCGCGCGGGCGGGCTGGCCGTGGTGAACATCGACGAGTCGGCGCTGCTGGCTCACTTGCCGGCGACGACGACTGCTCGCGGGCATCGAGATTGCATCCGCGGCGAGGTCAAGGCGTTTCCCGGCGCGGGCGTCGTGCTCGGCGGGAATGGAATGATGGGGCATGGGTTGGATGGCGCGGAAGCGTCTGTCCTGACGAAACCGCGCGTTTCGTCCGTTCAGCGCGGCGAGCCGTTCCGCCTGTGCACGGTAGGCCGGACTCCGGAAGCGGACCTCTACGTGGCGTGCATCGAGGGCGATCTGGACGGAACTTCGTTTGTGATCGACGGGGATCTCGCGGTGCGCCTGCGGCTGCCGGGTCCGCACCATGCGACCAACGCGGCGCTGGCGTACGCCGTGGGCCGCTGGATGGGACTGTCTGGGGAAGCGATCGGCGAGCGACTCTACTCCTTTGAGCCGGCGGCCGGGCGCACGCGGCGCGTCGAGCTGGGCGACGTGACGCTGATCGACGACTGCTACAACGCCAACCCGTCGAGCATGATGGCGGCGCTGGACATTCTGGCCACGGTCCGCGGGCGGCGGCGCGTGTTCGTGATGGGCGACATGCTGGAGCTGGGGGCGGCGTCGGCGACGTGGCATCGGCGGATCGGACAGTGCGCGGCGAGCGCGGGCGTGGACGTGATGATCGCGGCCGGGCGGCTGGCGCGGGCGGCGGCGGAAGCGGCGGCGGCGGCTGGCGTCGCGGAGATCGTCGTGTGCGACGACGCGTGCGACGCGGCGGATCTTGCGGCGCAGCGCGTGGGCGATGGCGACGTCGTGCTGGTGAAAGGCTCGCGCGCGATGGGGCTGGAGGCGGTCGTGCAACGGCTCGAGACCGCGCTGCGACCGGTGGAGCGGAGGCTGAAGCAGGCGGTGTGAGGGGAATGGGGAATGGGGAATGGGGGATGTCGGATTCTAAAGTCCTAAGTCTGAGATTTCGGATTTGGGATTTCGGATTTCGGATTTGGGACGCGAGAGTCCCGATTGCAGTGGTCGTGCCGTCTTGTGCCTTGGCGTCTGAGTGATCTTCGTGCTCTACCACTTGTTCCACTATCTGACGGAAGGTCGCCATTATGCTTATGAGAACGCGCTGTTTCGGGCGGTGCTGGCCGGGTTGTATGGGTTTCTCGTCGTGCTGCTGGCGGGGCCGTGGGTCATTCGGCTGCTGGTGAAGCTGAAGGTCGGCGATCGGCCGGAGTTTGATCGCGCGGACCTCAATGAGCTGATGAAGAGCAAGGCGAACGTGCCCACGATGGGCGGCGTGCTGATCAACGGCGCGATCCTGACGGGCACGCTGCTGCTGGCGGACCTCACGAATTTTTATGTGGTGATGGGGCTGGTGACGCTGGTGTGGCTCGGCGTTCTCGGCGGCGTGGACGACGCGCTGAAGCTGTTGGCGGCGCGGCGCGGCGACAAGCGTCGAGACGGGCTGCGGACGACCGAGAAACTGTTATTTCAACTGGGGCTGGGCGTGGTGCTCGGCGTCTTTGTTTTTCGGCATGGGGAGCAGAATTTCGCGGTCACGCCGCTGGCGAATGAGGTGCCGGCATACCGCATCCTCGACGTGCCGTTCTACAAGCCGGGGCTTCAGCTTGGCGTGGTGGCTTTTATGGTCATCACTGTGCTGGTGATGACCGCCTCGTCGAACGCGGTGAACCTCACCGACGGGCTGGACGGACTGGCCGCGGGGTGCACGGCATTCTGCACGATCGTGTTTCTGATTCTGGCGACGATCGTGGGGACGCAGGCGACGGCGCGGAGACTGCTGCTGCCGCACGTGCCGCAGAGTCTTGAGCTGGTGGTGCTATGCGGGGCGATGCTGGGGTCGGTGCTGGGCTTTTTGTGGCACAACTGCCCCGCGGCCACGGTGTTCATGGGAGACACCGGCTCGCTTCCGCTGGGCGGGCTCCTGGGGTTCGTGGCGGTGGTGATCCGGCAGGAGTTGATGCTCCTGATTGCCGGCGGCGTGTTCGTGGCTGAGGCGCTGTCGGTCATCCTGCAGGTGTCGTATTACAAATGGACGCGAGGCAAACGGATTTTCCTTTGCTCTCCCCTGCACCATCACTTTCAGATGAAGGGGTGGTCGGAGCCGAAGACGGTGGTTCGATTCTGGCTGATTGCGGCGATTTGCGCCGGGGCGGCGCTGGCGACGATCAAGCTGCGGTGACGATCCAAGGATTCGCTCAACGCTATCAGAGACACTTCGAAATGGACAGGATGAACAAGATGGACACGATGGAGATGTTCCGGGCCTTCGGGCGCGGGATCGCATCGATCCTGTGCATCCTGCAGATCCTGTTTATACATGAAGAGCATGTTCAACCCATTGATAAGCGCTGCCTGCGTGGGAACGCACCATGAGTGACCTTCGGCGGGATACTCCGTTGTTCGGCGGGGCGTGGTTCATGGTGGTGGCCATGGCGCTGACCGCGATGGGGCTGGTGGTGGTCGCCTCGGCCAGTGCGTCGTTGCACCGCCCCATTCTCGACGCTTCGTTCCTGAAGACCACGTTCGGGCGGCAGTGCGTTTTCGTGGTCGTCGGGTTTTCCCTGATGTGGCTGACGGGGCGGTTCATCGGTCCCTGGCTGCTGGCAGATCGCCGCCGGTTCACGTTCGCCACTGCGGCACTGATCACGGCCACGGCGATGTGCCTCGTCGTGGTGCTTGTCATCGGCGACGTGACGCGCGGGTCGCAGCGGTGGCTGCGCTTCGCGGTGGGGGGGTTCGAGATCGGGCTGCAACCTTCGGAACTCGCCAAGCCCGCGATGATCGCCTTCCTCGCGCTGTTCCTGACGCGCCCCGGCTGCCGCGTGAAGTCGTTTGGCCGCACGTTCCTGCCGGTGATGCTGGCCATCGGCGCCGGCGGGGCGCTGATCGGCACGGAAGATCTCGGCACGGCGGCGCTGGCGTGCCTCGTGGCCGGGCTGATGGTCTGGGTCGGCGGGTGCAGCTATCGGCACCTGGGATTGCTGGCGCTGCTGGGAGCGATCGGCTTCTTCGCACTGATCTGGTTCGAGCCGTACCGGATGCAGCGACTCTGGGCGTATCAATACATGTGGGACGATCCGCAAGGCAAGGGGTATCAGGCGGTGCAGTCGCTGGCGACGCTGGCATCGGGCGGCTGGTACGGCCGGGGGCTGGGCGCGGGCGTGCAGAAGTATGGATACCTGCCGGAGAGCCGGACGGACTTCGTGTTCGCCGTGCTGTGTGAGGAGATGGGCTTCGTCGGCGGGTTGATCGTGATCGCCATGTTCGCGCTGTTCGTGTGGCTGGGCTTCGGGGCGTGCCGGACGGCGAGGACGCACATGGATTATCTCCTTGCGTTCGGTCTTACGGCCATGATCGGCTTCCAGGCGCTGATCAATCTGTGCGTGGTGACCGTCTGGGTTCCGACGACCGGAATCCCGCTGCCGTTCATCTCCGCGGGAGGCACGAGCTTCCTGGTGCTCAGCGTGGTGGTCGGGATGCTGATGGCGCTGGGTCAGCGCAGTGAGGAATCCGAGAGCGAGCCGCTGCCCGTGCCGATGCCGGCGGGGGAACTCGCCTGAGAGCGCTTGTGGAACGGCGCCTGTCAGAGCCGCGCCCGTAAGGAAGCGGTTCGCCGGTGTGTTGCCCGGTAACAAGGAGTTGCGTCGCGCCGCTGTTGCGCGGTCGTGCTGGGGAGTGGGGGGTTCGCTCCCTTACGGTCGCGGCTCTGAAAGGATGTCACCGTCGAAACGTGCGAAACTCGCAATGGGGACAATCTGGTGCGATGACGGTGGTCTTCGCTGGCGGCGGGACTGGGGGGCATCTGTACCCGGCGCTGGCGGTGGCCGAGGAAATCCGCAGCCGTCGCCCGGAGGCTCGCCTGGTCTTCTTCGGATCCGACCGGCGCATCGACGAGATGATTCTGTCCTCGTCCGGCTGCGAGTCCGTCACGCAACGCCTGCCCAGGCTCAGCAAGGCGCCGTGGCGCTGGCCCGCGATCTTGAAGGGATACCGTCAGGCGCTCGCCTCCAGTCGAAGCCTGCTGGCGAGCTTGCGGCCGTCTGTCGTGATCGGAAGCGGCGGCGCGGCGAGCTTGCCCGCCATGCTGGAGGCGCGGCGAGCGGGCATCCCCACCGTCTTGTTCAATCCGGACGCGCTGCCGGGCCGGGCGAACCGGTTCCTCGCGCGTCGTGCGGACCGCGTGCTCGTGCAGTGGGAGGAGAGCGTCGCCCATTTCCCGCGCGCGGATCGCGTGCATGTGACGGGCTGCCCCGTGCGGTCGGCGTTCCTGCGGGGGGAGAAGGACGGCGGAGGCGCGAAGTTCGGGCTTGATCCGTCGAAGAAGACGCTGTTGATCACCGGCGCGTCGCTGGGCGCGCGCACGGTCAATCGCGCGGTGGCGGCGTGTCTGGACCTGATCCGCGGCTTCCGCGACTGGCAGGTGCTCCACCTGACCGGCGACGCGGATTATCAGGAAGTGCGCGAGGCTTACCAAAGCACCGCAACATCCGGCGTCGTGCTTGCGTACACGCACGACATGGCCGATGCTCTGCGGGCTGCGGATCTCGTCGTGTCGCGGGCGGGGGCGTCCACGCTGGCGGAGCTGACGGCGATGGGTCGCCCGTCGATCCTGCTGCCGTACCCGTTTCACCGCGACATGCACCAGCTTGCCAACGCCTGCGTTCTGGCGGATGGGGGCGCGGCGATCGTCTTGAAAGACCGGATCGAAGCGGCGCGGAATGCTCCGGTCTTGAAGGAGGCGCTGGCCTCGCTGCTGGGCGACGAAGCGCGTCGGCGAAAGATGGCGGATGCCGCGCGGCGATTGGGTCGAACGGATGCGGTCGAGGTCGTCGTCAATCACGTCTTCGAGCTGGTGCGACGAGTTGAAGCGAACGAGCCGGAATGTGTGAAGGCGCAGTGCGCGAGCACCCGATAGTAGTGTGCTGTCTGATCGAAAATGCAACGTGTTTGAAACTGCGCGGGGGGCGGGCCTCTGGCCCGCCGGCGGGCGAGACGCCCGCCCCCCCCCTAGGACAGAACGCTTTTGAAACTGCAACGTGTTTGAAACTGCGCGGGGGCGCGGGCCTCTGGCTCGCCGGTGTGCGAGGCGAACGCGAAACGCGGGGAAGGATGCCCATGTCGATGCATGCAGGGAATGACGCATCGGGAATGAACTGGAGCGGAACGAAAATCCACATGGTCGGCGTCGGCGGCTGCGGCATGATGGGCGCGGCCTCGATCCTCGCCGATCTGGGCGCGAAGGTCAGCGGGACGGATCGCCTGGGCTTCGAGGGCATGGGCGAGCTGGTCCGCAAGGGCGTCGTGGTCACGATCGGGCACGGCGCTGAATACGTCAGCGAGGGGACGGACCTTCTCGTACGAACCGCGGCGGTCGCCCTGAATCACCCGGAAGTCGAGGAGGCGGCGCGGCGCGAAATCCCCGTGCTCAAGTACGCCGAACTGATCGGGCAGCTCATGCGCGGGCGCCTGGGCATCGCCATCGCGGGCACGCACGGCAAGACCACCACCACGGCGATGACCGCGCACATCTTCCGTACCGCCGGATTGGCGCCGACGTTTGTCGTCGGGGCGAAATCCGATCAACTCGGCGGCAGCGCGGCGCTGGGCGACGGACCTCACTTCATCGTGGAGTCCTGCGAATACGATCGTTCGTTCCACCAGTTCTATCCGCGCTTCGCGTCGATTCTCAACGTCGAGAAGGACCACTTCGACTGCTACCCGGACATGGACTCGCTGATCGAGGCGTTTTCGCAATTCGCGCGGCAGGTGCATCCGCATGGGCTGCTGGTCTGCCGGGCGGATGACCCGCTGGCGCGGCAGGTGGCCGCGGAGACGACGGCCCGCGTGGAGACGTTCGGCTTCGGTCCGGAGGCGGATTGGCGCGGCGTTCACTGCGAGTGCGAGCGGGGCCGGTTCGCATTCAACGTCGAGCATCAGGGGCGGGCGGTGCTGCGAACCCGGCTGACCGTGCTGGGCGAGCACAATGTTTCCAACGCGCTCGCCGCCACGGCGTTGTCCGTCAGCGCCGGCGTCGCGCCCGCGGACGTGGCGGAGGCGCTCTCGACCTTCACCGGCGCGCAGCGGCGGATGACGTTCAAGGGATTCGCGCGGGGCGTGACGATTGTGGACGACTACGCGCATCACCCGACGGAGATCCGCGTGACGATCGACGCGGTCAAGCGCTCCTGCGAGCCGCGGCGCACCTGGGTCGTGTTCCAGCCGCACCAGTTCTGCCGCACCAAGTTCCTGCTCGACGAGTTCGCGGGGTCGTTCGACGCGGCGGATGAAGTGATCGTGCCCGACGTGTATGAGGCGCGGGCGGAAGGAGAAGTTCAGCGGGACGTGAACTCGGCCGATCTGGTGTCGCGCATGAAGACTCGCGGGGTCAGCGTGCGGCACATCCCGCTCTTGAAGGAAGTCTCGGGCGAGCTGGCGCCGCAGCTTACGGCGGGCGATCTCGTGCTGACGCTAGGGGCCGGGGACGTGTGGAAGGTGGCGGATGAGCTGGTGGCGGCAATGGGCTGACCGCATCGAGCCGGACGCGCCGATCGGGGCCATGACATGGTACCGCATCGGCGGTCGCGCCCGCTGGCTGGTGCATCCGCGCGACGCCGAGGATCTCTCGCGGCTGTGGCGGAGCGTTCGGGAGGAAGGCCTGCCGCTGCGCGTGCTGGGACGGGGGGCGAATGTTCTGGTCCGCGACGAGGGCTTCGACGGCGTGGTCGTTCGGCTGGACGCGCCGGGATTCACTGGCGTTGCGATCGAACAGCAGCGCGTTCGCGCCGGCGGCGGGGCGGACCTCATGCGTCTGTGCCGCACGTGCGCGGAGCGAGGGCTGTCGGGGATTGAAGGTCTGGCGGCCATTCCCGCGTCGATCGGCGGCGCGGTGCGGATGAACGCGGGCGGTCGCTTCGGTCAGTTCGGCGACGTGGTGCGCCGCGCGACGCTGCTGACCGGCGAGGGCGAGACTCGTGAAGTGGAGAAGGCCGACATCGGCTTTGGCTACCGCACATGGGGATGGGATCGCGCCATCGTGCTCAGCGCGGAAATCGAGCTGGCGGCGGACGATCCGCTGCGCGTGCGAGGCCGGTTCAAGGAGCATTGGCGGATGAAGCGCGCAACGCAGCCGGTCGGCGAGCGCAGTGCCGGATGCGTGTTCAAGAACCCGCCGCAGGCGTCCGCAGGGCGGCTGATTGACAGTGCGGGTCTGAAGGGCGCGTCGAGCGGAGGCGCGCAGGTCTCGCATCGACATGCGAATTTCATCGTCGCAAGCGAAGGCGCCCTCGCGGCGGACGTGCTGCGACTGGCCGACCTGGTGCGACGCACGGTCCGCGATCGCTTCGGGATGGAGCTGGAGATGGAAATGGAAGTGTGGTGAGGAGGGCGGCCAGGTGTTGTGATCTGGGCATCCGGTCCTATCTTCCCCCCTCCCCTTGGGAGGGGGCAGGGGGAGGGCGTCCCGGGTTCGAGCCGATTCTGAAACTGCACAGGTTGGAACCCCGTGCTACACCACCGGTTGGAAACCGGTGCCACACGTATGTCACCGTTGCCACCCGCACATCACCGGCACCACACATGAAAGTTGGAATCCGGGGCTGCACAAACCGGTCGGAAATCTGTGTTACACGCACCGGTCGAAAGCCGGTGCCCCATATATATTGAGGTTGCTTCATGCGTTCATCGGGCAGTCAATCAAAGAGTTTGTCGTCAAGTCTTGATGTTACCGTGCTTTCCGGCGGGGTGGGGGTCGAGCGGGAGGTGAGCCAGCAGAGCGGCGCGGCCGTGTTCGACGCGCTGCGCCGGCTGGGGCACCGCGCGGTCAACTGCGACATCACGCCGGGAGACCTCTCGCCGCTGCATCGGCCCGCGGATTTCGTGTTCATCGCGCTGCACGGCGAGTTCGGCGAGGACGGCACGCTGCAGCGCGAGCTGGATCGCCGGGGCATCGCCTACTGCGGCAGCGGCGCCGAGGCGTCCGCCGTGGCGTTCGACAAGGTCGCGGCCAAGCGGCGCTTCGTGGCGGCGGGCGTGCCGACGGCCGGTTATCACGTGCTGACGGCGTCCAATTACCTCTCGCAAATCAACGACATCGAGCTGCCCTGCGTCGTCAAGCCCGTGGCCTCCGGCAGCAGCGTCGGCACGAGCATTCCCAAGGATCGCGACGCGCTGCTCACCGCCGTCCGCGAGCGCATCGACGCCGAGGGTCGGGCGCTGGTGGAACGCTGCATTCGCGGCCCGGAGTTGACGGTCGGCGTCCTCGGCGATCGCGCGCTGCCCGTCTGCGAGATTCGCACCCAGCGGGAGTTTTACGACTACCAGGCCAAGTACCTCGACGACGACACGCAGTACCTGTTCGAGCTTGACCTTCCGCCGGCGCTGCTGACGCGCGTGCAGGAGCTGAGCCTCGTCGCGCATCGCGCCCTAGGCTGCGAGGTGTTCTCCCGCGTGGACTGGATGGTGGACGGCGACACGCTCGAGCCTTCGGCGCTGGAGGTGAACACAATCCCGGGATTCACAAGCCACTCGCTACTGCCCAAGGCCGCGTCGCGCGTGGGCATCGACTTCGATCGCCTCGTGCAGCGCATCGTCGAGCTGTCGCTGACCCGCAGCCGCTCTGCGGAGTCGGTGGAGCGCCGGATCGAGCGGCAGGAAGTTCTGGTCGCCCGGTAAGAGGCTCGACTCGCGCGGCGGCTCGGTCTGGCGCGCGATTTTCCATTGAACCCTATGGCTGCAAGACGCAAGACAAAACGAGAAGCAACGAAAGCCCGCCAGCCGGCGATCACGGCGGCATGGCTGTCCGCCGCATGGCGTCATGCGCGTCGCCCGCTGCTGCAGGTGGTGGGATTGGCGCTGTTCCTGGCCATGAGCGCGGCGATTCTGCGCCTGCTCGACGCGCGCGTGAATGCGCAGCTTGTCGAGCGGACGCGGCCGAAGTTGGAATTTCCAGACGTGCCTCCGCGCATCGGCGAGCTGGTGACGGAGGATCTCTCGCGCCGACTCCTTCCGTTGCTGCCGCGCGAGTGGACCGGCGACGGGCTGTGCGCCGCGCTGGCGGAGGAGGCGCGGCGATGCGGCTGGGTGCGCGAGTTGCACGGCGTGCGCCGCAGGTCGGATGGCGTGTTCGTCGTCGCGGCTCAGTATCACGAGCCGTTCGCCATGGTGGACATGCACGACGGCTACGCGCTGGTCGATCGCGGCGGCGTGCGGCTGCCGGGGACGTACACGTTTCATCGCACATGGAAGCTGATTCAGGGCGTGCGCGAGACCGCGCCGCTGCCGGGGGCGCGATGGGGCGGCGCGGACATGGCCGCGGGCATCGCCGTCCTCGACCGCATCCTCCGTGAGCCGTTTGCCGATCAGATCACCGGCGTCATGGTGGACAACTTCGGCGGCCGGCTCGATCCCAACGCCAGCCACATCGTTCTCGCCACCGACCGTGCCGGAGGCCGCATCCACTGGGGCTCCGCGCCCGGCAGCGAACTTGTCGAGAACACCGTCGAGCAGAAACTCGCCATTCTCCGCGCCAACTTCCGCGACACGGGTCGCGCCGACGCGGACCGCGCCGGCATCGACATCAGCACCTTCGCCGATCGCTTCGTCGTGCTCGCGCCCTGATGCGTCGCGCCGTAGCGCACGGCTTCCGTCGCCTTGGTATAATCTCTCCCTGTGGCGGAACGATGGGTTCCCCGGCGAGGGGAGCTTCGTGCCGCCCGTGGGAGAAGCTGGAACCGCCCGGCATTTCTTGGTTCGCGGGGGTTCCTGCTGAGGAGGGTCGTGCCATGTGCAATCGAACTTGCGATCGGTCAGGCTCCGGGTGCGTTGCGAGGGTCGTCGCGCTGTTATTGCTCCTGCTCGCGGTGCCGGGGTCGGCGAGGGTCGCGGAGATGCCGGCTCCGCCGGACGACGGTCTGACCGCAGATGAGCGCTGGTCGGTTGATGCACAGGTCCGCGACGGTCAGGCCCGCGGCGCGGACGTGGACATCATCATCGCCGACACGACCCGCACGAACGTCTATTTCGGCCTGTACCGCACGAGCCAGATGACCGACCCCGGCTGGGCGCTCTTTGAGGACTCGCTGGACCACGTCAACAGTTTCCGCGATCGCACCACGACAAAAGTCTGGCTCGCCACTTACAACGGAACGCTTGACGATCAGTATTCCGCGGAACGCGACGGGATCGCCGTGTACAACCGCATGGTGAACGTGATGGGTTTCACCGCGGCCAACATTCGCGTCGCCCATCAGAGCACCATCGAGACCGGAGATTTCACCGGATACGACATCGTTGTTTACTCATGGATCTTCGACCGCAACGCGCAGAACGTGCTGAATCAGGGCAAGCCGTTCCTGACGTTCGCGGCTGGCGAGACGGATGAGATGGGCATCGGCTCCGGCGCCACTCTGCTGCACGAGTCGCGGAACTTCGCTTATGTGCTCACCGATCAGCACGCCATCACCAGCGGCTGGACCGTTGGGCGATTCACGCTGGCTGGGTCGATGTTCATGGAGGCGACGACCGCCTCGGGCAACGGCGTCACGCTGGTCTCGGCCGATTCGCGCATCCCCTGCACGGACCTCCAGAGATTCAAGGTGACGTGCCGGCGCGGCAAGCTCAAGTCGGTGGTGGTCTTCACCAGTGACGCGCACGACGCTCGGCAGATTGCCCTGAGCGTCTCGCCGGAGCCGGGAGAGGCGAACGCCACGATCAACGGCGATCGCGCCAAGCACGTGCTGAAGCACCGGCTCGGCGACTACTCGGTCGAGTTGCTGTACCCGGAGGACTGCGTGGACGCCCAGACGGCCACGTGTCAATGGCCGGTCGCGTCCGTGGACGGGGCGTCGAGTCGCCAGCGCTCGCACAACCCCGTACAATCCGCCCGCGGTCCCGCCCGGTCCGCGGGATTCGGACAGGACATGGCCAGAAGATTCCTTGTCACGGCGGCACTGCCGTATTCGAACGGTCGCCTCCACGTGGGGCACATCGCGGGTGCGTACCTGCCCGCGGACATCTACGTGCGATACCTCCGCGCCACCGGGGCGGACGTGCGTTTCATCTGCGGCAGCGACGACAACGGCGTGGCCGCGCTGAAGACCGCGCGCGAGGAAGGCCGGCCGGTTGAGGAGCTGACCGCGCATTACAACGCCTCGCAGCGGCGCAGCTTCGCGGGGCTGGGCATCCGCTTCGACGTGTACGGCGGCACGCATCAGCCCGACTACGTCCGTATCCATGAGCGCTTCAGCCAGGAGTTTTTCCGCAAGATTTACGACAAGGGCCTGTTCACCAAGCGCACGTCCCGGCAGCTCTACGACGTGCAGGCCGAGCAGTTTCTTCCGGACCGATTCGTCAAGGGAACGTGCCCGCACTGCAAGAGCGAGAACGCCTTCGGCGACCAGTGCGAAGGCTGCGGGCGGACGCTGGAGCAAACCTCGCTCATCAACCCCGTCAGCGTCATGACCGGCACCAAGCCGGAGCTGCGCGAGACGAAGCACTGGTATCTGCGGCTCGACCAGCTTCAGTCGCGGCTGGCGGCCTGGCTCGCGTCGAAGAAGGATCCCGCCGTCTGCGGGGCGCATTGGCGGCCGGTGGTCATCAACCAGTCGCTGGGCCGCATCGAGACGGAGGGCCTGCCGGAGCGCGCCATGACCCGCGACCTGACCTGGGGCGTGCCCGTCCCGCTTGCCGACCCGGACGCGCAGGGCAAGTCGCTCTACGTCTGGTTCGACGCGCCCATCGGCTACGTCTCCTTCACCGCCGCATTGCTCAAAAGAGCTTCCAGTGCTTCTTCCCCCCTCCCCTCGGGAGGGGGCCAGGGGGAGGGCCTTTCCCCTGAGTCAAAAGAGCACGCCCCTGATTCCAGTCTCCAGTCTCTCGTCTCCCGTTGGTGGCTCGACCCCGACTGCAAAGTCGTCCACTTCATCGGCGAGGACAACATCGTCTTCCACGCCATCACCTGGCCCGCCATGATGCTCGCCACGCACGACAGCGACAACGCGCAAGGCGCCCGAGGCGAGTACCAGCTTCCGCACAACGTCGTGGCCAACTGCTTCCTCAACATCAAGTTCCCCGGCAAAGAGGAAGAGAAGATCAGCAAGAGCCGCGGCACGGCCGTGTGGATTGAGGAGTATCTTCAGCAGTTCGCCCCGGATCCGCTGCGTTATTATCTCACGGCGATCGCCCCGGAGGCGCAGCGCACGGCCTTCGAGCTTGAGGACTTCATCGCCCGCAACAACGGCGAGCTGGGCAACGCGCTGGGCAATTTCTTCAACCGCTGCATCACGTTCGCCCACAAGTATTTTGAAGGCAGGGTTCCGCCCGCCGGGCAGCGCGACGATGCGGACCGCGCTCAGCTTGCCCGGTGCAGGGACGCGGTGGAAAAAGTCGCCGCGGAGCTGGAAGCCTGCCACTTCAAGGCCGCCCTCGGCGAGGTCATGTCGCTCGCCCGCGCGGGCAATTTGTATTTTGATCAGACCAAGCCGTTCCTCTCGCGCAAGACCGACATGCCCGCCTGCGCCCGCGCCATCAACATCTGCCTGCAGACCGCGCGAACCCTGACTACCCTCATGGCCCCGTTCCTGCCGGATTCCGCGCAGAAGGCGGCGAAAATGCTTGGGCTGACGGACTTTGAAACTTGGAGCAAAGCCACGCAGGAATTGCCGGAAGCTCAGCCGCTCCGTGAGGCGAATGTGCTCTTCCCGAGGATTGAGATTGGATGAAGCTGAACATCCGCTGACGGCGCGTCGCCGGTGCAGGTGCATCGGGATGTGTCAAGAAGCAGGATCAGTCAGAATCGATCGCAACACCTCCAAGGACATCAAGACATCCTTATGATACCGCTTCATGGTGTCGAGACCGAGACCAACTCCCTTTCCATGTACAAGGTTATTCTTGTTGCTCACGATACTATCAAGCGCATCTTTGCCTCTTTCCCCAATTCGCGTCAAGAACCGTTGCGCAAGTTCGGGCTCGAAACTACCAAGTAGCTCCTCCACATACTCAGTCTTCGCGTTCTGGAATTGGTAGAGCTTCCTTGCTACATAGCGTTGGACATGCCGTGAAGCTCGTTTTTCGACAAAGCGAGCAACATACTGGCGACACGCTACCTCTATCAGCGCAGAAGTCAAAATGCAGGCGAGACATGCGAGGTCAGTCTTAGCCTCTGGTTCCGAGGCCTCCTCCGCAAGCTCAAGCACTCGCGCAACTCGATCGCTAATAGCACGGAATTCATCGAAGCTCATGGGACCTCGGCGAAAGCTCTAGTCGTTAGCTCAATTCGTTTAGCTACCCTTTGTTCGTCGGAGGTTGCCGTCGAATACGCGTCCACATATTCCTCATTCGCCATTAGCGTCTTCATGGCGGCGTGGAGTTGAGACGGTTCCTGCACTGGTCCTTTCGCTAATCGTTTGGCTAGCCCTACAAGTACGCTGTCCATGATCGCAGCATTGAGGTTGCGAACAGGCCGGAACACATCGCGGCCGAGATGCTCTTTGGCAAGCGAAACAGTCGGTTCAAAAACACGCCTGATCTTATCTTCGTCAAATGTCTCCAAATCGCGATTTTTAAATGCAAAGCCATTCAGAAAATGCTTCATCGGACGCTTGTAATTATTAGATGAGAAATAGAGTGCAAGAAATCGGAGGATCATCTCTTGGTCTTTCGCTCGATGGCTCGGATCTCCGTAGAGGCTCCTCCACGCGGGATCCGATGCAAGCTCCTTCAGGAGCGAGATGAACCGGCCCTCATAGATACATGCGCGTATTTCCTGTGGTTGCAATGGTGTTCCGCCCGTATTTATGCGCTCGAAAATACTGTATAGCCCGGTCTGATCGTCCTTTGGATCAACCTGATTGACGATAATTGCATGTTGCAACGAATCGTCCAATCGGCGCCGGTCCTCATCGGAAAGCGTCTTGTAAGTCTTGCCTTCTAGATCCTTCGACACACCTCTTAGTTGGAATTCCTTCGAGGACTCTCCACGGCGAAACATGCCATCGTAGAAGTACTTCAAGGATGTAAGGCGCTGCTGTCCGTCGATTACAATCAGGCGTTGCGTTGCTGGATGCTTGGATAGGAACACCGCAGGGACAGGCAGTCCGAGTAGGAGCGACTCGATGAATCGTGACGACTGCGGCATGGTCCAGACGAATCCGCGCTGGAATTTAGGCACTTCGATCGCTCCTGATCCCAGTCGTTTCACAAGTGCGTCAACCGGATAATCAGCGCCATAACTCGTGATGCTGAACCGGAGGCCGCCTTCGCATTCGTCGTCCTCAAGCACCGCGCGATCATCCACTTCTTGCTCGTTGGGTTCAAAGAGCATGGGTTCGGGATTTACAAGATTTTGTTGTCTTGCTGCCATGAATCCTCACAGTACTAGATGTTTAACGGTGGACGAGATTCAATCTGCCTACGCTTGGGTCGCAGTATCCGAGGCGGTTCACCCGCGCCGTTCGGAGAAGGGCCGATGCACAAGGGACCAGCGCGGTGGACGCCAATTCTGCCTCGGAGGCGTGTTCCACAACTCACACTCGCTTCGAGCACTGACCGCAGGGTCTCCTGTATCTGGAACGCCAGCTGGGTCCACTCCCCCAAGCCAAGGATGGCCGTAATATTGACCTAAACTGGGAGAACAATCAACCTCAACCCCGACATTTCCGAAAGGAGCCCAGCTGCCGGGACCGAACCGCGCATCCGCGCCCCCAGAGGCCCCTCACGTAACGTCTCGGCGGGGTGCGCCCACCACGCTATTCACCAACCAACTGACCAATACGCGAGCGCTTCCTCGCAGAACCGCGAGGCGCATAGCATGCTGGGGCGCGACAACCGGCGAAAGATGCAACGGTCATGCATGTGCACAACACTCTGATGAATCCACCATCGTGGAATGCGGAAAAACTGCGCGTTCGGCTGCCGCGCCTTCGGCACGACCGGCTCGCCCGCTTTGAGCTTGCGGGCGGCCTCATCATGGCAGGGTTGGCAGTAGTAGTGACCCTGCGCGTCCTTCACGCGCGCCACGCGGGACACGTCCTGCTTGCAGATCCGGCAGACTTTGTTGGGAGAGGGTTGAACGCCCACGTTGGGAACCTCCGATGAAAACGTCCATGGACTTAAGGCACATCGCCGGCGCTTCCGGGCGAATCCATCCAAGGGCTTCCAAGCCGCGCGGCGCGCCGACATCATAAGGGACCGGGCCGGAGGATTCAAAGGGCAATGTTCGCCCGAACCTCCTTGTGCGTCTCGAACGGCCGTCCCTCCGGCGCCCGCCTCATCCGTCCACCAGCTTCACGCACACGTTCTTCATCTCCGTGAAGAACCGCAGCGCCTCCTCGCCCCCTTCCCGCCCGACGCCGCTTTGCTTCATCCCGCCGAACGGCACCCGAAGGTCGCGGAGCAGCCAGCAGTTCACCCACACGGTTCCCGCCGCCACCCGGTCCGCCACCCGATGCGCCCGGTCCAGGTCGCGCGTCCACACCGTGGCCGACAGACCATACGCCGTCCCGTTTGCCGCCTCGACGGCTTCCGACTCATCGCGAAACGGCTGGATCGTCACCACCGGGCCGAAGATCTCTTCCCGGTTCGTGCGGCATTGCGGCGTAAGACCCGTGATGACCGTGGGCATGAAGAAGTACCCGCCCGCGCAGCGATCGTTGACGCGCGGCGCGACCTCGCCGCCGCACTCGATCTTTCCGCCCTCCTCGCGCGCCAGCCGCACATACGATCGCACTTTCTCATGATGCGCCGCGGAGACCAGCGAGCCGAGATCCGTGCCGGGTTCCAGCGGGTCGCCGACCTTCAGCGCCTTCGCGCCGCCGATGAACCGTTCGAGGAACCGCTCATACAAAGGCGCTTCCACAAGAATCCGCGACCCGCACAGACATATCTGCCCCTGATTGGAAAACGCCGCGCGAAGGCTGACCGCCACGGCCTCATCCACGTTGGCGTCCGCGAACACGATGTTGGGGTTCTTGCCGCCCAGTTCCAGCGCGAGCTTCTTGAACATCGGCGCGGCCGCCGCGGCGATGCCCGCCCCGGTCTTGGTCCCGCCGGTGAACGAAAGGGTCGGCACGCCCGGATGCGCCACCAGCGCCGCGCCCGCCTTCGCGCCATGACCGTGCACGATGTTCAGCACGCCCGGCGGGAGACCCGCCTCGATGCACAGCTCGCTGAGGCGAAAGGCCGTCATGGGTGTGACCTCGGAGGGCTTGGCCACGACCGTGTTCCCCGTGGCGAGCGCCGGCGCGACCTTCCACGTCAGCAGATACAGCGGCAGGTTCCACGGCGAGATCACGCCGGCCACCCCGCGCGCCCGCCGCAGCGTGAAGTTCATCGCCTGCCGATCCGTGAGGTGCAGCTCGGATTTCTCGTGCAGGATGGCCGTGGCGAAGAATCGCAGGTTTTTCGCCGCGCGCGGGATGTCCATCGTTCGCGCCAGCGAAAGCGGCTTGCCGGTGTCGATCGACTCGGCCAGCGCCAGCTCGTCGAGCCGCGCCTCGATCAGGTCGGCCAGTTTGAGCAGAACCCGGCATCGCTGCTCCGCGGGCGTGTTCGACCATGCGGCAAACGCTTTCGATGCGGCGTCCACCGCGGCGCTCACATCCCGCTCGTCGCTGTCGGGCACGCGCGAGTAGGCCTGGCCCGTGGCCGGCTCGACATTGTCCAGATACGCCCCGCCGACCGGCTCGACGAGACGACCGTCTATGAGATTGGAAAGGGTTGGCATCATGTTGCGGCGGATTGTACCGCGGCAGGGGGCGATGTGCCGAGCGGCCTGGGGCAAACGCATGCTGACAGGCGGAGAACCAACGGGCGCCGCCGGTCCTCGCCGGCGGCCCCGTGGACGGACCCGCTGCGCCGCAATCGCCCGCGCTCCACGGCCCGAAAAAAACTCCGGACCCCGCGACGCTGATTCGAGGTTGAATTGCGGTTGCCCGGAATGGGGGGAGCGTCAGCAGCGCCGCGGCGTTATCGAGCTTGCTCGTGCAGTTGCCGGCCTGGTCGGTGGCGTTGAGTGTGGCACAAGTTTGCAACCTGTGAGAGCGCCTGTTGGAAACCGGCGCCACAGGGTTAAAGTCCCCGTCGCTGTAGTGCCAGAGCCGCACCTGGCCGTAGCCGTCGAAGGTGTGCGCCTCGGTCAGCGTGCCGTTGACCTTCATCAGCCCCGTCACCGTGTAGAGTTCCTGCAACAGGTAGTAGAACGTCTCGGCATCGACCGGCGCCCCATTGTGCCCGGCCTCGCCCTCGATGAGCACGGCCCGCTCGTCGATGTATTGGGAGGGGGATTGTATTACTCCTCCCCCTTCCAGGGGGAGGCCGGGAGGGGGTTTTCCGGTTTTCGATCAAGCGCGATCTCGCAGGCGATTCTGTGAACAACCTCATCAATGCTGCGAACGACTTCATCATCGCTGAACCGGATCACGCGCAGCCCTTGGGACGCGATGAAGCCAGTGCGCTCGGCATCGTAGCTTTCGCGAGATTCATGACTGCGACCGTCAAGCTCAATCACCAGGTTGGCCTGTGCGCAGTAGAAGTCCGCGATGTAGCGACCCACGGCATGCTGGCGACGAAAGCGAATCCCTTGCAGCCGGCCTGCGCGGAGCCGGCTCCACAACAATCGCTCCGGAAACGGTGCGTCCCGCCGAAGCTGTCTGGCTCGAGCGGTTTGCGCCGGTTCGATTCGGTGGAACTTGGCCATGCCATTGAGGATACCCTTCCCCGGGCCTTTACCGCCACGGCGGCTGTCAAGCTCCGAGCGATCGAGGTTCCACAACACCTCCCCCTTCCAGGGGGAGGCCGGGAGGGGGTTCTTCGATTGAGGAAGGCGTCGCCAATTGACGGCGCAGGGTCCAATCCAGGAAGAACCCTCCCCCTGCCCCCTCCCTTTCAGGGAGGGGGGTTGAACTACACCTCCCTTTCAGGGAGGGGGGTTGCGGAGGGATGGACCCGGACAACGCACGACACGCGTCCTCAGATCTGATAATCCGGCATCGCCAGCCCTTCGCGTAGAGTTTGCTCTGCGCCTCTCGGCGCCTCAGCGTCTTTGGGCGAATCCATCCGCGCCGCGGCCTTGCCGTCGCCGCCCTTGGTTTTGAAGTGCAGCTCCGGCGGCTTGAAGGTGACCGTGCAGGAGGGCGGCACGCTGGTGGTGACGAAGACGGAGCCGCCGACGATCGCCCCTTCGCCAATCACCGTCTCGCCGCCGAGCACGATGGCGTTGGCGTAGATCGTCACGCCGTCCTGCACCGTCGGGTGGCGCTTCTTCCCGCGGATGGCCCGGCCTCGCTCGTCCTTGGGGATCGAGAGCGCGCCGAGTGTGACGCCCTGATAAACCTTCACATTGTTGCCGATGTCGGTGGTCTCGCCGATGACGACGCCCGTGCCGTGGTCGATGAAGAAGTTGCGACCGATGCGCGCGCCGGGGTGGATGTCCACGCCGGTCATCATGTGCGCCCACTCGGACATGATCCTCGGCATCAGCGGCACGTGCAGCAGGTACAGCTCGTGCGCCAGCCGATACACGGCAATGGCGAACAGTCCCGGATACGCCAGCACGACCTCATCCAGATTCATCGCCGCGGGGTCGCCGTCATACGCGGCCTGCACGTCGCCGGCAAGCATCTGCCTTACGGCGGGGACGCGCTCGACGAATTGCTGGGTCAGCTCGCGCGCCTTGGATTCATGCGCTGGCTCGTCCACGTGACCCGGCAGGCGCGCCTCGGCCTCGTAGCAAAGACAGTGAAGAATCTGCGCATACGTCAGTTCACCGATGCGCGGCAGCAGATCGCCGATGTGGAACGCGACGTTGTGCGCCGTGAGGTTCTGCCGACCGAAGAAGCCGGGGAACACAAGCTCCAGGAGCAGCTCGGTCAACTCGATGATCCGCGCGCGCGAAGGCAGGTAGAGCCGGTCGATGTGCCGTGTCCGCGCATCGCCCCAGTAGCTCTGCACGACCTGCTCCACCAGCGGACCGAGTCGCTCGTCGAAACTGAAATGTTCGCTCATGATTCCGGTCGCTTTCCGCGGTCAAATATCATGCCCGCTGCGAAAGTCGGGCAGCCACGCTAACTCCCCCTCTATCGGCAATTCCGTCATGGCAAGTGCGCGGTCCTGCGCGAGGGACGCCGTGCACGCAGACCGCTTGCCTTCCCGGCGCGGCGGGCATAGCCCGCCCTACGGCGAGGCGCTCAAATGTCGAAATCTAATGTGCCCGGTACAAACGTCTGGCTCCTTGCGACAACGCCCCTTCACCGAACGCTGCCTCACGGTCGCGGCTCGGTTCATGTGCCTGACGGAACGCCCCCTCACGGTCGCGGGTCGGATCAGTCGCCTGAAGGTGCGCTCCCTTACGGTCGCGGCTCTGATTTCGACGATTCGACGCTTCGACGTTTCGGCGTTTCTCTTCCCCTCGGCCGCGGTCGATGTCCCGTTACGGCCTTCGATAGCGCTGCGCGATCGCCTCCGCCGAGCGCCATCCGTCGATTGCGGCGCTGACGATGCCGCCGGCGTACCCCGCGCCTTCGCCGATGGGGTACAGCCCCTCGACGCCGATCGCCATGCGCGTGCCGGCATCTCGCGTGATGCGCACCGGCGCGCTCGCCCGCGTCTCGGGTCCGGTGATCATCGCGTCCTCACCGGCGAACCCGCGCATCCGTCGATCCAGCATGGGCAGCCCGCGCTGCAACGCGGCCACCACCTCCGCCGGGAGAATCTCGCGCAAGTCCGTCCACGCCCCGCCCAGCGGAAAGCTCGTCACCAGCTCGCCGTCCGAGCTGCGCTGCGAAAGAAAATCCACGGCCCGCTGCGCCGGCACGCGGTACGTCGATCCCGTCGCCAGAAACGCCCGCCGCTCCCACTCCTGCTGATAACGCAAACCCGCCAGGGCATCCATCCCTATCGCCTGCGGATCCACCGTGATGACCAGCCCGCTGTTGGCGAACTCCCCGCCGCGGCGCGATCCGCTGGCGCCGTTGGTGGCCACCAGTCCGGCCGATTCGTTGGTGGGCAGAATCTGCCCGCCGGGGCACATGCAAAAGCTGAACAGATCGCCCGCCGCGCCGCACGCGCCCTTGGCGACGAGATGATACTCCGCCGGTCCCAACCGCGGATGCCCCGCCAGCCCGCCGAATTGCCAGCGGTCCACCAGCGATTGCGGA
The DNA here is from genome assembly GCA_964526695.1 of uncultured Phycisphaeraceae bacterium. Taxonomy (GTDB): domain Bacteria; phylum Planctomycetota; class Phycisphaerae; order UBA1845; family UBA1845; genus JABWBH01. The sequence goes on from CAZGJA010000118.1 coordinate 50,404, forward strand.
TGCTCGATGCGCACGCCGATCTGAAACGGCCGCGCATCCAGCCGCACGCCGCGCGAGGCCAGCATGTGATACGTGTCGCGCGCGGAGTGCCCGATGCCCAGCAGGACGGGGCCGACGTCGATTCGGTCACTGCCGCCCATTGAGGACACGGCTCCCGAGGCAGTCGATTCGCCGCTGGGAACGGACTCGCCGAGGGTGCTTTCGCCGCTGATGCGAATCGCCTCAAGCCGACCCTCGGCGATCTCCACGTCGGCAAGCCGCGCCCCGAAGCGCACTTCGCCGCCGAGACGCTCGATGGCCTCGCGGATGCGCCAGCAGATGCGCGGCAGGCGGTCGCTGCCGATGTGCGGGCGTGCGTCGATGAGAATGTCCGGCGCGGCGCCGTACTGATAGAGCCGCGTGAGGATCATGGGGACCAGCGGGTCGTGCACGCGGGTGTAGAGTTTCCCGTCGCTGTACGTGCCCGCGCCGCCTTCGCCGAAGAGCAGGTTCGACTCCGGATCAAAATCGCGGAATCGGTAGTAGCGCTGAAGAATGTCGCGGTGTCGCCGACGCACGGGCCGGCCTCGCTCCAACACGATCGGCCTGTATCCCAGTTCCGCCAGCCGCAGCGCGGCGAACATCCCCGCCGGACCGAAGCCGACGATTACCGGCCTCTGCCGCAGCGGGTCCCTCCCTTCGACCGGCTCGACCTTCGGCCTGGGCGCAATCCACGCGAACTCGTTGGGCCGCAGCCGCCGCGCGCACCGCTTCTCCTCCGGCTCCCCGCCGTGCAGCGCCAGCTCCACCTGATACCGGAAGTGCAGGTCGTCCTTGTCACGCGCATCCAGCGACCGCCCCACGACGCCGTACGCGCGCACCTCCCCCTGGGGAACCCGGAGCCTGCGGGCAATCCGCCCCGCAAGCGCCTCCTCCGGCTCCTCCAGTTCGATCCGCAGATTACGCAGCAGCAGCGGCACAGGCGCAGTGTATCACGCGGTCCGGCGTCGCGCGCCGCCAGCCGCGGCTCCGGTTCACTGGCACGACCCACCGACCCCGCTGCCTCTGGGAAGCCCCGGAGCGTCAGTGTGAAGCAGTACGGCGCATCGCGGTTTATTCGCACTCCATGCACTCACGCATGTACCACAACCCCATGAACACGGAATGGAGCTTGAGTGAGGACGGATTTATGCCCCCGTTTGTTTTCTTCTGAGGCTCCATCTGCCTCCGGTGCGCAGCGCATGGAATGGCTTGTGCGGCGCAACCTCAAAACGATCCACGCGTTGCGCGCCGGAGTCAGATAGAGACTCAGGTGCGAGGATTTGCAGGCTCATCGCCGTCCACGGGCCCGAGCCCGCAGGCTCCTGTCGCCCTGCGCAATCACCTGCTTCGCCACCCGGCGCACTCGCTTACTTCGCCAGCACCGCCGTCGCCCACGTGGACGGATCCACGTACCAGCCGAGATCATCGCCGACGGTGAGGACCTGCTGTCCGCGGTCCCGATCCTCGATGATCGCAAAAAAGCCGAGGCGCGGGTGATCCGCCGGATCGAAGCCGACCAATGCGTCCGCGGGGATGTGCCCTTCGAGCCGATAGCCGCCCGACTCGATCGCCGCCGCCACTCGAAGTCGCTCCGCGGGAACCTCCGGCGCATTCTCCTTGGCCCGCTGCAGCGCCGCCGACCCGGCGCAGGGCTTGTTTCCGTTGGCGCCGCCGCCTGCCGGCATGAAGTAGAATTGCTGACAGAATCGCGTCGCGCGGCGCAGGTTCTTCGCCTCGCGCGTGTTCGTGCACACGCGCAGCACGTCGCTCTCCCAGTAGCGGCTCGCATCGCACTGGGGCGGGCGATACTTGTTCGGCACATGGCAGGCTACGTACAGCCCGCCTTCATTCCAGCACGCCCACCATCTGGCAAAGTCCGCCCGTCCATCCACTTCTCCCAGCAGTGGAAGCTCCTCTCGCGCCGACCAGCCCGTGAGCTTCCCGTCCAGCGGCGGCGCGTCGGGCCGGTACGCCAGCGGAATCTCGAAGTCGAACAGGAATCGATTGGGTATGAGCGTCGCCATGATGTCCGATTCGCCGTGGTGTTCCAGTTGCCGGATGTTGATGTCGCGGCATCGCGCCAAGGAGCCACGACACCATGGCGATTTGTCGAATATCTTCGCGTGCGCGGCGAATGTGTTCAAGCACGGCGCTTCCGGTAAACTGCGGATGTCGGTGCGGCGGCGGACCCCGGGAACATCCTTTGACCAACCCAGACTCGCCTGAACTCTTCGTTGACGAACCGCGCCGCGATGGGGCGGGGCGCGGCTGGCGATCCGTGCGCGACGCAAACTTCGGCGTCGAGTCGATCGGGCTGCCGATCGTCGTGTACATGGCCGCGGCGATCTTCGCCTCGTCGATTCTCCAATGGACGGGCGTGCTGCCGCCGCCGGGCGCGGTTTCGGGCGCGCCCGCGGATTCGCCAACCGGCGGCTCAGGCGAAACAGCGCCCTCCACGGAAGCCGGCGGAGCCATGAATTTGCCCGGGGGCGCCGTCGGCGCCGCCAACCCGCGGCACATGGTGCTGGCCTTGGCGTGCAACAACCTGGCGCAGCTCGCCGGCGCGGCCGCGTGTTTGTGGGTCATCACGCGTCAAAGGCGCCGCAGCTTATTCGATCTGCTCATGTGTGGCCGTAGCGTCATCCAGTTTGGGCCCACGATTCTCGGCCTGTTCGTGGCGGCGATGGGCGTCTGTTACGGCACGCTGTGGCTGATTCTCACCATCCTGCGGCGCGTCGCGCCGACGTACCAGGCGGACGGGCATGACGTCGTCGAGCTGGTCCGAGGGGGGGGGCTGCCGACGTGGGCGATTGCCGTCCTGTGGATCGGCGCCGTCGCCGTCGCGCCGCTGGCGGAGGAGCTGTTCTTCCGCGGTGTGATTCAGACGTGGCTGATGCGCGCGACGGGGCGGCGCCTCCTGGCCGTCGGCATCACGGCCGCGATCTTCGGCGCCGTGCACTTAAGCTGGACCCCGCCGCAGTTCCACGCCGTCGTCCCTCTGGGCCTGCTCGCCGTCCTGCTGGGCTTAAGCTACGAACGCACCGACGCGCTGGCCATCCCCATCGCCGTCCACGCTCTCTTCAACCTGTCCACGATGATCGCGGTGACGCAGGGCTGGAGCGACGGGTGAGTCCTGCCCCGGCGTCCGTCGCCAGATCCCCCTGTGATCGCCCCCCATCGCCGTGCATCGCGCCGACGCCCGCCGGGCATCGCCGCCAAGCCCGCAGGTCAGCGCTGCGGTCCGCGCAGGCGGTCCGCCAGGCGCTCCGCTGGGCGAAAGTGCCACACCCTCCGCACCTTCTGTTTCGTCAGAAGCCTTCGGCGCACCAGGTCGAGGAGGTCGGCCCGCGCCGTCTGGTAAACGACGCCGTGGCTGATGCGGTGTGATTCGATGGTGTAGTCCGCGTGCGGATGGCGCAAGGCGTGACTGATCAGCGCCTGTTGCCGGTGATTCAGCAGGCGCATCACGCGAAGCTTCCGGTCAAGCTCTTCGATTTCTCCAGTCTTCACGCGGACGAATTCGTGCAGGTGATTCAGCGCGCGGCGGATGATGTCAAGGTGATACAGAAGAAAGTAGGTCAGGTCATTGCCATCCGTTTCCGTATAAAGGAATGCCCTCGCGTACCTCGATGGAGCCATGAGAATGATCTCGGAGATAGATATGAATTCCGCCAGCCAGTACTTGCTGTGCAGCATGGACCAATAGAAAAGCGCCCTTGCGGTGCGACCGTTTCCGTCCACGAATGGATGATCGTAGGCCAGCCAGAAGTGCACCATGATCGCGCGCAGTCCCGGATGAAGGAATCCCGCGGGGGTCTCACCGTTGGCGAACGCGCACATGCTCTTCATGCGCTCGTCCAATTCTTCCGCGGGTGGCGGTACATGCACGACCTGACCCAGGTCGTCGCCGACGTCAATCTGCTGCTCAGGACGGCGGAAAGCCCCGGCCATGGCGGGATCGTCCAGCGTATCGTGCGTGATCCGCCGGTGGATGTCGAAGACCATCTCCGGCGTCAGCGGCATGTCCCGCAGTTCGCCAACTCGCCTCATGGTGGAGAAGTTGTTGAGTATCATCCGTTCGCTTCGGTCGCGTGGCTTGCGGCCGGCGCGGATCATCTCCTCCGCGACACGCCTCGTCGTCGAGGCGCCCTCGAGGATGCTCGATGTCGCAGCCTCTTCAATGAGCGAGCTGACGAGGTACCGGTCTTTCAGGTCGGGGTTGGTCACCGCCGCGGGCATGGCATGCGTTCCGCCGGCGCGGAGGTCGATCTCGTGGAGCCGCTCGGGAATCGGGTCCGCCAGGCTGAATGTGAACGGGCTGCCGTCGCATGCCTGCAAGGGCATGAACCTGAAGCCCCCCACCCGCTGGAGTTTCATGGCCAGCCACCACCGGCGCGTACTCCAACCGTCGGGAGGTTTCAGTCGTCGGAGTTTGTCCCAGTGCGGGTATAGATGTCCCTTTGCAACGGGAACCGGGCGCTGAGCAAGCCCAAGAAACGTCTCGGGGCCGCCCAGTTCCTCCAGTAGGGAATCGATGGATGGAGGGGTTTCAGGGATTCGCATGGTTCGCCGACTCCTACCACCGGGCATATACTAATCCATCAAGATTTAGTATAACATCGGCCTGCAGGTCCGCAAGGCGAAATACTAATTCTGAACAAATTAGTACGAAATTGCCAATTCGCCCAGTCGATCCATAAGACGTTGTCAAGAAACAGGTTATGCCGTGCCGACGTCGGGCATGGAGTGATCGTTCTCCTGTCCGACGCCGCTGCTGGATCCAGGGAGGGCGGGTTGTCGCATGTGGAGACGGGGCGATGAGGCGTGGACCCCTCGAATGAGCGACGGGTCCGATGACTCCGCCACCCCCGCGCCGGCAAGGCGGCGATGGGCAGCTATGGGACGGGCAAAAATCGCCGAAGAATGGGCCCAAACAGGAGTATCTCGCTGCGATCCGAGTATGGCGCAAGCATTTGTATAACATAAGGTTAGTGCTGTCTTACTGGAGCGTTCGCTTCCGCGTACCCCGTCGCATCTTGTCGCCCCGCAACCGTGAAGGGCTTGTCAGGGAATGATGAAGGTGTACCCTGTAACCGGCTCGAAGGGGCCAAGCCACGGCCGGGCAGGCTGGCGCGGGTCAGGAGGACTTTGCCTGCGGCCGGACATCAACTTCGCACACTCGGTCCATCGCACATGAATTCGAATACCACGTTATCCTCGCCGCGCGACACGCTCGCGGCGGCGAAGGTCGGCTTTTTGGAGTTCGAGGCGCCGCTGGCGCGCATCCATCACGACATCGAGCAGATGGAGCGCGAGGCGCGGGTCACGGGGCGCGACCTCAGCGCGGATGTGGAGCAGCAGACCTCCCGCTTCGCGCAGACGCTGCGCAAGCTGTACACCTCGCTGGCGCCGTGGGAGACGGTGCAGGTGGCGCGTCACCCGAAGCGTCCGCTGCTGCCGGATTACATCCAGCGCATCTGCCGCGACTTCTGCGAGCTGAGCGGCGACCGGCTCTACGGCAATGACCACGCGATCATCACCGGCTTTGCGCGCATCGGCGGGCACAAGGTGATGCTCGTCGGGCACAACAAGGGGCGCGACCTGAAGGAGCGGATCAAGTGCAACTTCGGCTGCGCGCATCCGGAAGGCTACCGCAAGGCGCTCGCCAAGATGAAGCTGGCGGAGAAGTTCGGGCTGCCCATCGTGTGTCTGATTGACACGCAGGGGGCGTACCCCGGCATCGGATCGGAGGAGCGCGGCATCGCCAGCGCCATCGCGGTCAACATGTTCGAGATGTCGCGGCTGCGCACGCCGATCGTGTGCGCGGTGATCGGCGAGGGCGGCAGCGGCGGGGCGCTGGGCCTCGGCGTGGGCGACCGCGTGGCGATGTTCCAGCATTCGTTCTACTCGGTGATCTCGCCGGAGGGGTGCGCGGCGATCCTTTGGAAGACGGGCGAGAAGGCCAAGCTCGCCGCGGAGGCGCTGCACCTGACGGCGCGCTCGCTGAAGTCGCTGGACATCATCGACCAGATCATCCCCGAGCCGGCGGGCGGCGCGCATCGCTTCCCCGACGCGGCGGCGGAGAACCTGGAGGCGTACCTCAGCGACACGCTGCGCGACCTGAAGCGGCTGAAGATCGAGACGGTTCTCAAGCGCCGTTACGACCGGTTCCGCCACATCGGCGGGTTCTTCACTTCGCCGCAGGAGGCGCAGGTTCTGGCCGTCAAGACAGCCGCCAAAGCCGCGGTCAAGCGCAGCGGCACGGGTCGCACGCCGGGTCGGCTCGTCGCCAAGCGCGGGGTGGCCGAGGTCGTCGCGGCGCCGAATGGTTGACGCCTCAGTTCGGCGTTCCTCCGCGGGCGCGCTTCAGCCGCTGATCATCCCGCGCCTGCTGACGGCTTGACGGTGCGGAAAGCCGTCCACCCTGGCGTGTTGCCGTGTACGCCACGCCTGATCCCCTTTCAACGGCTCTGCGAAGCGGGCCCCCAGCGCAGGCGGATGACTTCCTTGTCGGATGGACAGGATGAACAAGATTGACAAGATAGGCGTCGCGCGGATCGCATCTGGTCAATCTTGTTCATCCTGTCCATGCGCAGAGTCGTGATGAAGCCAACCCGTTGGAAGGCCGGAACCTCGGTTGAGGGCCGCGCGATTCGAGCCTGCGAATTCCGATCGGCTTGTCGTCCTTCGGAGCGGATGACGAAGCCCGCCCCCCCCGGAGTCGGGGGCGGGGTTGAGGTCGGAGTCTGGGTCGGGGTTGGAGTCGGGCTTGTTCTGGGCGCGATGCACGGCGACGAGCCGAAGTCCGCATACGTTTGCGCGCAGCTCGTTGAAGCGCTGCAAGCGGTCGACCCCGCCGGGCGAAGGCTTCGAAAGCACGCTCCAAGGCCCGGCTTGGCTGTCGACCGCGTCGTGATCGTTCCCATCGTCAACCCCGACGGCCTCGCGCGGCGAACGCGGAGGAACGCCCGCAGCGTGGACCTCAACCGCAACTTTCCCACGCGCGACTGGTCACCGGGTCGGCCGCGAAGCCGCAACTACGGCGGACCGCACCCGCTGAGCGAGCCGGAATCCCGCGCGGTGCATCGACTGGTCCTGCGGCTGCGACCGGCGTGGATCGTCACGGTGCACTCGATCAACCGGAACCGCTTCTGCAACAACTACGATGGTCCAGGCCTCTCGCTTGCCGAGCGATTCGCGCGGTGCAACGGCTACCCCGTGACCGCGTCCATCGGCTATCCCACGCCGGGCAGTTTTGGCTCATGGGCGGGCGGGGAACTGGGCATCGCCGTGCTGACGCTCGAGCTGCCGTCGCATCGGTCGAGGGAGCAGTGCTGGAAGGAGAACCGGGAAGCTCTCTTATCGGTTGTCTGCAAGACCGCGGTTCGGTCATACAACTGACACTTACCGCTGCGCCGCCCCGGCCTCGTTCTTCAACAACAGACCACAAAAGCACGGCGATTCCAAACAACCCTGTTGTTTATCATGGCTTCCATATGGGTAAGCAGCGATACTGTGCCCAACCCATGAAAACCGAATCCCATCTATGCGGTTTGGTATTCTGCCCGAAAGGCTCGGCGCCGGTGACCATTCCCTGGTCACAGATTCGGTGGCGGGGGCATGGCATGGTGCTGTTGCCCAGAGACAGGTTGTTCATTCACCCCGAGCTTCCACGCTTCGCGTTTCTCGACAGCAGGCAAGAGCGGCTCGCCCGCGTGCATCGGACTCGGTCGCTTCACACCCAGTTTCGCGGCGGGAAGCTCCACTTGTCCGCGCCCCTGTGGGGGCCGTGGTGGCTGACGCCCCTGTTCTCGCTGGGCGGGTTCGGCTTCTTCCTGGGGTTTTATATTCGACTAGGCGTCTTGGGCAGATTGGTCCTGGGACCGGATGCGTTACGGTTCGAACGGATACCGTTCCTGATCGCGCTAACGGTATGGATCCTGCTCTGGATCTTAGTCTTTTTCATGCTTTCTCTTCCGCTGCTCCCGTTGATCTTGACGCGGCATCAGGTCGCGTGGAGGCGTCGTCATCGCCGCGCCAAGAAGATGGAGATCGACTCCACCCAGCTACGGGCGATGCGAGGTGCCGAAGTGCTGGCGGCCTATCCCTGGAAGCAGCTCAAGGTCATGGGCATGTACGGAATGAAGTTCGATCCGGGCGATGGCGCTGCGGTGTGCGTTCCGTTTCCGATTGAACGAGTCCCCGCGCTCTTCAGAACGGTCGCTCGGTTCGTGCTGCGCGAGCCCATGAAAAAGCAACCGGCGATGCCCGGAATCTCGTCGAGATGTTTCGTTATGGGGCTGGGCGCCATCGCCGGCGCCGCTTCACTCAAGGCGGCGGTGGATCAGTGGCTGGCTCACATGGGAGGTGCGTTTCCGCGGGATCAACAAATCGCCGGCTGGGCGATTATCCTCCTTGCCGTGCTGCTGTGCGTCTCGGCGTTCGTCGTCAGCCGTCTGCGCACTCATGGTTCGCCGAGGGTCCGCAGGATGATTCGTCGCGCGGCCGGTGTTGCGGGTGCAAACTGACAAGGGGGCCGCCAACCCATCGCCTCACGCCGCGCTGAGCTGCGCGGTCAGACTGAGACGCGGCGTCCGGCATTCCCGGCAGCAGAGTCTTCGCGCCGCCCGGGGATCCTCGCCATGCCTTGGGCAAGGCAGCCCAGACCCTCCTCCTCGCGCAGGACGGTTCCGCGGCCGCACAGCCCCCGGCGCTTGGGTCAACGACGCCTCAGGCGGGCTGGGTCATCACTGAGTTCGCGATTCGGCAGGCTGTCTTGCAGGGCAGCAATCGGGTGTGCCCATATCTCCGGGGAAAAGATTGAGCGCGACGGCATCACCTGCTCACCCCCACTGGCAGTTTCGAAGAGGCGCTTCGCACATTCGTTTGCAGCGCGCTGCGCGGAAACGTGGATCCAGCCGGGACACCCCTGAACATGGCGCGATGCGCCGACCGGCAAGCATGGGTGGACGCGCCGATGGGTCTGTTCTCCGAAGGGGAACCACGTGAATAGATGGGGATGAGCGTCCGTTGCTCGGGCCGGTACCTTACACCGGCCCGAGGAGTCCTTTGGCTTAGAAAGGAGCAACGGACATGGGACATGATAACAGGAGCGGCTTGGAGGACCAGGTTTACGTCGGTCTG
>CAZGJA010000119.1:0-42637 GCA_964526695.1 uncultured Phycisphaeraceae bacterium
GACGCCGGGATGGCGGCTGGAAATCAGTCATGCGCTAAGCGAAACGAAGCCCGTGTTCCAGAAAACAAGCCGCCCGATTCGAGGAAGGCAACCGCTCCAGACGACTTTGCGACCCTCTCCATCCGGGCCGCGCCCCTGGCCGCCCGTGGTGGAACTCGAAACCGGGCATCGGGACCGTCACCCCCGCGCAGGCGGGGGTCCAGTCCGCCCCGGCAAACCGCTGGATTTCTGCCTCCTCGCAAGCAACAGGCTGGATTCCCGCCTGCGCGGGAATGACGAGCGTCGCCTTTCACCACGGCCTGCTAACAGCCAGCAGCCTCTTCCTCACCGCCCGAACCACTTGCGCAGCTTATGCACCGTCGCATCGCGCCCGGCCTTGGCGAGCGAGTCCGTCAGCGGGATCTTCTTCGGGCACACCTTCACGCAGTTCTGGCTGTTGCCGCAGTCGGCGATGCCCCCCTTGCCGGCGAGAACTTCCATGCGATCGTCCGCCGCCGACCGCCCCGTCGGATGCGCGTTGAACAAGATCGCCTGCGAAATCGCGGCCGCGCCGATGAATGGCGAGTCGTCGTGAAACTGCGGGCACGCCTCCAGGCAGCAGCCGCAGGTCATGCAGCGCGACAGCGGGTAGGCCTCGTCCTGCTCCTTCGGAAAGACGCGCGGGCCGGGTCCGCGGTCGAAGTAGTCGTCGACCTGCACCCACGCCTTGACGCGTTTGAGCGCGTCGAACATCCGCCGCCGGTTGACGACCAGGTCGCGAACGACGGGGAACTTGGTCATCGGGCGCAGTTCGATGGTGTCCCGCCCGTCGGCGCAAAGGTTGTCGATCAGCGCGCTGCAGGCCTGCCGCACGCGCCCGTTGATCACCATCGAGCACGCCCCGCACACCTCCTCGAGGCAGCAGGCGTCGTACGCCACCGGGGTGGACGTCTCGTGCTCCACCGTGACCGGCGCCGCGGCGATGCGCTGCAGCACCGTGGTGACGTTCATCCCCGGCTCGTGCTCGACGGAGAAGGTCTCCCATCGCTCGGCCGAGTGCGGATCCTGCTGACGAAGAACTTTGACGTGGATGTATCGTGACATAAAAGAAGCTGCTTGCTCCTGGCTGTTCGCTGCCGGCTCTTAGCTGTTAGCTGTTGGCTGCTAGCTCTTGGCTGTTAGCCACTCGCGGTTTCGCTCGCCTCGATTCCACCTGTTCCAGCGATTCCGTTCCGTATCCAGTGGGGCACCGGCCTTCCAGCCGGTGGAATGATCCGCCCGGACGGACTACGCCTCGATTCAACGACTCCTGCCGCGCCGCGCGGGCGGCCTTTTTGAACCGTTTCGCGTTTCGACGGCTGCGATGTGCAGATAGGGGACAATAACGCGCTCGTCTGAGTTTGGAAAAGCGATGAAGATCGCGCTGCGCAGCATTGCAGCAAGCGCCGAATCCTGAACTTCGTGCCGATCCCCACTGGACAGGCGAATCGTGAATCGTTGGAACGGAACGCGGTGCATGAGGTCGTCGATTTCTTTTCGGATCATGATTGAATCATACCCAGTGTGGGAAACATGGTGAAACCACGCTCATCCGATTGGGCGCGTCAGGCTCCGAGGCGCATCATGGAGCGATCACCAAGTGCGCCACGGATTTCAAATCGACCTTCACATCGAGTTCTTCCAGCGTGCGAATCCCATCCGAGAGCGCCTTGAGCGCGGCACCGCGGCGCTCGAGAAACCTCCGCCAGGAGGCCGCGTCCGTGTCGAGCGGCGTCGAGTCTCCCGGCAACCTGCGCCCGGTCATGGCATACAGCGCGAACGCCGCCTGTTCCCGGACCACCGCGGCGTGTCGCAGCGCGGGCAGCAGCGCCGCCGGCGATGCGCCGGCAGAGACGCGAATCACTCCGACGGCCTCCATCAGGTCGGCCAACGATCCGCCCTCTTGAATGCGCCGAACGGCCTCTTCAACCGATGGCAAGCTCATGACCTTCATCTCCAAACGCCGGCAAGATGAAAACGGAATTCTCGCTGGGAAGGGTTCGCAGGATGAGGAGCGTGAGGTCACGCTCCAAGATGCCGTCATGTGAACGAGGGTTCATTTCAGAGTTTCTGAAAAACGTCACGATCCGTCCTTGCCTCACCACGAAACTGAATCCTCGAACTTCATCCGTGATCCCGTCACGATCCGCCCAATCTCGGTGTCCCGGATACGTTATCGGGTCCGAAGCCCGCAGGCGCAATGACCCATCCCCCGAGATTATACCCAGGAATAAGGTGCCATCGGCGGCTTTTTCAACCTGCGCCTTCTGCGTCTGTCCACATCGTATGTCCAACTGGGTGGCTCCGGATGCCCGATACTTCAGTGGGACGCCCCCACCGCCTCCCGTTTTTCCACCCCCGGCTCGCGTTTTCCCTTCGCGATCCGCTCCTTCCAAACCTCCTCGATAATCTCCGCCCCCTTCAGGCCGTACGTCCGCGGACGGGGCGGGATCATGCTCGTGTCCACCGCCTCGTAGTCGATCTTGAAGCCGCCCTTGCCGTCGTAGGTGGCGACGGTCGTCTTGAGCCACTTGTCAAGCTGCTTCTGGAAGGCGTCGCACCAGGTCTCGGCCTCGCGGCGGAGGTCGGCGGGGTTTTCGGCTTTCGGTCCGGGGATTTCGAAGTCCGGCTTGTAATGCGCCCCGCGGCACTCGTCGCGCTGCAGCGCCCCCTGCGCGATCACTTTCGCCAGCAGCAGCATGTCGCCCAGCGCCCGCGTGAAGCTGAGGTTCTGGTTCGTCCAGTTGCTCTTGTCCGACAGCCCCACGCGCTGATACCGCTGCGTCAGATCGTCAATCCTGCCGAGCGTCTCGCTGATGGCCTTGTTGTAGCGGACCACCGTGACGTTTCGCGTCATGGTGTCGCCCAGCTCCATGTGGATCTTGTACGGGTTTTCCGTGCCCTCGTTGCGGATCAGCTTCTCGTACTGCTGCTTGTGGACGCCGACCGCCCCGTCGAACAGCGTGCTCGGCGCGTCCTTGGCCCCCTTGCGACCGCCCATGTACGCCGCGATCGACGGCGCGACGATCAAGCCGGAGAAGATGCACGAAAGCAGCGAGTTGGCGCCGAGCCGGTTGGCGCCGTGATACTGGTAATCGGCCTCGCCGATGGCGTAGATGCCCGGCACGTTGGTCTGATGATTGCGCGGCGAGCCGAGGTTCAGCCCGCCGTTGTTGGCGTCGCGCTCGTAATCCGCCCACAGCCCGCCCATCGTGTAGTGGACCGCGGGGAAGATCTTCATTGGCGTGGTGCGCGGATCGACGCCCTGGAACGTCTCGTAAATCTCGAGGATGCCGTCGAGCTTCTTGAGCTGCGCGGGTGGAAGCTCCGTGACGTCCAGATACACGCAGAGGTTGTTCTGCTCGACGGACAGCCCGCCCTTGACGCACACCTCGAAAATCTCCCGCGTGGCGATGTCGCGCGGGACGAGGTTGCCGTACTTCGGATAGCGCTCTTCGAGGAAGTAGTAGCGGTCCTCCTTCGGGATCGACATCGGGTCGCGTTCGTCCTGCGGCTTGCGCGGAACCCAGACGCGACCGCCCTCGCCGCGCGCCGATTCGCTCATCAGCCGCAGCTTGTCCGTGCCGGGGATGGCCGTGGGGTGGACCTGCATGAACTCGCCGTTGGCGTACTTGACGCCGGCGCGGAAGGCGCGACCGGCCGCCCCCCCCGTGCAGATCATGGACATGGTGCTGCGTCCGAAGATCAGGCCGTTGCCGCCGGTGGCGAGCACCACGGCATCCGCCGGGAACGCGCGCATCTCCATCGAGAACATGTCCTGCGCGACCACGCCGCGGCAGACTCCCGCGTCATCCAGCACCGGGCCGAGGAACTCCCAGTACTCGTACTTGCTGACCATCCCCTCGGATTCCCAGCGGCGCGCCTGCTCGTCGAGGGCGTAGATGAGCTGCTGTCCGGTCGTCGCGCCGGAAAACGCCGTCCGCTTGTACAGCGTGCCGCCGAAGCGGCGCTGATCGCGGAAGCCCTCGGGCGAGCGGTTGAACGGGACGCCGATGCGGTCGAGCAGGTCGATGATCCGCGGACCCCAGTCGCACATCTCCTTGATGGGCGGCTGATGAGCGAGGAAGTCCCCGCCGTAAACGCTGTCGTCGAAGTGCTTCCACTCGTTGTCGCCCTCCTGCCGGGTCACGTCATTGACCGCGTTGATCCCGCCCTGGGCGCAGACGCTGTGCGAACGCTTGACGGGGACCATGCTGATGAGGTCCACGTGAACGCCCATTTCCGCCAGCTTCATCGTCGCGGCCAGCCCCGCCAGCCCGCCGCCGACCACCACCACATTCTGTTTCGCCATGTTGCGTATCCGTCAGGTTCGACCCCGCCGCAGGACGGCGCCAAGGTGCAAACCGCGTGCCTGACCGCGCTTACGGCGGCCCACGCGGCGGGGAGCAAACTCCGTGCCGCTTCAGTGCTCCGCTCGTCGTGACCATCCAAGCGATGGCGCGGTCACAGCTTAAATGCTCGTCCCGCCAGCGGCAAGGCAGTCGCGCCCGGCCGCAGAGCGTTTGCCTTCGACGGCAAGGCATCTTCTTTCGGCGGCAGGGCATTTTTCTCGGCGGCAAGGCGGTGGCTCTCAGCGATCAGGCAGCGGATGGGTGGCAGATTCGACCGGTGGAGGCGCAGCATGTCGAACCAAACCGCGCTTCGCCCAGAGAGCGCACACGAGCGTTGACAAGGCCGCCCGAGCGAGCGGTGTGTCGATGGGGGTCGCGCGTCGAAATGCGGCAAGCGCCCGGCAGGCGGGCGCCATCGATCAGTTCCGGCGGCGCCGCGTGGGCCGCCGGCAACTCCTCCAAGAGTCGTCGGGCGACGTGGTCGAGGCGTCCTGACCGAGCTTCTGATGCAGCGCCTTGACGGCCATCTCGGCCGCCTGCTGCGCGGCGAAGCAGGCTCACTCGTGCCGCCCGGAAGCGGCGCTATCGCGCGCCCGGGCAGGGTCACGGCCGCTTTGTTCGAGCCAGCCTCCAGAACGATCCGGCATGAGCGTGATTCTGGCCGTCTCCCAGGACAGGAGGAAACGCGAGCTTAGCGCATGAAAAAGCGCCCGGTGAGGAATCCCCACCGGGCGCTGCGCTTAGCTCTTGAACTTCAACTCAAGCCGGACTGACCGGTTTGAGCCTCGCTGAACCTCACTTACGACTGGCTGTCAATGTTCGCCGTCGTCAGCAGGTCGTGAGCGGCCTGCGTCGTGATGTTGGTCAGCTTGCCCAGCGTGGACATGGTGGCGTCAGCGCCGTCAGCGCCGGCGTCGGTATCGCGGACGATCCACGTCTGAGCCGCCGCCGTGTTGTAGTAGATGATGATCATGTCCAGACCATCGGTCGTGACCTGACCCGCCACGGCGTTTTCCATGGCGTCGTTGCTGGCATAACCCACACCGGTGAGGATGACGATCTCATCACTGCTGTTGGCGGTGAGACTCCCGATCACACCGACGTACTCAGTGCCGCCGGCCAGCCCCAGGTCGCTGATGTCGAACTTCATCACGTCGCCGCCCGAGCCGGCCGTGAAGTCCGCGACGTTGCTGCACGCATCCGTCGTGTCATCGCAGCTATCGGCGGCCTCGGCCGTGCCGGTTTCGGTGTACAGGATGGTGTCCGCGCCGTCACCACTGGTGATGGTGGCATTGCCGCCCTCAGCCTGGATGGTGTCGGTGCCGGCCCCCGCGGTAATCGTCTCCGCGCAGTTGGTGTCCGTGTCACCGTTGAAGCTGTCGTTGCCCGAACCGAGGTTGACGCTCAACGACGTGGCGGTGCTGTTCGCGCCCGCCGTGATCGTGTCGTTGCCGGTCGAGGTCGTGATCGAAGCTCCCGACGCGAGCCAGTCGAACGTTCCGCTGAGGTTCGCCGTGACACCGCTGCAATCCACGGTGACGAGGACGGCGGACGACGGAGCGACCGTACCCAGCGTGATCGTGCCGCCGGCGGGAACGTTCGTTCCCGTATCAAGGTCAAACGAGGTCATCGTCGAAGCGGTGATGCCGCTGAAGGTCGCGGGACCGTCGGCGATGTCCACGTTGATCGTCTCGAACCCGGCCGCGGTGATCGCGCCGATCGTATGCACGTTGCTCGTGCTCGAACCGGTGTTCAGCGCCGTGCCGCGGTTGTTCACGTCGATCGTCAGGCTGTCGCTGGAACCGGTGACGCCGGTGGCCGCGTAGGTCACGGTGTCATAGGTGTTCGTCGCCTGCGTGTTGTTGCCGCGATACGACAACATCGGGAACGCCCCGGACGTGGCCGGGATGTTCTGCATGGTGACCGCCGTCGCGGTGCCGTCCGCCTCGTTGTACAGCCGTGTCAGGCCGGTGATCGACGTCATGTTGACGGTCGCCGCCGCCGTGGCGTTGAAGCGGAAGTACTCGAGGTTGCGGAACGGCATCGAAGTGCCGTAGTCGGTGGCGAAGGTCGCCTGCACGGTGTCCGTGCCATCGCCCATGTCCACCGTCGCGCTGCTGAAGTCGTTCGTGTTGAACGTGGCCGCGAAGATGAGCGTGTCATCCCCTTCGCCGGCGTCCAGATCGGTCAGGTTGGCCGTGGCAAACGTGGTGAACGTTGTGCCGCCGCCCGCCGCGTCCGTACCCGAGCCGAGCTGCAACCCGCCCGACGCGCCGGTGGCGACGTAGGTCAGGACCGTGTTCGGCATCGTGTTGACCGTCAGCGCCGCGTCACCGGTGAAGGTCGCGGTCGCCAGCGTCGTGCCCGTCGTCTGGGTGATCGCCGTCAGCGTGTTCGCCGACGTGCCCGAGCTTTCGACGTTCATGGACTCGAAGCCGTTGGCCGCGGTCTTGAACTCGAACGTGCCGGTCGTCGTGCCGGAGACCGTGAGGTCGATCGGATCGGACGAACCGGTGGTCGGGCTGCCTGAAACCGTGTCCTGGAAGTACAGGTACAGCTTCTTGCCGCTGGTGACCATGCCGCTGATGTGGCCATCCACGATGTTCGGGATGTTGGTGACGCTCACGTCGTCCACGCTGTTCACCGAGGAGATGTCCGTCGCGCCGGTGATGCTGGTGGAATTGATGGTCACGTCGTCGAACGCCGTGAAGTTCAGCTCCTCGATGCCGCTGAGCGTGGGAACCGCTGTCAGGGCGTTGGTGTTGAACGTCGCATTGAGCACGTCGTCACCCGCCAGACCCTCGGCCGCGTCGCCCGTCTGAAGGGTCGCAACCTGCAGACCGCTGGACTCGACGAACTGCAGAGCAGCGGAGAACGTGTCGTCCCCCGACGTGCCGCTGAGATTATCCTGATTGAGGGTGAACGGAATCACGTCGCCCGGGCACTCGGTGCAGACCTCGGCGTCGTCGCCTTCGCTGCAGGACTCGACCGCGCCGCCGTCACAGGTCAGCACGTTGCCTTCGGCATCGGTGTCATCGCAGGGACGAGCGCCGTCCGTGCACACGCCATCGACGCACGTCTCAACGCCGTCGCAGAACAGACCGTTGTCGCACTCCGAGTCGTCGGTGCAATCTTCGCTGATGCATCCGTCTTCCTCGGTGCAGGTCTCGCCTTCCTCGCACGGCGAGGCGCCGTCCACGCAGGCGCCGTCCACGCAGGTCTCGGACCCGTCGCAGAACACGCCGTTGTCGCAGTCGGTGTCATCCGTGCAACCGGTGCACGTGTCGGCGTCCTCGTCGCAAACCTGACCCTCTTCGCACGTATCGGAGAACACGCACTCGCCGGTAGCGGCGTCGCAGCTCTCCGTGGTGCAGAACAGGCCGTCGTCGCAGTTGACCGCGGTGTTGGAGCACTCGCCGTCGGTGCAGGCGTCGGTCGTGCAGGCGTTGCCGTCATCGCAATCCTCGGCAGCCGCGCACTCGATGCAGTTGATGTCGAAGCTCCCGCTGAACACATGATCGTCGCTGTTGCGCGTGACGAGCACGGTTACGACGGCGTCCGCACAGGGATCCGCGGCCGTGAAGCCGATCGACGCACAGTCGGTGTCGTTGTCGTCGGCGTCGTCCTGATCCGCGTCGCCGCAGGAGAACGTGCCGGCCGTGCTGGGGTTGACGCTCCACGCGAAGGTGAAGTCATCGCCCTCGCCGCCGCCCTCGCCGAGCGCGGCCACGTCAACGGTGAGGTTGACCGTGCCGCCGGCGCCGACGTCCGGCGTGTCGCCTTCGACCACCGCGCCGTCGCCCGCGAACGCGATTTCGCAGGTGTCGGTAATCGTGGAGCCGTCGGTCAGCGTCGCCGTCGCCGTGACGGTGATCGTGCCCGCGGTGTCCGAGGTCACGGTGGCGCTGCCTTCGGCGTCGTCAACCACGGTTCCGCCGCTCGCCGTAATGGCGACCGTGCCGTCGTCGTTGGCCAAGGTGGCCGAGACGGTGACGACTTCACCCAGAAGGGCGTCGCCGCCGCCGCAGTCCAAGGTCACGCTCGGGTCCTGGTCCACCGGCGGGCAACCCGGAATCGAAGCGAGGAGGGCCATCCCCGCGACACAAGCGCACGTCAGAGGCGCCAGCCTCCAAGCGCTCTTCGCATAGTTTCTCAAACCTGTCATTCCTTGTACCTCCAAAAAATCGGTGTGATCCGTTGTCACTTTCGTCATGGACGAAACCAGCGTCGCGCCAGACCGTTTCACGCGGAAAGCGCCGCAAGCCGCGGACCCCTCAGCGGAAGGATCGAGACCCCCGCCGCGCCCCGCGGCGACGGCAAGACCCTCGGCCTGAGGAAACCCGGTTTACGGCGTTCGACGCTGAATTCGTCCGAACGTCGACAGACACTTAACATTTACGGACTTGGCGGAGGTTTCACCGCAGTGACGCGCCATTCACCGCGGCAATCTCCTGCCCGCGCGTCAAGGGTTGACCACCCCGCGACACGCGAGCCGACTCCAATGCGGCTGAATTGTAGGGATCGGCCTAGTCCAGTCAACTCTCAAAATCCGCAAAAAAAAGCGCCCGCAGAAACGGCGCGGATCGCCAGAGGGCGTGGGCGTCAGCAAACGCACCGCTTGCCCCCTTTAGGGTCGCTATCGGCGCTAAAGGCCTCTTTTCTTTAAGCGGGAATGAAAGAACGTATCACAGGGGGCGATTTCAACGCGTTGGGGCACTTTGAGTTCCGGAGTGGATCGGCTGGAAGGAGCGGCGCGGAGTGGGGTTTTCGGCGTGTGCAGGGGATTTCCCTCGCCTTCTGCTGGCCTACAGTCTAACTCAAGAACGCCCTCCCCCTGCCCCCTCCCGTGGGGAGGGGGGAAGAGCAGGCCTGCCTCGACTCAAGCTCATGTCCACGACGTAAGGTCTTGTCAACTATGAGACAAGAAACGCTTGTCCACCGCGATACGGGGCTCTCGCGTCAACCATGAGACAAGGCAAGGCTTTCTGCACAATCGACGATGTGATCAGCGAGGGCGGTTTTGTCTCCGCTGACAGGTGGTTGCCAACCGGCGCTTGCGAGCAGAATCCGCACGCTCCCCATTTCCGCGCCGATGTTGCCCAAACCATTGAGAACGATGGCGTCGCAGTTTTTCCTTTTTAACTTTGCCTCGGCGTTGGCGGCCTCGTTGTGGTCTTCAAGCGCGAAGCCGATGACGACGCGCCGGCTCTTGATCGCTCCCAGCCGGGCACAGATGTCCTCGGTCGGCTCCAGCTCGATGGCGAGCAACCTGTTGTCCTTCTTGAGCTTGTGATCCGACCGGGCGATCGGTCGGTAGTCGCAGACGGCGGCGGCCATGATCGCGGCGTGACAATTCTCGAACTCCGCTTCGCAGGCGCTGAGCATCTCGGCCGCGCTGGTCACGTGAATGAGTTGAACGCCTTGGGGGGCGGCGATTTCCACCGGCCCGGAAACGAGCACGACCTGGTGCCCGCGTCGCGCGCCGGCCTGGGCGATGGCGTAGCCCATGCGTCCGGTGGAGGCGTTGGAGATGTAGCGGACGGAATCGAAGAACTCTCGCGTGGGTCCGGCGGTGACGAGGAGTTTCATGGGTCAGCCCGGCTGGTGGCGCTTCAGGTTGGCACGCGATGGCAGGTCGTGAGGGGTCTTGCCGGGAATGAGCATGCGCATCGCCGCCTCCAGGATCGTCTGCGGCTCGGCCATGCGACCCTCGCCGGTGGTTCGACAGGCCTGCCAGCCGCTTTCGGGATCGACGAACGAGTAGCCCGCGTCGCGCAGGAGCTGGACGTTGCGCTCGACGATGGGGTTTTTCCACATGCGCTCGTTCATCGCCGGCGCGAGCAGGACGGGCGAGGCGGCGGCCATGACGAGCGTGGTGAGCGCGTCATCGGCGATGCCGTGGGCGATCTTGCCGAGGATGTTGGCGGTGGCGGGGGCGATGATGAAGAGGTCGGCGCGCTCGGTGACGTGGATGTGCTGCGAATCGCGATCGGACTCGGCGGACCAGAGATCGAGCATCACGCGGCGCGAAGTGAGCGACTCGAACGTCAGCGGACCGACGAACTTCGCGGCGGCGGCGGTCATGACCACGGTGACGCCCGCGCCGCGCTGCACGAGCGCGGAGACGAGCGCGCAGGTCTTGTAGGCCGCGATGCCGCCGCAGACGCCGACGAGGATCTCCCGTCGCGCGAGGGTGGCGGCGTCGTCCGGCTCATTCCGGCTCTGAAGAGAACTCCTGCGCCCCGCTTTCGGTTCGGTAGTCATAGTCGGTCGACCCCAGCTCCATCTCGATTTTGCCGTCGGCGATCTCCTTGACCACCACCTCGAGCGGGGTCAGGCCCCGGCTCTCCACCATGGGTCGGGCGCCCTGGAGAATCTGAAGCCAGCGGCGCTGAATGAGCGCCGTGAGCTTGAACCTGCCGCCGCACTTGTTGACGATGTCGTCGCTTTTGAGCAGTTCGATCATGCTGTGCAAAGTCTCCTGAGTTGACGTGCGTGGCTCGACCCGGTGTGCGGGTTGCGTGTGCTACGCGGTCTCGCGTCGAATGATTTCCAGAACCCGCTGGACGCTTTCTTCAAGGTCGTCGTTGACCACAAAATGCTGATACACGCCGCTGTCGCGGGCGAAGGCGATCTCGCCGTCGGCCTTGGCCAGCCGGGCGGCGAGCTGCTCCTCGCGCTCGCTGCGGCGCCCTTCCAGTCGCAGGCGCAGCGACTCGGCCGTCGGGGGCAGGATGAAGATGCGCGTGCATTGCGGCATCTTCGCGGCCACCTGCACCGCGCCCTGGACCTCGATCTCCATGATGACGATCCGCCCGGCGGCCAGGGTCTGTTCCACGGGCGGACGCGGCGTGCCGTAATGGTAGCCGCAATACACGGCGGTTTCCAGAAACTGCCCGGCGGAGTGGCGGCGGGCGAATTCGGCCGCGTCGATGAACTCGTAACTGACGCCGGCCTGATCGCCGGGGCGCATGGGTCGCGTGGTGGCGGAGACGCTCCAGACGGCGCGCGGCTCCCGCGCCAGCACGGCGCTGCAGATCGAGCTTTTTCCCACGCCGGACGGGCCGCTGATGATCACCAGCCCGCGCCCGCCGCCCGCGCTACTCGACATTCTGCACCTGCTCCTTGAGCCGGTCGATGAGGCTCTTCATCTCCACGATGCACCGCGCGATCGCCACGTCGTTGCTCTTGCTGCCGATGGTGTTGGCCTCGCGCAGCAGCTCCTGCGTCAGGAAATCCAGCTTGCGCCCGACGTGATCCTCCTTCTCGCAGGCTTCGATGAACTGATCGAGGTGCGAGGCGAGGCGCGACAGCTCCTCGCTGATGTCGCAGCGATCGGCGTAGAGGGCGATCTCGCGGGCGAGGGTGTCGCTGTCCAGTTCGAGCCGGGCTTCGGCCAGCAGGCGGTCGATGCGCTGCTTGAGCTTGTCGCGATATTCCGAAATCACCTTGGGGGCGTGTTCGCGGATCAGCTCGAGCTGCTCGCGCATGCGGCGGCAGTGCTCGGACAGATCCCGCAGGAGCGCCCGGCCCTCTTCCGCCCGCATCTTTTGCAGCGACGCCAGGGCGCGGCGGGTCATGTCTTCAACGATGGCGGCGCGATGCTCGCTGAGCTGCTCGTCCGGTTGTGGCGTTTCGCAGACGCCGGGCAGGGCGGAGAGCGTGCCCAGGTCGAGCTGCGCGCGGACGCCGTCGGGGAGTCGGGTCTTCGTCAATTGCTCGATGTAAAGCTGAAGCACCGCGATGTTGATCGAGGCCGCGCTGCCTTCCACGTCGTTGTGCGTGCGAAGCTGGAAGAAGACGCTGCCGCGGCGCAGCTCGCCGCGCAGGAGCTTCTCGATCCGGTCTTCGAGGAATTGCAGCGAATCCGGAAGCTTGATGATGCTCTTGAAATACCGGTTGTTGACGCTGCGGATTTCGAGGGAGTAGCCCACGGCGCCCTCGGAATGGACGGCCTCTCCGCAACCGGTCATCGAGACGATCATGGCTGAAGTCCCGGCGATGTTCTCGCCGCCATTACATGGGTCAGACTTGTCCGCCGGGGGCTTTGGGTTCCTGTGGTTTGGGTTGATCGCCGGTCGGCGCTGCGCCGCCTTCAGCTTTGTCGCCGGCCGGTGCGGGAGCCGGGTTCGGCGGAGGAGCGCCTTCGACCGGCTTGGTCGGCGGGGTTGCGCCGGCGTCCGGCGGAGTCGCGCCGCTTGGCTTGGGCTCGCCGGATGCAGGCGGCGGAGCGGAACCGCCGGCGGTCGGAGGCGCTGCAGGCGGCGTGACGGGCGGCGGGATTGGCGCGGTTGCGCCTGGTGCTGTCGCACCCGGGGCGGTCGATGCAGACTCGCCGGTGCCGCCTTCTGTCATCGCCGCTTCGGGCCGAATGGAAATCGCGGGTCTCATGGTGCAGTTGCCCACGCCCGCGAGAAGCAGGAACAGCCCAGCCAATGCGACCGTAATCCACGTGAAGACGTCGCCGGTTTTCGCGCCGAACGCGCTGCCCGAGCCGCCGCCGCCGAACACGCCGACCAGCCCGCCGCCGCGGCCCCGCTGCACGAGAATCACCACGATCAACAGCCCGCAGACGCCCGCCAGCGCCATTGCGAGCATCCATTGTCCAAACGTCATCGCCAGCATCGCGTCACTCATCGCCATGAAGTTCACCCGCGGACCCGATCCGCCCCAAGCACGCCGCCGGATATGAAGCAAAGCCCGGCGCCGCCCTTGATGCGACGGTCCTTTTCACCGTGGAAGCCGCGGCCTCGACGGTTCCCAACTTGTTATCTCACAGTATGTTACGGTCGTAGCACCCTCGGCGTCACGACCGATCTGCACTTAAGCCGGCGGCGATGATAGCGGAGAAGTCCTTCGCCGCCAAACAGGCCCCGCCGACCAGCGCGCCGTCGATGTCCGGTTGAGCCAGCAGGCCCGCGGCATTGTCAGGCTTGACGCTGCCGCCGTAAAGGACGCGGGTCTCGGCGGAGACCTTGGGTGAGACGCGCGCCGCCAGCCACTTGCGGATGAGGGCGTGGACCTCCTGCGCCTGCTGGGGCGTGGCCGTCTGGCCTGTGCCGATCGCCCAGACCGGCTCGTAAGCGATCACCATCCGGCCCCAGTCGAGGTCGGGAGAGAGCGCCTCTGCAAGATGGCGCTCGGCCACGGCCTGTGTCTTGCCCGCCTGCCGCTCGGCGAGGGTTTCGCCGACGCAATAAACGACGGTGAGTCCGGCATCCAGCCCGGCGCGGACCTTTCGCTCAAGCATGTCGCCCGTTTCACCGAAGACGTGCCGCCGCTCGCTGTGCCCGACGAGGAGCAACGTGCAACCCGTATCGGCCACGTGCTTGGCGGAGATCTCGCCGGTGAAAGCGCCCTGCGGCTCGAAGTGCGCATTCTGCGCGCCCATGCGGATGGGCGTGCCGGCGATGGCTTTGGCCATGGGAAAGAGGAGCGTCGCCGGCGGGAAGACGGCGATGTCGATGTTCGCCACCCCGGCCCCGAGCGCCTCGATCCCCGCCTTCAGCGCGGTCATCAACTCGCGCGCTTCGACGAGCGTCTTGTGCATTTTCCAGTTGCCGGCAATGAGCACCTTTCGAACCACCCTTGCCCCTCCCTCGTTTGACACCCAGAAGCCGTTGGGCGACTGAGCGGGCGTTGTACCTTTTCGCATATCCGCGATCGCGCGGCGCAGGTTTTCTGCAGGCCACGCAAGCCCCTACGGCTGGCAGACGATCTTGGCGCACAGGTCCGGGCAGCCGGGAACGCAGATCCGATGCTCGCCCCTGATCGACGTCCGGCAGATCGCCCTCGCCAGTCCCCGCTCGTTGACCGTCGCCGTCCGGCAACCGCAACCCTCATCGCCCTCGAAACACACGGTCAGTTCCGCACCCACGCGCAGCGACGTGCGCACGCTGGCCACAATCCTGCACCGGGCATGGACGTTCTTCACCTTGGGCTTGATTCGTTCATACCTTCGGCAGAGCGATCCGTAAACCCACGTCTCGTGGTCGCCGGACTTATCGCGGTCCTTCGCGCCGCCAAACAGCAGGATCTCGCCGTGGGCGCTGTCATAGGCCATGGCGTGACCGTCGCGCGGGCTGGGTCCGGTCTCGGAACGCAAAGTCCATTCGTCGCCATCCCATTCCCACGTGTCGCCGTACCAGTGGTCATCGTGGGTGAATCCCCCAAACAGCAGAGTTACGCCTCGGACGCTGTCGTAGGCCATGGCGTGGTTGCTGCGCGGACCGGGTCCGTCGGTGGCTCGAATCGCCCAGTCGCTGCCGTCCCATTCCCACGTGTCGGCTTGAGCGCTCGAGCCGTCATGCCCTCCAAAGAGCAAGGTGACGGCGCGGGCGCTGTCGTAAACCATGGCGTGCTTCTCGCGCGGGCTGGGTCCGGATTCGGAATGCAAAGTCCATTCGTCGCCATTCCACTCCCACGTGTCACCAAGCCTGCCTCCAGGAGCCTGCCCGCCAAACAGCACGGTGGTTCCCCTGGCGGTGTCATAGGCCATGGCGTGCGAATGCCGCGCGTTCGGTCCGGTCACGTCGCGTTGCGTCCAAGCGACTCCGTTCCATTCCAGAGTCCCGCCTCCTCCGAACAGGACGGTGACCTGCCGGGCGCTGTCGTAGGCCATGGCAATTTGCTCCCAAGCGATTGGGCCGCCGTAGGTCTGGACCATCCAGAAAGTTCCGTCCCACCCCCACGTCCCGTGGGTCTTCGATCCCGTTCCAATGATCAGCGCCACACCCCTGGCCGCATCGTAAGCCATGGCATGGGGCTCGCGGCCCGTTGGGCCCGAGGTTGCCCTTTGTCGAATCCAACTGCTGCCATCGCATTCCCATGTTTCGCCGGCGCCTGTCGCAGTCCATCCTCCAACCAACACCGTGACGCGGCGAGCGCTGTCGTATGCCATGGCGTGGCTGAATCGGGGTCCGGGGCCGGCGAAGCCTCTCAGATTCCAAGCGATGCCGTCCCACTCCCACGTGTCGCCCTGCCTCGATTGACCGTCGTACCCGCCGAACAACACGGATACCCCGCGGGCGCTGTCGTAGGTCATGGCGTGCTGAGAACGCGGACCGGGGCCGTCAGCGGTCCGTTGTGTCCAAGCGCTGCCGTCCCACTCCCACGTGTCGCCCGCGCGAGATGTGCGGTCTTGCCCCCCGAACAGCACGGTCACCCCGCGGGCGCTGTCATAGGCCAGGGCATGCCCGAAGCGCGGGGTGGGGCCGTCCGTGGCCCGTTGTGTCCATGCGATTCCGTCCCATTCCCATGTGTCACCCAGAGATGAGTGGCCATGCCCCCCGAAGAGCACGGTGACGCCGCGAGTGCTGTCGAAGGTCATGGCGTGCCGGGAACGCCGACTGGGACCGGTAACCGCCCTGAGCCTCCAAGCGAAGCCATCCCATTCCCACGTCTCACCGCCGCCGTCATTTCGGCCGAACAGCACCACCACGCCGCGAGCGCTGTCGTAGGCCATGGCGGCATCGGAACGCCCGAGGGGTCCCGACGTTGACCGCAGGGCCCAGATGCGTCCGTCCCACTCCCATGTATCCCCGTATCGCGTCCCTCCCCCGAACAGCACGGTTACGCCACGGTCACTGTCGTAGGCCATGGCGTGGGAAGCTCGCGGGCTGGGCTGCACCGCAGTCAGGTTGATCCACTGGAGTTCATCCCCGAGGGCGTCGGGCGTGGTCGTGGCCAGGCCGGCGGCGGCGAGCGATGCAAGCAGGACGTGGTGGATGCGGGTCATGGGTTGTCTCCTGGGGCGCCTGTGTCGGTCGTCTTGCCATACGTGGGATCGAGGCGGAGAACTTGCGGGGCTGTTTCCCCGGCGCGCCCATGCTTCGAGCCGCACGGGGCGCATCTTCCAGTATCGGCCATAAGCCTGCGCCGCGCCGTGAGAACCCTCTAAGAATCGCACCCGGACTGATGCCGGCCACGCCCGCGTCGGCGAAGTGAAGCATGGCAGGCTGTTCTCATTGCACGCAGACACAAGAGGGCTGCCCGAGAGGATTCAGATCGCATCGTCCGCTGGGGTCAGGGGAATGTCCGCCGGGGTCAGCGGGTCGTCCGCTGAGGTCAGCGGATCATCCGCTGAAGGGCGATCATAAGCCATCCGGCGTGGGTATCGGCCTTGGGGCGCTGCGGAGACTGCTTCTTTCGGGCGTGGGAGCATGGACAGGATTTGCAAGATGAACAGGATGGTGTTGCTTGCCGCCACCGCTCGCTGCCCCGTGCTGTCACTTCCTGCCCTCACTCTCGGCTTTTGCTCGCGGCCTTTGGCCGCGGCATCCATCCGATCCTGTACATCTTGTTCATCCTGTCCCGTCCTCCGCCGCCCGCTGTCCCGCCCTCCGCCTTCCGCTGTCCCGTCCTCCGCCTCCCGCCGGGACAGGCCGGGTCGCTATGAGGGCTAGCGCTTCGGCAGCAGGCGGTCCAGCGCGAGCACGAACGCGATCAAGCCCGCCAGCCAGGGGACGGCCCGCAGCGCGGCGAGCAGGAGTTGGCCGCCCAGTGCGGGGCGAGCGGTCGGCGCCGGGCGAGACGTCGGCGCGGCTTCCGCCGGATCCGATCCGTCGTCGAAGAGCGCCGGGAACGGGAAATCGGCGCACGCCTCCAGGTCGTCGAGCATCTCCGAGGCGGACGGGTATCGATCCGCGGCGCTGATGGAGCAGGCGCGGGCGATCACCTCGCTCACCTTGGCAAGATCCCACTTAAGGCTCCCGCCGAGCTGGTCCAGCGGCAGCGCCGGGAACGTGCGGGCTTCCGCCCCGGACATCATCTCGTGCAGCACCTTGCCGATGGCGAACGTGTCCGCGGTCTTGTCGATGCGGCGGTCCGGCGGCATGTAGCGCGGCGTGCCGGTCACGGTGTTCCCGTCGGCGCCGAGAGTGATCATGCCGATGTCGGCGAGCTTCGGACGGCGCTTCACGAACACGATGTTGGCGGGCTTGATGTCGCGGTGCACCAGGTCCAGATGATGCAGCTTGGCGAGCCCGCGAAGCAGCCGCCGCGCGATCTCGATGGCCGTGTCCGGCGTGATGCGCCGCCGACGGATGACCGTCTGCAGCGTGAGCGGGCGGTACGGCCTGGGAAACTCCGTCTCGACCGGCTCCTTGGTGAGGTCGTTGTCCGCCAGCTCCATCGTGTAATAAAGCTGCCCGGCCACGATGCCCACGTGGTACACGTCGATCAAGTACGGGTGGCGTCCGACGCGGCGGCAGTAGGTCTCCAGGGCCGTGCTCTCGCGGCAACTGACCTTGGCGCGGCTCATCTTCACCATGTCAATGATCTTCAGCGCGCGAAACACGCCGACGCGATCCCGCACGGCCCACACCGAGCCGAACGCGCCCTCGCCGCAGAGCTGAACGCGCTCGTAGTCGGGAATGGACCAGAGAAACGGCGTCGCTTCCTCGGCGGCGCTCACCGTTCGCGCGTCCGGCGAGGGCGTGAACGCAGGCTCGCGGATGTCAGGCGACGTCTGCAACCGGGGCGCGGCTTGAATGGCCGGCGCGCCGGTGGTGGCGTCGATCGAGGAAACCCGCGATTCCTGAATCATGCCGCGCAGGAACCGCGTGTCGGGATCGACGCTGCGCAGCTTGTCGAGGCGGGCGCGGCAGGCCTCGCACGCGCGCACGTGCTCCTCGATCGGCGCGGCGTCCACGTCCGTCAGCTCGCCGCGCTCGAAGGCGCGGAGCGTGTGTTTCGGCGGGCAGGAACTCAAGCTTCGCCTCCGTAGAGCGATTCCATCAGCGCGGCGTAGCGCTCGCGCAGGCGCTTCATGATGCGGTTCTTCGCCACGTACACCTGGTTGGCCGTCATGCCCAGCGCCTCGCAGATCTCCGCGACGGACCGCTCCTCGAACACGTACATCTCGAAGGCGCGAATCGTGTGCGCGGCGAAGTCGTCGCGCACGCCGGCCAGGCAGTACAGCAGGTGCGTCTGCATCCAGTGGCGCTCCCACAGCTCCGGCGGCGTCAGTTCCGTGGAGGCCGCGCCGTCGAGAATGGCCGAGTCCGCCTGTCGAGCCTGTTGATTCCGCGCGATCTGGTGGCTGACCTTGTGGTCCACGATCCGGCGCAGCCATCCGCGAAAACTCTTGCGGCGGCGGAAATCGGCGATGCGCTCCACAACCACCTGGAGGCACTGCTGCGCCACGTCGTCCGCCTCGTCCCCGGTCAGCCCGCGCCGCCGCGCGTAGCGGATCAGCAAAGGCCGATAAAGCTGGTCAAACTCGCCCCACGCGGCCGGGTCGCGCAGGTCGCGCGCGCGTTCGATCAGACTGGTCCGCGTGGTGCTCATCGCCAGGCTCCGCCAGTGGATGCATTGGGCATCTTTTCAATCATAGCGGACAGCGACGCAAAGCTGAACGCCGCCGAGGACTGCCGGCGATGGAATACGGGGCAACCGCATGGCGGGAATCGCCCAGCCGGCGGGTGGCACAGGTCCGCAGCAATGACCCGGCGGCGCTGGGAGCGTGGGCGGGCTTGTCGCTCTGCTGCGGCCTGGCGAGTACGTCAGACCGCGCCACCCGGCAGCCTGCTTCGTCGTTCGACTCGAGCAAACCGATGTGCAACGCAGCGGATTGCCTCGTCGTTGAACGCGGGCAAACGGATGTGTACGTCAGGCCGCAGGGGCGACATCGAGGGAGCGTTGCCTCGCGGCAGAAGGATCGTCAGGTCGTTCGCGCGTCGGGCGCCTCCGCGCCATCCGGCAGATGAAGACCGTAAAGCTCGTGGACCAATTGGCGCAGCTCATCCCTGGCTTCGCCGCCTCCTTCGCTTGGGGTCGAGGCGGAACCGGGCGGGGCGGTTGCGTGGCCCTCGGCGCGTCGGTTCTCCGCGAGCGCTTTGGCGAGGGCGAACGTGTCCGCGGTCTTGTCGATGCGGCGGTCCGGCGGCATGTAGCGCGGCGTGCCGGTCACGGTGTTCCCGTCGGCGCCCAGCGTGATCATGCCGATGTCGGCGAGCTTCGGACGGCGCTTCACGAACCCGATGTTGGCGGGCTCGGAAGGCTGAGCCGTAGCGTGAAGGGAAAGCAAGGCAACGCCTAACGGGCCACACGACGCGATCGCCATCCAACGGACCTTCGACACGAGAACCCGCCTCGACCCAGAATCCTTCGATCGGTGCCGCCCGTCATGAAACGCGACCAACCGGGCGCACGGCCCGCCCTTTCTCCGCGCAAACACTCCCCTTCGCGTTGCCCACGCGAGGTAGATCAACGATAGTGCGCCTCTTGTAGCTTCGGGCGCCGCCGCTGGCAATGTTTGCCCCGGCGACGCGGACCCCTCCGGGAGAACTCGCATGCGGCTCGGACTTGTGCCGGAAGGCGCCGGATGGAAACTCGCCGTCACGGCAGCTTTCTGCCTGGCCACCAGCGCGGCTTGCCACCGCTTGGAGACCAGGTTCAACGCGCACTCGCGGGCGCGCGTGTTCGACCACGTTTGGTGGCACCTGAGTACGACGTATGCGTTCCTGACGAGCGAGATGGCCCCAGACGAATTGGGCGATAAGGATTGGCCCGCGCTGCATGACGTCCTTCGGGCAAAGGCGGTGAGTGCCCGCACCGGCGATGAGTTTGTTCTGGCGCTTGTGGAGCTGCTGTCCAATCTCCATGACCCTCATGTGATGATCGGGCCTGACGCGCGCTTTTGGAAGCTGACGGGCAGCAGTCCGCCCGTGCCGCTTTTTGAGAAGTACGCGTGGATCGATCAGAGGCTATGGGTGCGCTTCCGCTCCGAAGGAATTGTGGACGAGCGGCTGCGGGAGGAGTTGCAGGCACTGGAGCTTTGCGAAGTGATGGACGTCGAGGGGATTTCCGCGCGAAGCACGCCCATCGTGCTGCAGTTGCTGTCATGCCCCCCCGGAACTCGGCGGACGGTCAACGTGCGCCTCGCGGAGGATCACATCACGCGAGTGGAGCTGCAGGCGCCGGCTTCCTGGAACTGGGATCCCTCGATCCTTGCGATGACCGTTCCTCAACCACTCGCTTCCGCACCCGACGACGGGCGAGTCACGTCCGACCGCCTGGCATCTGGCATCGGTTACATCGGAATTCGTGATTTCGAGGATGACGAAATCGTCCGCCGATTCGATCAGGCCCTCGACGAACTCATGGACACGCAGGCGCTGGTGCTTGATCTGCAGAGCAACACGGGCGGGCTGCGCAGCATCGTGTCCGCAGTGCTCGGGCGCTTCATCGATGCACCGCGGCCTTACGCACAGATCCTCCGAAAGTCCAGCATCTGGCAATACGACAGTTGGCAGGCGTCGTGGGATCGAGTCATTTTGGTCGCCGAACCTCGCGGAAAGACGTATCGGCGGCCCGTGGTAGTACTCATCAACTCCGGCACCGGCAGCGGCGGTGAAGTGGCGGCGATGGCTCTTCGGGACTGGGGACGGGGTCCGCTCGTCGGCGAGCCGACGATGGGTGCGGGCGGGCCGGTAAGCGAGGAGGATGTCATGGCAGGGCTTGCCTTCAGATATTCGAGGCATATTCTCGCGCGGCTCGACGGACGTATGTTTCAGTACGCCGGCATCGCGCCCGATGTGTACGTCAGGCCGGATGAAAACGACTTGTGGGCGCGCGGACGCGCGGCGCTGCGCGACTGGCGACGGCAGGTTCGGGCGGAGGGGTTGAGGCTGGCACTCATTCTGGCTCAAAGATCGGGAGAAGGGACCACCATCTCGCGATGGGGATCCGCCGGTTCGACGGTCGGCATTCCCACTCCGTAAAGTTCCCGCACGAGGGCGTTCAGGTTGGCTTTCGACGCCAGCGGTCGATCCTCAACGCCGATGCCCGCGTTCGTCGCATCGCCCGAGCGCCCTTCCACCCGTCGGTTCTCCGCGAGCGCTTTGGCGAGGGCGACGAGTTCGGCGGTTTCGATGGCCTCGCAATCGACGGCCAGCCGCTGGTAGATCGTGCCGGCCAGCAGCCAGAACGTCCGCTGACTCCATAAGGCCGGTTCGCATTCGTCGAGTCCGCCCTTGAGGAGCTTCTCGAGGATCTTTGCGACGCAGCTTTGCGCGAGGCGCTGCTTGCTGCCGGCATCAGACTCCGCGGCGCCGGCTTGCGGCGCGGGCGCCTGCGTTTGCTCATGGGCTTGCTGAGGTTCGACGCGGCGCGGCGGCGGCGCTGTTTCAGCGGGCGCAACCTGAGCGCGAGACCTGCGGTTTGCAGATGTTCGATCGGAAGGGGTCCGCTTTCTGGTTGGCGAGATCGTCGTGATTCTTTTCATGGGGCCTTTCTCACGGCTTTCCGTTTGAGCCGGCTGCATACAAACGCCGGCTCAGAGAGCCGGCAGACCGGTGGCCGCTCGGAGAGCGGCCCCACCAGGAGCGGCCCCACCAGGAGCGGCCCCACCAGGTGCGGCCCCACCAGGAGCGATCCCACCCGATGCGGCCTACGACTCCTCCAGCGCCGGGTCCGTGATGCAGTGGTCGGCGATTTCCACGCCCTTCGAGGTGAGCCGAAACCAGCGCTTGCGGCAGGGCGTGAGGCGCTCGTCGCCCTCCAGCTCCGCCACGACGCGGGCGAGGTAGCCTTTCTCGGCGAGGTAGTGCAGGTCGCGCTTGACGTGGTCGAACTCCAGCGTGGGGAAGAGCGCCAGCAGGCTGCGGAGCACCTGCTCCGCCTGCATCGCCGCCGGATACACCGTCTTCAGCGCGATGAGGATCTCATTGCGAATCTGCTTGATCTGACGTGCGGTTCGTCCGTTGGCCATGGTCATTGCCCCTCCCTTGTCGCGCCGACGACGCGCAGTTTTCCGACCGCCTGCGTCAGCGCGTCCAGCCGCTGCCGCGCCGACATGCTCTCGCGCAGCCATTCCTCTTTCGTGGCGAACGCCCGTTCCATCTCGCGCACGGCCCGCGCCAGCCGCCGCGTTTCGTCCTCGACGCGGTCCAGCCGCCGCACCAGCTCCGCGTGCTGCGTCAACTGGTGCTCGCGCATCGAGCGCAGGTAGAACACCACGACGCTCAGCATCGCGCCGGCCAGCGGCGTCACCAGCCCGAGCCACTCATCACTGATTCCGAGCATCATGGGTATGTCCAGTTGTATATGGCTCGGCGATTCTCCAGGCGTGGGGAACCGGCTTTCCAGCCGGTCATTCACTTCCCACATGGGTGGGGAAGCCGGCTTCCCAACCGGTCATTCACTTCCCACATGGGTGGGAAACCGGCTTTCCAGCGCGTCATCCATTTGCCACGTGGGTGGGGGACCGGCTTTCCAGCCGGTCACACAGTGTCATCCCCCCGGCCGCTTCCTCACTTGAGCCAACCTCCCAACAACGCCAGCGCCGATCGTTCCCGGCGGGCGAACCGCCGAACCACGCCTCCAAGCGCGGTACGCTGGACGGCGCCAAACCGCTTCGCTATACACGCGGCTCGATGTCCACCGCGACCCACACCCTCGATGAAACGCTGCTCGCCGACCTTACCGACCCGCAGCGGCAGGCCGTCCTGCACCGCGACGGGCCGCTGCTCGTCCTCGCCGGCGCCGGCAGCGGCAAGACGCGCGTCATCACCCGTCGCGCGGCGCGCCTCGTCCTCACGGCTGATCGACGCATCGACGTCCTCGCCGTCACGTTCACCAACAAGGCCGCGGACGAGATGACGCAGCGGCTGGCGGCGCTGGGCGTCGGCGACCGCCTCAACGCCTGCACGTTCCACAGCTTCTGCGCCCGACTGCTGCGCATCCACGCCGGCGCCGCGGGCATCGAACCCAACTTCACGATTCTCGATCGCGACGACCGCCGCAAAGCCGTGCAGCAGGCCGTCGAAGCCTGCGCCGCCTCTCCCGCCAACTACCCGCCCGCCGCCATCGAGATGCGCATCAGCCGGGCCAAAAACGCGCTGAAAGGCGTGGCCGAGTTCGCCGCGGAGCACGACGACTGGCAGCATCGCCAGGTCGTGCAGTTCTACGAGCAATACGAAAAGCTCCTCGCCCACCAGAACGCCCTTGACTTTGACGACCTGCTGCTGCGCACCGCCGTGCTCCTCCGCGACCACGAGAGCCTGCGCGACGAGATTGAGGGTCGCTACCCCTACGTCCTCATCGACGAGTATCAGGACACCAACGCGGCGCAGTACGCCATCGCCCGCCTCCTCACGCTCCGCCGCCGCAACCTCTGCGCCACCGGCGACCCGGATCAGTCCATCTACGGCTGGCGCGGCGCGGACATCGGCAACATCCTCTCCTTCGAGCGCGACTACCCCGACGCGGTCGTTGTGCGGCTGGAGCAGAACTACCGCTCGACGCAGCGCATCCTTTCCGTGGCCGGCGCGCTCATCACCGCCAACGCGCGCCGCAGGGACAAAGCGCTCTGGACGCAGAACGCCGCGGGCGAGCCGGTCCGCGTCATCGAGCGCGAGGACGCCTCCGCCGAGGCCGACTGGATCGCGCGCGACATCGTGGACCGCCTCGCCGACGGCGCCGCTCCGTGCGAAATCGCCGTGTTTTACCGCATGAACGCCCAGAGCCGCGCGATCGAGGAAGCGCTGCTGCGCCACGGGCTGGCGTATCAGATCGCGCGCGGCACGGAGTTCTACGCGCGCAAGGAAATCAAGGACGTCCTCGCGTACCTCCGCGTGATGCTCAACCCGCGCGACGAGATCGCCCTCTTGCGCATCATCAACACGCCGCCGCGCGGCATCGGCGAGACGACCGTCGAACGGCTCCGCGCCGCGGCCGCCGCGAAGGGCATCACCGTCCTCGACTACCTTCTCGCCGCGCCGGACCTTCCGGCGCTGGGGCGCTCCGGTCCGAAGGTCCGCGAGTTCGCCGAGCTGCTGACCTCGCTCAACGATCTCGTCGAAGCCGCGCCGGCGCACGGCGTCGAGCAGGTGATGCGCCGCACGGGCCTGCTCGCGCTTTACGCGGGTGAAGAGGCCGCCGACGCCTCCGCCGGGCAGAATCTCCAGGAGCTGCTGAGCGCCGCCGCGGAGTTCGAGTCCCATCATGCCGAGTCCTCGCTGCGCGACTGGCTCGAACACACCAGCCTCGTCGGCGACATCGACGCGGTGAAGGACGAGCGCGGCAAGATCACGCTGATGACGCTGCACGCGGCCAAGGGTCTGGAGTTTCCGCTCGTGTACATCAGTGGGCTGGAGGACGGCATCCTGCCGATGCGCCGCGACGGATCCTCGCTTTTCGAGACGGATGATGAAGAGGAGCGGCGCCTGCTCTTCGTGGGCATGACGCGAGCCATGACGCGCCTGTCGCTGAGCTGCGCCCGCCACCGGATGCTTCAAGGACGCAGCGAGCGCCGCAACCCCTCACCCTTCCTGCGCAACCTTCCGCACGAGGAGATTGAATGGCTGCGCGACGCGGAGGGTTCGCGCGGATCATCAGGTTATTCCACGGGCGCGGGCGGTGATCCGGCCGGCGCGGGCGGCGATGCGACCGGCGCAGGGCGCGGCGGGCTCCCGGCGGATATCGAGGAATGGGGCATCGGCACGCTGGTCACCGATCCGCGCTACGGTCTGGGGCAGGTCGTCTCGCTCTACCGCTCGGCCAGTCAGACCAACGTCGTCGTGCAGTTCAAGGACGGCGCCCGCCGCACGATGATCCTTGAGTTCGCCCCGCTGCAACGCGTGGACCCGTATGACGTGGACACGAGCTTTGACACCGACTGACGGCCGCGCGTGGAGCAAGGGGGGTCACGCTTTCAGAGCCGCGCCCGTAAGGAAGCGAACGTTCCCGCCGGGGATGCGGTCAGACTCGCTTGCTGACGCGCGCGGCTCGGTCAGCACGGCGCCCGATTGACGATCCCTCGCGCAGCGCGTAACGTTCGCGCGGCGCTTCGGCGAGGCATCATGGCGGCGTTCATCGGCTGGCAGCACATCAACGGGACCGTGATCAATGCCATCACCGTGGCACTGGGAAGCGGCGCGGGGCTGCTCCTCTCCCATCGCCTCCCGCAGCGCTACCAGCAGATCGTCCTCAGCGCCCTCGGGCTGACCACCATCGGGCTGGGCATCGACGCGGCCGTGCTCACCTTCGGCCAGACCGTCGGCAAGTTTCAGTCCGCCGTGCTTGCGCCGCAGACCTACGGCGCGCGGCTGGCGATGGTGATGATCTCCTCGCTGGTGATCGGCGGCCTGCTCGGCACGGCGCTGCGGCTGCACGAGCGCATCGAGGGCTTCGGCGAGTGGGTCCACGCCCGCTTCGGCGGCGGCGACGGCGGGAAGCGGTTCGCCGAAGGATTTCTGACGGCCAGCGTGATCTTCTGCGTCGGCCCTCTGACGCTGCTGGGTTGCCTGCGCAACGGCTCGCAGGGCGATCCGAGTTACCTGTACATCAAGTCCGCGCTGGACGGGTTCTGCTCGATGGCGCTGGCCTCGACGATGGGCTGGGGCGTGGCGCTGAGCATCGTGACGGTGGTGGTGTTTCAGGGCGGGCTGTCGGCGCTGGCGTTCGCTTTCGCGGATCCGCTGCCGGAAGTTTCGCGCAACATGATGACGTGCGTGGGCGGCGTGCTCATGCTCGGCACGGCGCTGATGATCCTGGACATCAAGAAGATCCCGGTGGCCAACATGCTCCCGGGCATCTTCCTGCCGCCGGCGACGATCTGGCTGGTGGAGCAGTATTGGCGCGGACTTCTGGCGCCGACGTCGTAGTATGGCGCTGAGGAGGGCGAAGGAGCCGCCGTGAACAGGAACCCCATGGTCGTGACGAAAAAGGCATCGCGGGAATCCAGGTCATGACTCGACCCAAATACCATCGCGTCCTTCTGAAGATCAGCGGCGAGGGGCTTTGCCGTCCGGGCGGTTTCGGCATCGACGGCGAGGTTCTCGGGCGCATGGCGCGGGAGATCAAGCTCGTGGCCGATCTCGGCGTTCAGCTCTGCATCGTCGTCGGCGGAGGCAACATCATCCGCGGCAGCAGCCTCGCCAAGGATTCGCCCATCGAGGAAGTCACCGGGCATTACATGGGCATGTTGGCGACGGTGATCAACGCCGTCGCCATTCAGGACACGCTGGAGTCGCTGGGACTGGTGACGCGCGTGCAGAGCGCCATCGCCGTGGACCGCGTGTGCGAGCCGTTCACCCGCCGCCGCGCCCTGCGACACCTCGAGAAGGGGCGCGTCGTCATCTTCGCCGGCGGCACGGGCAACCCCTTCGTCACCACCGACTCCGGCGGCGCGCTCCGCGCCAGCGAGATGCAGGCCGACGTCCTGCTGAAAGCCACGAAAGTGGACGGCGTGTACACCGCCGATCCGAAGAAAGACCCGTCCGCCACGCGGGTCGAGCGCCTCACGTTTCAAGAGGTCATCGACAAGCGGTTGGCCGTGATGGACGTGGCCGCCGTCGAGCTGTGCCGGCAGAATCACATCCCGATCATCGTGTTCGACCTCTTCGCCCCGGGCAACATGCGCGCGGTTTGCGAAGGACAGCGCATCGGGACGCTGATCGATGGAGGCGGTTGAGATCCGTCCGGCCCATAATCATTGCAGCAGGAAGGCCCGCCGCGGGCGGACCAGAACCCGGGTGGGTGCTGCAGAGGCATCACCCGCCACTGGAAGCCAATCGCATCCGACGCTAATATCAGCGTTGTAACGCAAGGAGTCCTGCAGGGCAAGACGCGTTGAACAAGTGCTCAAATTCAACCCTGGCGCGGTCAGGCGAGGGAGTTCGGTGATTCCAGTTTCAAACTCCGGCGTGTTCACGATCAGTGGTGTGCCTTGCGCGATCGGGGGGGCGCAAGCGCGCGCTCCCCATCCATTCTTTGGCGGATTCGGATCCGTTTGGGATTGGTCGGACACTTTCATTTCAACCCCGCACGAGGAGGCATTTCCGCTTTCACGCCTCATTCTGTCCGCGACAGATTGGGAAAGGTTCAAGGGTGACTGGCAAGTCCTTGGCGAGGAATTGCAGAAAGCAATGGAGGCTTACGCCCGTGAAGAACTCGGAAAGGAAGCCGTCATCCGGCCCGCTGCCGACGGGAGTGATGTCGGATCCGCACAAGGCTCCAACTGACTTCGAAGGCTCGCCCGATCTGCACGTGGAGTTCCGGAGCTCTCCCATTCCGGATCCGGCCACGCTGCGCGAATACGAGTCCGTTCATCCAGGGGCGGCCGGCGAGATATTGAACCGCTGGAAGGAGCAGTTGCAGCACCGTCACAAGATGGAAGCCAGTCTGCTGAAGCTGGAAGGCGAGCGCAACAAACGGGACTGGTGGCTTCAGCTCTCCGGCAAAGCTTCCGCGGTCATCGTGGTCCTTGGAGTTCTCATTTGTTCGGTAATCATGCTGCAGATCGACTCGAACGTCGCCAAGGGCATCGCTGCATTGCTGGACGGGTCGATCCTGCTGGGTCTGGCCAAGGTGTTCCTCTTCACCCGCAACCCTCAGGGTGAGCCGCGCGCCACGAGCAGCCCCGATCCCCCGACTCGGCGAGCGAAGGGCTGACTGGGTTCCTTCGTGTACGTTGAAGCTTGCCCCGGACGCTGGAACGCCATGCCTCACGCCGCGGTCTGCGTCTCGGTGGAGGGTCACCCTTGTGCAGCTCGGTCCCCTGCGGTCTAATCCCCGGCGAACTCAGCCTCAACGGGGATACCGACATGAACCTCGCCGCGATCGAAGCCGACTGCAAGCAACGCATGACCAAAGCCGCCGAGCACCTCAAGCAGGAGCTTAAAGGCGTCCGCACCGGGCGCGCCCATCCGGGGCTGGTCGAGCACATCAAGATCGACGTGCCGTCCTACGGCAGCGTCATGGAGCTCAAAGGGCTGGCCAGCATCAGCGTTCCCGATCCCGGCACGCTTATGGTCAAGCCGTTCGACCCCGGCACGCTCAAGGACATCGAAAAGGGCCTGAAAGCGTCCGACCTCGGCATCACCCCGGTCAGCGACGGCAAGATGATCCGCCTGCCCATCCCCGCCCTTTCCGGCGAGCGCCGCCAGCAGCTCGTGCAAAGCGTCCGCAAGCTCGGCGAGGCCCAGAAGATCGCCGTCCGCAACGTCCGCCGCGACGGCAACAAGGCCATCGACGCGCTGGAGAAGGGAAAGACCATCAGCGAGGACGACTCGAAGAAAGCCCAGGAGCGCGTTCAGAAGCTCCTCAAGCAGTACGAGGACGAGATCGACAAGGTGCTGACGGAAAAGACCAAAGAGATCGAAACGGTCTGACGCGGCGGCTTGCGAACTCGACGCGCTTCATTGCACTGAGGCCGCTCGACCCTTTCACCCATAATCGCTCAAGGCCGACGAAGCCGGATTAACGGGAGAGCCAGTTCGTGTCCGCACCGGCCGCGCATTTCAAGGGTGTGCATCTCAAGATCCTGATAGGGCTGGTCATCGGCGTCGCGCTGGGGTTGATCGCCAACCGCCTCGGATCGCAGACGCCGGCATCCGCGCCTCCCGCATTTGCGCCACCGGCATCCGCATCGCCGTCCGCGTGGGTCGCTCGCGTGAATGGATTGACCACCTATGTGGCCGACCCCGTGGGCAAAGTCTTCCTTCGCCTCATGTTCATGGTCGTCGTGCCGCTGGTGTTCGCGGCGCTGGCGCTGGGCGTGGTCGGGCTGGGCGATCTGCGGAAGATCGGGCGCGTCGGCGCGCGCAGCCTGCTGCTGACCGTGTTGTTCTCCTGCTGCGCCGTGGGCGTCGGGCTGCTGCTGGTCAACGCGATCCGCCCCGGCGGCGGACTCGACGGCGCGCAGCGCGACCAGCTCCGCGAGAAGTACGCTGCCCGCGCGACCGACCTGATCGGCAAGGCCAAACAGGCCAAGACCGTGCGCGACACGCTGCTGGACATCATCCCCGAGAACCCGCTGCAGGAGATGGTCGGCGCGCTCGACGGCAGCTCCAAGGGCAACGGCATGCTCTCCGTCATGTTCTTCGCGCTGGTGTTCGGCGCGGCCATGACGTTCCTGCCCGCCGAGAAGTCCGAGCCGCTTGTTCGCGTCTTGCAGGCCGTGTTCGACACGTGCATGGTCGTCATCGGACTGGCGATGAAGCTGGCGCCGATCGCCGTGGCCTGCCTCGTTTTCTCCGTCGTGTCCAAGCTCGGCTTCGACATCCTCGTCACGCTGCTGTGGTTCGTCGTGACCGTGCTCGCCGGACTGACTTTTCAGCTCGTCGTCGTTTATTCGCTGGCCGTCCGGTCGATGGGCGGCATGTCGCCGGTCACGTTTTTCCGTCGAACGGCGGAGGCCATGCTGACAGCATTCGGCACGTCCTCCTCCAACGCGACGCTGCCGACGGCGCTGCGCGTGGCCGAGGAGTCGCTCAAGCTGCCCAAGGACATTTCGCACTTTGTCCTGACGGTCGGGGCGACGGGCAATCAGAACGGCACGGCGCTGTACGAAGGCGTGGTCGTGTTGTTTCTGGCACAGGTGTTCGGCGTCGAGTTGACGCTGGCGCAGCAGCTTACGGTGATCCTGATGAGCGTGCTGGCGGGCGTGGGGACGGCCGGCGTGCCAGGCGGTTCGCTGCCGCTGATCGTGCTGGTGCTGCAATCCGTGGGCGTGCCGGGCGAGGGCATCGGCATCATCCTCGGCGTCGATCGCATCCTCGACATGTGCCGCACCGTGGTCAACGTCACCGGCGACCTGGCCATCGCTACGTGCGTCAGTCATCGTGAATCGCGTCGATCGCCCGCGTGCTGAACTGCCTCAAACATTTCGCCGCGGTCGCGCGGTCACCCATTGCACCAGCAGCCCGGCGATGAAGCTCAGCGCGGCGGCGACGCCACCTACCTGCATGCGCGTGCGCGTGACCTGCGGATCGACCGCCACGTCTGGACCGCGAATCTGCACGCCGGCCATCGGGTCCGCGGCCTCGGCGCGCGGGCGCGACAGGGCGCCGAGCATCTCGCTTGCCCGCCGCTCTTCGTCCCGCAACCGCGCGAGGTCCGCCGCATCAGCCTTCGCATCCGCGGCGCGCGACGCCGCCTCCACCTCCCGGTTCCACTGCGCCGACCACTGCGAGATCAACGGCTCCAGCTCGTTGCCGCGCGCCAGCAGCGCCCCCCGCGCGGCCTCAAGCTGATTCGCCGTGTCCGCCAGCGCCGCGACGCGCTGCTTCCGCGCCGCTTCGATCGCCTCCTCGAACACCTTGCGATCCACCGTCGCCATCCGATCCCGCACGCGATCGCTCAGCCGCGCCGCCGCCTCCAGCGAGGCCTGCAGCCGCACCGGCCGCTGCTTGATCGCCTTCGCCTCGAACCGCCCCAGCAGCGTTCGCCCGGCCGCGCATCGCTTTGACAACTCGGACAGCGCCGTCTGCGCCGCCGTCGTCAGCCCGACCTGCTCGCGCATGGCGTTCAGCGATGCCGTGACCTCCTCGAGCATCTGCGCCGCGTCGAAGCAGAACTGCCGCCCGCGCTCGTCGATGCGTTGGAGCAAGTTCATGATCGCGTCGGACTCGGCCTCCGTCAGCGCCGTGTGGAGTCCTGCCCAATCCGCCCCAAACGTCTCCGCGAGGTCCGCATGCGCCGCCGTCTTCGCTGCGATGGCCGACAGGGTCTCGCGTTGCGCGGACAGTTCCGGCAGCCCGCTGCGCTGCGCGGCCGCATCGCGCAGGTCTTTCGCCGCCGCCAGCACTTCATCGCCCAGCGCCGCCGATTGCTGCTTCACGTCGAGCATGGCCCGCCGCGCGTTCATCAACTCCGCCACAAGCTGCTGGCGGTCCTGACGCAGCATCTCGTCGGCGTCGTAAGCTTTGTCACGGTCCTCATCGAGCACGGCCGCGGCGAGCGCCGGATCGGTCGCCTCCAGATCCGCTCGCGTTTTTTCCAGCCGTTCGCACTCCTCGCGCAGCCGATTCAACTCATCGAGCGCCGCGCGAACGCGGGCCTCCTGTGCAAGCCTCTCGGTGCGAACCTCCTCAGGAATGCAGGGCGACGCGGACGCCGCGGCGCCGTTCGACGCGGCTTGAACTTGCTTCTTCAATTCGTCGAGTCGTTCGCTTAAAAGTCCGCGCGCCGCGACCAACTCCTCCGGCACGGGCGCAACCGCGCCGGTATCGTTCTTTCGAACGTCGGTGATCAGCGCGTCGATGGCGCGCCGCGCGGATGCCGCGTCCCGCGCCCACACACGAAGCTGCAAACCCGTGGGTGTGGGAAGCAGGTTCCATGAAGGCGAATCGGACGTTTCAGGATCCTCAGCATCCGACGCCTTCTGCGCGCCGACCATCGCCGCCTCAATGCGGGAGCGCACGGCGTTCCGCCCCGTCGGCGGCGCGTCGAAGTGCGCTTCCGCGACGTAGCGCCCCGGCACCAGCCACGAGGCCGCCGCCCCGGCGACCAGCGCGCACGCCAGCGGCGCAAGGATGGAAACCCGTCTGCGCGGAAGCGCCTCGGTCGTCCCTCCCGCGCGAAAGCGCTGCGCCGCCGCGTGCAGTTCATTCAGATCCGGATTGCTCGGAGGTGACGTCGGCATGGTGTTCGTGCTGCACCGGTCGCCCGGCCGATGCGCGGTCAACCCGCAAAGTCAGCGAACTGTAACCGATGCCGGACGGGGCAGACAGCGGCTCAGGTCGTCAGGGCGAAGGCACCCACGCGTCGTTCTTCTGGTCCACGTGGAAGAACCGGTTATGGGCCGTGGCGGGCGTCCCCAGCGTCACCTTCCCATCGGGCAGAACCTCGTAACCGAGGTCCGCGGTGCTTTGCCCATCCGCGTGGCCATCCACCCACAGCACAGCCGCTTTCAGCAGGTGCCGCTCGTGAATCGCAGAGCGTATGCCGCCGTCCTTGTCGGCCATTTCGCCGCTTACGGGATCCACCAGCGGAGGGTCGAGATTGAACCCTTCGTTGCCCAGCATGTTGGACAGCCGCAGGTTGTTCTCGTACGGCGCGCGGGATCGACGGTCAAAGCTCGCCGCCGTGCCGATCGCGTCCGCCACCGCCACGCACGACCCCGGCGACCTGACCCGCGTGAAGAACACCGGCCAGTTCTTGAAGTCCTTGTCGCTGGTGGCGCCCTCCTTCAGCCGCGAGTTGCCGAGGAACTGGTAGTTGTAGCCGTACGCGGCGTTGCGCTCGTCGGTCCACTCGGCCACCTCGGGGCAGACGTAGGTTTCGCTCGAGTAATTCTGCTGATATCCGGGTTCGCCGAAGCGGTCGGTGCTCAGGGCGTCGGGCATCGGATCATCAAACGCGGGCAGGCCCACCTGGCTGCCCATCATAGCGAGAAACGTCGGGCGATACTTGCGACCGCCCTCGATGTCCACGCTCCAGTGATAGTCGTCAATTCGCGGCAGCCGCCCCGGCACGAGGAAGTCGCCGTTTTCGCTGCCGTACATCACCAGCCCTTGCCCCAGCGTGCGCAGCCGGGTCGTGCACAGCGTCCGCTTCGCCTGAGAACGGGCGCGCGAGAGGGAGGGAATCAGAATGGAGATCAGCAGCGCGATGATCGCAATGACCACCAGCAGCTCGATCAGCGTGAATGCACGCCAGGCGCGGACTTTCGTGGCCATGATCCAACCCCTTCCCCCCTGACGGGACCGTCAGTGTGCTGTCGCCGCCGCGGCCGACTCCCATCCAACTCCACAATCAGCCTATTCATTCCAGATCGACCGAGTCAAGGCGAACATTGAACGATTCACAGGGTCGCACTGGGGAATCCCATCTGGACCGCGGAGTTCCGCTTCCGGACGCTTGCCGGCAGGGACATGCACGGGCCATTGTCCTTGCTTGCCGCCGAGGCAGCGCCCAACTCCGATCGAGGCGCCCGCGTCGTCGGGCGCAAAGCAATTGCCGCCACGGCGATTGGGAGAATCCATCCGTCGCGAATCCGCCTCGCCGCTCGATGCCCGGTCACGCCGTCACGGCGACCGCCGCGCCCGCCTCCTCCCGCGTCCCGGCGTACAGCCACGCCTTGAAGTCCATCAGCAGCGAGAACAGCGCGGGCACGACGACGAGCGTGAAGATCGTGGAGACGGTCACCCCGCCGGTCATGACGCTGCCGATGCCGCGGTACAGCTCGCTGCCCGGTCCGCCCATGAACATCAGCGGCAGCGCGCCGGTCACCGTGGTGATGGCCGTCATGAAGATCGGGCGCGTCCGCGTTCGCACCGACTCCGCCACCGCCGCGGTCGGTTCCATTCCCTCTCGCATGAAGTTGAGCGCCTGGTGGATCAGCAGGATCGCGTTGCTCACCACCAGCCCGACGAGCATGATGAAGCCCAGCATCGTCAGCACGTCGAGCTGCTGCACCGGCGCCGTCACGTCGAACAGGCTGTAATGGTGCACCCAGCGCAGCGCCGCGAAACCCCCCACGATCGCCAATGGAACGGAAAACATGATCACGAACGGATACAGGAACGACTCAAACAGCGCGGCCATCAGCAGGTAGGTAATCAGCACGGCCAGCACCATGCGCGACTGAATGATCTCGAAGGTCAGCAGGTAGTTGTAACTGAGGAACACGACCGCGATCGTGCCGAGCGTCAGCACCATCAGCCGCGCCGCCCTCCGCCGGCCGATCACCGTGCCGCACGCGACGCACACGCCCAGCGCCAGCCCCGTCAGCACGGTCATCGTCAGCGCGATGCTTCCGAACAGCCGCGGCCCCTTCGCCAGCCCGCGGAAGTCGCCGATCATCGCGTGCCGAGTCTGGGTGAGCTTGTCCGCCGTGCCGGACAGCGATACGAACACGGTCGGGGGAATCACGCCGCCGGCGCGAAGCGGCGCGATCACCGCGTTCTCCAGCTCGTCGATCGTCTCCTGAAGCGGCACGCCGGGCTTGTTCTGCACCGAGAGCGTGACCGACGGCATCTGCTCGATGTGGTTGATCTGCTGCGGCGCGGTCGTGGTCTGGAAGTCCACCACCGAGGCGATGGGAACCACGTGCCCCCGCGGTGTGCAGATCGGAATCTGCCCCACCGTCTCCAGCGCCGCGCGTTCATCGCGCTCGACCTGGATCACCATGTCGATCTTGTCGCCGCGGTCGTTGAATTCGCCCACGAACGCCCCGTCGATGCACGCGCGAATGATGAAGCCCACGTCCGCCACATCCAGCCCCAAGTCCGCGGCCTGCGCACGCTTCGGCTTGAGGCGCACCTCGGGGCGACCCAGATCGAAGTTCGCCGGACTGGGGTGGGGGTACCCGTAGTCGTGCCCCATGATGGCGCCCTGCAGAGCCGACGCCGCTTTCACGACGTCCCCCAGGTGATCGCTGCGCACGTCGAGGTCCACCGTGTTGCCGCCCTCGCCGCCGCTGAACAGCGACAACTGCTGGAAGAACGTGAACACGCCGGGGATCTTCTCTCCCGCGCGCTGCATGAGCGGCGTCAGCGGCGAGACCACGTGCTCGTCCTGCGACGTGCAGCCCATGAAGCTGATCCCACCCCACGCCACATAGAAATAGTCCC
Organism: uncultured Phycisphaeraceae bacterium; assembly: GCA_964526695.1. GTDB lineage: Bacteria > Planctomycetota > Phycisphaerae > UBA1845 > UBA1845 > JABWBH01. The sequence goes on from CAZGJA010000119.1 coordinate 34,673, forward strand.
GGATCGGCGGCGGCGTCATCCGGCGCACGACCTTCCCGCCGCGCCCCTGATGGATCTCCACCGGGGGAATCGCCTCGGCCGACGCCTCGCCGAGCTTCGCTTCCCATGAAGGGCGGACGCCGTCGAGCGGGTCGTCCGGGTCGCCCTCCTCGATGATCCGCGCCATCTCCCGAAACTCCTCGACCGAGTATCCCGGAGGCGTGAACAACATGCCGAAGATCAGGTTGCGGTTGCCTGCCGGAAGGTAGTCCGGCGCCGGTGCCAGCCACCAGCTTCCCAGCAGCGACAGCCCCGTCATGCCGCAAATGACCGCCAGCTTCATGCCCGTGCTGCGCAGCATGACGCGATTCAGCGACCCCATCCACTCCGCGAAGAACCAGGGGCGGTCGCCGCGCTTCACCGTCTCCTCGCCGCCCAGCACCCGCGCCGCCAGCGGTGGAATCACCAGCACGGCCACAAACAGCGAGATCGCCATCGCCGCGGAGATGGCGATGGCGATGTCCTTGAAGAGTTGACCGGCCTCTTCCTTGATGGTGAGCACCGGCAGGAACACGCCCATCGCCGTCAGCGTGCTCGCCAGGATCGCGCCCCAGACCTCGCGCGTCGCGTCCACCGCGGCGTCTTTCCGCGACTTGCCCGACAAACGATGTCGATACGCGTTCTCCAGCACGACGGTCGCGTTGTCCACCACCAGTCCGATCGCGAACGCCAGTCCCGCCAGCATCACCACGTTCAGCGTCCGCCCCAGCCACTCGATGACCAGAAACGTGCCGACGATCGAGATTGGGATGGACACCGCGATGATGCCCGTGGCGCTGAGGCTGCGGAGGAAGAGCACCAGCGAGCCGAGCGTCAGCAGCCCTCCCCAGAAGATGTCGGAGATCACCAGGTCGATGGCGCTTTGGATGTACGTCGTCTCGTCATAGACCTGCGTCAGCTCAAGCCCCATGCCCATCGGCACGAGGATGTCGTGGTTGACGACTTCGACCTGCCGACGCAGGTTGGCCATGGCGGTGAGCACGTTCGCGCCGGTCTCCTTGCGCGCGGGCAAAGCGATGACGAACTCGCCCTTGCTTTTGACGAAGGCATAGGGCTTCTTGAATCCGTCGATCACGCGCGCCACGTCGCGGACCAGCACCGGGCCGCCCTCGCGATAGGCCAGCACCGTCTCCTCGACCTCGCGGATTTCCGTGAACTCGCCGACCGTCCGGTAGGTGAAGTCCCGCTTGCCTTGCAGGATCGTGCCGGCGGAGACGTTCTCATTCTGCCGGCGCAAGGCCCGCTCCACGTCGCGCATCGTCAGCCCGCGCGACGCCAGCCGGGCCGCATCGACCACGATCTGCACCTCCCGGTCCAGCCCGCCGTACACGTTGACTTCGGCGATGCCCTCCGCGCGCTCCAGCAGCGGCTTGACGTTGTCCTCGATGAAGGTTTTGAGCCGGGCGACGTCGTGCTTTCCGTCGCTGTGGAGGATCATCCAGGCGATGATGTTCTCCATATCGTCGTTGGTGGCGATGACCGTCGGCTCGTCCACTTCCTCGGGGTATTCCTCCACCTGACGCAGCTTGTCCGACACGTCGCGCAGCGCCGCGTTCTTGTCCATCCCCACGGGAAACTCGAGCTTCACCGTCGCGGAGCCTTCCTGCGCCTGGGCGGTCATCTTCACGACGTTCTTGACGCCCTTGAGCTTTTCCTCCTGCCGCTCGATGATTTCGCTTTCGATCTCCTGCGGGCTGGCGCCGACCCAGTTCGTCTTGACGGTGATGAACGGGCGGTCCACGTCCGGCGTGAGCTGCTTGGGAATGTCGAACAGGCTGCGAAAACCGAAGAGGACCAGCAGCACGGCCCCCACGGCGACCTTCACCGGATTCTCAACTGCGAATTTGACAATGTCCATGGTCGTCTACAGCTCAAGCGATACGGGTTGCAAACGCCGGTTGCGGATCACGTGACGCGCGTCTTGAGACAGTCCAGGCATCTCCGGTTGCTTCACGGAGGTGAGCCTTTCGCCGGCTCGGGCTGCTTGGAGGAAGCGCCCGTCGCCGCTGCGGGAAACTCGAGCTTCACCGGCGTGCCGTTGGCGTCCACCACTTCCACCGGCATGGGCATGAACACGCGCTCGTTGCCCCGCACGATGACCTTCGTGCCGGCCGGGAGGTTGTCCGAGGTGATCGCAATGCGGTCTTCCACGCTCGCGCCCGTCGTCACCGCCAGCGGAATGCCCATCATTGCGCCCTGCTCGCCCGGCGCGACCATGGCGACGTAGTTCACACCGTCGCGCATCAGCACCGCGTCCTTCGGCACGCACACCACCTGCCTGGGCGCTCCGCACGTCAGCGTGACCCGCGCGAACATGCCCGCCGCCAGCGCCGCATCGCCGTTGGGCACCTCGATCTCCACGGGGAACGTCCGCGCCTGCTCGTTGACCTGCGGAATCACGTGCCGCACTTTTCCATCGAAGCTCCGCTGCAGCGCGTCCACGAACACCGTCGAAGGGTCGCCGACGCGCACCTGGCCCACCGCCGTCTCCGGCACGTCCACGCGCACCAGCACCGACTGAATGTCCACCAGCTCGACGACCTGCCCGCCCTCGCCAAGCCACTCGCCCACTTCCACGCGCCGATCAACGATCCGGCCCGCAAAGGGCGCCTTGATCGTCATCTTGTCCAGCTCGCGCTGCAGCCGGTCCACCACCGCCTGCTGCTCCGCCACCTCCTGCGCCGCGCGGGCGATCGTCTCCACGCGCGGACCTTTCACCGCTTCATCGTGCGCCGCCGTCGCCGCGTGCTGGCGCTGCAGCGCCATGTCGTGCTCCGCGGCCGCGTCGTACACCTCGCGAACGGAGCCGGCTTCACTGCCGGAGTACAGCTTCTCCACGCGGTCCTTCTCGAACTTCCAGCGCAGCACGCGCGCCTCCGCCTCCATCAGCAGCGCCTTCAGCCGGCGCAGCTCCTCCTCCCGCGTTCCGGCCAGCAACTCCTGATGCACCGCCTTCAACGCTTCGAGTCGCGCGGCCCCCTCCTTCAAGCGAAGCGACACGATATCCGGATTGAGCTTGCACAGCGGCTGCCCCGCCGTGACCGCGTCCCCCTGACGCACGGGCATCTCGACGATCAGCCCGCCGACCTCGCTGCCGACTCGGCTTCGCCGCGCAGGCTGCAGCGTCCCGACGAGGTTCACGGTGATCGGCGCCTCACGCACCTCCGCCTCAGCCGCAACCACTTTCAGAACGGGCATTTGCGCGAAGATCGCCTGCGACGCGGCGACGATCGCACCAAAGGCGACCGCGGTACGGACTTGTCCCAAAACGAATCCGGGGGAGGAGACAGCTTTCGGTAAACGATCATTCATTGTAACACGATGCAAGTGAATGGTTTATGATTCGCGTCGTTATTAAGGAGCGACGCTGTTTGCCTTGTCAGAACCCCGCACGCAAGTGCGGGGCCTTGCGACCCACGCTCGCCCGCGCGTCCCACGTTCGGCCACCGACCTGCGCAAATGGTTGAACTACGCCGGGTACGTACCCGAATCCCAGACAATCGCTTTCGCCACGTCAATTATTTCAATCCGCAACCAATTCGTCCAGCGCCGAGCGCCGGTCGGGCGGCCCGATCGGGCGGCACGGTCGGGTGGCCCGGTCTGGCGTACTCGCCAGGCCGTGGTGATGTTGGAACGAACACGCCCCAACCCGGGATCTCTTCCCAGCTCGAAACATCGAGAGCACATCCGTCGACGTGCAGTCCAGACATGCGCCTCCCACCCCAGCGAGGACGGGCGTAGCCTAACCGACAACCGGACGAATGCCAAACAAGCCGACGCCTTCCTACGCCGATCCCCCCACAACCGGCGGCAGACTTGCCGCGTCGCGCCGCCCGTCGTTTAATGCGCGCGTGATCCGCTGATGGGTCCAGCGCCCGGAATCGCCGCCATGCACATTCCCCTGATCTCGTCGTTCACCTCAGCGCTTGGCGAACTCCTCTTTCCCGCCGGATGCCTGCTGTGCCTGCGACCGGGGCAGCCGTTGGAAGAGGGGTTCTGTCCTGAGTGCGTGAAGCGCTGGAGGGCGGACGCCGCGCCACCGGGCTGTGCGACGTGCGGCGCGACGTGCGCGGCCATCCCCGCGCCGGACGGGCGCTGCCCCGCGTGCCGCAAGCTGCCCCTTCCCGTGGACGGCGTCGTGCGGCTCGGCGTCTACGGCGAAGCGCTGGGGACTCTGGTGGGACGGCTGAAGTTCCAGGGGGATGGAGCGATCTCTCGCAGACTCGGCGATCTGCTGGCGGACCGGATTCTCAAGCGCACCTGGGCGACGCAGATCGATGTCGTCGTCCCCGTCCCCAGCGCATGGACGCGTCGACTCGGACGCCCGCTGCATGCTCCGACGGAGCTCGCCCGCCGGATCGCACTTGCCCTGCGCCGCGGCAACAAGATCGCGGGGCGAGCGGGCGACGGCCCGCGCATCCTCTTCCTGCTGAGGCGTCACGGGCACCCGGCCACGCAGACGGGCCGGACGCTTCACGCACGCCGCGCCAATGTTCGCGGCACGTTCCAGCTTTCGCCGGGCGTCGAAGCGGGCGGGTCCACAGTGCTGCTCGTGGACGACGTGGTGACCAGCCGCGCCACGTCCTTCGAGTGCGCCCGCGTCCTCCGCCGCGCCGGCGTGGCGCGCGTGTACGTGGCCGCGCTCGCCAAGACCCAGCCCCCCAAAGCCCTTCGCCCGAACTTCATCCCGCGATCCGACGGCCCGGGATGAAGCAGCAGGTGGACCGGGGTCCCGCCTTCACCTGCGCGGCGCCTGCTCGCCAGACCACGCGGAGGCCCTCCCCCGGCCCCTCCCGAGGGGAGGGGGAGATTGCGGCGGACCCTGCTCAGCGCGGAGGTTCGCAGGCCGTGGTCGTGCTGTCGTCGGTTCGCATCAGCTTCCTGTCTTAGGTTCGCATCAGCTTCGGTTCGTATCAGCTTCCTGTTGTGGGTTCGCATCAGCTTCCTGTCGCAGGTTTGCATCGGCCTCACTTCGGCGGGCTGGGCGGGGCGGGGTGGGAGAGTTTCGGCACCTGGGCGGCGGGGAGCCAGTCGGTCATGCCCGCGGTCCACACGTAGGCGTCGCGCGCGATCTTGCCCGAGGCGATGCCGGCGCTGAGCTGGGCTTCGGTGAACGGGCCTTGCGTCTGGCCGTTGATGGCGATGTGCCACACCGCGCCGGGCGGCGGGGGGGGGGCGACGGGGGCGGGGCTGCTTGAGGTGTACGTGCCGGCGGCGGCGCCCTGCATCATCTGGTTGGCCATCGCCATGCCCATGCCCAGACCCATCCCCGTGGCCGCGCCGCCGCCGCCGGGGTTGCTCGCCGCGGCGGTCATGGCCTTGCCCATCTGGAACTGCTGGAAGCGCCCCATGTCGCCCAGCACGTTCATGCTCGTGCGCGCGTCCAGCGCCTTCTCCACCTCCTCGGGCAGCGCGATGTTCACGATCAAAAGCTGCGGCAGGTCCAGACCGTACTCATCATCCACGCGGGCGACGACGACCTCGCGCAACTGCGCCGAAAGCTGCTGATAGTTCGACGCCAGGTCGAGCGCCGCGATGTTGGACTTGCCGAGCAGGTCGGCGAGCGCCGAGTTGATCATCGAGCGCACCAGCTCCTGAATCTCGTCCGCCTCGAAGGTCTGCTCCGCGCCGACCAGTTCGGTCAGCAGCGCGCGCGGGTTCGTGGCTTTCAGCGTGTACGTGCCGAAGGCGCGCAGGCGGATGGGTCCGAACTCCGGATCGCGCAGCATGACCGGGCTGGGCGTGCCCCATTTCAGGTCGGTGACCTGCGTCGTGCTGACGAAATAGACTTCGGACTTGAACGGACTCTCGAAGCCGTGGGGCCAGCCTTGAAGCGTGGAGAGCAGGGGCAGGTTGTCCGTGGTCAGCGTGTAGTGCCCCGGCTCGAACACGTCGGCCAGCTTGCCGCGATGGACGAACACGGCCGTCTGCCCCGGGCGCACGATGAGCTGCGCGCCGTTCTTGATCTGGTTTTGATATCGGGGGAACCGCCACACGAGCGTCTCGCGCGGGTGATCGATCCATTCGACAATATCCACCAGTTCGCCGCGAAGTTTTTCGAGAAGACCCATCTGATCGCTCCTCAGGGTGCTGCTTGATCGCTCCTCAACATGCTGCGGATTTCAATGGTCCGGCGGTTCTTGCGCTCATCCAGTCGTATCGGTCATCGCGGAAGCATCCTGTGGATGCAGGGGCGGCATGGCCCGAGAACCGTCGATGGGCTCCGGGGACCAGCCCCTGTCCCCACCGGCCGGTTCTCCCGTAGGCGTTCATCAACTCAATGGCGGTACATGAGCCCCCGACACGCCGGTGCAAGGCTTGTCCACCCCCTCCACGCGTTTGAGGGGTCGCCCCAAGCAAGCGTCACCCGTCTTCCGTCTCCCGCTTGGGCGGTTGCCCAAAAACCACGATACGCCGTGCTTTGTTGCCGCAACCATGAAAAACCACAGCACGGCGTCGCCGCGGTGCTCTGTGGAGTGTCTTATGGAGATAGGGGGCAGCATGGTGGGCGGCAAGGTGCCGTTGGGCTTGTCCGCCCGGCGCGGGAATCGCGCGCTGAGGCCCGAAGAGATCCCGGACGGGGGACGAGCCGGGTAGGCACGGCATCCGCCCGAAGGGACAGACTCAGGCGATCACGCGAGGAGGTGCTTCGTAATGCGATCAAGATTCCGCTTTCCGATGGTCGTTGGGTCAATCTGCATCGTGGTGCAACTCATCGCGGCAGGCTCTCGCTCCACGGCGTCGCCGGTGCAGAACGGACAAGGCGGTTCTCGACCAGCCGATTCGTCGCCGCCAGACGGCGAACCGATCGCCACGCACGCGGAAGCAGTGAACGAGCCGTACGTCGCGCCGCCGCCGCGCGATCGCGGGGCCGGCGGCTCCCCGCGCACATGGGAGCGGGGACGGTTCCAGAGCATTCAGATCAACGTCGATCCGGACGGCGCCAACATACCCGGCGATGCGGCCAACGAGCCTTCGCTGGCCGTCGATCCCACCAATCCTCTGCGGATGGTCATCGGTTTTCGTCAGTTCGACACGGTCGAATCCGACTGGCGTAAGTCCGGCTGGGCCTACAGCCATGACGGCGGGAACACGTGGACGTTTCCGGGCGTGCTGATTGACGACTTCGGCTCCGATCCGGTTCTCGCTGCCGATGCCGAAGGGACGTTCTACTACTTCCGCCACGCGGGTCATCATCAGTTCTGCACGTCGCCCGACGGCGGCCTAACCTGGAGTTGCGGCGAATGCCCCTACGGCAAAGGCGACAAGCCGTGGATGACTGTGGACCGGACGCAGGGTCCGGGCCGCGGCAACATCTATGCATCGTGGTCCGGATATGAACCTGGCTTCACCCGATCCACCGACGGCGGATCGACCTTCATGGCGCCGCTGGACTTCGGCACTCATTGGGGGACGTTGGCCGTCGGCGTGGATGGCGAGCTGTACATGACCAGCAACGGCGGCATCCTGCGATCCTCCAACGCACAGTTTCACGATCAGATTCCTCGCTTTGAGTTGGAGAGGTCAACTTGGATTTCAGCCGAGTTTGGAAACGGCGCTGGTTGGCGGGGGCCAAACCCCCTGGGACTCATGGGCCAACCGTGGGTTGACGTCGATCGATCCGACGGGTCTTTTCGCGGAAACGTCTATGTCCTCGGGAGTATTCGAGGGCGCGTGCCATTCCAGCGGTGCGGCGACCCACTGGATGTGCGGTTCACACGCAGTTCTGATCGTGGAGAAGAATGGTCAAGGCCGCGGCGCATCACAGACTTCCCGCCTCGGCTTAACAGCCCGTGGTAAAAGTCCTCTTGACACATGAAGTATAATGATCGGAGAAGGGCGTGTCGAAGGCGGGTCATGGAGGACGGCGATGGCGATGGGGCGTCGAGAGTTGGAAGCGCAGGGCGATTTGTGGATTGTGGCGTC
>CAZGJA010000120.1:0-8448 GCA_964526695.1 uncultured Phycisphaeraceae bacterium
CGGCGGATCCGCGGCCTGCGATGGGCGGAATGTCCCGGCTCATCCACCACGGCCTGGCGAGTACGCCAGACCGTGCCACCCGCCAGCCCGCGTGATCCGCAGCGTGCGCCGCAAGCGTCGTGCGGCCTGGCGAGTACGCCAGACCGTACCGCCCGCCAGGCTCCTCCTGCGCAAGGTCGGGCGATGAAGGGAGGCGGTGGCGCAAGTCCGGCTGAAGCCGGCTCGCGGGAAGTTCCGACCCGCGGAAGTCCACGGACTGAAGTCAGCGGCAAGGAACCGGTCGGCTGAAGCCGACCCCGGCCGCCGCCTGAGTGGTTGCAGGCTCGTTGTTCTGGCGGGCCCATCATTAATTCGTGCCGGATCGAACGCCTCCCCGATCTGCCCGCGAGTCGGTAAACTGCTCTTGTGAATTCGGGTCGGTCGGAAACGCGCCGATGATGGCTTGATGCCCTCGTCAGCGCGGAATCGAAACTGGTTCATCGGACCCTGGAGGCTTGAAGGTGACGCAATTGAACAGTCCGGCTCGCGCGATCCGCGCGCCTCGCGGGTCGAAGCTCGCCTGCAAATCATGGCTCTCCGAAGCCGCCCTGCGCATGCTCATGAACAACCTCGATCCCGAGGTCGCCGAAAAGCCGGACGAGCTGATCGTGTACGGCGGCAGCGGCAAGGCCGCCCGCTCGTGGGCGGACTTCGACCGCATCGTCGCGTGCCTCAAGCGGCTCGAGCCGGATGAGACGCTGCTGGTTCAGTCGGGGCGCGCTGTGGGAATCCTGCACACGCACGAGGACGCTCCTCGCGTGCTCATCAGCAACTCCATGCTCGTGCCGAAATGGGCCACCTGGGAGGAGTTCCGCAGGCTGGAGGCGATGGGGCTGACGATGTTCGGTCAGATGACGGCCGGCTCGTGGATCTACATCGGCTCGCAGGGCATTCTGCAGGGGACGTATGAGACGTTCGGGGCGCTCGCGCGCCGGCACTTCGGCGGCACGCTGCGCGGGAGGCTCGTCGTCACCGGCGGGCTGGGCGGCATGGGCGGCGCGCAGCCGCTGGCGGCGACGATGAACGAAGGCGTCTGTCTCTGCGCCGAGGTGGATCCCGCGCGCATCGCCAAGCGCATCCACGACCGCTATCTCGACAAGGCTGCCCGAAACCTCGACGAGGCGCTGTCCTGGACGCTCGACGCGAAACGCGACGGGCGCGCGCTGTCCGTCGGCGTCGAGATGAACGCCGCCGACCTGCTCGCAGAACTGATCCGCCGTGACGTCACGCCGGATGTGTTGACGGATCAGACCTCTGCCCACGACTTGCTCAACGGATATGTGCCGAACACGATGTCGTACACCACCTCGCTCGACCTGCGCCGTACCGACCCGGACCGCTACATCCGCGAGTCCTACCGCACGATGGCCGACCACGTCGCCGGCATGTTGGAGCTTCAGCGCCGCGGCGCGATCACCTTCGACTACGGCAACAACATCCGCGGTCACGCCAAGGAAGCCGTCGAGCGCGAACATGCCGACTTTCGCCATTCGCCATTCGCCATTCGTCATTCCCCCTTCGATCCCTTTCTGATCCCCGGCTTCGTGCCCGAGTACATCCGCCCGCTGTTCTGCGAAGGACAAGGTCCGTTCCGCTGGGTCGCGCTCTCCGGCGATCCGAAGGACATCGCCCGCACGGACCGCGCCGTGCTCGAGACCTTTCCGCACAACCAGCACCTGTGCCGCTGGATTCGCCTCGCGGGCGAGCGCGTCGCCTTTCAGGGGCTGCCGGCGCGCATCTGCTGGCTGGGCTACGGCGACCGGGCCACGATGGGGCAGGTGTTCAACGGGCTGGTCGCGCGCGGCGAGGTCTCCGCGCCGATCGTCATCGGGCGTGATCATCTCGACTGCGGCTCCGTCGCCAGCCCCAACCGCGAGACCGAGGGCATGAAGGACGGCAGCGACGCCATCGCCGACTGGCCCATCCTCAACGCGCTGGCCAACACCGCCTGCGGCGCCACCTGGGTCAGCGTCCACCACGGCGGCGGCGTGGGCATCGGCTACTCCATCCACGCAGGCCAGGTCATCGTCGCTGACGGCACCGCCGAAGCCGCCCGCCGCCTCAAGCGCGTCCTGACCGCCGACCCGGCTTTGGGGCTGTTCCGGCACGTGGACGCCGGGTACGAGCGGGCGGAGGAGGTGGCGCGGGAGCGGGGGGCGGATTTGGGGCAAGCGTGTGCGTAATGTAAACTCATGGGCGCGGTACGGGCTTATCGCGTCGCTTCAATCATGGCAACGAACCCAGGATACACAGGCCTCTCGCGGAGCGATCTGAGGGAACTGACGCGAGAACGCCTCGAAGACGCCGTCACCCTGCTCCGCGGCGGGAGGCCCACCGCGGCGGCGTACATGTGCGGGTATGCGCTGGAAATGGCACTGAAAGCCTGCGTCTGCCGTCGCCTCCGGCTTAACGAATATCCCCCCCGGCGACTCACGAAGGATTTCAAGACTCACAATTTCGATGATCTCCTTCTCTTGGCCGGCTTGGAGGATGAGGTGTCGGGAAAGAAGCACAAGAGCCTTGCGAAGTGGTCCGTCGTGGCCAGGTGGAACCCGGAATGGCGTTATTCGGCCCCGGGAAGCACGACATTGAAGGACGCGGAAGATATGATCAAGGTGCTCCGCGACGAGGTTTTGCCATGGTTGAAAAAGCGTTGGTAGGGTCGCCGGATCGACGGCTGGTCGAGGCCATCAAGCGCGTCGTGGATCGCCTTGAGGCGACGCACGGGCCGCTGTACGGCGCGCTGCTCATCGGGATCGAGGGACGCCCGATGGATGAGTGGGTGCTGCTGGTCGGATCGGCGAAACTCGCAGCCAGGCGGCTGGACGGAATCAACGCCATCGTGAACGCGATGAAGGGCCTGATCCCAAGAGATCTGTCAACGCATATTCGGAGGGTGGATGTTCTCCGGCAGGGTGATCCGCTCTACTCTCATTTGAGCCGCGCTATCTCGGTCGATCTGGGAGGGGACGCGTCCATAAGCTCGTCCGATTTCTTCGGGTTTCCGATCGACCGCGCCGTCGTATTCGTGCTCAACAGGCATGGCTTGCCCGCCGCACGACGCACCAAAACAGCTCGTCGGCGGAAGTTACCCGAGAGAGCCAAGACCCGATCCTGATGCGGTCCGACTGACGCACATCGCGCCGCAGCAACGCAACCTCGTCGCCGGCCCCAACCGCGAGACCGAGGGCATGAAGGACGGCAGCGACGCCATCGCCGACTGGCCCATCCTCAACGCGCTGGCCAACACCGCCTGCGGCGCCACCTGGGTCCGCGTCCACCACGGCGGCGGCGTGGGCATCGGCTACTCCATCCACGCCGGCCAGGTCATCGTCGCCGACGGCACCGCCGAAGCCGCCCGCCGCCTCAAGCGCGTTCTGACCGCCGACCCGGCTTTGGGGCTGTTCCGCCACGTGGACGCCGGGTACGAGCGGGCCGAGGAGGTGGCGCGGGAGCGGGGAGTGGATATACCAGCCTGAGGGAACCTCTGAATAACAGAGCCGCGACCGTAAGGGAGCGGAGAGAGACCCGCAAACTCTCGACAAAACTCCGCTTCCTCACGGGCGCGGCTCTGATGAAACGCTGCCGCGTCAGGTTATTCAGAGGTTCCTGAAGTGCTCTTGATCTTCCCGCTGCCAAAGCCAACGGCTCCTGCGGCCTGCTCGACTCGTCGAGCCTTGCGGCGTATCCTCCTTCCCGAACTCCACAAACCACAGAGGTCGCGGCCTTGGCGCACGAACAGAATGGACTCTTCCCGGATACGGATCCGGCGCGCATCGGCAACGGGCGGCGGCAGCGGCGACTCTTCCTCCCGAAGCTGTTGCAGGCCGCCGCGGACGACCAGCGACTCGCCGGTGAGGCGCGCGACCAGGCGTACGCCATTCTTTCCAAATGGGCTGAACTGGAAGCCTCCGGCAGGCTCCTGAAAAAGAAAGAGACCAGCCTCGAAGGCGAATTCATCCCTGAGGTGTTCGGCAAGGCCTTGGGCTACACGCTCTTCTCCGACAACTTGGAGTCCTGGCAGCTCGAACAGAAGTTCGCGTTGCCCGGAGGGCAGCAGGCCGACGCGGTCATCGGCTTCTTCTCGTCCCGCGAGCAGAAGGCGCCTCGGGCGATCATCGAACTCAAAGGGCCGCGAGTCGATCTGGACCGCGACCGAAGCCGGCGCCGCACCCCTGTCCAGCAGTGTTTCGACTATCTGTACTCCATCCCGTCCTGCCCGTGGGGAATCGTCTGCAACTACGTCAGCTTCCGCCTGTATCATCGCAACCGCACGCCTTACGTCTATGAATCGTTCACCCTCGAATCGCTGCGCGATCCGCAGCGGTTTCGCGAGTTCTACGCGGTCTTCTCGGCGGGCGGCCTGCTGCCGCGCCTTCTGGGGCAGAAGGCCCGAGCCGACCAGCTTCTTGAGGAATCCGAGACGCAGCAGCGCATGGTCGGCGTCCGCTTGTACGACGACTACAGCCGGCATCGCCTCGTGCTCCTCGACCTCCTGCGCAAGCCGCCGTACGGGCGATCCCTCGACGAAGCGATCCGCATCGTGCAAAAGCTCCTCGACCGCATCATCTTCATCGCGTTCTGCGAGGATCGAGGCCTCCTGCCCGACAAGGCCATCGAACGCGCCTGGCGCAACATCGCGGAATACACACACGCCGCCAATCCCCGATGGGACAACTTCAGGAACCTCTTTCGCAGCATCGACAAAGGCAATACTCGCAGCGGGATATCGGCCTACAACGGCGGACTGTTCGACCTGGACGACGACCTCGACGGGCTTGAACTCGACGACGAGTTCACCCACTTCTTCAAGGAAATCGGCTCCTACGACTTCAAGGACGAAGTCAACGTCGACGTACTGGGGCACCTGTTCGAGCAGTCCATCACCGAACTCGAGGTGCTGCGCGCCGATCCCGCGGTCCTCGACGCGCCGGAAGCGCTCGGACGACGCAAGCGCGAAGGCATCTACTACACGCCGCGCCACGTCACCGAGTATCTCGTCGATCAGACGATAGGCGCCGTCCTCCGCGTCCAGTTCGCCGCCCTCGCGGAAGCGCAGGGGATAGACGCCGACGCGGACGTGACCGACGGGACGCGCGAGGCGAGGGTTCGATATGACCGTGCGCGGCTTGACGCGATGCGCCGGCTGCGCGTCTGCGACCCCGCCTGCGGGAGCGGCGCGTTTCTCATCGAGGCTTACGACCGTCTTGAGGAGACCTACGACGAGATCATCACCTCGCTCTGCACGCACGACGGCGAGAAGCACGAAGCCCTCTACGCGGACATCAGCCGCACCATCTTGCGCGAGAACCTCTACGGCGTGGACCTTTCCGCCGAGGCCGTCGAGATCACGCAACTGGCCCTGTGGCTGCGCACCGCCAAACGCGGGCAGACCCTCGCCAACCTGTCGGACAACATCAAGATCGGCAACAGCCTGGCGGACGACGCGACCGTCGATCCACGCGCCTTTAATTGGGAGCAGGGTTTCCCGGGCGTATTTGCCGAAGGAGGGTTCGATTGCGTCATCGGCAACCCGCCGTACGTAAAACTCCAGAACTTCCGCAAGCGCGAACCGCGCATCGCCGAGTTCCTCGTCCAACGCTACCGCTCCGCCCGCACCGGGAACTTCGACATGTACCTGCCGTTCATCGAGCGCGGGCTGGAGCTGCTTAAACCCGCCGGGCGGCTGGGTTTCATCGCGCCCAACGTCTGGCTGTTCAACGAGTACGGCCGGGGTCTGCGCGAGCTGGTCGCCGAGCAGCGCTCGCTGCGGCACTTCGTGGACTTCAAGAGCCACCAGGTCTTCGAGGACGCCACGACCTACACCGCGCTGCAAATCTTCGCCAAGCAGCCCAGCGAGACCATCGAGACCGCAGACGCCCGCCACGGCGATCTCAAGAAACTGCAGTTCCACGCCGTCCCCTACACGCGGCTGTCGGCGGACCCTTGGGCGCTCCTCGGCGACGACGACCAGGCCATTCTCGACCGCATGCGGCAGCGCAGTGTGACGCTGAAGGAGGCCTCGGGCGGTATCATCGTGGGCATCCAAACCAGCGCGGACATCGTGTACCACGTGATCCGCATCAAGCCCGGCCTGTATTACTCGAAGGCGCTCAACGACGAGGTCGAGTTGGAGGAGGAGATGGTCAAGCCCCTCATCTCTGGCGAGGACGCCGTCCCTTTTGCCACGCCGCCGACCGACAAGTATCTGCTCTTTCCCTACCTCGTCGCGGATGACGAGTGCCGCCTGTACACCGAGCGCGAGATGAAGAAGTTCAAACGCACCTGGAATTACCTGAAGAAGAACGAAAAATGCCTCCGGGGAAGAGAAACCGGGAAGATGGATCACGATGGGTGGTACGGGTATGTCTATCCCAAAAACCTAGACAAGCAGGAGCTTCCGAAGATCGGCGTCCCTGAGACGGTGAATCGGCTCCAGGCCTTTATTGACCCGAAGGGCGAGCGGTACTTCAACAACGTGCGCGTCAACGGCATCCTCGCTCGCGCCGACAAGGCCTACTCGCTGGAGTACCTGCTGGCCCTGATGAACTCGCAGGCGCTCGACTTCTACTTCAAGCGAATCGCGAAGCCGAAGGACCGCGATTACTTCGAGGCCAACAAGCAGTTCATCGCCCCGCTGCCGATTCCGAAGACGAAGGACCAGAAGCCGCTGGCCAAGATCGCGATGGAACTGGCCGATCTGCACGCCAAGCGGATCAAGACCGCTGCGGCCGTGCATCGTCGATTTCAGGTGGACCTCCCGCCCACCACGCTGGTTGCAGCCTCTCCACTGCCGCCGCGGCTGACCGGCCGCCTTCAATCTTTCGATGAGACTCCGCGGGAGGCGCTCTTCAAGGACATGGAGAAGCTCGCCGAACGGAAACTCAAACCGGCGGAGCGGACGCGCTGGGACGAGTACCTGACGAAGCAGGCCGACGCCGCGGTGCGCATCAAGCGGGAGATCACCGACCGGACGGCCGAGATGAATGACCGTGTGTTCGCGCTGTACGGCTTGACGGGCGAGCACGTGAAGCGGATCACTGAATCCTCTTTGGGGGCGGCTTCCCAGCTTCCAAACGACCCGGACGCCGCCCCCTCCATTGCGTAAGGCCACGGGGCCAGTCGCCGGCAACCCCCCGTTGAGCGATCCGCCTTCAGTCGCCCATGCCGTCCGTCGATAATCCGATAAAGACCGCCCGCGTGGCGTCCGGATTGAATCCGACGCGCCGTCCAGCTTGATCTACTTATGGCATCCAGCCCGATCATCTCCATCGTCGTTCCCGCCTTCCGCGCTTCCGCGTACCTGCCGCGGTGCATCGAGTCCGTTCTGGCGCAGTCCTTTGCCGACTGGGAGCTGATCGTTGTCGAGCAGTCCGGGGCGGGGACGCGGGAGCGCGAGGCCTCGTCCGCGATCGTCCAACGCTATCAGCAGGGCGACGCGTCACGCGGGCGGATTCGGCTGATTGAGCAGGAGAACGCCGGCGCGTCCGGCGGGCGCAATCGCGGCATCGACGAATCTCGCGGCCAGTTCGTGGCGTTTCTCGACGCCGATGACGAGTTCCTTCCGCACAAGCTCAGCCGGCAGTTGGAGCTGTTCCGCCGGTGCCCGGAGCTGGGCTTGGTGTACGGCGACTATGCGTTCGTGGACCTGCAGGATCGCCGGCACGAGAGCGTGTTTGATGAGCTGGCCGCCGTCGCGCGGCAAGTGCCGACGCAGCTCGCTGCGCCCGGTCTGCACGTCTGCCCGCCGGACCTGTTCGACTATCTGGCGCGGCAGTACTTCATCGCCACCATCGTCGGCCTGGTGCGCCGCGACGTGCTGCGTGACGACCTCCGCTTTTCCATGCGGCACCGCTACGCCGAGGAGTGGCTCTTCTATCTTGATGTGACGCGGCGCGCGAGGGCGGGCTTCGTGGACGAGCCGCTCTGCCTGCACCATCACGTGGCCGGAAGCGTCTCGCGCACTTCGACGAAGCAGAATCTTGAAGCGCTGGCGGGGCTTCTGGAGCACATGCTCGCGCATTTCAGCGATGCCTCGCGCAGCGCCCGCCGTGCCTTTCGCGTTCAGCTTGCCGCGGCCCGGCGGCAACTGGGAATGGAGGCGTACAAGCAGCGCCAATTCGCGACGGCGGCGGAGCACTGGCGGCGGAGCCTGCGCGAGCAACTGAGTCCGCGCACGCTCGTTCACTGGGCGCAAGCCAAGCTCATCACGAGCGCCGGTCTCGCTTAGCGAACCGCGGACTTCAGTCCGCGCGGGGTGGCTCTTAACAGCCCGTGGTAGAACCCCATTCTCTGCGCCCGCCAACTTTAGGCGGCGCAGCGCGCCAGGGGGGAGATCGGCGCCACCGGAGTCCTTCTCCGGCGCCGCGATTTCCATGGGCCCTTCAAAACCTGCCACAGCGCCCACAG
>CAZGJA010000121.1:0-73490 GCA_964526695.1 uncultured Phycisphaeraceae bacterium
CCGAACATGCTGGGAAACGGTTTTGAAAGGGTCGCTCGAACATGCGGCTCTGCAAAAACTCCTGACCCGATTGCGTCTGACGCTGTTGGATTACCTCAGCCGGGCTGCCTGACACCCGGAAAAAAGGGCAAAAGTCCAGGTTAGCCCTGAATCGTCTGCAGGGTGCGGTCCCAGAGGGCCGCGATCCGTGGGACGCCCGTCTTGCCCCGGTCCATCACCAGAAATCGGGTGCACGGATCGATGTGCTCCTTGCGAATCTGCGAGACCTCGTGTGGGTAGAACGCTCCGTTCAACGCCGGCAGGAGGACGGCCTTCCATTTGACGGGCGCCACTTGAAACAGCTTGTCGAACTCCTCGCGGATGATCGGCCGCGGCTTCGGAGACGTCCGGCGCGCGTGCTCGAAACACTCCGGCAGACCCAGCCCGCGCCTGACCTGCTGCGCGTCGCTCGCCTGCTTGAGGGCATGACGCAGAATCGTCCGACCCGCCTTGAGGCGATGGGCTACGGATAGACGACCAGATGCGTGCCATGCGATTTCGTGCTGATGGAGGCGGGGGGAATCGAACCCCCGTCCCGCGGCGGTTACGGACAGGCCTCTACGTGCATAGACGGTGTTTTAAGCTTCGGATCCGCCGACGCCCGCCGACAGGCTGCGGCCTCTCCTACCTCCGACTGTTTTCTCACCCCGTCGCGGCCGGCTAGCGCGACGAGACCAGCCCGCTGGTGTCGCCGTCGCGGACCAGCGGGCGTCGTCCGCGCGGCGGGCTGCGCTTATTTAGGCAGCCATGGCATACGAAGTGTTGCCATTTGAGTTGTTTGCCGGTTGATTAACGAGGCCGACCGGCGACCTCGGCACGCCACCTGACTTTCACTACGCCCGGTCGAATCCAATCGCCCCCGGCGTCGCCGCGCGGCTGCGCGGCGATCTGCTCTCAAGCATCATAGCAGGGTTCGGCTCTTGCATCCAGCGGCAACAGTCCGGGTTGAAAGTCGGGAGTTCCCATCGACTCGGGCAAGTCGGCGACATCCAGGTGATTACCCTCGCTGGCGCTACGGGTTCAGAACCCGAAGCGCAAGCGAGAGCTGAAGGACGCACCCCAGGCAATCCGCGAACGCGGCCGGGTCGCATGGCTTCACGCGGACCGGGTAGCCATGCTGACCCTCCCAAGAGGAACCGGCCCGCACCTGGGGATTCACATGCTCACGCCGAGTACGGCGAGAGCATGCCACCCATTCGCACCTGGGGATTCACATGCTCACGCCGGGTACGGCGAGAGCATGCCACCCACCGAGTTCGTCAGCCGCTGCCACCCGCCGCCACGGCCTGGCGAGTACGCCAGACCGTGCCACCCTTGAACGCCGATTCCAGCGGGGCACAGGATGCGGGGGATTTCGGGTTGGGGAGCGGCGCCCGAACGGTTGACGGTGGTGGGGGACAAGGCTGTAATGATGCGCGTTGCGCGGGCGGGTTGAGGGGTCTGAAGCGGCGCGGCGTGGGCGGTGGGGCAGAGAGCGTGCGGTTGGCCGGGAGGGCGGATGATGATCATGACGAGGTTGCAGGGGGGGGGGATGGAAGTGTCGCGCAAATGCACATTTGTTCGATGCGCTGTGGCCTGCGGTTGCGTCGTCTTGATGGCCCTGTCGTCGGGATGTCAGACCGACGGCTTTTTTCAGCCCGGGCGTTCGCCCAAGGCGGATCGGGTGATCGTCGCGCAGACGTTGGCGCCGCGGCAGGTGGATGAGGACTTCCTGCACAACGCGAAGGAGGCCGATCTCGCCGAGGAAGTGGTGGGGCACCGTGAGGCATACGTCTCCGCGCTGCGGTCG
The DNA here is from genome assembly GCA_964526695.1 of uncultured Phycisphaeraceae bacterium. GTDB lineage: Bacteria > Planctomycetota > Phycisphaerae > UBA1845 > UBA1845 > JABWBH01. The sequence continues at coordinate 1,829 of CAZGJA010000121.1, forward strand.
CTTCGTGATGCCTATGCGGCGGGCGGGAACGGAGCGCGGCGCGATCAGGCGGCCACCGAGCTGGCGGGGCTGGAGAAGGTGCAGCAATTCCACTACATGCTCGACGCCGAGGTGCCTCCGGTCGATCTGAAGCCCACGCTGTCGATTCCCGAAGCGGATCGTCTGTATAACAGCGCGGTGAAGTTGATGAAGCAGGGCGGCTCCGGCATCCCCGGGCTGTACCGGCAGGAGAAAATGCTCGAGGCGCTCCACGCGTTCAAGTCCGTGATCAACCTGTATCCCACGAGCGACAAGATCGACGACGCGGCCTTTTACGCGGGGGAGATCCACAAGGAGTATTTGCCCGAGCAGGAGCTGATCGCGGTGCGGTGGTATGAGCGGTCGATGCAATGGAACCCGAAGACGCCGCACCCCGTCCGCTTCCAGGCCGCGGTCATTTATGATTATCGCCTGCACGACCGCGCCCGCGCGCTGGAGCTGTATCACGGCGTGCTGGAGCAGGAGAAGGACATCGACCTGAGCAACACGCGGTTCTCCTCGCGGCGGATCGATGAGTTGATGCGCGAGCCGCGGACCGCAACATCCGCGGAGAGTTCCGAGGAGGACGCGGCGGCGGACGCGGAGCCGCCTGCTTCCGGCGGGGCATGAGTTTGACGCCGACTCCTGCAATCGGGAGCGTGACGGGTCGCGGACGGTCGATATGGCGAGAGCGTTCCTCTGGACGGCGGTGAGCGAGGTCTTGCTCTTCCTGGCGACCGGCGCGCTGGGGCTGGTCGCCGCCGACGCGGCGGGGCTGCGTCGCCACGTCGGGGCGGCGCTCTTCACGGCGATCTTCGGGTGCATGATGCACGCCGTCGTCCTCACGTATTTCGCGGTGACCGGGAAGCTCATTCATCAGGCGGTGGCGCTGGGAAAGCTCTCGGTCGAGCCTTTTGAGCGGCTGCGGCGATCGAAGAAGCGGATCACCCTGCTCGTCGGGCTTGGGATGCTTTCCATCGCGGTGGCCGTGGGCACGGGAGCGTGGCGGCTGTCGGGCACCCAAGGTCCGCGGTGGCACCTGCTCGCGGCGGGGGCGGCGGTGCTGGTCAACTGCGTGGTATTCTACCATCAGTACACTCTCATCTTTGAGGCGCAGCAGTCGTTGGGCGAGGTGATGCGCGAGTATGAGTCGGCGCGCTCCGGCGGGGGGCGGGCCTCTCAGTCGCCGGTATAAGGCATGGGCCCGCGCCTTGGGCCGCGCGGCGCTTTGCAACACGGAATGGTGCATGGCAGGCCGCGATTCCATGACGCCCTCGTCCCTGATGACGACGCCTCAGAAAGTCGCGTTGGGCGTCCTGCTCGGCGCATCCGCGCTCGTTCGCGCGGCCATCGTGCTTCATGCCGGACCCATGACGGACCAGGGCTTGTATGTCGATGACGCGTTCATGTCCCACAAGATCGCGATGAACATCGCGGAAGGGCGCGGCGTCACGCAGGCCGGATCGGCGACCAATGGGTTTCAGCCGCTGTTCGTCTTTCTGCTCATTCCATTGTATTGGCTGTTCGACGCCGGCGATGCGACGGTGGCGTCGGCGCTGATGTGCTCGGTCTTCGGCGTGCTGTGCGCCGCGTGGATTCACCGGATCCTCGCAAGATTGTATGGTGCGCCGGTGGGGCTTGTCGGTGCGGGATTATTTGTTGCATCGAGTTTCATGACGCGTGCGGCGCTCTGCGGGCTGGAGACGAGTCTGGCCAATCTCATGATGTTGATTGTGCTGGATTGCCACCTTCGGGCGCGGCTTGGCGGGGGGCTTGGCACATGGGGTCACGCCGCGGGATTCGGGTTGCTGCTTGGCCTGGCGGTATTGGCGAGGATCGATCTTGTTTTTCTGATAATACCAATCCTGTTCGCTCAGGCTCGGCGGTGCCGGTCAAGGCTTGATGCAAGTCGGCTCGCCGCTGTGTTTGCTGTGTGTGGTGCGGTCGTGGCACCGTGGTTTGTGTGGAGTTGGATCGTCTGCGGCTCGATTCTGCCCATCAGCGGAGAGGCGACCCGCACGATTTCTCAACTGTACGGAACGGAGGGGATCCCCGTCACTTCGCCTGTGTATTTCGAGCTGGGCGCGGCGCCGGTTTCGTTTTATGCGTTGCACGCGGCGGATGCGATGACCCATATTGTCGCGGAGACGCCGCTGAGTCAGCCGTTGTACACATTTCTGCGCGCCGCGCCGCAGGGGTCGCTTCTGTGGATTGCGGCATGGGGCGCCGCGGCGTGGCTGGCGCATCGTCGTCTTGCGGCCGGACACTCTGAGGCGAGCCGTTTGCGAGGGTTGTGGCAGGCGATGCCGTCCGCGTGGGTGTTCGGTGCGCTAATGATCTCGGCCTATGCGACGTGGGGATTCGGGCGCTGGTGGTTCTGGAGATACATGACGCCTGTCGGCGTGCTGCTGGTGTTTCCCTCGGCGCTGTGGGTGGATGCCGTGATGAGCGGATGGGCGACGAAGGGCCGGAGTTTCAGTGCAGTCGTTTGTGTGCTTGTCGCGGGGATTTATGGCGCGGCGGGCATTGAAGGTCATCGGCGGTTGTTTGGGGATCCGCCCGCGTCAGTAAATGAGCCTCGCATGTACGCGGACACACTCGCCCTGCGCGAGCTGCTGCCTTACGGATGCCGGATCGGCAGCTTTGAGAGCGGCATTCTTGACTATTATCTTGGCTGGGACGTCATCAATCTGGACGGCAAGACGAATGCGGCCGCGCTCAACGCCTTGAAGGCGGGGCGTATAGACGAATACATTGAAAAGCGGGGCATTGAATACATCGTGTCCAGTCCTCCATTGCTGCGCGATCTGCTTAGTCCGCGCGGGCATTGGGAGGAAGGGCGGCTTCGGCTGGTGGCAAGGCTGAGTCACAGCTGGATATTGAAAGTCGAGCGGGGCGAGGTTGGGAAGCGCTGACGCTTGAGGGTGACAAAACGCCAAGGGGGCGTGGACGATTCCGCGATCGCAGACTGCCTCCCGCCCGGGCAATAATGTTGTTTTGGTTTGTACTGGAAGGAATCACTCATGGCCGATCAACCTGTTCCCTACCGTGGCGTCGGCGTGGCGGAGGTCATCTCGCAGGACACCGCATGCCGCAGGTGTGGATACAATCTGCGGGGCTTGACCGTGACGGGGCGCTGTCCCGAGTGCGGCACGCCCGTGGGGCTGTCGGTGTTCGGGGACTTCCTACGGTTCTGCGATCCGCGCTGGCTTGAGCGACTGGCCACCGGAGTTTCGTTCATCCTGTGGGGGATCCTCGTCGGCATTGTGATCGGCATGGCGGGCGGCTTGCTGGCCGTTCTCTTCCATCCCATGCTGGGGCAGGGGGTGATGTTGTGCGGTGGATTGGTCTCGCTCTACGGCACCTGGCTGCTGACGGAGCCGGATCCCAGCGGCATCGGCGAGGACAAGGACGTGAACGCGCGGCGCGTGGTGCGCGTGTGCCTCATACTCGGGTTGGCGTACAGCGTGCTGAGCATGAGTTCGCGGCAAGCGTCGTCGGGAGGCATGGTTCAGTTGGTCCTGATCGTCTTGACGGCGCTGACGGGCGTGAGTCAGGCGATTGGGGAAGCGGCGAAACTCCTCTATTTGCGTAAACTGGCGCTGCGCATTCCGGATGACGCGCTGGCGAGGCGCGCGAGATTCCTGGTGTATGCACAGGGAATCAGCCTATTACTCGCAGTGGGCGTCGGCGTGGCGGCGATTGCGTTGGCGGTTCCTGTCGCGGCAGGCGGTTGGGCGAAGGGGGGGCCGGCGGGGCCGGTGATGACCTTCAGTTCCTCAACGGGCGGCACCACGATCACCAGCACGACTCCGGTTTCTGGAGTGAGTTTGATGTTCCTGGGCTGCGGCGCCGGTCTTTTTGGGCTGGCCGTACTTATCTTCAGCATCATGGGGCTGCACCTCATCTGGCGCATGGGCAAGGCCTTTCGCGAGCACGGCGCGTACGCCAGCGCGATCTGGGCGCAGCAGCAGCAGTCGATGCCTCCGACCGGCGAAGTGGGTTCCGCTTGAAGGGCGGCCTGCTATGTCGGCGGTTTGGACTTGCCTCTGAAATCAAGGTTGCAGCAACTCGCCCGTCGTCAGCAGTGCAAGGTCGATGAACTGCCCGCCCGTGTCCTGATGGGTGTGGACGGCGATCACGTTGCGGCCCGGACGCAACGCGGCCCGGAGCTTCTCGGTCACGTCGAAGGGCGCGTAGGCATCGTTCCAGCCGGTGAGCCTTAGCAACTCGACGCCGTTGACGTACACTTCGGTGGCGTTGTCGTAGTGCATGATGACGGAGGCCTGCGCGAAGGTGGAGCCGTCGAAATCAAACGCGGCGCGCAGGCGGATGTCAGGCGTCGCCCAGGCGGTGCCGATGCGCGACTCCCAGCCCGCTTTGCTGCCGAAGCCGGCCTTGCCCACGCTCCATGCGCCGTCGTCGAAATCGGTTTGCGCCCAGTCTTGCACCGCGGCAGCTGAAACACCGACCGTTGGCGTTTCAGTCGTATAGCGCCAGAGGGTCGGTTCACCGGGGTCCACGGCGGCGCGGACGAGCGTTCGCCACGGCGCCGTCGCGGTCGGCTCAAGGCCGGGAGGCTTGCTTTCGTACGCCGCGGGGCGCGCGGACATCGCGCGAACCCGCGCCATGTCGAACTTCGGCGTGCGGTCGTAGAAGTAGATGCCGTTGCACTCCTGCTCCACGTCGGTGAGCTGCGTGTAGCAGTAGCCGAACATGAAGCGGTTTTGTGTCACGGCCTTCATAAGTCCGTCGTAGCGCGCGTACCACTCGTCGAGCGTTTTCGGGTTCTGCCCGTAGCCCCAGCCCTGCTTGCCTTCGGGGATCCAGCCGATGCCTCCGAATTCGCTGAGGAAGAACGGACGGTCGATGCCGGCGATGCCGTACTGTGGCGGGTAGTGCGCGGCGTCGCCGATCGAAGTCCAGTTCGCCGCCAGCGCCGCTCCGTCCGACGTGTAATCATGGCGGCAGTCCACGTCGGGATCGGGATGGCTCTTGACCCAGCCGCTGGTCTCGATCACCGGGCGCGTCGGGTCCAGGGTTTTCACCATCTCGTAAACCACGTTCTGCAACGGACCGGCCTGCGGCGGAGTCTCGTTGAATGGGCACCAGCCGATGATGGACGGATGGTTGCGGTCGCGGCGGACGAACTCGACGGCTTCATGGATGACGGGCAGCGCGACCTCGGCCTTCTCATAGTTCGCGCCGAAGCTGGGCGTTTCGCCCCACGTGAGATAGCCCAGCTTGTCCGCCCAGTAATGGAAGCGCGGCTCGAAGATCTTCTGGTGCAGGCGCGCGCCGTTGAACCCCGCGGCCTTGGACAGCTCGATGTCGCGGCGCAGGGCGTCGTCCGTCGGCGCGGTCCAGATGCCGTCGGGATAGAAGCCCTGATCGAGCACTAGCCGCTGATACACCGGCTTGCCGTTGATGAGGAACTGCCGCCCGCGGATGTCGATGCTCCGCAGGCCGAAATACGTCGCCACTCCGTCGCGCACCGACTCCTTGGCGAGCAGCGTGAGCCTGGCGGTGTAGAGGAAGGGGTCTTCCGGCGACCAGGCGCGCTTCGTGCTCAGTTCGATCGACTGCACGGTGGCCAGCGACCGTACGGAACTTGTGGACGATCCGACCTTCTCCGTGCCCGCGAAGATGTCGATGCGCAGATCCAGTCCGGTCAGCGAGCCGTCCACGTTCGACGTGAACGTGACGCGACCGGCGGCGGGATCGCCCACCACGCTGAAATCGCGAATGAAGCTGGTCCCCACGGCCTCCAGCCAGACGGTCTGCCAGATGCCCGTGGTGCGCGTGTAGAAGATGCCGTAGCTTTCGTCGCGGTCGGACTGCTTGCCGAGCTGCTGCAGGCCGCTGCGCGTGTCGTCGAAGGCACGAACGATGAGCGTGTGCGTCGCGCCGGGCTTTGCATCCTTCAGCTCGAACGTGATGGGCACGTTGCCGCCGGTGTGCTCGCCGAGGCGCACGCCGTCGAGCCACGCGGTGGTCCGCCAGTCGCACGCGCCGATGTGCAGCAGGACGCGCTTGCCCGTCCAGTCTTCCGGGATCGTGATCGTCCGGCGATACCAGACGTTCTTGACGGACCCCTTCCGCTCCAGCCCCGAGAGCTTCGACTCGCGGCAGAAGGGGACGATGATCTTGTCGGGCCAGTCCTTACGCGTCAGGAACGACTCGTCGGCGGAATCGTCCGTTTCCGCGAATTCCCAGGGACCATTGAGATTCAGCCAGGTTTCGCGCTGCATGTCGGGGCGCGGGTGCTCAGGGCGCGGAATGGCATCATCGCCAGCCCTCATCCCCAAGACAGCCGCCAGCAACAAGTACATCATGATTCTCTCCAAGATCGGCGTCGGACCGCCGCCGAGCAGGGCGTGGGTTTCGTTATGAGGATTCCTTCTTGAGTATCTCGCGGGCCATTCGCATCGCATCCCCCGGCGTTCGAATCGTCTCATTGAGCTGCGCCCGATACACGGCGCTGAGCACGCGGCCAAACGCCGGTCCGGGAGCATAACCGGCGGCTGTGAGGTCGTCGCCGGTCAGCAGCGGTGGGGGGGTGGCGCTGGCGGCGTCGATGGCTTGGATGGCGGTGGACACGTGGTTCCAACGATCCAGCGACCGGTGCGAAGTCATGCACTCCGCACGCGCGAGCTGCAACAGGTCCATGCAGAACGGATGCGCCCGCCAGATTCGCCGCTGTGCAAGCTCGTCCGCCGCCGCACTCAGCACGTCGGCGCACTGAGCCACGAGCCATGCGACGGCGTCGGTCAGGTCGTTGCTCAGCCGCAGGTTGAGGCAAAACCGACGGACTTGCTCCCCGCTGCGCTCGCAGACCATCGCGGCCAGCGCCAGCGCTGCGCTGATGTCGTCGGACGGCAGAGCCGCGAGTCGCGCCTCAATGCGATCCGACTCGTCGGTGGGGGGGCGCCACTCCTCGACGAGGTGCTGCGCCAAAGCGGACTCGCGCAGCAGCCGCCAGACCCGCGCCCGAGCCGGCGAGGTGAGCATGCGCTCCAGCTCCATCCAGATCCGCTCCGCGCTGATGCCGCGCAGCCGGGGTGCAAGGTCTCGGATGGCGGCAAGCGTGGCGGCATCCAGCTCGAAATCCAGCGCCACCGCGAACCGAACCGCCCGCAACATGCGCAGATGGTCCTCGCCGAAACGCTGCGCCGGGTCGCCGATGGTGCGGATGAGCCGGGCGTCAAGATCCGCCCGCCCGCCGACGTGGTCGATGACGCGATCGGCGATCGGATCGTAGAACATGCCGTTGACGGTGAAGTCGCGGCGCCGCGCGTCCTCCAGGTCGTCGCTGAACGTCACCTGATCCGGGCGGCGACCGTCGCTGTACGCGGCGTCCTTGCGAAACGTGGCCACCTCCACGCTGACGCCGAGCCGGCGGACGAGAATGACCCCGAACTGCTGGCCCACGCCGCGAGCGCGCGGGAAAAGCGCCAGCACCTGCTCCGGCCGCGCGTCGGTGACCACGTCGTAGTCCTTGGGCGTTCGCTGCAGGAGCATGTCGCGCACGCAGCCGCCGGCCAGCAGCGCGGAAAAGCCCGCGTCGCGCAGCTTCCGCAGCACGGCGAGCGAGGCCTGTCGGGCATCCGTTTTGCGGGGATTCATCGGGAAAAGAAGGTGATCGCGTGGCTGCCCAGCGTCCGCCGGTCGGACACGCGCCAACCGGCCCAGTGCTGCTGAGGATACGTGATGACGCCCTCGTGATGAAGCACGACCCTGCTTGAGGGCGAGGTCGCGGCGGCCAGTCGCTCAAGGAACCGCGGGACGTGACCCGCCGGGGACACGTCCCGCGAATCCTGGTAGGGGGGGTCGAGAAAGACGAGGTCGAACAAGGATTCGCCGGGAGCGCGCGGGTGGGACCGCCACACGTCGCCGGGAACGATCACCGCGTTGGGACCGGCCTTGAGCTTGTCCATGTTGGCGCGCAGCACGCTCAGCGCCGTGCGGTCCTTCTCGAAGAACGTGCAGGTGGCCGCGCCGCGCGAGAGCGCCTCCAGCCCGGCCGAGCCGCTGCCGGCGAAGAGGTCGGCCACGTGCAAGGCGGGCAACTCGCCGGGCGCCGCCAGTAGCGAGCCGAGGATGTTGAACAGCGTCTCGCGCAGGGCGTCCGGCATGGGCCGAGTCCCCCCATGCTTGGGCCAGTCCAGCTTCCGCCCGCGCCACGCGCCCGCGATGATCCGCATGAGAACATTTTACGGGAACCGGGTCGCGTTGCACGCAGGCGGAAGAGGCTCGCGCAGAGCCGCAGAGAAGAAAGGGAAAGCGGAACCGAGAAGCCAGGCCTTGATGCGTGGATGTTTCAGCATTTCCGCCCCTCGGCGCTTTCCGTCTGGCGCGAGCCTGCGCGGGGCGTCCTGCCAAAGCGCCCCTCGCTTGCGTGAGGGGTTCTGATTGACAGAGCGCCCCTCACTTGCGTGAGGGGTTCTGATTTTGGCGTTTCGGCGTTTCGGCGTTTCGACCTTTTGACTTTTCGCCGTTGCGGCGTTTCACTGCACCGCCACATGAAGCTCGACGTGGTTGGCAGCGTGTTGTGTACCCAGTGCCCGGCGGCCTGCTGCCGTTACGTCTCGTTGCCGCTCGACAATCCGCGAACGCTGCGCGATTACGACGACATCCGCTGGTACCTGATGCACGAGGGCTTCAGCGTGTTCGTCGAGGACGGCGACTGGTACGTGCAGATTCAGTCGCGCTGCCGGAACCTGCGCGACGACAACCTGTGCGGCGTGTACGAAACCCGCCCGCGCATCTGCGGCGAGTACGAGCCGGGCGAGTGCGACTACCTGGCGGGGGATTACGGTTACGACCATTACTTCACGCACGCCTCGCAGCTCGAAGCCTACGTGGAGCGGAAGCTCGGCAAGCGGCTGGCGGATTCCCGCACGGCGCCGCGTGAACGTCGAGTGCGGCATGCTCGAATGACGACGGGCCGCGGCAGGGGAGCGCCCCGCGCGAAGCCGACTGCCGTGCCTGCGCATTGAACATGTGATTCATGCATGGACAGGATGAACACGATGAACAAGATGAGCAGGATGGACGGCATCCCGCGGCCAAAGGCCCGGGACTTCTCCATCCTGTTCATCTTGTGCATCCTGTCCATTCCGAAGTGTTCCAGTTATTGTCGATCTCGCCCTGAGAAGAAAGGCCGGGATGAACAAGATGAACAAGATGAGCAGGATGGACGGCATCCCGCGGCCAAAGGCCCGGAACTTCGCCATCCTGTTCATCTTGTGCATCCTGTCCATTTCGAGTTGTTCCGGTTACTGTTGATCGCGCCCTGAGCAGAAAGGCCGGGGGGAAACCCGTGTCCGACACGCTCCATTATGAAGCCGCCTTTGAGGACGCCCTGCGGGCGCACCGCTGGCCCTACGTTCGCGTGGACGAGCAGCGCCGGTCGTTGTTCTCCACTTCGGCGGTCAAGTCGTTTGACTTCCTCGTGCATCGTCCCGGAGGCGGCGGATGGCTCGCCGACGTGAAGGGTCGCAAGTTTCCGTACGACCTGGCGGGGGGGCGGCATTTCTGGGAGAACTGGGTCACGGACGAGGACGTGACCGGCCTGTCCGCGTGGGAGGGCGTGTTCGGCGACGGATTCGCGGGCATGTTCGTTTTCGCGTACTGGATCACCGTGCCGGCGCCGGCGTCGGCCCTGCTCGGGCCGTTTCATGCGTTTCGCGGTAGGGAGTACGCGTTTCTGGCCGTGTCCGCGCGGGTCTATGGCGAGCACGCCCGACGGCGGTCCGCGAGCTGGGCGACCGCCTCCATGCCGACGCGGCTCTTCCGGCAAAACGTGGTGCCGGTGTTTGGCCACGCTCAATCGGCTTTACCCGCCGCGGGTTGATGCCTATAATCTGCCCGGATGCGCTTGGATGGGCGGTCCAAATGCGGCGCTAAACCGCAAAGCCGCCGTTGTCGGCTTGGAGTGCGTGCATGAAATCGTACGTTTCTCGGCTCGTTTTGGCCTCCTTCGCGGTTCTCGCCACGACCCTGCCGGTCTTTGCGCAGCAGCGCTGGTCGCCGCCGAACAAGGACAAGGGCATGCTTCAGTGGGTCGTCATGCTGGGCATCCTGATTCTCGTCTGCATCCCGGCTTTCATGAATCCCAAGCGGTCGCATCAGTCTTAGGCGGCTGGAATCGTCGCGCCTGCGGTGTCGAGGCTGGACTTGCCCCCACGGAGATCACTTGCATGTTGACCCGACGTTCGTGGGTCGTGGCGCTCGTGGGGGTGAACTTGCTCCTTGCGCTGGGGCTGATCCTGGCGGCGGATCCGCTGCCGGCGGCTTTCGCCCAGGCGGGCGCGGGCGGTGGTCGCGGATACCTGTGCGCCACGGCGGCCGTCTCAGGGCAGGAATTTGAGATGCTTTACATCGCCGATACGCAGGGCCGGCGGCTGTACGCGCTGGGGCCGATCAATGCCCAGACCAAGGCGCTGGAGTTCCTCGGCGTGCGGGATCTGCGGGCTGATTTCCGCGGCGAGGCGCCCGTTCCACCGCCCGGCGCGGGTGGCGCGGCCAAACCTTGAAGCGTCTGAAGTCGTCGCAAGGCCCGATCGAACGATTGATATGAACCCATCGGGGACTGGAGCAGGCATCATGGACCAGAAAAACCTCGCCATCGGCGTCCTCTCGGTCACGGCCGTCGTGCTGCTGGTGGGCAACGTCATTCTGCACAGCGTGGAATCGCCGGCGTTTGCCGCGGGCATGACCACGTCCGGCGGCGATTACATCCTCACGGTGGGCCGCGTCCAAAGCTCGCCCGCCCAGTTCCCCGAAGAACTGCTCTACGTGATCGACACCGTCGAAGGGAAGCTGATCGCGTACTCGTTCGACGCCCAGTCGAAGAAGATGAAGATCACCAGCCAGGTGGACCTGAAGAACATGGCGAGCAAGACGGGGGACGAGACGGAGAAGAGTCCGGACCAAAACCCGCCGGTGCGCCCGGGTCAGCGCCAGCCGACCGGCAAGCGGCAGCCGTAGTCGCCCTGGCCGCCAGATCGGGAACCCTCAATGCAAGTTGCTTGCCCGGAAACGCCCTCAATCGCGGGACACTCAAGCCCCCTACCGATGAATGCAACATAAGATACATTATAGGACGTTGCAATTACTGGCAGGGGGGGTAGGCACGCGGCGTTTTCGAGTCCTGTAGGCCACCGTCCCTTCGGCTCCGAAGCCAAGGACACGCTTCTCGATCGCTGGTCGCTGGTCGCTGGTCGCTGGTCGGCAGTACGCCGCCCGACCGCCTCCATCCTGGTGCATCTAGGCCCCTTATCGCTATCGTCGATGCCCGAGCGAACTCATCGCTCGCAGCAAGCCCAGGCACATCCGACCCAAGGCAGTGATTGCGTACGCATTTCGCTCAGGAGTTTGCAGCAAGCCCGCCTGCTTGAGGGTTCGCACGTGGTGCTGCAACGGGCCGGCAGTCAGACCCGTGGTCCTGCAAAGCGTCTGGTACGAGGCGGTCCCGGCGGCCAACCCCATCAAGATCGTCAGGCGGATTCGGTGCCCGAGGCCGGCGGCCCATTCGGCGGCATGGAGCATCTGGTTCGCCGGCCAACGGGTGGTCAGTTGGCCCGCGGCAACCAGCTTTGAAGGTCGTGCGTGGGCGGCGGTGCCCGTCTTTCGGGGCCTGACGACCCGCGCCGCATGGGCGGCATCCGAAATCGTCGCGTCAGGCCATCCGAACCCCACGCCCCGCAAGGCCGCGGCACGCGTCCCGGCCTTCCCCCAGCACACGGCCGCGCAGCCGGCGTCGTCCGACGGATGGATGCGCAGCAGAACCCCCCTGCCGGGCGCGGCGGAACCCGGCGGATGATCCGCCTTTCGAGTCCGCCGGGCCGTTCCGCGCTTGCCGCTTCGACCCGCGCGGTCGTTGCGGGCGCGGCCGGCCCTCTGCGAAGCCTGCCCGGCCCCCGCCCGCCGGCCTCCGGCCCCCCTTCGCGAGATACGCTTCGGTTTCATCGGAAAAACCCTCGTGTTCCCAAGCACCTAATGTTCTTATGTAATACTGGCATAACCTTATATTATAATATCGACACGTTGAGCGGCATTCTTGACGGCTTGCCCAGTGAACGCTCAGCCGCCGCCAGGAAGGCGCGTCTATCCGTACGCGGCGTCCAGGGCGGCAGGGACGCCGCTCCGCTCGCGGGCTTGCTGGAGGTTGAGCCAGACCCATCCGCAGGCGGCCAGCAGCACCACCGCAATCAGTTGCACCGCCACGGCGTGGCCGCGGGAAAAACCCCTGCGGCGCGACAGGGAGGCGAGCATGCTCCCAACCGGCGCGGCCACGAATGCGGCGATCCAGCACCACGCCGGGACGCTTTCCCCGGTATAGGAGAAGCCCGTAATCGCACAGCAGGCGACGACGCCGATACTCGAGACCGCCGCCGCTGATCCCAGAACCCCCCGAAGCCGGACCGCGACAAGTCCGCCGAGGCAACAGAATCCGGCCAGCGCTGCGCAAATCAGCGAGAGCTTGGCGAAGCGTCCCTGGAGGGACAGCGCCGCCAGACTGGCGAAAACCGGGCTGAAGGAACCGGCGTGGGCCAGGATCGGAAGGTGAGCCGCGTCGCGCGTCACCGCGGTCGACTCGCGCGCCATCGCGGCCGCGCCGAGCGCTGCGGCCACGAGAACGGTCAGGATCGTCCCCACACCTCCAGTGTCCGGGAGCCGCCAGGCCAGCCCGCCACCGGCGAGGCCGGCAAGGACCGGCCCTGCGCACGCCCCGATGCGCGATCGAGTGGGCATCGACGACGCTGCACCCGCCAGCGCCATCGCTACGGCCGCGGGCAGGATGGCGTGCCACCGCGCGAGCGACGAGGCGTCGGGCGCGCCTTCCTGCACGAGGAGACTCGCCCCCAGGACGACCGCCATCGCCCCGCCCCAGGACCACCGCCATGCCGGGTCAGAGGCAGCCGCATCCCGGCGCGGCCTCGGCCAGCGATTCATCGCCGACGCAACCACAAGGACGACCGCACCCAGAAAGGCGGGCAGTACGCAACTGAGGAGAATCTGCTGAAGCATGTTGAGCCCGGTGGTCGCGAGCGATCTTCAATGTTTGTGGCCGCCGCCGGCGAGCCAAGGGCAAGCAGATGGCGATTTGGCTTCCAGCGACTGGATCCGGCCGGCTCCAGCGCGGGCGTCAGAGGAATCCTTCGCCGAAGTTCGGCCGCCACACGGGTCCGCTGCTATGGACCCGCGCCACGCAGGAGAATCATCTTCCAGCGGGTGGAGTGCATAGCCCGCCCGTCGCGCGACAAAGGAGAAGCACCCACAGCGAGCGAGACCCCTCTCGGGCGCGGCCGACGCTACCCCCCTACCACGCCTTCGAGCGATACGATCACGCGGACGTCGTCGCCCAGCCCGCCGTTTTCCAGCATGTACTTGATGCCGAAGTCGCTGCGCTTGATGGTGAAGACCGCCTCAAACCCGCAGCGCTTGCCCATCGCCTTCTCCGCAGTGCCGGCCCACTCCACCTGCGTCGTAAGCGGCTTTGTGACGCCGTGGATCGAGAGGTCGCCGCTAATCTCGTACATGCGATCCTTGACCTTTTTGGAGGCCTTGCTCTTGAACGTCATCGTCGGATGCTCTTTGGCGTTGAAGAAATCCGGACTTTTCAGATGGCCGTCGAGCTTCTCGGTCCCCGTGTCCACGCTGGCGATCGACACGCTCACGTCCAGGTCCGGGCCGGCGTCGCCGGTGGAGTCGAAAGCGATCGTGCCGGTGACCTCGTTGAACCGCCCGTAGAACTGCCCAGCCCCCAGGTGCTGCACGCGAAACAGCGCCTTGGAGTGGACGGGATCAATCTTGAAACTTTCCTTGGCGAGCGGAGCCTTCGCTTCGCCGGTCCCCGTCGCGGCGGCGGGCGACATGCCTGCCACCAATGCCAACCCCACGACACTCAGCCCGATTCCCACCATGATGCTCTTACGCATATCCATCATCCTTATCAGAAGACCTGTCCCCACAAACGGTCGAACCGACGGTCCCGTACCTCCCGCCGGTCAGGTGCGGCCCGGCCGTCGGGCAATTCCAACCTATCACCGGACCCCTTTGTTCGACAGCCCGGCGATTCCGCTCCCCCACTTGAACGCTGCGAACTCACGTCCTATTCCCCCTTGCCCCGCACTCGGCCCGCAGCGCGTTCAGGAGCCGGGCGTGACGGGTTCATCCTCGCCGACTCGGCCATACCTGACGATCTGCACGAGCTGCCCGCCATGCAAGAGGCGGATCGTATCCCCGTTGTTGTTCAAGGCCATCGCCTGCCCCGTGCGCCGCACCTCGAGCGTCTGCCCGACCGGGATCGATCCCGAGAGCGTCCACGCCGCCCCGGTCTCATCGGTCAGCGTCCATCCCTCAAGCTGCACGGGCGCCGAACCCATGTTGCGCAGCGTGACGCGCTCATTCTGTTGCTCGTCGCCGGAGGGGTTCGGAACCAGCGAGATGATCCGCACTTCGGCAGGGTGCGCGGTCGGAGGTGTTGGCGGAGGAGGACTCACGTCCGTCAGACGCAAATGGGCGATGATGGGAAAATGATCCGACACCCGCAGCGGATCGTGGGCATGGCGAATCTCCACGCGCTCCATGCGGGACGCCAGCGCCGGCGAGACCAGAATATGATCAATCGACGTCAATTCCCGCGGTTCGTCCACGTGATCGTCCCGATCCTGATCATAATGAGCCGTGTAGCGCATCGGCTTGGGCACAAATGCGGCCACATTCACAAGATTATCCATGGGATCGTCCGGCGACATCGCACGGATTCGCGCCAGCACGTCCGTAATGGGCGTGCTGTCCAGATGGTCGCGGGCATCGTCGGCGCCGTCGTAGTCGTTGAAATCGCCCCAGACGATCACCAGTCGTCCCGCGCGCTGCTCATCCACAGCCATCGATCGGATGGCGTCCGCCTGCGCCTGCCGCTCAAACCGGCGGCCTGCGTGATTGGGAATGGCCAGCAAATGCAATCCAATAAATGACACCTTCAAATCGCCGACGTTAATGCGGGAGATATAGTGTTTGGAGACGGCTTTTTCAACCGCCTCGCTGATGCCTTTGCGCTCGTCCCGGCTGAGTTCATTTCCCTCCGGGTCAATGCGCGTAAGCAGAGCGACATCCTCGCCCGTATGCGTGTCGCGGCCGTTGATCAGATAGGGCTTGTATCCGCGCGTCGCCAGAAAGTTGTTGTTGAATGTCGTCAGCGCAGTCAGATTTTCGACTTCCACCAAGTTTACAATATCGGGATTCTCTTGAATGACAATGTCCGCAATAGCCCGCATATGGTCCCGCGCCTCCTCGGGACGGCCTTTCCAGGGGAACGTCACATCAGCGGCGCCTTCCTCCGGATCGACCCCGTCCCAGAGAAACTCCGCGTTGAACGTCATGATGACCAGTCGGGCGGGGTCTGCGCGGCGATCTTCAGCCCGAGCACAATCAAGCCCATATGCATTGACGCATAAAACCCACAGGAGCGCGCTGCCGAGTCGCAGGAGGTGTATGAGTTTAACTGTAGAAAGCATGAGGAACGCCAGAATCCAATCGACGCTATGGTGCCGAAATACCTCAAACGATGTCAGTCACGCAACAGGCGAGAGATCCCCCCCAAGACAGACTGACATTAGAAGTAGTCATGCAAGGCGCCTCAGTCAAGCCTGACCGGGCATGGCGGAACTCGGAGCCGGGCGTTGGCGCCGTCACCCCCGCGCAGGCGGGGGTCCGGGGCGCAACGACAGAGCGATGGATTCCCGCCTGCGCGGGAATGAGGGTATTTCGGGTAGTTCGTCGCTCCGCGACGAGTGCTCGCCACGGAGTGGCGAACTACCCGGTTCGCTCCGCGACGAGACTGGATTCCCGCCCGCGCGGCAATGGCGGGCATCGGCTCTTGCTGTGAACAGTTATGCGATGGGAAGCGTGCGCTCTCTATGAGGGAGCGGCTGAATTTTGAGGAGGGACACCGCTTCCTTACGGGCGCGGCTTTGTGGTGCATACGACCAGGTTCTTTTTGCGCACAGCGCTGGAGCGCGCCCGGGGTTCATGTAGAATGTGCGCATGACAGCGAGCAGTTTATCACCGCAATTTGACCTGGCGCTGGAGACGTCCGGAAGATTCGGCGCGGTCGCGCTGGGCCGGGGCGACGACTGCGTCGAGGTTTTACCGTTCGCGGCCACGGCGCACCACGCTTCGCAGCTCCTGCCCACGATCGACGCCCTTTGCAGCCGCCACGGGTGCGCGCCGGCCGACTTGCGGAACGTGTACGTCTCCGCCGGACCGGGGAGCTTCACGGGGTTGCGCGTCGGCGTGGCCACGGCACGCATGTTGGCGCTGGCGCTGGGGGTTAAGCTCGTGTGCGTGCCGACGCTGGAAGCTGTCGCCCAGAACGCCCTCGATCTCGCCGATCCGCCCTCCCATGTGGCCGTGCTCTTGGACGCGAAGCGCGCGCACGTTTACGCCTGCGCCTTCCAGCGGCAGGGCGGGCGCTACGCCGCGTTGGCGCCGCCCATGGAGGCCGATCCCGCAGCGTTTCTGGCGTCGATGCCGCAGGACAGCGGTGTGCTTGGCGAGGGCGTCGAGGCGCACCGCGCCGTGATCGAGGCGTCGGGTTTGACGATCCCTGCGGGCGTATCCCATACGCCGGACGCGCGAATCATCCTGCAGCTCGGGCGGGAGGCGGCGATCGCGGGTCGCTTCACCGAGCCTCGAAACCTGGTTCCGATCTACATCCGTCGAGCCGAGGCCGAGGAGCGCTGGGAGGCGCGACACGGCGCCGCCGGTGCCGCTTAGGCTCGGCTCGCTTGCCGCCGGATGCCCGCTCCGGATAATGCCGCCATGCTGAACCCCGCGCCCATGCCGGCCGAGGAGGCGAGCGAGCGAGCGTTCGCACGGGATCGCTCCACGCGCGACATCGCCGGCGCGTGCGGCGGGATCGAGTTGATCCTCGGCTGCATGTTCAGCGGGAAGACGACGCGGATGCTGCGGCGCCTGCTCGGCGCGGAGCCGGGCCGATACGCGACATTCAAGCATCAGCGCGACACCCGATACGTCCAGCGCATGATCGTCACGCACTCGGGGCTGAGCATTGAGGCGGAGGTCGTGCGCATGTCCGGCGAGATCGGCGATCGCCTCCCCGACGGCGTCGCCCTGGTCGGCATTGACGAAGCGCACTTCTTCGATGACGGCCTGCCCGAGGCGTGCGAGGCGTTGCGAGGTCGAGGCGTGGAGGTCATGCTCACCGGGCTGGATCGCACAAGCTGGGGCAGGCCGTTTCCGATTATCGAGCGGCTCCGCGGTTCGGCGGACTGCGTTCGCATGATGACGGCCGTGTGCGCCCGATGCGGCGGCTCGGGCGAGTACACCCAGCGTCTGACGCCCATCGTCGGCGGCGACATCATCGGCGGTCCGGATGCGTTTGAGCCGCGCTGCGCCGCCTGTTGGCGACCGCCGCCGGAGCCGCCTGTGGATTGAGCGGGACGCGCCGGGCGGATCGGCAACTGCCGAATAAGCCTCGAATACGTAGACATTTGGGGAATTGCGCCGCGACCTGATTCGACTTGGGTGGAATGAACCATGAGAGCAGTTCTGAAAGCACGCATCGCCCTAGTGTGCGGGGTTTCGCTTTGCACCTTCGCCGGTGCCGCGCTTCAGGATGCCAAGCCCGCCTCGCGCCCCCAGCCCGCAAGGCAAGAGCCGCCCCGCCCCACGCGCAAGCTCTTCCTCCTTCCGGAAAGCCGCTCGCTGGGCACGCTGCTTATCCGCCCCATCGGCGCCCAGCCGGACATCCCCTGGGACGAATGGGCGGACGCCAAAGGGCAAATCCTCGTTCCCTCCGGTCACGACATCATGCTCACGGTTTCGGAGGAGGGGGCGGCCGACCTGTCGCCGCTCACGGACCTTAAGGCGAACAGCCTGCAGGCGTTGTCCTTGCGACGGACGGGCGTCAAGGACGGCGATCTGAAAAACCTGGCGGCGCTCACGGGCCTGCTGGAGCTGGACCTGCGGCACACGCAGATCGGCGATGAAGGGCTGAGGTTGCTTGCGCCGATGCAACGGCTGCACGTGCTTCGACTGGCGGAGACTAAAGTCACGAATGACGGCATGGGTTCGGTCGCGCGGTTGGAGGCGATCGAAGTGCTTGAGCTTCCGACCCAGATCGACCGGCAGGGGCTGGCGCGCCTTGCCGAGCGGACGAAACTTGCCGAACTGATGCTGCGGGGGAATCAGCATTTGGGCGAGTCCGACGCGCTTCGCGTGCTGACGCCGCTGAAGGCGCTTGCGCGGCTCGACTTTTCGGAGAGCAATGTCTCGGATGCTGCGCTGGCGCCGCTGGCGGAACTGTCCCGGCTGGAGATTCTCGACTTCTCGAAGACGGGCGTGACGGACGAAGGCTTGCGCAAGCTGGCGAAGCTCCGCTGGCTGACGCGGCTGAACCTCACGGCGACGAAGGTGAGCAGTTCGAGCCTGCCCGCGCTGGCGGAGTTCCGCACGCTGGAGTCGCTGCTGCTGGGCGGGACCGGCGTAGGCGACGAAGGGCTGGAGTCGCTCGGCAAGCTCGCGGCACTTAAGACGCTCTCGCTGGCGGGGACGAAGGTGACGGACGCCGGCGTCGCCCGACTTGAGCCGTTGGCAGCCTCGATCGAAGAGCTTTACCTCTACGACCTCAAACTGACGGACGCGTCGTGCAAGCTGTTCGAGAGGATGCCCAAGCTGAAGCGGCTCGTCATCCGCCGGACGGGCATCACCGACGAAGCCGCCAATCGCCTCGGCGAAAAGCTGCCGAACTGCGCCATCGTCAAGTGACTCAAGCGAGCCGCGATCTTCAGATCGCGCGAATCGTTGGCGACGGGACAACCATCCGAATTCGTGCAGCGGCGAACCCGAAGCGGAAACCGCTTTTGCACACGCGGATCCGCGCGGACTGAAGTCCGCGGCTCGCAAGCCGAGAACAGGATTTCAATGAGCCTCAACCGCCGCCCTTCGCGGGTTCGGCCGGCTGACGCGGAGGCGCGACGAGCGCCGCTTCCTTCAATCCGCGGACCACCTCCACCGGAATGAACACGTCGTACTCCTTCGAGCCTGGCCCCGCGCCGCGGAGCAACACGCAGATGGGATCATGCACATCGCCCATGGCGAAATCCGACGATCCCTCCAGCTCATGGACGATCGCTCGAATCAACTGCGAAAACCGAGCCGGATCCAGAAACGCGCGCGCGGAACCTTCGGCGGAGAGGAAACCCGTGGCTTTGCTAACCGGCTCAAGCTCAGTGATTGGAGAGCCTCCCGCTTTGATGGCTTTCGCAGCAGCCTCGAAGGGCGCGGCGCCGCCGCCGAAGGTGATCACGAGGTGCTTGTCCCCCACCACTCCCATCCGCAGCCTCGGCGCGTCCTTGCCCAGAATCGCCTGCAACTTCGGCAGGTCCACGTGTTCGATCTTCGACCAGTCCGCCGAAATGTGGTGCACTTTCACATCGCCGATCGTCTCGGCGTCGCGCTTGAATTCGACGGTGGCCCAGAGCACATTAATGGCAGGATCCTTGAACGGCCCCTGCTTCAGCACGTTTGCCCAGACCTCAATGCCGGCGAGAATCACGTCGCACTGACCGTCCGTCTCGACGATCTGCGTGATCGACCCCAAACCGTCCGCACCGGGCGGCAGCGCCGTGATGACCCCGCGCAGCGCTTTCACGTGCGCGGTGATCGCCGCGCAAGCCTCCTTGATCCGCCTGCCTTTCACCGGATCAAGCAGCCCTCCGGCATCGCCGATGCCCATCAGGAGATCGATCCAGTCCTGCGGCTCGGCGGGCTTGGCAAAAACGATCCCCCCCCCCACCGCGTATCCTTCCGCGGGAAGCCCGGCCAGCAGCGCGCCGGCATTGAGGCGTGCCGGTGCGCCGACGGCATCCCCGCCGGCGCTCCACAGCGTCTCCGCGTGAAGCCCTTCCTCCACGAGTCGAATGGAAAGCTGAACCTGCCGGCAATCCTCGAAGGAGTCGATGAACAGCTCGCGCACTCCGCCTTCCTTGAGGAAGTCCTTGAACTCCTGGCTGGCTGTGATCGACGCCATGTTCACCCAGGCGGACACGTCGTTCTTCGCGTAGCGCTCGAGCTGATGTGCGGAGAACTTTCGCGCGAGCGGCTCCTTCGCGTCGAGCATGCGCCGCAGCGTTTCCTCTTTCTCGGAGAAGAGCGCGAAGCCGCCCTTCCTGGCGGCAAACGACGGCTGCTCGCGCATGACGATCCGGCTGATCCCGCCCGCGGCGGGTGCGGGCTGAAGCCCCTTGAGCATCGCGTCGTAGTCCTTCGCGGGCAGCACGATGACGGAGCGGGCGCCGAGGTCTGAGCCGCTCTCCGTTCCCGCCGGCGCAAGGAGAACCAGCGCGGCGTCGCCGGTTTCGCTGACGCCCTCGAGGATGTTGAGGTACGCCTTCAGGCCCATCGAAGGCGTGAGCGGCAGCGAGAAGTCGATCTGCCCGAAAAGCCTCGCCAGCTTCTGCTCGAAGCCCTGCATGTCGCGCCAAGTAATGGCCGCCCATGCGTCGGCGGGGATCACGTCGAGCAATGCCGTGCCGGACGGTGACGCGGGTCCAGCGGGACTTGGAGCAGGCGCCGGGGCGGAGGGTTTTGGCTCGCCGGGCTTTGCGTCCTGCGCCGCGCCCATGCCGATCGCGGAAGTCGCCGCGAGTGCCGTCGCGGCCAGCAGGAGGACAAAACTAAACCGCGCCCGAGTCAGAGGATCATGCAAACGTGAGTCGCTCATTGGGCACTCCGTTCATTCAAAAGTAAAAGCCACGCGCCGCCTCGGCCTCGGCTGGTCGATGAGGTCGGCTTCAGCCGACCAGCCATTGCCCCCTGCTTCAAGCAGGGGGAGTAATCCAAACCCAGTTTCAGCTCTAAGCCGGCTTCAGCCGGGCTTTTCGATTTCGAAGAACGAACCGGCTGAAGGCCGGCTCATGGCGCAACGACCGCACGCGCCCACCGCCTGAAGGCGGCGGCAAAAACCGTCCGGCTGAAGCCGGCCAAACAGCGGTCCGCTTCACGACGAACTACCTTGCGTTGTGCACCTGCCGGGCTGCGACCGACTTTTTGATTGCTCACTCCTCCGTCTCCAGCAACTCCCCGATCGTGCTTTCCAGCAGCGGCTCGCCGCCGAACTCCATCCCCAGCGCGCGGAGCTTCGAAGTGTCGATCTGATGCTTCGGACCTTTGTTCAGCGGCGTAATCTCGCTGTCGCCGCCCGCAAGCTCGCGCGCGATCAGCGCCACGTCCTGCTCCGCCACATAGCGATCGTAGCAATTGTACGACTGCCCCGCGATCCCCTCGGCGCCAAGCAGGAGGCTCACCGCCCGCGCGACGTCGCCGGCGTGAACTTCCTTGCCGCCCTTCGACGACGCCACCGGCTCGCCACGCTTCACTGTCTGGATGACTTCGTACCACTTGCTCTCCTGAACAGGCCGCGCGACGCCGTAGATGCCCGTCGGACGCAGCGCGCAAATCGGGAAGCCGTGCCCCAGCCCGAAACTGTACACAAACTCCTCGATCGCCGCCTTGTGCGCGCCGTAATGCGACAGGGGCCACATCGGATGCGCCTCGTCGAGGGGACGGTCCTCCAGCACCACCTCATGCACGGCGCACGTCGAGATGAAGATGAACCGCCCCACTCCTTCCGCGCGGGCGGCCTCGATGAGCCGGATCGTCCCGCCGACGTTGCGCCGGACGAACTCGATGAGGTCGCCCTCCGCGCCGCGGAACCCGGTGCCGGGACGGTCCAACGCGGCATGTACCACGGCCTCCGTGCCGCGCACCAGCGACTTCGCCGCGGCATCGTCGCCCAACTCTCCTGGAACCCACTCGATCGAATCCTCCAAGTCGTCAAATCCGCCGCGATCCGACGTCGATCGATGCCAGCAGCGGCACCGATGCCCCTCGCCGACGAGTTGCTCGACGATGTACCTGCCAAGAAACCCGGTCGCGCCGGTCACGCCGATCAACATCTGCCAATCCCCTCGCTTCGAATCACCATTGAACCTGAGTCTCCATCTGACTCCGGTGCGCAGCGCCGTGTTTGCCCTGAAGTTGCAACGCGGCGTGCCTTCGCGCCCCGGAGGGGCACAACACCTCCCGTCGATTTCCCTTCGGGATCGTAAGTTTCT
Organism: uncultured Phycisphaeraceae bacterium; assembly: GCA_964526695.1. Taxonomy (GTDB): domain Bacteria; phylum Planctomycetota; class Phycisphaerae; order UBA1845; family UBA1845; genus JABWBH01. The sequence goes on from CAZGJA010000121.1 coordinate 23,998, forward strand.
GCAATTCCAAAGCTCGGCAACCAGAGCTAACTGGAGATTCAGTTCACTGCATGACCGCCCCTGCCCGCGATGGTCGCATCTTACTTTCCGCCAAGATGCAACTGAATCAACCCCGCCGCGGCCTCGTCGCAGGCTTGTGCCGCTTCCTCGTGAGCACAGTTGCACGCGACCAGGACCGCGAAATTCTTCTCCGGCGAGACCCAGGCCACACAGTACCACATCGTGTTGCTCCCCGCGTGGGTCAAGACCCGCCCGCCCCACGGGCGCTGGGCGACGCCCCAGCCGCAGGCGTACTCCTGCCCCGCCGCAGGCGCGTGCAACCTGGTGAACGTCTCGCCTTTAAGCAGCTTGGACTCGCCGCGTTCGCCGATGATGTGCTGCCCCACGAACTTCGCCCAGTCGGGGACGCTGCAATGGACCGTCCCCCCCGGTCCGATCGCGGCGGGGTTGTCGGCCATCTTGCCGGGAGGCATCGGAGTCAGGTTCCCCTTCTTGCCCGCGTGCCCCCACGGCTGATCGACGAGCTTCGCGTCTCCTGGCGCGCCGAACCCGGCGGAGGTCATGCCCAGCGGGCCGAAGAGTTTTTCCTGCATGAGCGATTCCCACGGCTTGCCCGCAAGCGTCTCGGCCATGTGCCCGGCGATGGCGTAACCGGCGTTGGCGTACATGAACTTCTCGCCGGGTTTGACCGCCGGCGGAACGGTTACCACGCCCTCCAACAAGGTTCGCCGCTGCTCGGTCGGCGTGCCGCCATGCGCCCAGAGTTTCGCCCACAGCCCGTTGGCGCTTAAGTCCGTGGGCACGCCGCCACGATGCGTGAGTAATTGCTCGAGCGTGACGCCGCGGTAGTCCGCATGAATCTTCTCCCCGAGTTCAGGGAACACCTCCGCGATCGTGGTCCCCCACTTGATCTTCCCCTGCTCGACGAACATCGCCAGCAGCGTGGCGGTCATGGCCTTCGTGTCCGAGCCGATGTGCACCTTGTCGAGGAGGGTCATCTTCTGCGGCGAACCGAGCCTGCGAACGCCGACGGCCCCGATCCGACCAGCCGCCTCGCCCTTCACAATCGCACCGATCATGCCCGGAATCTCATGCTTGGCGCGAATCGGCTCCAGGAGCGCCTCCACGTCCGGAGACGAGAATTCCGCGGACGGGGGTTGAGCAGCCGGCGTCCCGGGTTGAGCAGCCGGCGTCGCGCCCTCCTGCGCCACGGCCGCCTGCCGTGTTGGCAGCGCTCCTGCGGTCTCCGATGCGGCGAGCGCCGCTGTCGTTACCCAAGCGGCTAGCGCCCAGACCGTCATCATCAGGCAGACAGATTTGATACGTTTACGTGATTTCATTCGTACCTCCGGATCAGTCGCGCTGGGTGAGAAGCCCACGCCGAGCCGCCCAATCCCAACGTAGAAGCGCGCATGGGCATCGTCACGCCCGCGAAGGCAGAGGTCCAGAGCGCCAAGGCTCGTTCAGTCCGCCTGTCGATTGGCTTCCGGAAAGCTCTTTTCTGAAGTCTTCATCTGACTCCGGTGCGCCACGCGTTGCTCGCCTTGAGGTTGGGCGCGGCGTGCCTTTGTGCCCCTCCGGAGCACAGAACCTCCCGACGATTGCCCTGCACCATCGTCATATCATGCCATTCCAAAACCCGGCAACCGGAGCCAACTGGAGACTCGGTAGCTTTCTTTCAACGCAACGTAGCCGCTCCAATTCGTCAACCGATTGCCCATCGGCGCGTGCATCGGCAAGCCTGCGGTCATATCCTCCCCTCAAGTCTTCCCTCGACGAAGGCGACTTTCCGTCACTCGCGTCGGAATGTGTCGCGCCTTGGACCGCGGTGGGGACAAGTCCGTGCAGCGGGCGGGTTGAATCCGACGCGATGCCGAACGATGATCGACCGTGTGGGGCGGGCAGGGTGACGGGGGTATGCGTGTGTGGTGTGTGTCCACGCCTCTCCTCTCGCACGACGCCGCCCCGCGCAGGCGAGCATCGACATGAATGCGGTTGAACTGGTCCGCGTGTCCAAAACCTTCAAGGGTTGCCGGGCCGTGGACGATCTGACGCTCAGCGTCCCGGCCGGCTCGATCTACGGGTTCATCGGACCCAACGGCTCGGGCAAGACCACCACGCTGCGCATGATCATGCGCATCTACTACCCCGACCCCGGCTCCGGCGCCATCCGCGTCTTCGGCGAGGACCGCAGCGCCGCCGCCAACCACCGCATCGGCTACCTGCCGGAGGAGCGCGGGCTGTACAAGAAGATGAAGGTCCGCGACCTGCTCCAGTTCTTCCTGGAAATCCACGGGCGCAGGGAATTCAAAGGCCCGATCAACGACTGGCTGAGGCGCCTGCGCCTCTCAGAATGGGCGGACAAGAAGGTCGAAACCCTCTCCAAGGGCATGAGCCAGCGCATCCAGTTCATCGCCGCCGTCATTCACGCGCCCGACCTGCTCATCCTCGACGAGCCGTTCAGCGGGCTGGACCCGGTCAGCACGGAGGATCTGCGCGAGGCCATCCTCGAGCGTCGCCGCGCGGGCACCACCGTGATCTTCTCCACGCACGACATGGCCATGGCCGAGAAGATGTGCGACTTCATCTTCATGATCTACAAGGGCGGCAAAGTGCTCGACGGGACGATGGAGTCGATCCAGGGGGAGTACGGATATGACACGCTGCGCGTGCGCGTGGAAGGCAACGGACAGAGCCTCGGCGGTCTGCCGGGCGTGGATCACGTCACCGACTTCGGGCGGCTGCAGGAGCTGCGTATGACGCCCGGCGCGGATTCGCAGCGCGTGCTGGAGACGCTGATGCGAAAGGGCCGCGTCGCCCACTTCGAGGTCGCGCGCCCCACGCTGCACGACATCTTCATCCGCATCGCCCGCCCCGAGCCGGCCGAGGCGCAGCCCGCAACCGGAGTCTCCCTCACTTCCTGAGAGCATCCACCCATGACCCGAAAGACCATCGTCATCGCCGTCCGCGAGTTCAAAGCCGCGATCCGCACGAAGACCTTCTTCGTCTCGCTTATCGCCATGCCCGTCTTCATGTTCGGAAGCATCGCCGTGCAGGTGCTGCTGCGTGACAAGGTGGACGTGAAGGACAAGCACATCGCCATCGTGGATTGCACGGGAAAGCTCTCCGTAAGCCTGCTGGCCGAGGCCCAGCGGCGGAACACCACCGATATCTTCCAGGGCGAAGGCGAGTCGCGCAAGCAGGTGCGTCCGCGTTTCGTCGTGACGGTTGAGCCGCCCCCCGCGGAAGCGACGCCCGACGCGCTCCGCGCGCAATCGCTCGAGCTTTCAGACCGCGTTCGCGCGGGCAAGCTGTTCGCCTTCTTCATCGTGCCGCCCGAGGTGCTCGATCCCGCGCCCGTGGACGCGCCGTCGAAAGCGGCGGTCGCCTACCACAGCAACAACCCGACTTACGACGACGTGCACAACTGGTTGCGCGGCTCGATCTCCAAGATGGCGCATGAGCAGCGGCTCAAGGCGCTGAACCTCGACACGGGCATGGTTATGAAGGCGCTGACGCCGGTGTGGGTGGAGAACCTCGGTCTGGTCACGCGCGACGCCGCCGGCAACTTCCAGGCCGCCGAGAAGACCAACGAGCTGGCGAGCTTCTTTCTGCCGTTCGGGATGCTGATCCTCATGTTCATGGTGGTGATGATCACCGCGCAGCCGCTGCTGCAAAGCGTGCTCGAAGAGAAGATGCAGCGCATCGCGGAGGTGCTGGTGGCGTGCGCGTCGCCCTTCGAGATCATGATGGGCAAGCTCCTGGGGACCGTGGGCGTGTCGCTGGTGATCGTGACGTTCTACTTCGCCGGGGGGCTGTATGCCTTGAATTACACGGGCTTCGGCTCCCTTTTTCCCTCGCACCTCATCGTGTGGTTCATCGTCTTCCAGTGCCTCGCCGTGCTGATGTACGGCTCGCTGTTCATTTCCGTCGGCGCGGCCGTCAACGACCTGAAGGAAGCGCAGAACCTCATCACCCCCATGATGCTCGTCATCATGATCCCGTTCTTCCTGTGGGTGAACGTCGTCAAGGAGCCGGCCGCGAACTTCTCCGTAATCGCCTCGCTGTTCCCGCCGGCGACCCCCATGCTGATGCTGGTGCGCATGGCGGTCCCGCCGGGGATTCCGATGTGGCAGCCGGTGCTGGGGATGGTGCTGGTGCTGGCGGCGACGACGGCGTGCGTGTTTGCGGCGGGGCGCGTGTTCCGCATCGGCCTGCTCTCGCAGGGCAAGGCGCCGAAGTTCAGTGAGCTGATCGGTTGGGTGATTCGAGGGTGAGGGCGCGACGCGCCGTCAGCGCGGCGCTTCCCACGTGCGGACCACGCCGTCGCTGGACGTCGTCAGGAGCCGTGTTCCGCCTTGCACGAACGTCATGTCCACCAGCGGCTTCTCGTGCCCGCGCAGCGTCAGCAGCGCCTCGCCCGTGCCCGGGTCGAGCAGGCACGCCGCGCCGTTCTGCAACCCGGCCGCCAGGCGCCCGTCGTCCGGCGTGAACTTCAGCGCGGTGACATCCGACATGCCGACCACCGCCAGCAGCTCCGACCGCTGCGATGCAATGTCCCAACGCGTAACCCGCCCGCTCCTGCCGCCCGTCAGCACGCTTGCTCCGTCGGGACTGAACGCCACGGACAGGATCGGCGGACTTGCCGCGCCCGAACCGCCCGTTCGACCTGCCTCGCTCCCCGCCCCCGCCCCGCCCGCCCCGCTCGTCGCTCCCGTCCCGCCTGTTCCGCTCGTCGCACCCGCTCCGCCTGAACCGGCATTCGGTTTCAGCTCCGCCTTCAGGGTCGCATCCGCCACGTTCCAGAGTTTCGCCGAGCCGTCCCAGGAGCCGGTGGCGAGCAGCGATCCCTCCGCATTGAACGCCAGCGAGGACGCCGCGTCGCTGTGGCCTTTCAAGACTCGCGGCGCGCCGCTTTCCCCCCCCCCGCCGACGTCGCACAAGACGGCGTCCCCGTTCTCAAGCCCCGCGGCGAGGACGGCCTGCGACGGCGCGAACGTCATGCACATCGGCGCTGCGGCGAGGTCGAATGTCGCCGTCGGCGCGGCGTCGCCCTTGCCTTTCTCCCCATCCTCGCAAAGACGTTGGACATCCCAGAGCTTGATGCGGCGATCCGAAGCGCCGGTGGCGAGCGTGCCGCCATCCGCGGAGAAGGCCAGTGCCGACAGGTTCCCCTCGTGCGCGTTGAACTCGCGCAGGACTTTTCCGCTGCGCGCGTCGTACAGCGCCACCGGACCTTCGCCCTTACCGCGCGGCGGAAGCGCCAGCGCGATGAGCCTGCCGTCCTCGCTCACCGCCGCAGCGCCCGCGCCGGCGGCGTGGACGGGCATGGACCCTTGCTCGGCCGATCCGGCGTCCCAGAGCTTCACCGTGCGATCCGCCGACGCCGTGCCGATCCACGAAAACTCCGGGCTGAACGAGACGGCGAGGATGCGGTCCACGTGCCCGCGCAGGACGCTGATCTCGAATCCGCTCGTGGCGTCGTACAAACGCAGGCCCCCGTCGGCGGACCCCGCGGCCACGCGCGTGCCGTCCGGGCTGATCGCCACCGCGCCCACGTCGCCGCCGTCGATGCGCAGCGTGGTCTGCTCCCGGCCCGTGGAGAGGTTCCACACTTTGATCATGCCCCACGACGCCGAGGCGGCCATGTCGCCGAATCGACTGACCGCCAGCGCGCTGACCGCCTGCGCGTGGCCGCTGAAGGCCAGCACCGCCTTTTTCGCCGCGATGTCCCACACGTTGACGCGCCCGTCCATGCCGCCGGACAGCACGCGCTGCCCGTTCGAGCTGAAGTCCAGCGACGTGACCCACCCTTCGTGTCCGGACAGCGTGCCGGCCTCCGATCCATCAGGAATCGTCCACAGGCGCAGCGTGCCGTCGCGCGACGCGGAGACGAGGAGGGCGCCGTCGGGATGGAATGCCAGCCGCGTGACACCGCTCGTGTGCCCCTTCAGAGTCTTGAGCACCTCGCCGGTGGCCGGGTCGCGCAGCACCACCAGCCCGTCCAGCCCGCCCGACGCGAGCAGCTTGCGATCCGGGCTGAAGCCCACGCACGTGGCTTCGCCTTCGTGGGCTTTGTACGTCGAGCGCGGCGTGCGCGTGCGCATGTCCGTGACCACGACCGAGCCGTCCGCATACGCCGCGGCGACCAGCGACTCCTCCGACGTGAACGTCACGTCGTTGGCGGCCGCGTTGGCGCCGGCGAGCGTCGCCGTGCTGCGGTCCACCAGCGTCATCAGGTGCCGCCATTCCCAGCCCCGCAGCGGCTCGGCCGAAAGCTCCAGCCGCCGGCTCGCCGCGAGGACGTCGCCCGCGCGCAGCGCCGCGTCGGCCGCCCCGATGGACGCCAGATACGCCTGCCGCTGAGCCTCGATCGCGCGATCATCGGCGATCCCGCGCGCGACTTTCTCCTTCTCGCCGGCGACTTCGGCGACGCGCTGCGACTCGACGGCCCGCTCCTTCTGCGTCTTCACCTCGGTCAGCAGCACGCCCTGCTCGCGGTACATGAACAGCAGCCCCACGGCCGATCCCGCGATGAGCAGCATGAACGCCGCGGCCATGCCCAGCCCAAATCGGTACCGCCGCACCGTCTTGCGAAACACGTACCAGCCGCTGTCGCTGCGCGCTTCGATGGCCTCGCCTTGTAGATATCTCCGCAAGTCCTTGGCGAGATCCCCGGCGCTCTGGTAGCGCCGGTCCGGCTCCTTGGCGAGCGCCTTGAGCACGATGGTCTGCACGTCTTCGTCGAACGGGCATTGCTTCGACATCTTCCGTCGCAGCCCATTCGGCGAGGCGTGCCACTTCTTGATGGGCGGCATCGGCGCGGTGTCGGTGATGTTGTGCACCACTTCGAGCAGACTGCCGACAACCACATACGGGTACTCGCCGGTCAGCAGGCAGTACACCATCACGCCCAGCGCGTACACGTCGGTGCGCGTGTCCACCTCGTCCTGTCGTCCGGTGGCCTGCTCGGGCGACATGAACGGCAGCGTGCCGACGACCTCCTGACTGATGGAGACCATGCGGTCCGTCGGCGCGTCCACGAGCTTGGCCAGCCCGAAGTCGAGGATGCGCGGCACCGGCACCCCGCTCTCCGGGTGCTGGGGCGCGACAGAAGCGGCGCCGACGCGGGAAGCGCCGGAATCGCTCGCTTGTTCCTCGACGAGGATGTTCCCGGGCTTGAGGTCGCGGTGGATCATGCCGCGCTGATGCGCGTATTGAATGCCTTCGCACACGTCGATCAGCAGCGTCAGCGTCGGCTCAAGCCCGAGCTGCCGGTCGCGGACATAGCGGTCGAGCGGCACGCCGTCCACGTAGTCCATCACGTAGAACTGTCGACCGTCGGGCGTTTCGCCGGAATGGTAGATGGAGATGATGTTCGGGTGCTTAAGCTGCGCGACCAGCTCGATCTCGCGCTCGAACCGCCGGCGCATCACGTCGGACGCGGCCGCGCCGGAGAGCAGGAGCTTGATCGCCACGCGGCGCTTGGCGGCCTGCTCGATGCCGAGATACACGACGCCCTGCCCGCCGCGGCTGATTTCCTGCAGGATCTCGTAGCCGGGGATGAGCGTGCGGATTTCGGGAGGCACGCGAGCTTCGCTGGTTGCAGGCGTCGATCGCGGGGATCGATCGCGCGGGCCCAGCGCGAGGGTGACATCGGCGGGCGCGGCGCTGCTGCCGGAGGGGTCCGCCGCACGGGCGCTGTGCGCCGCCGATCGTCCGCCGAAGTCGATCGATGCTGAATCGACTCCATCGCCTGCGGACCCGGCGGCGGGAGGTGTCGCGGGCGGTCTTCTCCCGGCGGGGGGAATCGCCTGCGTCGCCTCAACGGCCAGGCTGGTGAGCGCCGCGCCGAGTTCCGGCATCAGCTCGCGATGCGCGGTGATGACCACCTCGTCGGGCAGGCGCTCTCCCCGCGCGCGCCGCCGCATCGTGTCGTGCACCACCTCCTGCACGCGGGCCATACGATCGGATCGAAGCTTGTCAGGCGAAGCGTCGCTCATGCTGGCCCTGCTCAGAATGCGGACACGGGGACGGCTGCGCACAGCGAATCTGGCCTTCAGATCAGACCGACGATGCGAACCATCCTGACTCGAGCAGGATCGTACTCGCGCGGGATGCTACGCCCAAGCTCTCACTCCGCGGATTCTGGGCCTGCGCGTCGCACGACGGCTTGCACGATGCGTCGCATGGCGCGTGGCACGGGTCTGCTGCTGCGGACCCGTGGCAGCCAGGACGCAGCGTCGGTCTCTTGCTCGTCATGGCCAGGCGAGTACGCCAGGCCATGCCACCCCCCGCAGCAGCGGACCCGTGAGGCGAACGAACGCGTATGGGTTGCTCACTCCCCACGGCCTTGCGAGCACGCCAGACCGTGCCACCCTTGCGCGAGGTTTTCCGCCCTCCCGCGAAGTTCGCCTGCGGTTTCCCTGAAGGCCACCGTGCGTATCGGCCCTCACGTTTTGACCGCGCGGGCCGCGCGCCCTACAGTGCGGACGGCCCGCGGGTTCTTGCGGGAGCACCGCCACACCATGACTGACGGCGAAGGCGCAAGTTCCGCAGAATCGCTGGCGCAGGTCGATGCCGTCACATCCGGCGACCTGCGGCGCACGCTGTTCGTCCTCGCGCTCCCCGTGCTCGGCGAGCAGCTCCTCAACGCCTGCGTGGGCATGTGGGACGTGTACCTCGCGGGGCAGATCAGCACCACCGCCACCAACGCCGTCGGACTGGCGGCCTACGTAAGCTGGTTCGCCACGCTGCTCTTCTCGCTGGTGGCCGTGGGCACGACGGCGCTGGTCGCGCGACACGTCGGCTCGCGCGACTTCGAGGGTGCGGATCGCGTCTGCAACCAGTCCATTCCACTGGCCGTGTGCACGGGGCTTGTCGTGGCGTTGGCGCTGGCGCTCTCCGCACCGGGGTTCGCGGCCTGGCAGAACATGACCGGCGAGGCGGGCGTGATCACCATCGACTTCCTGCGGTACGACTCGCTGGGCTACGTGGCCGTCAGCGTGATGCTCACCACGGGCGCGGCGCTGCGCGGGGCGAGCGACATGCGCACGCCCATGCTCATTTACGCCGTGATGAACGTCCTGAACATGGCGATTTCATGGGCGCTGGTGTACGGGACCGGCCCTTTTCCCGAGATGGGTGTCAACGGGATCGTCACCGGAACGGTGATCGCGCGCTGGTGCGGCGGCGCGCTGGCGCTGCTCGTGCTGCTGCGCGGGCGCATGGGGCTGAAGCTGGGGCACGGATCGCTGCGCGTCGAGGGCGAGACGCTGCGGCGGCTGCTGCTCATCGGCCTGCCCGCGGCGGTCGATGGGCTGATCATGTGGTTCGGGCAGTTCATGTTCCTGCGGATCATCTCGGAGCTGGACGCCGGGCCGGCGGGCAAGGCGATGTATGCCGCCCACATCATCGCCGTGCGCATCGAGAGCCTCAGCTACCTGCCCGCGCTGGCCTGGGCGACGGCCACGGCGACCATCGTCGGGCAAGCGTTGGGCGCGCGCGACGTCCAGCGGGCGCGGCGCGCGGGCCACGAGGGCGTGCTCCAATCCGGCATGTTGATCCTCGCCGCCGCCGTATTCTTCTACGTCTTCTCGGATCCCATCTTCCACGTGATGGCCGCGCGCGATCCGCTGGTGCACGCCGTCGGCGCGGCACCCTTCCGCACGCTGGCGTTCTTTCAGCCTTGCCTGGCGATTTCCATCGTGTACATCGGCGCGCTGCGCGGCGCGGGGAACACAAGGCTTCCGCTGCTCATCACCGCCGTGGGGATGCTGGCGATCCGCCTGCCTCTGGGCTACTACTTCGGCATCGTGCGACACGGCGCACTGCCCGGCGCCTGGGTGGGCATGTTCTCCGACATGACCTGGCGCGCGGTCGCCGCGACGTGCATCTATCTTCCGGGACGCTGGACCAGGACGCGGGTCTAAGCTGGGCCGCTGCATCGCCGACGAGCCGCGAACCACTGTTCCCTCGAACGCTCGACACAGCAGACGCCCCGATCGCAGGCCGCCCGCCGGGATGGAGCGCCCAATTGAGCAAAGCGGCCGTCTCCTCTCCCGCGAAAAGCCTCCATGAGCGGATCGGATCGACGGGACGATCCATGCCCGATGATCCACTTCACGTCGCCCGGAACTCCAATGGCCACTCTGGAAGATCCGCCTCTCTGGAAGTCCCCCATGGGCGCGACGCCTTCCTCCCCAGTCCAGTAGAATGCCTCGCAGTGACCATCCCTGAGGATGGTCCCCACGATCACTTCTGCGTCCGCAGAGCAACCAGGAGCCGTGGGCTGAGTCTCCAGTTGGCTTCGGTTGCCGGGCTTTGGAAGGGCATGAACTTACGATCGTGCAGGGAAATCGATGGGAGGCGTTGTGCCCCTTCGCCGTTCAAGGGCACGCCGCGTGGCAACCTCAAAACGACCAACGCGTTGCGCACCGGACTCAGATTGAGACTCAAGCGGGGCCTTTACGGGCTCGCCGAGTTCCGCTGGTTGATTCGCCTGACGCCTCGCGCCGGCTCAAGGCGTGCGTTTTCCGGCCTTGGGCGGCGCCGGGGTGGCCGGCACAAGGAAAGCGTCATCGGCGTCGCTCTGTGTTTCCGTGCCGGTGTAGTGGTGGAGGTCGCCGGCGAGCCAGAGGTTGTCCCGCCGGGTGCGGAACGGCGACGTGAGCCAGTTCACCGCGCCGTCCAGTTGAAGCACATTCTGCCCCGTGCCTGAGTCATGGAGCGGTGAGTTCGTGTTGTTCGGGTTGACGGACTCGCGGAAGACGCCGTTGACGAACAGCGGATTCGTATCGCTCATGTACGCCTGCTGCGGTGCGTCGAAGAGGTTCGGCGCAGGACCGGCCATGTTGAGGCTGTCGTAAGAACACGACGCCGGATCCGCGAAGTCATCGCGCGGCGCGATGACCGCGGCAATGGCCTCGTCAATGCCGCTGGGCTCGGCGCGCCCGCTCGCGGGGCTGGATGGACAGCGGAACTTGCTCTCCTGCGGCAGGTAGCCGAATCCGACGAGCAGATACGGATGGCGGCTGTTGGACAGGTGCGGAGCGCCGGCGGGGGGAGCGTAGAGCCATGAAGCCCCGGTGAGGGTTCCCGCATGAGGCAGCGCGCCGCCAAACTCGCGCCCGTAGGCGCTAAGTGCCTGCGAGATGGACTCGAGGTTCCCCACGCACTGCACGCGCCGCGCGTGGCTGTGCAGCCGCTGCATTGTCGGGATCATCACGCCGAGAAACAGCCCGATGCACGCCGCCACGGCGAGCAAGTCGCGCAGCGAAAAGCGGACCATGCGGCCGGGGTATCCGCGATCCGATGCAGACGTCATGCCCGGCAGGCGGGCCGGTTCCTGGGTCGAAGACACCGCACCGGCGGACTTCGATCCCGCCGGTTCCGCCACGCCCTCTGCCCGATGGGCCTCCACGTAGCGCAGAACTTTCTCCGTGAGGTTCGACGGCGCGGGGGCGGCCCAGTGCGCGTCGAGCCGCTGCAGGATGCGTCCCGCGGCCTCGTCCCGATTGCGAAGGGCAGCGTCCTGATCCGCTCGCGCCGCGAGCCAGGCGCGGTCATCCTCGTCGATCTGATCGAGATGTCGATCGATGATCAGGTCTTCAACGGGTTTCGTCGGTTTGGAATCCAAGATGCGTTTCCGTCGGTCTTGTTTCGCGGCCTTGTTCAGAAGCCCACACTCGTGCGCAGGGCCTCTCGTTAAGCGTCGCACGCGTCATCGACCATCGCCGCCCTGCGGCGCTCCATTAGTGATTCTCATCCAAATCGTCGATCCGCCGAGCGGCGTTGGGTCGCGTCTGATGGACCTCCCGGTAGCGTTCTCCAAAGTACGCAATCGCCGCGTGCAGGCGGCTCTTCACCGTGCCCAGCGGGATGCCCAGAATCTCCCCGATCTCCCGGTATCGGAAGTGATGGTAGTACGCCAGCACCAGCACCTCCCAAAGTCCGCGGGGCATCTCCTCCACGATGCTCCGCACCGCCCGCCGGTTGTCATGATGCTCCAACTCCTCGCTGGGGTCCGCCGCCTCCACGTGGAGCAGTTCGACGAATCGCTTGTGCGCATCCGGCTCAGCGCCGATGCCCGCATCCAGCGACACCTCATGTTTCCGCTGCCGCCCCCGCAACCAGTCGCGCGCCTTGTTGGCCGCGATCGTGTAAAGCCACGGCCGGAACTTGCGCCCCTCCTCGAACTTCGACGCCGAGAGGCTCACCTGGAGAAACGTCTCCTGCACCACGTCCTCCGACGCCGCCCCGTTGTGCGTGAACCGCTGCGCGAACTGGTACACGGACGACCCGTGACGACGAACGAGCAATTCAAAGCCCGCCGCCCGGCCCGCGACGTACTCGCGCAGGAGTTCCTCATCCGTAGGCGTCAGCATGTCTTCATTGTATGACTACGAAAGTCGCGGCGGCAGGGTTCGCGCGGGGCACGCTGAGGGGGGGCCGAAAACGGATGAACCGTAGCTAACGTCACGGTTTACTATTTCCCCTTTCAACGTACCATTCCTGCGCAACGGGTTGCGGATGGAATCCCCGTGGTCGTAGGGCGGGCCATGCCCGCCTTGCCTGCAAGCGGGTGAGGCGCCGTCACCGGGCTTGCGTCGGGTGCTCTGACCACGGCCTGGCGAGTACGCCAGACCGTGCCACCCGATCGGCGCGGCGTGATCGCTGCCACCCGGTCGGCGCGGCGGGAGCTGTTCCACCCGTTCGGCACGGGTTGGCGAGTATCTTGGCGCGCCAGGAGACGTGCCGCTTAGTGCGGACAGGTTCAGGAGGTCGGCTGCATCGTGCTACAGGGCTTCGATTATCTAAAGTGCGCGGGGCGCATGGCGTTAGTCTGCCTGATCGGCGCCGGCGTCGTGCCCACCTTGCTCGGATCCAGCTCTCGCTCATCCGGGCTTGCGGGGGGGACGGGTGTCCTGCGCATCGAGCATCCTCGCGTCATCATTCTGAAATCCCGGCATGTCGCGTATCTCTACGACGGTTCGCAGCTCGTCTGGACTTTTGCGGTTGATCTGGGTGGCGGAGGGCAGAGCGCGGGATCCGATTTCCTCACCGGCGAAACTCCCGAAGGCCGATTTCATGTGGTGACCCGAAACGCCGCCAGCGAACATCACCGCTTCCTGGGGCTGAGTTACCCCGACGCCGCATCGGCGCGCCGAGCGAGGGAACTCGGGATGGTCTCCATCGGCGAGGCCCAGACCATACATCAGTCGCAGCTCGTCGGCGCTTGCCCGCCTTGGAACACGGCGCTAGGCGGCGGAATCGGGCTGCACGGAGGCCGGCGAGGGACCGACTGGACCGGCGGCTGCGTGGCGTTTCGCGATGCCGACATCGAGGAGCTTTTCAGTATCTTGCGCGTGGGCGATCCGATCGAAATCCTGCCGTAAGCCGGCGCGTGCGCAGGTGGGCGGTCAAGCAGGCGAGCAGGCCGTGGGTGAAAGCGAACCTCATCTGAATCTGCCGGTGGAGTCGCTGCGGGCGCTGACGGAAGCGTCGGCGGCGATCAACTCCACGCTCGACTTTGAGACGGTGCTGGCGCAGATCGCCCGCGCCGCGCGGGCCGTCACGCGCGCCGAGGCCAGCAGCGTCCTGCTGTACGACCGCCGCCGGCTCAAGCTGATCTTCGCCGCCGCGGTCGGCGAGCACGGCGACTGGCTCATCGGCGAGGAGTTCGACGCCGAGCTGGGCATCGCCGGGCACGTGCTCAAGTCGCGGCAGGCCGAGTGGGTGCGCGATGTCTCGACGCGCAAGGACTTTTATCCCGAGTTCGACCGCCGCATCTCTTTTCACACGCGCGAGCTTCTGGCCGCGCCGATGATCCACAAGTCCGAAGTCGTCGGCGTGGTGGAGGCGCTCAACAGCGCCGGCGCCGGGCCGTTCGAGCCGGCGGATCTGGAAATGCTGAAGGTCTTCGCCAACCTCGCCGCGTGCAGCACGCACAACGCGCAGAAGCACGAAAGCCTCAAGAAGGAGAACCTCGGGCTGCGCGAGACGGTGCTGTCGGGCGTGGAGATCATCGGGCAGTCGCCGGCGCTGCGGCGGATGCTGGACCTCGCCAACCGCGTCGCGCGCACCAACGCCACCGTGCTGCTCCTCGGCGAGACCGGCACCGGCAAGGAGGTGCTCGCCAAGTATATTCACACGAACTCGGACCGCGCGGAAAAGGCCTTTGTCGGTGTCAACTGCGCGGCACTGACGGAGACGCTGCTGGAAAGCGAGCTGTTCGGGCACGAAAAGGGGGCGTTCACCGGCGCGGTCAACCAGCGCATCGGGCGCTTCGAGCTGGCGGACCATGGCACGCTCTTCCTCGACGAGATCGGCGACATCAGCCCCTCGACGCAGGTCAAGCTCCTCCGCGTCCTCCAGGAGCGCGAGCTCATGCGCGTCGGCGGCACGCGCACCATCGCCTGCGACGTCCGCATCATCGCCGCCACCAACCGCGACCTGAAGCGGGCCATCGCTGAAGGCAAGTTCCGCGACGATCTGTTCTACCGCCTCAACGTCTTTCCGATCCACATGCCGCCGCTGCGCGACCGCCGCGACGACATCCCGCTCCTCGCCGATCGTTTCGCGCGCCGCGCCTGCGTGGAGCTGGGCGTCGAGCTGAAGAGCATCACGCCGGAATCGTCGGCGATGCTGATGCGCCACGCCTGGCCCGGCAACATCCGGGAGCTCGCCAACGTGATCGAGCGCGCCGCGCTCATGTCGGACGGGACGCAGCTCCTGCCCATGCACCTGCCGCAGGACATCTCCGCCATCGGCGCGGAGGCGGAGCAGGGAGACGGCGTCGCGCCCGACGCGTCGGTGCTCCGCCATCAGGAGCGCGCGCTGGTGGTCAAGGCGCTGAACGACTGCGGCTGGAACCAGGTCAAGGCGGCGGCCGCGCTGGGCATCAGCCGCGACAACCTCCGCTACCGCATCAAGAAGTACAAGCTGAGGCGGACGACGGAGGGGTCGTGACGACGATGGAACTTCCGGTGCATGATCCGAATCACCCGCCTCGTCGCGCCGCTGCCGAAGTGCGTGCACTGGCCGTTGTCATCCAGGCTAACCTCGTTCAGCTTAAAACCGCAGCGCAGCGCCGACCTGCGCTGCACGGCGCGATCCGCGGGATCGACGTGGTCTCGCCCGGGGCCGTCACGCGCATGAGAGAAGCGCTGATTCCCGCGGAAATCATCAAGGTCTCCACCGACACGGAGCTGGTGCTGCGCCTGCATGAAGCATGGGGGCAGTATTGCCTGATGTGCTGGGCGCACGAGACGGGCACGCGCGAACCGATCCTCAACTTCGGACTGCTGCCGGCGGACACGGAGGTTCACTGCGAGGCGGCGCTGCGAGCCAAGGAGGCGGAAGTTCACGCGCTGCTCTGGCGACTGCGCCATGAACAACGTCGGCGCGAGGGAAGCCTGCCCAAGGACGATCCGCAGTCCGCCAGGGTCGAGTCGCTCGCCCGCCGCATCCCCGCCGAGGCGCTGGGCAAGCCGGTCAGCGAAGCCGACGACGGAGACCTCTTGTTGGCCGCCTGTCAGCACGTCGGCATGTTGGCCGTTCTCCGCTGGCTGCTTCATCCCGAGAAGACCTGGGGCGATCCGACCTTGATGCAAGTCGAGGACTGGCCGTTCTGATCGTGCGCCCGCCGTCAACAGTGCAGCCCGAAGCGTCGCTTAAGTACACCGGGCGCTCGCAACCCCGGACGGAAAAACCGGAGGCGGAGGGATTCGAACCCCCGGTGCAGTTGCCCGCACAACGGTTTTCAAAACCGTCCCCTTCAGCCGCTCGGGCACGCCTCCACTCGAATGTGCATCCGTGGCCCCGACCGTCCGGGCGTCGAGCGCCGTGCAGCCGGAACCACGGGACCAAGTCTCGCCGTCGCGTTCATCTTAGAGCATAGCGGGCTGGGGCAAAAGCCGGAACGGCTCTTTCGCCTCGCCAGGCCAAACGCAACCGCGACCTGGGAACCGCGCGAACATCGAGCGGTCACATGCGTTCACCCTTGGCCCAGCGCCCGCGCCATCATCGTCCCGCGGGACAAACGGCCCTTCAGCCGCTACCATTCCGGGGCTTTCGGCCCGCTGCGGCACGAGGCGGGCTTGACCGCTTCCCAGCGAGGGAGGAGCTGACGTGCGGGGATTCGCCCAGCAATTCACACCTCACCCGTCGCACCGGGCACGTGCGGTGTGCGGGAGCAACCCGCCAGACCGAGGCGCGTCGCGCATCGGACGGGCGCTCCCGTCGAGCGCGTAACCAGTAAGATGGCAAAGACGCGATTTGACGCGTGGCATGATCGGTCTGGGAGAGTGGTTCGATCGGTCTGGGTCCGTGGTTTGATCGGTCTCGGGCTGGGGTCTCGTCGGCCTGAGTTTGTGGTTTGATTGGTTTAGATCCGCGGTTTGAGTTATGACTTCCAACGAAATACGACAGCAGTTCATCGACTTCTTCAGGGGCAAGCAGCACGTCATCGTGCCGTCGTCGCCGGTCGTCCCGTTCGACGACCCCACGCTCCTGTTCACCAACGCCGGCATGAACCAGTTCAAGCCCATCTTCCTCGGGCAGCACGCCGCGGACGTGGACAAGTGGCAGGGCGCCACGCCGGGCCTGCCCACGCGCGCCGCCAACACCCAGAAGTGCATCCGCGCCGGCGGCAAGCACAACGACCTCGACGACGTGGGCAAGGACTCCTATCACCACACGTTCTTCGAGATGCTCGGCAACTGGTCCTTCGGCGACTACTTCAAGAAAGAGGCCATCCAGTGGGCGTGGGAACTGCTCACGAAAGTCTGGGGTATTCCCAAGGAACGCCTTCATGCGACGTATTTTGGGGGCAGTGCACAGGGTTCAGAGGTCGGGATGCAGGGTTCAGAGGTCAGGGTTCAGGGTTCAGCGAAGGACACTGAACCCCAAACCCTGAACCCCGAACCCCAAACCCTGAACCCTTCCCTTCCCCCCGATCTCGAATCCCGCGACCTGTGGATCTCCCTGACCGACATCGACCCGTCGCACGTCCATCCCGGCAACATGAAAGACAATTTCTGGGAAATGGGCGACACCGGTCCCTGCGGGCCGTGCAGCGAAATCCACATCGACCTCACGCCCGACTGCAGCGGCGGACCGCTGGTCAACGCCGGCGACGCGCGCGTGATGGAAATCTGGAACCTCGTCTTCATCCAGTTCAATCGAGGCCCCGACGGCAAGCTCACCCCCCTTCCCGCAAAGCACGTGGACACCGGCATGGGCTTCGAGCGCCTCTGCTCCGTCCTGCAGGGCCTCGCGCATGACCGACTCGGCCGCTTCACCAACTACGACACCGACGTCTTCACGCCCCTCTTCGACGCCATCCGCAAACGCACCGGCGCGCCGCAATATACGGGAACCTTTCCGCGCATCGCAGGTTTGGATACGGGCTCTCTAAATCCGAAATCCGAAATCCGAAATCCGAAATCCTCGGCTTCCAATACCCAACTCATGATCGATTCGTCCTACCGCGTCATCGCCGACCACCTCCGCGCGCTCACCTTCGCCCTCACCGACGGCGCGACGCCCAGCAACGACGGTCGCGGCTACGTCCTCCGCCGCATCCTCCGCCGCGCCATCCGCTTCGGCCGGCAATACCTCAACATGCACGAGCCGTTCATCTGCGACCTGGTGGAACCGCTGGTGAAGCACATGGGGGATGCGTTCCCCGAACTGCGCACCGCGCACGGCGGCAAGAACGTCAAGCACGTCGAGGAGATCATTCGGCATGAAGAGGCGTCGTTCTTGCGGACACTGGATCGGGGGATAAAACATTTCGCGCGCGCTCGTGCCGAGGCGATAGGAGGTGCTCATGCGAGATTCGCTGGGAATCTCGTTTTCGCTGGAATTGGCGCCCATGGCGGTTGGACTGAAGAGGAGATTGAACAGTCCTTTGGGACGCGCAGCGTACCCCGCTTGAACTTCGTTCGACCAAGTAGCAACGAGGTCATTACGCTTGATACAGACGAAGTAGAACAGCAACTACGAACTGCAAACGTTGGGATATGTATTTCTGGAAAAGATGCGTTTAAGCTTCATGATACTGATGGATTCCCCATAGATCTTACCCAACAAATGGCTGAGGAATGCAGGCTGACAGTTGATATTGGCGAATACGAGCGCCTAATGGAAGCAGCTCGTGCGCGAGCTCGAGCTTCAGACATCACGATAGATCAGGTAGGGCAGCAACTCCTAATGGCGGCCCTTGCAGATGCAAGCAAGCACCCGCCTGGGATGGATGCGCGGAAGTATGATTCGGATCTGCGGTGCAAGGCCCGTATTAGGGGTGGGGCATGGGGATTTACGCCACCTGACCGATCTGCCCACGCCGGTCAGACAGTAATACTGCACTTGGATCGCACTCCATTCTACGCAGAGCAGGGTGGCCAAGTCGCCGATATAGGCGAAATCAAAGCTGCAAACGGAGTTGTCAAGATCACTCATGTATCGCGCCACGTGTCTGAACACGGCGACGCAATACTGCATCACGGTACAGTCGTTAGCGGCTGGATCGTAGGACTCGGAGAGGAATGCGAAGCTATAGTTTCGCATGAACATCGTATGCCCACGATGCAAAACCACACCGCCACCCACCTCCTCAACTGGGCGCTGCGTGAAGCCCTCTGTCCGCCGGATGAGCGGGTTAATCCTCACGTTCAGCAGAAAGGCTCGCTCGTCGATCCTCACAAAACGCGATTCGACTTCTCTCACAACAAGGCGCTCAGCGAGGAGGAGATCGAGCACATTGAGGGTTTTGTGAGAATGCAGATCGCCGCCGACCACATCGTTTACGCCGCCTCGCGCGAGGAGGACTTCGTCGATCAGGCCGCGGCGCGGAAGGTCAACACGCTTCGCGCCGTGTTCGGCGAGAAATACCCCGAGCGCGTGCGCGTCGTCTCCATCGGGGCGCCGATCACCGAGGAAGACGCGCGGCAGGCCGGCAAGTCCGACTGGCTCCTGCGCAATCCTCACGACGCCGAGTGGATGCGTTACAGCGTCGAGTTCTGCGGCGGCACGCACGTGAAGCGCACCTCCGAGATCGAGGACTTCGTCATCGTCGCGGAGGAGGCGGTGGCCAAGGGCGTGCGCCGCGTGGTCGGCGTGACCGCACAGGCCGCGCGCGACGCGCGATCGCTCGCCGCCGCGCTGCGTGACAGGGTCGCGGCACTGTGGGACGCGCCGCAGGCGGAGTTCCACGCCCGCCTCACCGCGGCGCAGAAGGAGCTCGCCGACGCGCAGCTCCCCGTCCTCGAGCGGCACAAAATCCGCGAGCAGCTCGACCAGCTCGCCGAGAAAGCGAAGAAACTCGAGAAGCAAAAGGCCGCGGCCAGCGGCGGCGCGGTGATGGACCGCGTGGCGGAGCTGCTGGCGCTGGCACAACAGCGCGGCGACCGCAAGGAAGAGGAGGGCAATGCCGAATGCCGAATGCCGAATGCCGAATGCCAAACGGACGGCACCTCCGCGGCGAATGCCCTTTCAGCATTTAGCCTTCAGCCTTCAGCATTCGCTTGCGTTCTCAGCGGCATCACCGTCATCATCGCCGAAGTCCCCCCGGCCTCGCCGGACGCCCTGCGCAGCGCCATCGACTGGATCCGCCAGAAGACGGACGCCAGCGCCGTCCTCCTGGCGTGCGCGAGCGAAGGCAAGGTCACGCTGCTTTCGGGCATGAGCAAGTCCGCGGTGGATCGAGGCCTGAAGGCCGGCGACCTCATCAAGGAAGTCACCCCCCTTGTCGGCGGCAAAGGCGGCGGCCGCCCGGACCTCGCCCAAGGCGGCGGCACGGACCCGGCGGGTTTGGGCAAGGCGCTCGAGTGCGCCCAGAACTGGCTGAACTCCCGGCTGACGTAGCAAGCCGGCGTTCGAGGGGAGACACCGGTCAAATGAACCGCCGTAAGCTGCTCAAGCGCATTCTGGAGAGTCCCCATAATGTCCGCTTTGCGGAATTCGTGGATCTGGTGCAGGGATTCAGCTTCAGGCTCGATCGTGTTCGTGGAAGCCATCACCTTTTCCGCCGCAGCGACATCAGCGAGATCATCAACATCCAGGATTCCAGGGGCGAGGCCAAGCCGTACCAGATCCGTCAGTTCCTCAGAATCGTGGAACGCTATAATCTGAAGCTGGAGGACGACGCATGAAAGACCACCACATCAACGTTTTCTACAGCGACGAGGATGAGTCCTACGTCGCTGACATTCCGGATCTTGAGTCTTGCTCGGCGCTGGGCGAGTCCCCGGAAGCAGCCGTGCGAGAAGTCCTGGCGGCGAAAGCCGCGTGGATCGAAACGGCCAAGGCGATGGGCAAACCGATTCCCGCGCCGCGATATCGACCCGTGCATGACCAGGTCGGCTGACCTGCGGCAGTCGAGCCGGAATCGCGGTTGCGACGTGTTGCGCCAGGTTCGGGACAAGCACCTCGCTTCGCGAGCCCTCGGAGATCAGCCTCCCTCCCCGCCTATCTGCGTCACGCCGCCATACTCCACCCGTCCCGCGTCCAAGCAGGAACGCAATGAGTCCAACCTCCTGAACATCGTTTGATGCCCCGTTCTGACCGCGTCCATCAACCACACGGGTCCGCTGCCGCCGACCCGTGCCACCCGCCAGGGGGCTATCATTCTGCGTTCCGGCCACCGCATGGAACCGACACTTGCCCGAAGCGTATGAAAGATGGGGGCTTCCAAGGAAGCCCGATCTTGGACGGCTTTCAAGAAAGCTCGACCTTGGACGGCTTCCAAGAAAGTCCGGGGTCGTTCGTTATACAGGGTGCAGGCCGACAGCGCATGACGGGAGAGGCCATGACCGAGGCGGGGACGCTCAATCGTCGGGACTGGCTGGAGGCGGCGTTTGCTCGATATGAGGCGCCGCTGCTCTCGTACGCCGCGCGGCTGACCGGCAACCTCGAGGCCGCGCGCGACGTCGTGCAGGAGGCATTCATGAAGCTCGTCTCGCAGGATCGGGCGAATCTCAACGGCAACGAGGCCGCTTGGTTGTACACCGTCTGCCGCAACCGCGCCTTGGACGTGCAACGACGATCCGCCCGCGCCGCTGCGGCCCTTCATGAGCACGCGGAATCGCCGCCAGCACCGATGCCCGGCTCGACCGTGCAGGCTCGCGAGGACGCGCAGCACGTGCTCTCGCTCGTGGCGCAGCTCCCGCGAGACCAGCAGGAGGCCGTGATCCTGCGATTCCAATGCGATCTGTCTTACAAACAAATCGCGGAGGTGACGGGGCAAAGCACCGGCACGGTGGGATACCTGCTGCACGTGGCGCTGCGGACGCTGAGAGGACAAATGGCGAATGGCGAATGGTGAATGCCGAATGGTGAATGCCGAATGCGGCATGACGTGACTGTGGCCGAATGAGTCTGCGCTGCTCCGTAATCCACAATCCGAAATCCGAAACCCGAAATCCGAAATCCAGTGCTTTCCCGCGAGACTTGAACCATGCAACCCGACAATCCCAAACTGACTGCCTACGTGCTGGACGAACTGAGCGCCACGGATCGCAACGCCGTGCATTCGGAACTTGCCCGCAATCCAGCATTGGCGGCCGAGGCGGAAGGCCTGCGCCGCACGGCGGATCAACTGCGGCGCGCGTTTGCCACGGCGGAGGCGCCGGCGCTGTCCGGCGATGCACGTCGCGCGATTCTCGGCGCCGGCGTCGCGCCCGTCTCGGCGGCGGGCCGACCTGAAACTGCTGCCGTGGCGAGCAGGTCCGAAAGCGCTGCAGGCCCCGACAAGCTCGAAACCGTTGGCAGTCGCACGCGTGCGAAAAAGCCGATAATCGTCCGCTTGCGCCGCACCTTCCGCTGGGCCGCCTGCTTCGCCGTCCTCATCGGCGCGACCTACCTGCTCGGCTTGGCGGCGTGGACAGACACGCATCCAAGCGACCAATTCGAACTCGTCCGCTCAACGGGTTGGGCCTTGAGTTACGCATCCCCGGACCAAGTGGCCGCGTTTATTGCGAAGAGCCAGGCGAACCTCAGGCAGGAAAGCAACAGCACCGGCCTGATACTCCCGACCATGCAACAGTCGATGGGGTTGGAGGGCAGAGATCGCTTGCTGTACCCCGATCTTGCTTTGAGTGATTCGCTGAAAGACTCGGGTACGGTCGCAGGAGTTTCGGCCGATGCGTACCGGTTCGCGGGCGGACTCAGCTTAATGTCGAGCAACGGCAATGTCACCCTCAAGCAGCACATCAGCCCATCCTCCCGGGCGCAGGTCGCATCCGGAGCCGGGTACAAAGGCGGTTACTATTACGACTCCCACGACGCGTATATGCTCAACTTCGAAGGGGCTGAGACGAGTGGCGACGAACGACCCGAGGGCGAGGCTTACACTCATACCCTCAACCAAGACACGTTGACCGGAACCGCCGGTGAGAAGTTCTCCGCCCCACTCCAGTTCGTAGAATCAGCCGGTCAAGAAGTCCAAGTGGGCCGCTTCACATGGAACGTCGGCGACGGAACGATCGATGACTCGCTTTACTTCCAAGAACTCTATGCTCGTTTTCCCACAGGCCAGCCTGATTCGCCCGAGGAGCTCGGGTTCGAGCTTACGTACGGCCTAGATAACCGGAACACCGCCGAATCCTACTCCCCCATCACCGACAACCCCTTCGTCTTCGCATCCAAGGAACCCGTCTCCACCTTCTCCATCGACGTGGACACGGCCTCATACTCCAACATCCGCCGCCATCTGCTCGCCGGGCAGCTTCCGCCGAAGGACGCCGTCCGCATCGAGGAGATGATCAACGCCTTCCGTTACGACTATCCCGAGCCGACCGCCGAGCGGCCATTCTCGGTGAACGCGGAAGTGGGCGAATGCCCGTGGGCGCCGGCGCATCGGCTCGTGCGCGTCGGGCTGCAAGGGTACCAGGTCGATCCCAAGGATCGCCCGCCGCTCAACCTCGTCTTTCTCATCGACGTCTCCGGCTCCATGCAGGCCGCCAACAAGCTGCCGCTCGTGCGCGACAGCCTCAAGGTGCTGCTGGAGCAGCTCTGGGCGGAGGACCGCGTGGGCATCGTCACTTACGCGGGCGAGTCCGCCATCGCCCTCCCCTCCACGCCCGGTTCGCGCTACGACGAGATCCTCGCGGCCATCGACGCACTCTCCTCCGGCGGCTCCACCAACGGCGAGGCCGGCATCCGCGAGGCGTACCTGATGGCCGAGGACAATTTCATCGAGGGCGGCGTCAACCGCGTGATGCTCTGCACCGACGGCGACTTCAACGTCGGCGTCAGCGACGACAACGAGCTGGTGGACCTGATCCGCGTGAACGCCACCTCCGGCGTGTTCCTCACCGTGCTCGGCTTCGGCACGGGCAACCTCAAGGACGGCAAGCTCGAAGCCCTCGCCGACAAGGGCAACGGGCACTACGCCTACATCGACGACCTTATCGAGGCGAAGCGCGTCCTCGGCGACGAGGCCGGCGCGACGCTTCAGACCATCGCCAAGGACGTCAAGATCCAGGTGCAGTTCAACCCGGCGCGGGTGCAATCGTACCGGCTCATCGGATATGAGAACCGCGTGATGGCCGCGCAAGACTTTGCGGATGATGCCAAGGACGCGGGCGAAATCGGCGCGGGGCACTCGGTGACGGCGCTGTACGAAGTCGTCCCGGCCTCCGGGGAGACCTTGGCCACGGATCGGCCCGCGGAAGAGGAGTTATCCGCAGAGGACGCAGAGGGCGCAGAGGGTTTGGGGGATAGCGAGTCGGGCGCTGTCGCCGAGTTGCGGAGTCGCTCCGCGGGGAATGCTGAAGTCGTGCACGGGGATGCCAAAGGCAACGATGCTCCGCTGGCGACCGGCGTGGACGCCACGCCGGCTCACGGCAGCGAAGTTCCGTTGGCCGAACACGACGGCGCTGCGACTGCCGATGGCGCGTCGGATTCAATCGCGCCTCTTCCGGCCGATGCCCTCCTCCTGCTTCGCCTTCGTTACAAAGCGCCGGACGGGGCTGTGAGCCAACTCATCGAGACGCCCGTCTTCGACGGCGGCGCTTACATGGAACAGATGCCGCGCGACTTCCTCTTCGCCGCGTCGGTGGCCTCCTTCGGAATGCTCCTGCGCCAGTCGCCCCACGTCGGCGACTGGACCTTCGAGGCCGCCGAAGAGCTGGCACATTCCGGCGTCGGCGACGACGCGAGCGGCTACCGCACGGAGTTTGTTCAGCTCGTGCGCCGGGCGATCGAGATCCGCGCCGCGCAGACTGTTCCGTGACGTCGCTGCCTGTGGGTCAAGGCGTTTCGCTGATCGCCACTCATCAGCATCACTGCGCGAGTGGCTTCGCTGATCGCCGCTCATAAGCACAACCGCCCGGGTGGCACGGCGGGTGGCAAGGTCTGGCGTACTCGCCAGGCCGTGGCAGTCGAAAGACGCAAGCACCTCCAGCAAGCCCCACGGGTCCCCTTACTTGCACCCCTGCCACCCAACGCGACCGCAGAGCGTCGGACTTGGCGGCCCGCGAGTTAGGCAACCGCCAAGCTCGGCAACCGCCAAGCTCGGCAACCGGCAAGCTCACCAACCGGCAAGCTCAGCCTTAGATCCCCCTTCGAAGGATGTACCGCCGGCACTTTTCGGCTATACTAATCCCCTGCCCTCGCGACGAAGCCTGCCCCCCCGGGCGACGGCGCGACGGCAATAATCCGTCTTGAAAGGGCGTTACGCAGGCGGGCGCGGAGATGGTTCAGGCCGCTCGTCCCGGCTTCCGACAAACTTCTCAGACGGACGACGGGTTCAGGCACGCACGGGCACAGGGGTTTAAGTTCATGAGGAATATCGCGCGATTCAGGCTTACGGTTTGGGCGATGGCGGCAGCGCTCGCCGCTGCGGTTAGCGGACTCGCCTGGTCCATGGCGGCTCAGCCCACCCCCCAAAGCCCGCTCCCCGCCAAGCCGAACATCCTGGTCATCACCATTGACACGATGCGCGCCGACCACCTCGGATGTTACGGCTACTTCCGCGACACCTCGCCGCACATCGACGCGCTGGCGAAGGAATCGATCGTGTTCGAGAACTGCAACACGCCCATGGCCCAGACGCTGCCGACGCACACGTCAATCTTCACCAGCGTCTACCCGCGCGAGCACGGCATCGTCGCCAACATCGCCCAGACGGGCGGCATGTACAAGCCCTCCCCCGTGCTCCAGACCTTCGCCACCGCCATCGGCAAGCAGGGCTACCTCACCGCCGGCTTCGTCAGCGCCGAACCGGTGAAGAAGATCGGCGGCCTCGCCGCGGGTTTCGCCAAGTGGTATGAGCCGGACGACAAGAAAGTCGAGGCCGACTGGACCAATCGCAAGATTTTCGAGTGGATCGACGCCGGCGGGCTGAAGGAGCCGTTCTTCATGTGGGTCCACTACTTCGACCCGCACGCCAAGTACGAACCGCCGGCGCCCTACGACACGATGTTCACGGACGACGAGAAACTCGACAAGCACATGGCCGATCGCGCGATCGGCCAGGCGGCCGCTAAGGAGCGGTTCGGCAAGGAGCGGGCGGGCAAGGACAATCAAAGCAGAGTCATGAAGTCCAAGGAGAGCATCAACCTCTATGACGGTGAAGTGCGCTGGACGGACGCGAACATCGGCAAGCTCCTCGCCAAGCTCAAGGAGAAGGGGGTCTGGGACAAGACGATCATCGTGCTCACGGGCGATCACGGCGAGGGATTGGGGCAGCACAATCTCACCGGGCACGGCAACGTCTGGCGCGAGCAGATCCATGTGCCTTTTATCGCCCGCGTCCCCGGCCAGTCGCCGCGCCGCGTTCCGACGCCTGCCACGTCCGTAGACATCCTGCCCACGGTGCTGGCCATGGCCCCGTCCATCCCGTCCACGGAGTTCCTCAAGCAAGCTTCCGGCGTGAACGTGCTGTCCGGCGGCCTCGACGCCAATCGTCCGCTCTACGCCCAGCTTCCCGGCAGTCACACCGTCATGGTCCACGCGCTCACCGTGGGCGACTGGCGTTTCATCCGCCATCCCGCCAAAGGAGACATGCTGTTCAATCTCAAGGACGATCCTTTCGAACTCAGCAATCTCGTGGAGAAGTTCGCCGACCGCGCGTCACAGATGCGCGAGGAACTGCAAAAGACGGCGATCACCCAGAGCGCCAACGGCAAGAAGAACAAGGCCGGCGAAGTCATCAAGCCCGAAGATGACGAAGCCGTGAAGGCCGCGGTGAAAAACCTGAAAGGAATGGGTTACGTCGAGGAAGGCGAGGAAGGCGTGGAAGGCGACGTAGAGGGCAGCGATTCGGCGGGCCTGAAGGGTCAAGGATACACCGAAGACGCAGACCCGGATGAGAAGCCGTCTCCCAAGAAAAGCAAAAAGGACAAGAAGGATAAAGACGAATAGGAGCGACTTCCAGGCCCCGCCGCCTTAATCCAGCGTCTCCACGTGGATCTTGTGATTGCTGTACACGCAGATGTCCGCAGCGATGTGCAGCGCGTGCTCCACGATCTGCGTCGGCGTCTGGTCCGTGTGCGCCTTGAGCGCCCGAGCCGCCGCCGCCGCGTACATCCCGCCGGAGCCGATGCCGATCACCCCGTCGTCCGGCTCGATCACGTCTCCGTTGCCGCTGATCATCAACGTCACGTCATGGCTGCACGCCACCATCACCGACTCCAGCCGCCGCAGCACGCGGTCCGTCCGCCAGTCCCGCGCCAGATCCACGGCCGCCCGCCGCAGGTTCCCCTTGTAATGCTCCAGGCGCGTATCCAGCCGGTCCAGCAGGGCGAAGGCGTCGGCCGCCCCGCCAGCGAACCCGCACATGACCGTGCCGTCCGCAAGGCGGTGAATCTTCCGCGCCTCGTGCTTGAGCACCGCAGGCCCGAGCGAGACCTGCCCGTCGCCGCCGATGGCGACTTTGCCGTCGCGTCGAACGGCCAGAATCGTCGTGGAGCGCATCCGCTCATCCGGCTCGAATGTTCGTGCTGTGTGCATCCGCGTTTGGGCTCCTGTGTTAGAATCAAATGTGGGAGGTCAAGGACAGGCATCCGATGCGTGCGACTTGGAGGTTGTTGCCATAGCCGCGTGTGGCGCCGGTTTCCAACCGGTGGCTGTAGCACGGGTTTTCAACCGGTGCCGGCCATGAATCAACCTGGAAAGCTCGGCCGCCATATGCCGCTCCCGTCGAAAGCCCATTGTCCACGAATCGCGCCGCTTTTCCAGCAGCGCGGTGGAGAGGTTGCGAGGCTCGGAGATCTCGTGATCCGCAGGCATTGTTACCGCCTGGTTTGTGCGGCGATGCTCAGCGCCATCGCCATGGGCGCATGCTCGCGCCCCTCCCCGCCCTCGCCCGATGCCGCTAACGGACAGGGCAACACCCGCGAGCCGGACGCGCCGGCTGCCGCCAAGCCCGCGCCCGACGCCAGGCCGGCCCGCTCGCTGCGCATCGCCGTGCCCGACCCGGCCGAGGCGGACCGCTGGCTGCACGTCGTCCGCGTGCGCGAAGGCGTCGCCGGAGGCGTGGCCACGGGCGACTTCGACCCCCAGCGCAACAAGATCACCATCGCTACCACCGGCGTGCTGGAGTTCCGCATGGACACGGACCTGATGTCCATCGACTGGAGCCGCCCCGTCGTCCTGCGCATCGACGGCTACAACAGCCAGCTCCTCCCGCGCGAGGAAAAGCGTTTGACCTTCCGCGTCAACGAGACGGGAGATTGGGCGCTCGTCGGGATGTAGCGGGGTGCGCCCGGAAATCCGGGCGGTTCGCCCGCGTGGCCTCGGGGAGACGCATTCATGCCGAATGACTCCCTCGCTTGCGCTTCGGGTTCGGAAAGCGCGATACATGCCGCCTTTCAGAACCCGAAGCGCAAGCGAGGGTCGCCGCTGGGGTGGATCAGGCGCGCTCCTCGATCGGCGCCTCGATCATGGATTCCGGCAGCCGCACGCGAAGCCGGTTCACCTTGCGAGGCTCGGCGTCAATGACGCGCAGCTCGACCTCGTCGTGCGCGCAGTGCTCGCCCACCGCGGGGATGCGCCCCAGCGCCGAGGCCACGTATCCGCCGATGGTCTCGTAGTACTCGCTCTCCGGCAGATTGAGGCTCAGCTCTTCGTTGAGTTCGTCGATGCTCATCCGCGCGTCCACGTCGTACGTCCGCGCGTCCACCTGAACGAGCGGCTGCGGCTCGGCCGGCTCGTACTCGTCGGCGATGTCGCCCACCAGCTCTTCAAGAATGTCCTCGATGGTCGCAAGTCCGGCCGTGCCGCCGTATTCATCGAGCACGACGGCGATGTGCACCTTCTGCTGCTGGAACTCGCGCAGCAGCTCGCGGACGCCCTTGGTCTGCGGAACGAAGTGCGGCGGGCGCATCACGGCGCGGACGTCGAACGCGCCGCCGGGCGCGTGGCGCAGCAGATCCTTGGCGTACAGGATGCCGCAGACGCGGTCGATCGTGCCCTCGAAGACGGGGATGCGCGAATGCCCCTGCTCGCTGATGACGCGGCGAATCTCGTCGATGGCCGCTTCCACGGGGATGGCGACGATGTCGGTGCGCGGCGTCATGATCTCCTCGACGCGCGTGCTGCGCAGGTCGATGACCGACTCGATCATGGCCCGCTCGTCCTCGCTGACGGCGCCCGTCCGCTCGCCCTCGCTGACGACGTCGAGGATTTCGCGCTCGACCTCGACGAGCTGCGTCTCCTCGTCCTCCGCGTGCACGCCAGCCAGTCGGCGCACGAGCGGGTCGAAGAGGTTGAGGATCAGCAGCAGCGGATACAGGATGACGCGGATGACGTGCAGCGCCGCCGTCGTGCGCAGGATGAGCTGATCGCCGGCGTACTTGGCGAGCGCGCTGGGGATCGCCAGCGCGCAGATCGCGCTGAACAGCACGCCGATGCCGAACGCCCAGAACGGCCGCGCGGCGTCGGCGCCAAGCTGAAGCTCGTCGAGCAGCGCCTGCACAATCAGCACCAGGGCGAGGATGGCGCTGACGCGGAACACGCCGGTGGTCAGCAGGTGCTGATGCCGCAGCGCGTACAGGCGGTCGAGCCGGTCCTCGCATCCCGCGTGCTCGAAAGCCTCCGCCAGCCGCGCGCGCGAGGAGCGCAGCGCGAGATTGGCCGCCGCCGACAGCGTCAGCACAATCAGGTCCGCCACGCCCCACAAGGTCAACTCAAGCCAGCGGTCCACGAGTTCTCGCCGTTCCTCCGCTCTATGTCGCGGATCATCTCCGGTCCAGGCAGGTCAGCCCCAGCGCTTTCATCATCGCGCCTTCCCGCTCGCGCATGATTGCGGAAGTCGCGTCATCGACGTCATCAAAGCCCAGCAGGTGCAGCGTGCCGTGAATGACATAGAGCGCGGCCTCGGTCGTGACATCGTGCCCGCGCGCCGCCGCTTCCCGGGCCGCGGTTTCCAGGGAAATGACCAGTTCCCCGTCGAGGCCCGTCTCGCCGCCGTCGCGCAGATCAAACGAGATGACGTCGGTCGGTCCTTCGTGCCCGAGAAACTGATGATTAAGTTGCGCGATGCGCTCGTCGTCCACCAGCGCGAGGCTGATCCGCGCGCCGTCGGCAGGGTGGGCGCTGAGCGTCGTCGCCACGGCGCGACGGAGCGCCTCCGCGTCCACGGACGGCAGTCCGGGCATCGTGCTGATCTCGATCGTGCTGCGCGGCGGATCGCCCATGATGGTTGCACCGTGGCCATGGTCAGCTTGCCAGCGGCGCCGACTGGCGCGGCGCCGGCTCCGCGGCGGCGCGCGCGGCGTCGGCACGCGGATAGGCGACGCGCCCGTGGTAGAGACTGCACAGCGCCTTGACCAGCGCCTGCTCGACCTTGTGAATGGCCGCGAGGGTGATCTCGCACTCGTCGAACTGCCCGTCGCTGAGACGGTCGGTGACGATCTGGTGAACGACGCTCTCGATGCGCCCGGGCGAGGGATCGCGCAACGACCGCACCGCGCCTTCGACGCCGTCGCAGAGCATCAGGACCGCCGTCTCGCGCGAGCGCGGCTTGGGGCCGGGGTAGCGGAACTCCGCCTCGGCCACGTCGCGGTCGTGCTTGCCCGTGGAGATGGCGGGCTGTTTTTCCGAGGCGATGTGGTGGAAGTAGCGGACCAGCGTCGTGCCGTGATGCTCGCGGATGAACGGCAGGAGCGCACCCGGCAGCTTGTACTCGCGGGCCAGCTCGACGCCGTCCTTCACGTGCGACAGGATGATCAGCAGACTCATTCGCGGCGCAAGGTTCTCATGCCGGTTGATCGGCGCGGACTGGTTCTCCGTGAAATACCCGGGCTTGAAGATTTTTCCGACGTCGTGATACAGCGCGCCCACCGAGGCCAGCAGCGCGTCGGCGCCGATCGCCCCACAGGCCTCGTCCGCCAGCTTGCTGACCGTCAGGCTGTGCTGGTAGGTGCCGGGCGCTTCCCGCGCCAGCAGTTGCAGCAGCGGCTGCGCCGAGTCGCGGTACTGCATCAGCATCAGCGGCGTGGCCAGCCGGAACACGCCCTCGACAAACGGCAGGATGCCCGACACGAAAAACGCCGACGCCATCGAGCAGCCGGCCGCCCACACGGCGCGATGCACCGCGAACGCCAGGCTCTCGCGCATCATCACGTCGCCCGCCAGGCCGGCGAGCGCCGCGGCCACCGCGGTGAGCAATCCGGCGGTAATGATCCGCGTGCGGGAGCGCACGGCGTCGAGCTGGAACGCCAGCACCGACGCGCCGGCGGACATCGTCAGCATCAGCGGCAGCGATCCGCGCGCCGCCAGCGTCGCCAGCACGCAGACAATGCTCATCGCGCCGATGGCGAAACGTCGTGGAAAGAAAATCGCGAACGCGCCCGCGCAGCACAGCGCGGGGATCAGCACCAGCTCGCGGTACGCCGGCCACTGCACCGCGAAGAACCGCGAGGCCGCGATCGTGCCGATCACCAGGAGGGCGAACGTCCAGCGGTTGCTGCGATGCTCGAGCATCCGGGCCTGATGCTGCGACACATAGATAATCAGCCCGATGGCCACGATCGCGATCAGCACCAGCCGCCCCGCCGCTTGCAGCCGCGTCTCAAGTTTGACCGCGCCCGCCGCGGGATCATCCGAATCCAGGAATGCCGCGAACGCCGCACGGTGCGCCAGCAGAAGCTCCACGTCGCGCACCGTCAGCACGTCGGTCGTCGCGCCGGCGGCGGGAACGACGAAGGCCTCGCCGCGCTTGAACGCGAACTTCGCGGGAATCACCGTCTCCTGACGCGCGTTCATTTCCTGCGTCGTGCGATCAGCGTCGTAGTGCAGGGTGGCCGTCTGCGCGAGCCACGTTTCCATGAGGTCGGCGACCGGCTCGCGGAGCGGCGCCGGCAGCGAAGCGACAATGATGCCCGCGGCCTGCGCGATCCGGTCACGCGACTCCAGCGGCGTGACCTCGTCGAGCGGGAGCGACCGGACGGTTGCGGCGTCGCCCTCGCCGCGATGCACAAGGATCCAGCTCGCGCTCGACCCGGGGCTGCGCGGCTCGCGCTCCAGATCACGAATCGTGTAGGTGGTGAGGATCGATGCCTCCACGCCGTCCAGCGCGGGCGGCGTCGATTCCTCTTGCGAACGGATCGCGTTCCGCAGCGTCGTAAAGCTCTCGGGGAGCACGTCCTTCAAACCCTGCTGCGCCTTCAGCGAGGGCAACGGTACGTCTTGATAGGCCGCGTCGAGCACGGTCCGCAAACGGCGCATAAGCTCCCGCGCCTGCGATTCGTCGAACGTGTAGTGGCTGGGCGCGTTCTCCCGCGCCTTGCGTTTCTCGAAATCCGTCGTGGCCCGGTCGGCGACCTCGAAATCCACGAGCGCGACGACCGGCGACTGGATCCGCTGACCCAGCGTGTACGGCAGCGGCTCCGGCCCATAGAGCGTCGCCAGCGAAAACCCTGCCAGACACACCGCCAGCATGCGCATCGGGCGGCTGGAGAGCGCGTGCCACAGCTTGATCAGCGGCGACGGCCCTGATTTCCACTTCTTCTCCAGGTTGGTTCGACGTCGAAAGGCCATACTCAGACCCGGCGTTGGAATGCCTCATCCCGAGTGGTTCGTCATGCTCCCGTAGGCGTCCACGACCTGCTGCACCAGCGGATGGCGGACGATGTCCTTTTCAGTCAGGCGGACGATCGCCACCCCCACGGCGTTCTGCAGACGGCGCACGGCGTCAATCAAACCGCTCTGCCGCCCGCCTTCGAGGTCCACCTGCGTGTCGTCCCCCGTGACGATCATCTTGCTGCCGTTGCCCAGCCGCGTGAGGAACATCAGCATCTGCCGCGGCGTGGCGTTCTGCGCTTCGTCCAAGATGACGGCCGCGTGGTTCAGCGTTCGCCCGCGCATGAACGCCAGCGGGCTGATCTCGATGATGTCGTTGGCGATGAAACGGCGCACCTGCTCGAACGGCATCATGTCGTGCATGGCGTCAAACAACGGGCGCAGGTACGGGTTGACCTTCGCCTGCATGTCGCCCGGAAGGAAGCCCAGCTTCTCCCCGGCCTCCACCGCCGGTCGAACGAGCACAATGCACTTGATCGACCCGGCCTTCAGCAGCGACACCGCCATCGCGACCGCCAGATACGTCTTGCCCGTGCCCGCCGGCCCCAGGCAGATCGTCAGGTCATGATCGCGCACGGCTTGGAGATAAATCTGCTGGCCGGGCGTGCGCGCCGTGATGTGCGTCGAGGAGAGGTACACGCGAATGTGGGGCTGCCCGGCGTCCGAGTGCGGCGAGTGCCCCGCCCGCTCGATGGCGTCCGCGACGGAGTCGTCATCCAGCCCGGGACCGACGCGCAGAATGTCCTGCAGCTCCTCGATCACCAGCTTGGCGCGCCCCACCGACTGCGACTTGCCGGCAATGTGGATGTGATCGCCGCGGGCGGAGATGGCGACGTCGAAAGCCGTGCGGATTCGACGCAAGTGGCGGTCGGACGGTCCGTACAAGGCGCCGCGATGGCGGGGGTCGTCGATTTTGAGCGTCAGCTCAACGGGTTGATTGTCGTCCATCATTCAGTCGCGTGCCGCGCCGGATTCCCCATCCGCCCATCCAGTAGGCTTCGGCGAACCGGCGGCAAAACTCCATCCCGCTACACCACGCCCCACACCTCCGCCAGCAAAAACCACGCGGCGGGCAGCGCCGCACAGGGGCTGTCCAGCAAGTCCAGTATACCCCCATACGTGGGAATGTAAGAGGCGGAGTCCTTCACTTGGGCCTCCCGCTTAAGGCAAGACTCGAATAAATCACCCACGAGTGCAACCAATGCGAGAACGGCCCCCAACAAGGCCGCGCGAGCGTAGCCGAGCTTCTCGAAAGTCGAGCAGATTTCACCGATCAGGATGCGATGTCGGGGAGTGTCCTGCGTGGCCAGGAACGGAGGCAGTGCGTCCGTCCAGCGATAGAGAGCGACCAGCCCCACGGCGACGCCGGCACTGAGCGCGACGCCGCCGAACAGACCCTCCCATGACTTGGCGGGACTGATGGCCGGAATGAGCTTGTGCCGCCCGAAGGCCGACCCGACGAGGTACCCGCCGATGTCCGAGCACTTCGTGATGAGGAAAATGAGGAGCACCAGCCAGGCCCCCTCGGCAGGCGAAGCCCAGACCCGGCATCTCAGCAGCACAGCGAACGACGGCAGCAACCCGAGGTAGAGAATCATCAGCAGCGTCGAGCCGGCGTCGCGCAGGGTTCGGCCGGGGTCTTTGCGGAACACCTGCAAGGTCATCGTGCCCAGCACGGCCGCGACGAGCAGGATGAGCTGGCCGATCTCGCCGTCGAGAGTCCGCGGGCGATTGCCCAGCCAACCGGTGGAGGCGACCCAAGGCTGGATCATCAGGAGGAAGATGATGCAGAACGCCCAGGCGGAGTGAGGTCGGCAGTCCGCGCGCATCAACATGCCGCGCAGCTCCCAAGCGGAGGCGAGAACCATCAGCAGCACGATGAGCGGGATGAAACTCCCCTGCCGCAGCAGCGCGGCGAAGGGGTAGGTGTCCTCCGTCGTCGCCGCGATCAGACCGTCGGCCATGGCGATGATGAACATCAGCAGGATGGCGATGATGCCGAAGCTGATTCGTTGAACGACTTTGAGGCTCATGCTCGTTCGAAGAAGGAGGATAGCGGTGCCTGCATTTGGCAACCGCGTGGGAAGGCGGATTCTCGAAGCCACTCAATCGTAACAAGGTTCATACGCCGGGTCCGTGAACATGCGGACATAGCTTTCATGCCGCAGCGGATCGATCGCGCCGCCCTCCACGCCGCGAATGACCGCGCAATCCGCCTCGTGGATGTGCGTGCAGTCGGGGAACTTACACGATGGGATGAATTCAAGGAACTCCACGAAATACTGCTCCAGCTCGAAGCGGCCCAGCACGGAGATGTCCATCGAGCGCACGCCCGGCGTGTCCACGATGTAGCCGCCGCCCCGAAGCGGCATGAGGATGGCCGTCGTGGTGGTGTGCCGTCCCTTGCCGAAACGTCGGTCCAGCGCCCCGACGCGCAGGTTTAGATCGGGCTGAAGGGCGTTGAGCAGGGCGCTCTTGCCGACGCCGCTTTGTCCAACCACAACCGAGGAACGATCGGTCAGCGCGGCGCGAAGCTCCTCAAGCCCCGCGCCGTTCAACGCGCTGGTGGCGAAGGCGGCATAACCCAGCGGGCGGTAGATATCGAGCACTTCCTCCGCCTCGGGATCGAGGTCGATCTTGTTCATGCAGATGATGGGGGTCATGCGCCCTTTGAGCGCGGCGACGATGTAGCGATCCATAAGGTGCGGCTTGGGCGGGGGGAGACCGGCGCTGGTGACGATGACGACCTGATCGACATTGGCGGCGACGGCGTGAACGCGCTTGCCGGCCTTGCGCAACAGCTCCGTGCGGCGCGGCTCGACGCGCTCGATGAAGCCTTCGCCGGGGGCGTCGCTTGTCGGCAGGGAGGCCTCGCGGAAGCGCACGATATCGCCGACCGTCAGCGGACTTCGGGCGTCGATGAGCTGCGTGCGCAGCAGACGCCGCAGCCCGCAGAGCCAGACGTGCCCGTCGGCATCGACTTCGTTGAGCCGCCCCCGAATGCTCAGCACGACGCCCGTTCTCAGCGCGTACCGCTCGCTCTCGTCCACGAGGATCGTGCGCTTGCGGGAGAGGTCGCCCTTCGTGCGGATCTGCTCGCTTTGGTGGCCCTCAAGCTCACCGCCCTCGGCCTGCCGGGTCTGTCGCGTCCAGTCCTTAATGCGTGCGGGGCGTCCGCGGTTGCGGCGGAACGCCACCCGCACTTTCTTCTTCGACACGGGTCCACCCTGACCGGCCTGGTCGTCCATCTAGTCGCACGTCACCAGCAGCGGGGATTGACAACCCGCGGGTTCCTCCAGCGCCACCGTCACACTCGAATGATAGCAGCAGATATTCCCAATGGCTCGATCGTTCACGATGGGAATCGTAATGGGCAGCCCATTGTAGGACACAATGACATCCTGCCCGTGGTGTGCGTCGCTCCACAGCAGCACTTTCGCGGTGACCGTGCCGGAACCGCCACATTTGGCGCGGAACTTGCGGATGTCGCCGCATTTCACGTCGCACTCGGCGTCGGAAAGCAGATCACAACCCACACCCCGGTCGAGGTACGGCAGGATGGCCTCGGTCAGCGTGCGCTCATGGAAGCCGAGGATGATGTTGCTCATGCCGCCGGTGCAGCCGTGGCAGTAGCTCATGATCGTGCCGTATCGCCGCAGGGTGCAATCGCCCAGCCCGCATCCATCGATCGGGGGAGAGTGGTCGTGCGTGTGCGGAGCGCCGAAGTTGTGCCCCAGTTCATGGCAGACGACGAAGGGATCCCAGTTCTGGTAGTGGTGGTCCCGCAGCGGATAAGGGAACGCGCCGCCCAGCGCGCCGGACAGCCCGTACTCATACCCCCAGTTGCACAGCCCGGGCAGGTAGGCCACGCCGCCGCCGTACATCGAGGACAAAATGTGCGCCGCATGACGGGGCACGTGCCCCATGTTGGCGTTCCAGTAGTTCTGAAACTCGCCGAGTCCGCCGCCGGCGTACGGGTCCACGTCCGAGTCCCACACCCGCAGGAAGCTGAGGCGGATGCGCGCGTTCACGTCGCGCGTGTAGATTTCGTTGACCGCGCCCCACAGCGTGGCCGCATATTCGGCCGAGCGCACGGCGTCGCCCCCGAAGATCTGCCCGGTGTACTCCCAGTCGGTGTCCACCGCGAGAATCGCCACGCGGCATCGCGCGCCGTTGGCGAACTCCGCGCCGCCCTCATCGGTGTCCTCGAACTCGATCCTGGAGAAGGCGGAAGAATCCGTGAGGCAGTCGAACCCCTTCCAGTCGATGCTCCCTTCCGGAAGCTCCGCGGGGTCGAAGATGACCGGCGGCATGTTCATTCCTGCCGGTCCGGTGGACAGGATGTACGTGCGCCCGTCGCGGATGACGTAACCGAATTGAGCATCATCCGAGAGGCTCAGGTACACGCGGCTGGCCGGCTCGCCGAGGATATGGCCTGAAAGCAACGTCAGCCCCGGCAGTGCGAGCGGGTGCTCGCCGCCGGTGGAACCGACGACGATCTTCGCATCCGGCGTGAAAAGATCGATCCTGCGGACCAGCAGATCGGCGCGGTTTTCGGACCTCACCGGGAAGCCTTCGAGCACGAATGGTCCGTCCAGCGATTCATACCGGTCATCGCGCCGACTGAACGCAAGTCGCGTCACCCCGTCGCCGTCCGCCGCCACAGCCTCAAGCGGCGACGCTACCCGGGGCAGCGGCGGCGACACCTGGGAGCGTTGCGGCCCATCCTCCGCCCGCGAGGGCGCAAGGGCAAACATCCCCCCCGCCAGCACGAAAACCACCCACAAACCACGCCCCCCCACCCAGCTTCCCATTTCCCTGCCATTCATGAGACGTCCCCCTGATTCTCTGCGACCCGCCCGCGATCGACGACCAGAAGACCGCGCAGCAGACCTGTTCCCCTCCGGCCCGGAGACATCTCCGTGCCGGAACCCACCAGCATAGCAAGAGACAACCAAGTTGTTAATTGGCAGCGGGCTGTCGTACCGTAATCTGCAACCCCGTAGCGCCTTAATCAGCAAGCCCCCACAGCGCCTGCATCAGCGAGCCGTTGAACCAGGATGGCGCGGACCTCCGGGACGTGCATGACGGCTCCCTCGGCAGCGAGAGATGTGGCGGAACGCCTCCCCCTGAAAGGCGGAGGCTGGGAGGGGGCTCCTTCGGCAACGGCGCGACATGCGATGTGCGGTGCGCTGCCGAGCGGGTGTGAATCATCGATCGCCGCCTGCGGTTTCATCCAACAAGAGCGTCAGTCGGCGAAGGGTCCGCGCGGTCGCCCCCTGGTTGGCGATCACGACCTCGCGCCCTCGACGTCCCAAGTCTGACGCGTCACGGACGGCATTGAGAAGTGATTCGACCTCCCGGCAGAGCTGCGCGGCATCGGCCGCGGTTCGGATCGCGCCCACGGCGCTGAAGGCGCTGACCGGCTCGTGGAAATTCTCCATGTGCGGCCCGCAGAGCATGGGCTTGGCGAGGGCGGCCACTTCAATCGGATCGGATCCGCCCATGGGCGCCAGCGACCGGCCCACGAAGACGACCGTGGCCAGCGCATAGAACTTGCGCAGCTCGCCGAGCGTGTCCCCGAGGATGACGAAGTCCGCCTGGCCGCTTGCCGGCTTCGGGCTTGTAGCGATCGGTCCATTCTTCGGACCGCCGACCGGGACCGCGCCTGCCGCATCCACCCTCTGCTCCGCACTGTCAGGGCATTGCGTGCGTCGCAGGCATCGCAGGCCTCGGGCCTCGATGAGGCGAGCGACTTCGTCAAAACGCTCGGGCTTGCGCGGCACGATGGCGAGCCGGATGCGTTGACCCTTGTCAACCAATATCCGGTACGTGTCGAGCAGAATCTCCTCCTCGCCCGGTCCGGTGCTGCCGCACACCCATAGCGGGACACGCGGGTCGATGCGCATGGCGACGCGGAGCGACTCCATCCCCGGCACGTCGTCCGTCACGGCGGCCGTGTCCCACTTCAGCGAGGACGTGATCTCGACGCGATCTTTCCCCACGCCCAAGCCGAGAAAGCGATCGGCAATCGCGCGATCCTGCGCGCCGACCCACGTCAGCCGCGCGAACATGGATCGCGCAAGCCCGCCGAGCCGGCTCAGCCGTCGCGCGCTGCGCGGCGTCAGTCGTCCGTTGACGATGGCGACCGGGATGTCGCGGCGATGCGCCTGTTGCACGAGGTTGTACCAGACCTCCAGCTCGACCAGCACGATCAATGTGGGCCGGATGCGGTCGAGGGCGCGGTTGATCGCCACGCTGAAGTCGAGCGGGAATCGGAACACGCGCTGGGGGCCGTAGAGCTGCGTCGCCCGGGCAAAGCCGGTGTCGGTGGTTGAGGAAACGACGATCTCCACGTCCGGTCTCGACTCCGCCAGGCCCTTGACCAGTGCCGGCGTGCAGTTGACCTCGCCCAGCGAGACGGCGTGAATCCATACCCGCGGCCGGTTCGGGGAGAATCGCGGAACGCCGCCGAACCGCTCTCGCCAGCCATGCCGGTTTTTCTTCAGGACGAGTGCCTGGTAGAGGGCAAACGGCAGGTAAAGCAGCCCCGCGAGGAGATAAACGAGATCCGCCAGCCAGCGCATCGCGGCATCCTAACGAAGCCGGACAACGGCAGGCAACCGCCACGTGTGACACCGGTTTCCCAACCGGTGAGTCTGGCACCGGTTCCCCAACCGATGCTTGTGGTACAGGCTAACCAGCCGGTGTGTGTGGCACCGGTTTCCCAACCGGTGAGTGTGGCACAGGTTTTCCAACCTGTGCAAAACCGGGGCAGCGCCCGTCAGTCCCGCAGCTCCTTCGCTCGTTGCTCGTACTGCCTGCGCAGCGGCGAGTCGGGCTCACACTGGCCGGCCAGCTCCGCGAACAGCGCCGCCGCCTCCGCAGATTGGCCGCAGGCCGCCAGCACTTCCGCGAGATTCACGCGCAAGTCCCAGCGCACGGGGTTCAGTTCCACGGCCCGGCGAGCGTGAACGACAGCCGCGTCGCAGTCGAAGTGCTTGCGATCCGTGCGGTCCATGAGCATCAGCGCAAGGTTGGCATGCGCGGCGAAATCCTCCGACCAGCGCGAGAGCACCTGCCGCGCCGCGGCGATGGCCTCTTCACGATTTCCCGCCATCTCGCACACGCGCGAAAGCTCGTTCCACGCCGACGGGTCATCTCCCGCAAGCTCCGTCAGGCGGCGACGCGCCAGCACCGCCTCCGCCAGGTCCACCGCCTCCGCCGCATCCGCCCACGCCTTGCAAAGCTCCGCGTTCGACGGATCCGACTGCGCCGCGACCCGCGCGGCGCGCAGACTCTCCACCGGATCCGCACCGGCGAGTTTCTGACGCGCCTGCGCCAGCAGCATCCCCGCATCCGTCCGACGCGGGGCCAGTTCCGTCGCGCGCTCCAGCGCCGCGACCGCATCGCGCGGACGACCGGCCTGAAGGTACGTCTCCCCCAGCGCGAGGTAGTAATCCGGGTAATCCGGAAACATGCCGATCGCCTCGCGCAGCAGGGATTCCGCTCGCGCGGGGTCACCTTCCTTGGACGCAAACTGCCCGACAAGGTAGCACAGGTGGGCGCTGCGCTGCCCCGGTGTCATGCAGCCCAGGTCGTGCTTCGCCAGCGTCTGCGTGTCCTTCCACTGGGGATTGCGCAGCGCCGTCCGCACGGTGAGCATCACGACGACCGCCGTCAGGGCGACAAGCCAGGTGCGACCCCGAGGCCCGGTTGAATCCCCGTCCGCATCCCGGGCACGGCTCCACGCCTGCGCCCCCGCGCCGATCGCCAGGCATACCCACACCGACGGGCTGTAAAACAGCCGCTCGGCAAGAAGCACGTCAATCAGCAGGAGCGTGTTGCTCGCCAGGAAGTACGACGCCGCGAAACCGAGAATCAGCAACGCCGCGAGGCGTCGCTGCCGAATCGAACGGGCGACCGCGGCGCCGCCAGCCATCACCGCAGTCAGTCCGATTAGCGCGTACGGCTCGAACGGTGACCGCACGGGGCCGATCACGTTGATCGAGTAGTCGGACAGCAGCCGATCCGGGTATGCCATGAGCGAAAGGTATCTGCCCAGCACGGCGAACGGCGTCCAGAGCCGCACGTCCCAACCTGCCTGGCGCAGCAGATTGCCGGGGCCGTATCGGCTCGATTCGATCCAAAGTCGCCCGGCGCAGACCTGGTAGCGGATCAGCAGGTACGCCGCGGCCAGGATCAGCAGCGGGAGGACCGTGCGAGCGACCATCGCTCCAAGACAACGGGTCGGCGGATGCAGCGGATCAGGCGCGCGAGGGACGCCCGTGACCATGGCCTGACGCCATCGACAGGCCGGCAGGATGACGATCGCGGCCAAGCCGCTCTCCTTGCTGAACATCGCCACGCCCGAACCGAGGAGCATGGCGATCGTCGCCGTCCAGTACGCGGGCGAAGCAGCATGGTCCGAGTGTTCAAGCTCCACCCGCCGCTGCTCCGCGATCATGGCGATCAGCAGGCCCAGCGCGGAGAGAATCTCCGCCCGGCCTACCACATTGGCGACGGCTTCCACATGGATCGGATGCACGGCGAAAACGAGCGCGGCGACCGCCGATCCAAATGCGCCCAGACCCATGCGCCGCGCCGCCGCCCAAATCGCCGCACTCAAAAGTGAGTGAAGCACGATGTTCACCACGTGCGGCGGAAAGGGCTTGTGCCCGAAGAGCCGGCGCTCCCATGCGTAGGTCTGCACTGTCAGCGGGCGATAGAGCACGTCCAGCTCGTCGCGCCGGTTGCTGCCGGGCCAATACGGATGGGTCCACGCCGCCCACCACGGCTGACCCTCGGCGAGGATCGGGTTTCGCTCGATGATCGGGACGTCGTCGTAGGCGTACCCGTTGCCCAGCGCCGACAGGTACGCCGCCGCCGAGACGGCGAGGATGAGCGGGATGATCCTGTGCACGGGCGGACTCAAACCGTAACCTCGAAAAGCCGCGCCGCGCCGTCAACGCCAGTTAACGGCAGCAGCCCCGACGTGTCGGGAGTTTCCGCTCACGACCGCGAAGTCACAAGGAAGCGGCGGCGCTGGCGTCGGGGCAACCGCATTCTGATCTCGAATCAGGGTGGCACGGTCTGGCGTACTCGCCAAGCCGTGGCCGATGCCGAACGGAAGCTCGGTTCATCACCGCACGGGTCCGCTGCTGCGGACCCGCGCCACCCGCCGATCCAGCGATTCTCGGAATGGGGTGACCCTGCGACGACGGGGTGGTCGGCTGGGGTAGAACTCGAAAGTGGGCTTTGCGACCGTCACCCCGGTGCAGGCGGGGGCCAAGTCCGCAGTGCCAAACCGCTGAATTCAGGGTAGTTCGTCGCTCCGCGACGAACGCTCGCCACGGAGTGGCGAACTACCCGGCTCGCTCCGCGACGAGAATGGATTCCCGCCTGCGCGGGAATGACGGACTGGATTCGCGCCTGCGCGGGAATGGCGAGCGTCGCCTTTCGCCACAAGGTGTTAAGCGACCGTCAGCGCCCCTTCTTGGCCATGCGGCGATTCTGCTGCTTTTGCTCCTCGCGCTCCTCAAGGGTGAGGAGGCGGGTGACGGTTTTGATCTTCTGCTCGAGGCGCATGGGCACGGCGCCGCCTTTTTCATCACCGGGGACGGTGAGTTGCATCACGCCCTCTTCCTTGTCATCCACGTATTGCCCGAGCTTCGAGTCGAATCTCGCCTTCCCGCGAAACGTCCCCGAGAGGTTGGATGCGAAGTTCGCCGGCACGGGCGCGCCGGGCTTCGGGGGTTTCTGGGAAAAACTTGCTTCGTATTCCACGTTGGCGACCGCATGATCCTTCCGCGAATCCACGTCGCCGAGTTTGCATTGAAGCCGCATTTCGAGATCGCCGGTCGGGAAGGGCTGCACCATCGTCCGTTGCCACGCGTCGCCGACCTTGACTTCCTTGAAGGCGTACATCGCCAGCCGCGCTTCGCCCCACATGACCCTCGCCGATTCGTCGCCGAACGTGAACTTGAGTCGCTCCAATTTCCCGAGCAGCATCTCGCGCGACGGATCCTTCTCGATCTTCCGCGAGATGTCCTCGAAGACGGAGCTTAGCCCCTGGAACGCGAGAATGTTGCCGTCGCGGTCCACGGTCATGTGCATCGACGAGCCGACCAGCGGCCCGTAGAGCTTGGCCATCGGATGTTCCGACCGACCGGAATCCTCCACGTCGCTGTCGAACTTCTGGAGGATCGTCCCGGCCTCGAACTCGTGGAACATGCGGTCGATCGTCAGGCGGATCTTCGCCTGTCCGTCCGGCGTGACCGACTCGACGGTTTCGATGATGCCGACGATCTGTCGGAATCTGCGCGGAGCGTCCTTCTCCGTCTTCGCATCCACGCGCGTGGACACCGTGGCCTGCTCCCATTCGCAGTAGTGCGCCACGCCGGGCTGGAAACGCGGGGCGATCAGCAGCTTGTCCTCGCCCGCGTAGGCGCCACCAGCGATGATCGCGCTCCATGCGAGGGGCAGAACCTTTTTGCCTTGATAGCGAACCCGTCGTGTCATCTGCCTTGGACTCCCCCCGACCCACGTGTCAGTTCAGCTTGCGACTGCACGATCGCCACCGATGCGACTCCTGTAGATCGTAAGGGAGAGCGGGGGTGGATGCGTGTAAAATGTTGTGCCTGGAAGGCCAACGGCATGGGGCGACATCGGGTGCGAGCCTTAGGGCGCGGCGGACCGGGAAGCGAGTTGCACCTGGCGGAAGTCGAGCATATCCACGTCGCCATCGGAGTCGAAGTCGAAAGCGGAGCAGCCTTCCGCCGCCGTCGCGCCTGGACCGGCGAAGCAGTCTTCCAGTCCCACCATGACCTCAAGGGGATTCGTCCATGCATCCACAACCGGATTGGTTGACAGTCCTCGGCGTCCTTCCTTCCCAACCGGCAGCAGGAGCAGCAGCATAGCAGCCGCCACCGCAAGCAAGGCGAGAGCGGAACGCCTGAAGCGCAGCTCCGAAGCGATGGGAAGCACAGGCAAGCCGCCCCGAATGGCCTCGACGGGGGTCGGTCGGAACACGCCTGCGCGGTCGGCCTCCTGATGTGCGACAAGACGCTGGTTTAGAAGATCTTCGCTCACGAGGTTACCTTGCTTAGGCTCCGACCGCCCGCCGCCGGCGATGGTGCAGGCCTCAACAAGCGGCAGTTCGCTTGAACGCCCTCCACAGAAGCAGTCGCCGGCGACCGCCGATGGCGCGAGGCTCGCACCGAAATCGGCCCAGACCCACCTTACATCCCGCCGAAAAACCGGGTTATCCGTCAATCCCCATCACCTCACGCAGGCGTTCCAGTATCCGTTTCCATTTTGAACGGAGGGTGGATTCCGGCATACCCAGCACGTCGGCGGCCTCTTCCCAGCGTCTTGCCGTGGTCAGGTCCGCCTGATTCAGGATTCGCTGATCCTCGGTATTGAGCGTCTTGATCGCGGCATGGAGACGTTCGATGTCCTCCAGCTCGCCGAGAAGATCCGCAGGGACCGCGCGATCGTCGATCTCCTCATATCCGTCAGCGGTCAGCGCCGGCAAAGTGCGCTGCGCCGCTCGAATTGCGGAAACCGCCTTGTTCCGCGCGATGGAGACGAGGTAACTCTTCAGCGCCGAGTCCGGGCCTTTTCCGACGGTGAAGGAGCGCAGAAACGCGGTCCATGTGTCGGCGGCCACCGTGTCGAGCCAGTCGGGATCGCTCAGGCATGGGTTCCTCGACGCGCGGAAGATAGCGAAACGCACCAGCCGATCGTAGCGGTGCATCAGAACGCGCAGGGCGTCGTCATCACCCTCGGCCGCTTTGCGTGCCAGCAGGATGTCGGCAGGGTCACTTCCCACGGTGGCAATTCTAGTGATCCGCTGCGCTCCAAACTACGCGCAGCGGAACCTCGCAGCCTGCCCTTCCGCGCCGCAGGGCGGGCCACGCCCGCCTGCCTCTTCGGCATTGGGGGCGTCGAGCTTTCGCTGCACGCGCATCCCGGATAACCTGCACACAGGCTGCGTTGGCGCGGGCGCGCGGGTCCGTTCCAACCTCGACAGGCAGCACCTTGAGCAGGGATGATGCTCTCCGACGGGCAGGCTCTCAACATGAACAGCCGCATGAACATGACGTTCACCAGGGTAACGAGCGTGAGGACGATGCTCACGGCGACGGCGTGCTTCGTAGCGGGGGCGTGCCTGGCAGCAGAGGCGTCCCTTGCGGCAACGGCCTCCCTGGAACCGTGGTTTCCCCCGCAGGAGGCGCGCTCCCGCACGGTGACGCGCGATGCCCAATCGGGAGAGTGGACGGAAGAGCGCCCGCCCGAGGCCGGCACGTCCGCCGGCGATCTTCACTTCCTCCGCGAGGACGTGCGGGCCGGTCTGTACCGAAAGGCGC
The DNA here is from genome assembly GCA_964526695.1 of uncultured Phycisphaeraceae bacterium. Taxonomy (GTDB): domain Bacteria; phylum Planctomycetota; class Phycisphaerae; order UBA1845; family UBA1845; genus JABWBH01. The sequence goes on from CAZGJA010000121.1 coordinate 68,400, forward strand.
TGTCCGGCGCGAAGCGATGGGAGAAGACCTACGGCAAGGGCGACGTGAACTACCCCGACGTGATTCTCGTGCGGACGCAGGCGATGATCGCTCTTCGCCAGTACGACCCGGCGCACACGATCCTGCTGGAGTTTCTTAACGAATTCGACGGCACGTCCTACGTTCACGAAGCGCTGCGGCAGGAGTTTATGATCGCGGAGGCGTACCTCGGCGGCGCGAAGCGGCGGTTTCTGTGGATCAAGATGCTGCCGGCCGAGGATGTGGCGCTGAAAATCCTCGACGACCTGTCCACCGGGTTTCCGGATGACAAGCACGCGGAGCTGGCCATCAAGACGAAAGGCGATCACTTTCAGCGCACGGGCGAGAACGAGCTGGCCGAGTTGGAGTATGTGCGGCTGATGAACGATCACCCGCAGAGCCGCTACATGCAATACGCCCTGCGCCGCGCGGCCGACTCCGCCGCGGCGACGTTCGGGGGCGTCGAGTACGACGAAGCGCCGCTGATTGAAGCGGAAAACCGTTACGAAGAATACGCCCGGCGATATCCCGACGCGGCCGAGGAGGAGGCCGTCAGCGCGATTCTCGAAACCATGCGTGCCAAGCGCGCGGACAAGGCGCTGAACATGGCTCAATATTACGAGCGCTCGCGCCATCCGCGGACGGCGGTCTTTTATTACCAACTGGTGGTGCGCGACTGGCCGGGAACGCTGGCCGAGCAGAAGGCGCGGGAGCGGCTGAGCCTCCTCGGCGCGCCGCTGGAGTCGCAGCCCGTCGTCGAAACCGGAGCCGTCGGACAATGAGACGCTTCATGGCCGCAGTCTTGCAATCGTCGAGTCGAGGGGCTTTTCGCGGATGCAACATGCCCAAAGCATCGAGCGGGATGCGCGTATGCGAGCCTTGCCGCAACCGCTTCCTTACGGGCGCGGCTCTGATGGTGGACCGCTTCCTGACGGGCGCGGCTCTGATGGGCGCGGCTCTGATAGTCGCTGCGTGCACGGCGATGCTCGGCGGGTGCAGCTACTCCACGGAGAGACCGTTCTCCCGCGAGTTCCAGACGATCCACGTGGAGATGCTCGACTCGCGCGAATTCCGCCGCGAACTGGAGTTCCGCCTGACGGAGGCGCTGGTCAAGCGGATCGAGATGGACACGCCCTACCGCATCGCGGAGCGTGAGACGGCGGACGTGCTGCTCACGGGCGAAATCCTCAGCGTGGGCAACCGCACGTTTGGCACCGACTTCGAAACCGGGCTTCCGCGCGAAATCGGCTCCAGCGTGGCTTTGCGCTTCCAGGTCAAGGATCTGCGGACCGGCGCCATTCTCGTGGACCGCCCGCGATTCGTTTATCAGACCCATTACATCCCCCCTGTCGGCGAGTCGTTCGATAAGGGAATGGTGCGCGGTCTGGACGGGCTGGCCGAGGCGATGGTGGAGACGATGGAAACGCCGTGGTAAACGTCCTAGAATCCCCCGACTGAAGCTACACAACGATGCACTGACCCTCGCGCGGACACAGGGGCCGCTTTGCGGATGACGAAAGACAACGGATCGCCGGCAAAACCACCCGAAGGGAAGAACCCGGAGCGCCCGGGCGCGCCGGGGTTTCGCCCGTCGCGCAACCTGATCAGTTGGCTGGTGCTGATGGGCACGGCGATGGTGCTGCTGATCTTCCTTCAGCAGAGTTCGCAGTCGTCCAAGCCGGTGCCGATCAGCGAGTTTCTCAAGTACGTCGAGGATCAGCAGGTCACCGCGCTGGTGATCCGCTCGACCGAAGGAAAGCTGGAAGGCGAGCGCAAGCCGAACGCGACGGACCCGCCCGGGGTTCGCGCCGTGTACTTCACCGTGGCCTATCCTTCGGCGGCGATCGACCATGCGTTCATCCAGCAGATGCGCGAGAAGCTGCCGGACGCCAAGATCGAGGAAAAGCAGCAGAGCCTGTACCTGCCGATCCTGATGAGCTTCCTGCCGTGGCTGCTGGTGTTCGGGTTCATCTGGTTTTTCATCTTCCGGCAGATTCGCAACGTCAGCGGCGGCGCGGGCATGTTGGGAAGCTTCGGGCGATCGCGCCATCGCGTCACCACGAAGGAGCACACCAACATCACGTTCGCCGACGTGGCGGGCATCGAGGAAGCCAAGGACGAGGTGCTCGAGATCGTCGAGTTCCTGCGGTCGCCGAAGAAGTTCTCGCGCCTCGGCGGGCGCATTCCGCGCGGCGTGCTGCTGATCGGCGAGCCGGGCTGCGGAAAGACGCTGCTGGCGAAGGCGATTGCCGGCGAGGCCGATGTGCCGTTCTTCTCCATCAGCGGCTCGGACTTTGTGGAGATGTTCGTGGGCGTGGGCGCGTCGCGCGTGCGCGACCTGTTCAAGCAGGCCAAGGACAGCTCGCCGTGCATCATCTTTCTGGATGAGATCGACGCGGTCGGGCGGCGTCGCGGCACGGGCTTCGGCGGCGGCGGGCATGACGAACGCGAGCAGACGCTGAACGCCATCCTCGTCGAGATGGACGGCTTCGACACCAACGATCAGGTGATCGTCATCGCCGCCACCAACCGGGCCGACGTGCTGGATCCGGCGCTCATCCGCCCCGGTCGCTTCGACCGGCAGGTGTACGTCCCGCTGCCGGACATGAAGGGTCGCTACGAGATTCTGAAGGTCCACACGCGCAAGGTGAAGCTGGGGCCGAACGTGGACCTGAAGCGGATCAGCCGCGGCACGCCCGGCTTTTCCGGCGCGGAGCTGGCGGCGCTGGTCAACGAATCCGCGATCATCGCGGCGATGGCCGACAAGGACTACATCGAGCACGAGGATCTTGAAGAGGCCCGCGACAAGGTCCGCTGGGGGCGCTCCAAGCGCAGCCGCATCATCGACGAATCGGAAAAGAAGGCCACGGCGTTCCACGAGGCGGGTCACGCGCTGGTGCAGGCGCTGGAGAAGCACGCCGACCCGCTGCACAAGGTCAGCATCGTCCCGCGCGGTCCCTACGGCGGCGCGACGTTTTCCCTTCCGGAGCGCGATCGCACGTCCTACGGGCTTCGATACCTCCAGGCACAGCTTCGCATCTGCTGCGCCGGGCGCATCGCCGAGGAGAAATTCTCCGGCGACGTCAACAGCGGCGCGGTCAGCGATATCCGGCAGGCCACGGCGCTGGCGCGCAAGATGATCACCGAGTGGGGCATGAGCGCGCGGGTCGGGTTCGTGGCGTACGGAGAGGAATCCCGCTCGCCGTTTTTCGACTGGCCCGGTGGGAAGGATTATTCCGACGAGACGGCGCAGGCGATTGATGAAGAGGTGCGCAAACTGATCGACGCCGCTTATGAGGAAACCGGGCGCATTCTCGATGAGAACCGCGACCGGCTCCGCAACATCGCCGATGCGCTGCTGAAATATGAAACGCTCACGGGCGATGAAGTCCACGCCATCCTCCGCGGGGAGGTGCTGGATCGCTCGACCGTGGCCGACCTGCTCGACGATGACGACGCTCTGCCCGCGCCGGTCGGCGTCGCGCGACCGGTCAAGGCCGAGCCGAAGCCCGATCCCGGCTTCGGCGGCGGACCGCTGCCGCAGCCGAGTTCGTGAGGCCGTCGGCATCAATGTGTGAACGGAAGGCGAGCCGTCGTTTCACGCCCGGTAGATGATGGACGCACCGTCCTCCGCCGTGACGGGCGTGATCGAGAATGATCGTGCGAAGCGGCGGGTGCATTCGCTTCCCAGCGACGCTGTCAGCGCCGGGATGGAGGCGCGTTCCAGCAGTACGATGGCGCATCCGCCGAATCCCCCGCCGGTCATTCGCGCGCCGAGGACGCCGGGAGTCGCCCGCGCCGTCTCGACCACGGCGTCCAGCTCCTCGCATGACACCTCGAAGTCGTCGCACAACGACGCGTGCGAGGCGAACATGGCCAGCCCGAATGCCGCTGCGACCCCGCGCTGAAGCGCCTCGCAGGCTTCAATCACGCGGCGGTTCTCGGTCACGACGTGCCGCGCGCGGCGGCGCTCCATGTCGCTGAGCCGGGCCTCGCAGCGCTCCAACGCAGCCTCGTCCACGTCGCGAAATGACCTGATATCCGGGTCCGCAGTCCGCAGCGCCGCAAGCGCCGACTCACACTCGCCGCGGCGGCGCGCGTACTGCCCGGCCGCAATGGAGTGCCGCACACCGGTATCCACGACGACGAACTGAGCATCCGCCAGTCTCAGCGGCACGTGGTGCAACGACAGATCGCGGCAGTCAATGCGCAGCGCGCAGCCCACCCGACCGCAGGCGCTGATCGTCTGGTCCATGATCCCGCAGGGCGAGCCGGCGTATTCGTTCTCCGCGCGGCGGCACGCGCTCGCCAGCTCCATCAGCGGCATCTCGGCGCCCGCCAGCGTCAGCATGGCGAGCCCGCACGCCACCTCCAGCGAGGCGGAACTGGCCAGCCCCGCTCCGAGGGGCACGTCGCCGACGATGAAGAGGTCCGCGTCGGGCACGGCCACGCCCTGCGAGCGAAGCACCTGGCGCACGCCGTACACGTAGCGCGCCCAATGCGGCAGGCTCAGCGGATCCGCCGGGTCCGGCGGCAACTCCACGCCGGCTCCGTAGGCGGCCGCGAACACGGACATTCCGGGGGTTGAGCGCCGGCCCGCCGCGACGATCGTCTGAAACTGAATGGCCATCGGCAGCACGAAGCCGCCTGTGTAGTCGGTGTGATCGCCGATGAGATTGACGCGCCCCGGCGCGCGGACGGCCACGGTCGCCGCGCGGTGATGCAGGCGGCGAAATCCGTCCAGAGCATTAGTAACGAGCTGCGGGTCTGCCATTATGAGCCAACCCCTTGTGGATTGCTGTCCGAGCGCGTCCCGCTCCCACGGAAAGAAATCGAGGGATCACTGAATCGCCGCTGCGAATCACCCTCCCCTGGCCCCTCCCTGGGAGGGAGGGGAGTGCATGCCCCCCCTTGAAGGGAGGGGAGTGCGTGACCCCATAAGCGTTAACTTAACGACTGTCTTTTTCGTTTCCTCGGGGCGTCGCACAGGCCCCGTGCGATGGCTCTCCAGTTTTGCATCGTCTTTTGCAATCCGAAACGCGGCAGGATCGCTCCCGCGATTTCACGAACCAT
>CAZGJA010000122.1:0-14330 GCA_964526695.1 uncultured Phycisphaeraceae bacterium
GGTGGCATGCTCTCGCTGTACTCAGCGTGAGCATGGGCTTCCCCCACTGCGCGGCGCATGGCTACCCGCTGCGCGTGAAGCCATGCCACCCGCCGTAAACACGATTCCTCATGCAGGGGTGGCATGCTCTCGCTGTACTCAGCGTGAGCATGGGTTTCCCCACTGCGCGGCGCATGGCTACCCGCTGCGCGTGAAGCCATGCCACCCGGCGTAAACACGATTCTACATGCAGGGGTGGCATGCTCTCGCTGTACTCAGCGTGAGCATGGGCTTCCCCCACGGCCCGGCGCATGGCTCGGTGCAGAAGTTTCCTTGGAAAAAGCGCGTCCCGGAGGTTCGTGGCACCCCTCTTGAAACAGCCTGCTACGCCGTCCGTTTCCGCGCCCACTGCGCCAGCGCCAATCCCAGCAGGCCCAGTCCCGCCGCGGCGGGCACGGGCACGAGGGTCAGCGTGATGTCGTCAATGTAGGTCTTGTTGCCGGCCTTGCCGACGAACTGGATCGAGTGGGCCACGCCGTTGAAGGGGACGAGGATCTCATCCCATTCGGTGTGGAAGCGATCGGCGTTGCGCGTGATGTCATACGAGGCCAGCAGGTCGCCCGTCGCATCCTCGCCGGACCAGATGTTGAGCAGCGTGTGCTTCTTGCTGGACGAGTAGTGCAGACCGACCGCGCCCACGAATCCGTCGATCGAGCTGAGGCTCGCGCGCCGCGGACCCACCCAGCCGGCCACGCCGATGCCCGAGGGGTTGTTCTCGAACTTCCCCGTGCCGCCGAAGTCGGTGTCGACGATGCTGCGGAAGTTGGACGAGAACGACAGCCCCATGGCCGTGTAGGCCGAGCCGATGGCCGATTGGTTGGTCAGCCCTTCAAAATCCAGCGTGATGTCCGCACGGGCGGCGCCGGCACAGGACGCCGTGGCAACGATCAACATGATGCTCCGCAAGCTGGGCCTCATACGCATCCTCCTTCAGCAGCGACGAGAGATCGCTTACCGAAGCTTAGGGGGCGATCGTCGCCGAATTCCAGCGAGAACCGCTGCGAGGCCTCATATGGAGTTTCCGGACCGGCGCTGCGGGCGCAGGAGCTCGCTGAGTCAGATTCGCTTAAGGCGTTATCGGCGAGTCAAGGGTCTGCTCGCTTCGCGCCGGGCGGGCTATCAGTCTGTGGCGAAAGGGCAAGTCCGTCGTTCCCGCGCAGTCGGGGATGCACTCTCGTCGCGGAGCGACGAATTACCCTGAATCCCGTCATTCCTGCGCAGGCGAGAATCCAGCAGCCCGTCGCTGCGCCACGGACCCCCCTGCGCGGGGTGACGATGCGAAGGCCCAGGTCCGAATAGTGCCGCAGCCGGACGGGGCCGCCGGCTTATCCGTCAGCCGCCCGGCTTGGCTTCTGTGGGAGGCGCAACAACCGGCGCGGGCTTAAGGCGGGGGAACTTCTCGTCGAGGGCTTTGTTCCACTCGGCGAGGCGCGCTTTCATCCGGGTCAGCAGCGGCGCGGGATCGCCTTCGATGCGGACGGACTCGATCTTGTCGCCCGGCTCGAGCTTGCGCACGGCGTCCATGCCCGAAGTCACTTTGCCGAAGATCGTGTTGCGGTCGTCCATCGTGGGCATGGCGCGCAGCGTGATCGTGAAGCGGCAGCCATTGGTGTTCGGTCCCGCGCCCAGCAGCGACACGACTCCGGCCGCATCGTGACGCAGCTTCGGGTCGAATTCGTCCTCAAACTTGTAGCCGGGGAAGCCGATCCCTTTGCCGAGCGGGCAGCCGCCCTCGACCGCGGTCTTGGCGATGATCCGATCAAACGTCAGCCCGTCGTAGAAACCGCGCAGCGCCAGGTTGACGAAGTTCGCCGCGGCGAGCGGAGTCTTGTCCGCGAACAGCTCGAGACGCACGTCGCCGCGCGCGGTCTTCACGACGGCCGCCAGCGTCGCGGGCTTTCGCGTCGCATCGCCCTGGGGTGGGGCGCCGGGCGGAGGCGCGGGTTTGTCCTGCGTCGCCGCGGCCAAGCCGGAAGCGAGCCACGCCAGCGCGAGCACGATCAGCCCGAGGCCTGCCGGCGCGCGCTGCTTGCGCAGTGCGCGCGCCCTCACGTTGCACAGGTCCGCGGCAGCGGCCGCGCGGCTCGCGCGACGCGGCGTTGGTTCCTCGAGTGCCACGGCCTGGCGGGTACGCCAGACCGTGCCACCCGTCGTGCCACCCGTCGTGCCGCTCGTGGTGCCGCCCGCGCGTAAGGCTGGAGTGCGCTTGCTCTGACGAAGTTCCCAAATGGCAGATTGCACGCTTGTCAGCATCCGTAGTCCATCCGACAATGTCAACGCATGTCCGAGCACGCCAGCGACAACGGCTTTTGCCTCTTCTGCGGATACGCCCTTCGCGGGTTGCCTTCGGGCATCTGCCCCGAATGCGGTCGGGCATTTGATCCAAGGAATCCGAAGACGTTTGACCACGCTGCACGGAAAACGCTGCGCCGTCGGCGCGTCCGTCTTGCGGTTCTCCTTTGCGCAGCAGGACTTGTCCTGTACGCGGTCGGGCCGCATGGATTGAGGGAGGCCGTCGTCACCTTTCATTGCCGTCAGTGCGGGGGCGACCTCGTCTTCACTCGTCAACAACTGAAGCCGAGCCCCTGGTTGCCCGTGCGGTGGCCGGGATGGACGACTCAAGAGTTCCAACCGGAGTTAGCTGCCGCAGGCGCACCGACGAGGCCGTGTGCCAATATGGCGCACGAGTTCGACCAAGTTTCTGTCATGTGCGGAACGCGCGACAGCAAGGTGGGGATGTCAGTGGGTTTCGACCCGGGTGTTGCTTCCGCCGAATTCTCAGGGCGGCGACTGACGCCCGATACTGCTGAGTGGGCGTTGCGTTTCATACTGGGGCCCGAAGCCGACGCGATGGGCTACAGTCTGTCGCGCATGCCCGTCGGGCAAGCGAATCCAGGCTCCGCCGGTGCGCCTGCTGTCGCGGACGAGGCCGTGGGCGATTGAGGCGCGAGACGTTGAATGGGGGCGAGTCTGCTTTGGAAGCAGCTTTTCCGAGCGACAATGGTTTCTGCCTCTTCTGCGGGTACGCCCTTCGCGGGCTGCCTTCGGGCATCTGCCCCGAATGCGGTCGGGCGTTTGATCCGGCGAACCCGAAGACGTTCGATTCCTCCTCGCGGCAGTCGCAGCGGCGGCGTTGGCGACGCGTCGGGATCGTGCTTCTGTTCGTCGGGCTGGCCGTTTATGCGGTGTGCCCTCGCAGCATGCGCACGATGTTCGTCACGTTCGGATGCCCCAACTGTCTGGAGACGCTGACGGTGCGGCGGACAGAGCCGCAGCCGGTCTCGTGGCTGCCGATTCGCCTGCCGGGCTGGGTCTCGCGCGAGCGCGGCGAAGGTCCGCGCTCGCCCGAACTGCCGCAGGCTTGCACCGACCACCACATGGGGGACTCGCTCGTCGGGCTTAGCCTCGGACAGATTTCGATGGGCGGCTCGGCGAAGAATCCCACCTCCCGCAATTCGGGCATCATCATCAACGGCATGGCCGTGACGCCCGAAACCGCCGACGACGTGATGAAGAAACTCATGGACCCGTCCGCCGGCATCATGATCATGCAGTTCCGCCCGATCAGCAACGCGCCGCCCGACTCTTCTCCGGCCGAGGACGAATAAGCGCCGCTCCGTCATGCACCTGAGGCGCGGCGCTTTCAGAACCCCCCACGCAAGTGGGGGGCCTGTCCGTTGCGTGAGCTTTGCGGCGCATCGGATGCCCTTCCCGCATCGCCGCAGCCATGGCGTTTCGGCACACCGCGATCGCAGGATCCAGGACTCGCCGGCATGACAAGCTGGATCCCTTGTTCCCCCTGACGCCGGCGCAGACGCTGGCGGAGGCTGTGTTCCGAGTAGCAACTCCGGCTCGACCGAATCGCCCATTCTGACGCGGGTTCGCGCGGGCTGAAGCCACGCTGCTCGGCACAAAAAATGGAGACTGCTCCAGCCCCTCGTACGCCGCCGTTCCTGCCGACCCGCGCGACCGCCGTTGTTGCCCCGCTGTTGCCCCCAAGCGGCGCGCGGTGCGGTGAAAAAACAACATCCAACTCAAGTCGCAACCTCGATGACCGATGTTGGAATGGGCATGGAGCGATTGCGGTGATCGTGCCACGCGCCACCGGCAATACTTGCGCGGGACGAATCCGACCGCGTGGTTCATACTCGCTTCTCCTGATGCCGCACGGAGCGCCCGCGCCTATGGACGGCGATCGTCTCATGACTGGACCGGATTCTCGTCGCTCCACGGCGAAGGCGAACTCGGCGCCGGTTCCGGCGGAATCGCCTGACTGGTCGTGCATGGCCACAGCCCTTGAGGCCATCGCTCAACCCTGCATCGCCGCTGATCTCGCGGGAAATCTGCGCTGCCTCAACGCCGCCGCCGCCGAGTCCCTGCCGCCGCGCGCGACCCTTGCATCCGTGCTGGCCTCCTTCCAGCCGCCCGCGCCGTTCGCCGGATGGGAGATCGAACTGGACCGCGCGGGACAAGCCGGCGGCGCCGTGTGGCGTCGCGTGCCGCATGTGCCCATCGCGGGCGCCACGAGCACGTGGGACATCCACCTGCGACCGTTGCACACGGCGACAGAGCGCGAAGCCGAAAGTGCCGCGCCCGCCGGGTTCATCATCACGCTGACGGACGTCACCACCATCATCGAACTGGAACGTCAACTGGCGGCGCACGAGCGATTGCTGTCAATCGGGCGACTGGCAGCCAAGGTCGCGCATGAGCTGAACAACCCGCTGGACGGCATCCTGCGCTACCTCGGCCTGGCGCGCAGGCTGGTCGTCACAGAAGGGACCGCGGCCGCGGAGGGAGCGGGAGGCCCGCCCATCCCTGCGAGCACCGGCAAGGTCGCGGCGTATCTTGACGAAGCGCGCGCGGGGCTGATGCGCATGGCGAAGATCATCCGCGAGCTGCTGGAGTTCTCGCGGCGCTCGCCGGGCGGCGCGGAGGAGCTGCGTGTCAACGACGTGGTCGAGCAGGCGATCCGCGCGGTCTCGCCGCGCGCGGACGATCAGGGCGTGCTCATCGCCGCGGATTTCCAGGACCGCGACATGCCTGTCCTTCCCGGCGGTCGCCTGCTGCAGGTGTGCCTCAACCTCCTGAAAAACGCGCTGGACGCGATGCCGCGCGGCGGACGGATGATGATCAGCACGGGCGTCGTCGGCGACGAGGTCGTGCTGCGCTTCGCCGACACGGGGCCGGGCCTGCCGGCGGATGCCTCGCGCATCTTCGAGCCGTTTCACACGACGAAGCCACAGGGTGAGGGCACGGGGCTGGGGCTGGCGATCTGCAAGGACATCGTGGAGGGCATGGGGGGGGGGATCGAGGCGTCGCGCGGCGAGGAGGCGGGGGCGGTGTTTACCGTCAGGATTCCCCGGGCGCGCGGCAAGACGGGTGGGAATGTTGAATGCTGAATGCTGAATGCCGAATGCTGAATGTGGAAGCGTTGAACAACACGGCAACGTTTTGCCATCGGAGCCGCGACCGTAAGGGAGCGCACCGCGAAAGTCCGATCCGCGACCGTAAGGGAGCCCACCGCGAAAGCCCGATCCGCCATCGTAAGGGATCGCACCGCGGAAAACCGATCCGCGATCGTCAGCGAGCGCACCGCGAAAGTACGATCCGCGCCCGTAAGGAAGCGCGCCGCGAAAGTCCGATCCGCGATCGTCAGGGAGTGCACCGCAGAAAGCCGATCCGCCATCGTAAGGGAGCGCACCGCGGAAATCCGATCCGCGATCGTCAGGGAGCGGCGCGCTCCCTTACGGTCGCGGCTCTGTTCGGCGGCTAGATACGAGCAGGAACATGGCAAGAGCACCGGCGCGAATCTTGATTGTCGATGACGACCGGCTGATTCTGGACTCGCTGAGCGAGATGCTGGCGCAGGACGGATACGCCGTCGAGCGCGCGTCGTCGATGAAGGACGCCCTCGCGCTGCTCGAGCAGATGCCCTTCGAGCTGGTGCTCTCCGACATCAACATGCCCGGCGGCGACGGCTTCGAGCTGCTGACCGCGATCCGCCGGCGCTGGCCCGCCACCGTGGCCGTCATGATGACCGCCTACGGCACCATCGACAGCGCCGTCGAGGCCATCCGCATGGGCGCGTACGACTACCTCACCAAGCCCATCATGGACGACGAGCTGCGACTGGTGATCGAGCGGGCGCTGGCGCAGCAGCACATCCTCCACGAGAACCGCCAGCTCAAGCAGGAGCTTGCCCAGCGCTTCGGGCTGGAGGCGCTGATCGGGCATGACTACCGCATGCTCAAGGTGTTCGAGCTGATCGAGACGGTGGCCGCGTCGAATGTCACGGTCCTGATCCAGGGTCCGTCCGGCACGGGCAAGTCGCTGACGGCGCGCGTGATTCACCGGCTCAGCGAGCGCGCCGCCGGACCGTTCATCGAAGTGGCCGTCGGCGCGATTCCGGAGACGCTTATCGAAAGCGAGTTGTTCGGGCACGTGCGCGGCGCGTTCACCGGCGCCGTGGCGAACAAGACGGGCAAGTTCAAGGCCGCCCACGGCGGCACGATCTTTCTCGACGAGATCGGAACGGCCAGCCCCGCGCTGCAGGTGAAGCTGCTGCGCGTGCTGCAGGAGCGGCAATTCGAGCCGGTCGGGTCCAATCGCACCGAGTCGGTCGATGTCCGCGTCGTCTGCGCGACGAACGTCAACCTCGAAAGCGAGGTCCGCGCCGGGCGCTTCCGCGAGGATTTGTTCTATCGCATCAACGTCATCACGCTCGATCTGCCGCCGCTGTGCGAGCGCATCAGCGACATTCCCATTCTGGCCGAGTGCTTCCTGCGCCGGTCGCGCGGCGACCACGGGCGGCAGGTCAAGGGCTTCACGATCGAAGCGCTGACGGCGCTGCAGGCGTATGCCTGGCCTGGCAACGTGCGCGAGCTGTCCAACGTGGTGGAGCGATGCGCGATCCTGTGCCGCGGGGAGCACGTCGGGCTATGCGACCTGCCGCCGAAGATCGCCGAAGCCGCGGTGGAGCCTGCTGCTTCGGCGCGCCCGGGACACGTTCGACCGCTGCGTGAGGCGTTGGAGGAGCCGGAGCGTCGCCTCATCGAGGCCGCCCTGCGCGCCAACGGGTGGAGCCGCAACCGCACGGCGGCGGCGCTCGACATCGACCGCACGACGCTCTACAAGAAGATGAAACGCTACGACTTGCTGCGGCCGACCGTGGAGCTGGCGACGCGGCCCGTGTGGACATGAGCGAGCTGATTTCGTTTGCGATGCTGACGTTCTCGGCCGTGTTCTTCGTGGTGGATCCGTTCGCGGTCATCCCGATGTTTTTGGCGGTGACGGCGGGCGATTCGGCGGCGAAGAAGCGGGCGACGGCGCTGCGCGCATCGGCGGTCTGCACGGTGACGCTGGTGGCGTTCGCGCTGGCGGGGAGCCTGATCTTCAAGCTGTTCGGCATCACGCTGCCGGCGTTTCGCATCGCGGGAGGGACGCTGCTGTTTCTGATGGCGCTGGACATGCTCCGCGCGCAGCGATCGCGCACCCGCTCCAGCCCGGAGGAGGAGCGCGAGGGCGTGATGAAAGACGACGTGGCCGTGATCCCCGTGGGCATCCCCATGCTCGCCGGTCCGGGGGCGATCGCCACGGTGATCGTGCTGATGGGCCAGGCGAAGGGGTCGATGATGCACGGGGTGATCGTGCTGGCGTGCGTGCTGGCCACCGGCGTGCTGACGTACCTGCTGCTGCGCTCGGCGGCGGTGCTCGAACGGGCGCTGAAGCAGACGGGTCTGAACATCCTCAACCGCCTCATGGGCCTGCTGCTGGCGGCGATGGCGGTGCAGTTTGTGATCTACGGCGTCAGAGACGTCATTCCGCAAGTGATGCAGAAGGGCTGATTACCGGCTCAGATAGATTGCATCGACCTGCGGCCCAGCCGCGCCCCGTCAGGAAGCGGTTCGTGGGCTTCGCAGGCGGACCTGCTCTCGCTCGGCCACGTGGAGGACCGGCTTTCCTGCCGGTCATTCTCCGGGCTTTTGCACGGGTTGACGGGCTGGAAAGCCTGTCCCCCAGACTTCCACCTCAGACTGATGGGGCACCCTCGCTTGCGCTTCGGGTTCTAAAAAGGTGGTTCTGCCCCGCGATTGGAACCGCAAGCTCCGGCGATGGCGGCGGCCGACACGTGGGCGAGCGAGCTTCGCCCTTGAGCGCCGCCGCGCGCTCGACCATCATCCCCGGATGGACCATTTTCAATACCGCGGAGGCGTTCTGCATTGCGAAGGGCTGGCGCTGCCGGAGCTGGCGGAGCGTTTCGGCACCCCGCTCTACGTTTATTCGCGCCAGACGCTCATCGACCACTACCGCCGGCTTAACGAAGCGTGGACGCCCGTCGCCCCGTGGCTGTGCTTCTCGGTGAAGAGCTGCTCAAACCTGCACATCCTGCGCATCATGCGCGAGTGCGGCGCGGCGTTCGACGTCGTCAGCGGAGGCGAGATGGCTCGCGCGCTCGAGGCCGGCGCGGAGCCGTCGCGCATCGTCTTCGCGGGCGTCGGCAAGACGGACGCGGAAATCCGCGACGCGCTCGGCGCGGGCATCGGCTTCTTCAACGTCGAGAGCGAAGCGGAGATGGACAACCTCGCGTCCATCGCCGAGTCGATGGGAAGGCGCGCCCCGGCCGCGCTGCGCGTCAACCCGGACGTGGACCCGAAGACGCACGTGTACACGACGACGGGCAAGCGCGAGACGAAGTTCGGCGTGGACCTCGAGCGGGCGCGGCGCGTCTTTCACGACTTCGGGCGGCGGCGCGGGCTGGACCTGTGCGCCATCCACCTGCACATTGGCTCGCCGGTCAACACCATCGAACCCTACGTTCAGTCCATCACTAAGGGGCTGGGGCTGATCGACCAGCTCCGGCGCGAGGGCTTCACGCTTCGCGCGATCAACATCGGCGGCGGCTACGGCGCGAACTACGAAGATCATCAGGCGCCGTCCGCGCTGGACTACGCTGCGCAGGTCGTCCCGCTGCTGAAGGGCGCGAACCTGACCGTCATGCTCGAACCGGGTCGTATGATCACGGCCAACGCGGGCATCCTCCTGACGCGCACGCTGTACACGAAGCAGTCCGGCGACAAGCACTTTCTCATCGTGGACGGCTCGATGACCGAACTGATCCGCCCGGCGCTCTACGGCTCGTTCCACTTTGTCTGGCCCGTGCAGCCTGCGGGGGGGGCGGTTCCGCCGCAGCGCAGCGCCTCGCTGAATCCGGAGGGCGGCATGCTCGTGGATGTTGTCGGGCCGGTCTGCGAAAGCAGCGATTTCCTCGCCAAGGACCGCCGACTGCCGCCGGTGAAGCGCGGCGATCTGCTTTGCGTCTTCACGGCGGGTGCATACGGCTTCGTCATGGCCAGCCAGTACAACTCACGCCCGCGCCCAGCGGAAGTGCTCGTGGAAGGCGACCGGGTGCGCGTCATCCGCCGGCGGGAGACGTACGAAGACCTCGTCGCGCTCGAACGCGCGGAAGCCTGAGGGTCCGCGGGTTTCGCTCGCGGACCGTGACCGCGTCCGCCGGTGGATGGCGCGGATCGCCGGCGACAGCGAGTGGCCCGCGACGCGTTTGACGCCGCTTGGACCGTGAGGCTTCCGGCGCCGGATGGCACGGTCTGGCGTACGCGCCAGGCCGTGACGCGCCGGCCTCGCGAGCGCGGGCGGGTGTTTCACGGGACCGTCGCTGCGGACCCGCATAATTCGGCGCCGCGCGGCATCACCGGTCGGGCGTTTCGCGGAATCCGGTTGCCCGATACCACCTCGCGATCGGGCAGGCGCCCAGTTGCCAACACGATCCCCGCTGCCTATCGTGTTCCTGCTGTCCGGAGGAGGGGAAAGAAGCACGGGAACCCCTGGAGGAAATAGGCATGGTTGCAGGATCGGCGCCGGGCGTGCGCCATGAGGTTCGCACAGCCGCTTGCGGGGAAACAAAGCCAAGACCCATCCCGCTGTTCCACATCGTGCTGCTGGACGACGACGACCACACCTTCGACTACGTCGTGGACATGCTGCACCGCTTGTTCGGCTTCCCCAAGGAGCAGGCCATGGCGACGGCGATCGAGGTGGACGCCGCGGGTCGGGCGAAGATCGAGACGACGACGCGCGAACGGGCGGAGTTCAAGCAGGATCAGATTCACGCCTTTGGGCGCGACGCCCGCCTCTCGCGCTGCCAGGGCAGCATGACGTGCATCTTGGAGCCTGCGGAATAGCACCCCCTCGCCGGCGTCCCGACGTGCATCTCGAACGGGCGGCGAGGCGACCCATGCGGGCATCGGCGTGCAGGGCTTACACACAGAAACAGAGGAGGTTGGCGATGGACTCAGTCTGGTTGTTTGCGGCGATTCTGGCGTTCATTACGTTTCTGCTGACGTCCGGTTAAGCGAAAGGTCTCGCCGGCCTGGCCGCCAGCCGCCGCGACCGGCACGATCCGGAGGAAGTGACGAAAGCCGTCGAAGAACTCCTCGCCAAGGTTCCGGCGGGGAAGTCGCAGGCGGAGCCTGACTCACGAACAAGCGGCACGGTTCGCGCCGAAAGCAGCGCGGGCCGTGCCGCTGCTGTTTATCGGAGACGGCGGGAAAAAATGATCCGCAGAGGGCGCAGATCGGTTCGCGCGGGTCCGGTGACCGCACAATCGTTCGACAGGCCTGCGTCCATGAGGTATTCTGTTCGGGGAATTGCAGGGGCGGAGCCTCGATGGCCGGACACATGATCGACATTGCGGAACTCGTTCACGGCTTCGCCGCGCACATCACGGCGTACAAGTCCAAGGAGACGAAGGAAGCGGAAATCCGCCAGAAGTTCATCGACCCGTTCTGGCGCGCCCTCGGCTGGGACGTGGGCGACTCGGCACAGCTCGGCCCGGCCGAGGCCGAAGTCATCATCGAAAAGAGCATCGAGACGGTCGATTCGACCGGACTCCGCAGTCGCCGCCCGGACTACATTTTCCGGCTCGGCGGGTTCCCCCGATTCGTCGTCGAGGCCAAGAAGCCCGCCGTGGACATCGACGCCGACAAGGAAGCGATCTTCCAGGCCAAGCAATACGCATGGAACAGCACGATTCCGTTTGCGATCCTGACGGACTTCGAGCAGTTCCGGCTGTACGACACGACGCTCATGCCCATCTTTGCGGAGCCGAGCCGCGGTCGAATCGACGAGTTTGCGCTGGACTATGGGAGCTACCAAGCCCAGTGGGACGTTCTCACCAGCACCTTTGGGAGGGCCGCCGTCGAAGGCGGATCGCTTGAACGGCTGCTGGCCAGAGTGAAGAAGATCAAGGCGGGGCGTCGCATCCGCACCGTGGACCGGATGCTGATCGACGTGAAGGGCGGCGAACCGGTCGATCGGGTTTTCCTCGAATACCTGGAGACACATCGCAAGCGATTCGCGCGCGAAATCTATGGCGCCAACCGGCGCTCGTTCCCCGACGCGGACAAGCTGCACGGCGCGGCCAAGCTGACGGAAGTGGTCCAGCGCCTGCTGGATCGGCTGGTCTTCATGCGCGTCTGCGAGGATCGGGGCATCGCCGCGTGGGGCGGTTTGCGCGAAACGCTCGACAGGATCAGCGGCGAAGGCGGCGACTTGTACGCGGCGCTGTGCGCACAATTCCGGGAGCTTGACCGTTCGTACAACGGCTATCTCTTCAAGCCGCATTTCGCGGAAGAACTCGTCGTTGACGCGAACGTTCTCGCTGATTTCATCCGCACCCTGTACCCGCCGGAGAGTGCATGGGACTTCGCGGCCATTGGCGACGACATCCTCGGCATCATCTACGAGCGATTCCTCGGCAGCGTCGTCACCGTCAAGCACCGCCAGGCCGACATCGAGCAGAAGCCGGAGGTGCGTCACGCCGGGGGCGTGTACTACACGCCTCGCTTCGTCGTGGACACGATCATCCGCCGAGTCATTGGGCCGAAGATCGCCGGAAAGTCGCCCGCGCAACTGCTGGACGTGAAGATCCTCGACCCGGCCTGCGGGTCTGGCTCTTTCCTCGTCGCTGCGCTGCAATACCTTTTTGATTACTGCGTGGCGGCGGTCCACGCCCAGCCGTCGCTTGCGAAAGACATCGTCCCCGCGCTCTCGGAAAGTTCCGGGAAGAAGGGGCGCAAGAAGAAATCGGACATTGCATTTCAAGACAAGGAGGGACGGTGGTATCTCGCGCCGGACTTTCGCGCCGCGCTGCTGACCCACTGCATCCACGGCGTGGACATCGACCAGCAGGCCGTGGAGGTCACGGTCATGTCCCTGTATCTGAAGATGCTGGAGTCCAAGTTGCCGGAGCACTGGGCGACTCTCTGGGTCGAGAAGGAGCTTCTGCCCGCATTGGACAACAACATCCAGTGCGGAAACTCGCTCATCGACGAAGAAAGCTACTTCCGCTTCCGTGAGAAGATGGATCGCAACCAACGGAGCCTTTATGACGGCGAAAACGAAGACACCAAGTTTCGCATCAATCGCTTCGACTGGACGAGCCGCACGCGCGGGTTCGGGCGTTTGCTTGATTCGCAGGCGGTCAACGAGCGCACCCGCGCCGGCTTCGACTGCATCATCGGAAACCCGCCGTACATCCGCGTGCAGGAACTCAACAAGTGGGCGCCGGAGGAGTGCGAGTTCTACAAGTGGAAGTACAAGGCGGCGGCCAAGGGCAACTACGACATTTACGTGGTGTTCACGGAGCGGGCGCTGAGCCTGCTGGCTCCCAATGGTTTGCTCGGATTCATCATGCCGCACAAGTTCTGGCAGGCCCAATACGGCGCGGGCCTGCGGAAGTTGATCGCCGACGGGAAGCACTTGAAGGCCGTGGTAAACTTCGCCCATCACCAGGTGTTCAGAGGAGCGACGACGTACACGGCGATACACATCTTCCAACGGTCATCCGACGCAGCCCATATCGACTATGCGAGATTCGAGACTCTTACGGATGGTGTGGCACAATGCGCGGCGCTGGACGCGACTCCAACCGGCAAGGTCGATGGCGTGACGCGCCGCCAGATCGCGCAGGCACAGGCGAGTGCGCGCGCGTTCTCCTTCGCCTCCTTTCTGCCGGGTGCGATCGGCAATGGGGTGAGGCCGTTGTGCGACATTGCGGATCTGGCGCAGGGATTCAAGACCGGTGCCGACAAAGTCTTTGTCGTCACCCTTATCCGTGAGGCCAAGGGCATTGCGACCATTCGATCCGAGGAAAGCGGAAAAACGCATGAGGTCGAGACTGCGAGCTTGCGAACACTCGTCAAGAGCGAGCACATGAAAGCATTTGAACTCCTGCCGTCGCCGCTCCGCCTCATTCTTCCGTACAGGCGCGACGGGCGAACCTGGCGACTTCTGACCCCTGATGAAATGCAGGAACGGTACCCACGCTTGTGGTCAGGCTATTTGTTAGGGCTGCGCTCCGCACTCGACAAACGTGAAAACGGAAGATTCAAGGGGGAACGATTCTATCAATATTCGCGGCCCCAGAATTTTGAGCCCCTGTCGAAAAAGAAGATCATCAACCCAGACATTTGCGAGCACCCCCAAATGTGCTTTGACCCCACAGGCAAATGCGTCTTTTCTGGAGGTGCCGCAGGCGGCGTAGCGATTGTCCCCAAGAGCGGCGTCGATTACTCGTACCTGCTCGGCGTGCTCAACAGTTCCTTTGCGGATGGTTGGATTCGGGCAAACGGCACAGCATTTCGCGGCGGCTATTTGAATTGTGAAATCCGATTCATCCGAGACCTTCCAATCAAGCTGCCGGAATCCGCCGCGGAAAAGCGGCTCGCCGAGCGGATCACGCAGTCGGTCCGCGCCATCATGGACGCCAAGGGCAAGCTGCGGGCATCCAGTCCACCGCTTGCCGGGGTTAGGCACGGTCTGCGAGCCGTTCGACTCTCCGATCGGGAAATCAGGAGTCTTGAAGGCGAGATCGAGGCGCAGGAACGCCGCATCGACGAAGCGGTCTTCGCCCTTTACGGTGTCGAAGGCCTCCCGACATGAAACGCGTCGCGTCGGATGTCGCACGCTCGGTCAGGCGAGCGGATGGGAATGGGAAGTCGTGCAGTGGGGCGTGCTGCGACCCGGTGAATGGTATCCACGGCTGACCTGTGGCAGACCCCTGGAACGGGATGAGCAAGGCAATTGGGTTCCGCGCCAGCCTCGCCGCCACGAGCGGAATCTCATCGGAAGGCAGATCTTCGAACGCGAGCTTTCAGAGGCGGAAGCCAACGACCGCGTGCGGCCAAGCTACACGACCATCCTCGCCGAACCACTGGATACCGTGGACGATCGGTGGTTTGAGATTCCCGAAAAATGGCTGCCGATTCCGC
>CAZGJA010000123.1:0-7756 GCA_964526695.1 uncultured Phycisphaeraceae bacterium
CGGATGCGGCAAATCCGCCTGTCCGGTTCGATGCGCGGGACGTGGAAACGGCGCCTGGATGGGATACTCAGGCGCCGACAACCGAAAGGGTCGGAAACACGCTACCGCCCACCCTGAACCCCCGCGCCACGTCTCGACTCTACCCCTTCCGCAACGGAACATGGCCACGCGACCGACAATCTCCCGGCAGCGACCCGGGAAGCTTGGACGTCAATACGTCACCATCGTCTCGGCCTTCTGAGTGTCCGAGAACAGCTTGCCCTTCTCCAGGTGCAGCAGCCGCCGGGCGTGACCCGCGGCTTTGTGGTCGTGCGTCACCATGATGATCGTCTTGCCGAACTCCTGATTGAGGCGTTCCAGAAGCAGGAGCACTTCATGCGCGCTGTCGGCGTCGAGGTCTCCGGTCGGCTCGTCGGCGAGCAGCAGGTCCGGGTCGGTCACCAGCGCCCGGGCAATGGCCACGCGCTGCTCCTGCCCGCCGGAAAGCTGGCCGGGCTTATGCTCCATGCGCTCGGCCAGTCCGACGATGTCCAGCGCCAGCCGCACGCGCTCCTGCCGCTCCTTGCCATTCATGCGGAACAGCAGCAGGGGAAGTTCGACGTTTTGCGAGGCCGTGAGCACGGGGAGCAGGTGATACATTTGAAAGATGAAGCCGACGTGCTGCGAGCGCCAGCTTGTCAGCTCGGTCTCGGCCATGCGCCCGATGTCGGTGTCGCCGACGGCGATCGTTCCCGTCGTCGGTGAGTCCAGCCCGCCGAGGAGGTTGAGCAGCGTCGATTTCCCCGAGCCGCTGGGCCCCATCAGCGCGACGAACTCTCCCCGGTTGATGGCGATGTCCAGCCCCGCCAGGGCCATCACGTCGAGGTTCCTCTTGCGGTAGGCCTTGGTCACGCCCTTCAGTTCGATGTATGCCATGTGTTGTGTGCCATGTTTCGTATGCAATGTGTCCGTGCCCTCGGGCGCGGAGATGCACTCGCGCATCCCGCGGCGCGCCCGGTCGTGATCGTAGCAGGCGGCGTGCCAGGTGGCACGGACCTCCGCGACGTGCCTTTGGGTCCGTGAGGCCCGGCGCGGCGGGTGGCACGGTCTGGCGTACTCGGCAGGCCGTGGCGAGCTTGAGCTGCTCATGCCCTCGCGCACCCGGCAACCTTGTTGTGAGGGCTGGCACCTTTGTCCGAAGGAAGAACCCTCCCCCGACCCCTCCCTTGCAGGGTGGGGAGTTGTGGCAGCTTGCCTGCGCACGCCGCAGGCGCGCTGCTGCGAACCCGTGCCACTCGGCAGAACCCTCTCATTGCCGCGCCATCGTCCGAAAGACGCTGCATCCGGCAACGAGCTTCGCTTCTACAAATGTCGATGATAGCCCGGAGATTTGGCATCGTCCTATTTCGTCGGCTGCGGTGAACCGTGATCGGCTATCGTCCATCAACCCACAGTGAGCGAACGACGCCTTGACTGACGCGTCGCAAACGACGGGACCGGATTTCGAAGACCTCTCGCATCGCGTGTATCGACTGTGCCTTGCCCTGCTGCACGACGGCGAGGCGGCGCAGGACGCGATGCAGGAGGCCATGCTGCGGGCGTGGTCGCGGCGGGAGGCTCGCCGCGCGGACGTGTCGTGGTGGACGTGGTGCGGCGGGTTCGCCGTTCGGGTGTGTCGCGAATTTCAGCGACGCCGGCGCAGAGCGCCGCTCTCGTTGGATGGCGCGATCCACGACATGATCTCGCCGAGTACATCGGGCGGCGCGGACGCCTCGGAGCTCCGCAGGGTGCGCGAGGCCGTGGGACGCCTGCCGCGGCGGCAACGCGAGGTGACGGTGCTGCGGTTCTACCTGGGGCTTTCCACCGAAGAAACCGCGGCCATGCTCGGATGTCCCACGGGAACGGTGAAGAGCAACTTGCACAAGGCGCTAGCCTCGCTTGAGTCGGCGATGTCGCGCGAGATGACCGGCGATGAACTGCGGAGAGTTTGAAACCAGGTTGATGGCGCGGCTGGCCGACGAGCCGGTCGAGTCGATGTCCGCGCCGATGCAGGCGCATGTCGCCCACTGTGCGCGATGCGCCGCGACCGCTGCGCGTGTGGCACGCCTGGCCGACGTCTTGCATCGCGCGGGAGCATCATTCGCACAGGCGAAAGCGCCTCGCGTGTTTGTTCCGCCGACGCAACCCGCCGAGTTGAGGCCGGCCGCGGCGCGCTCGCGTCGAGCGTGGTGGATCGGTCCGATGGCGGCCGCGGCGATTCTGGCGCTTCTGGTCATCGCCCAACGAGCGCTTCTACCGCGCCATGAGCTTGACGAGACGCCCTCCATCGTGCAGCGCGACGCAGAGCCCACTCCGGACGTGAACTCCGCTATCCCAGACCGAGAAGGCGGGACTTCGAAGGAAGAGGCCGACGAATTCGCATTGGCCGTGACGGATGTCGGAGTCGAGGACAATGAGGACGGAATCGAATCCGGCCTGCCGATCGGCGCGCCGGGCCTGATATTTGTTGATGATGATGAGTGGGACTCGACCTGGGTCGATGCCTCGATGCGGCAGGACGGGGCTTCCACCGGCTGGGAATTGGCCGTTCCCCTGTCGCCGTCGCTGACCGTCGAGTCGCAGTGGACGGATGAAGATATCGAACTGTTGGAACCTTGGAGCGACTTCAATGAAAACGTGGATGAAGACGAGTTGGATTTGCGTGGCGATCGCGGCGTGGACGACGACGCCGGGATCATGGGTTAGCGCCGACGAGCTGGACGGCTTGCAGCCGCCGCCGAATCAGCCCGGCCCCGCTGACGCGCTGCAGCCTCCGCCGCCGGGCGACCGAACCAGAGGGGGGGGGCCGCCGGATCGCGCCGGTCCGGGCGGCGCGGGCGGCCCAGGCGGCGGGGGGGGGGCGGGTGGCGCGATGCGCGGAGCCGTGAATCAGGAGCCGGGCGCGGATGACCGCGAGTTTCGTCTGATGACCGAGCTGCAGCGGCGGCGGGATGAGATCGCGGAGCTGCGGCGGCAGATCGAGGACATCGAGAAGCGCGCGCAGGGGGGCGACGCCCCGCCGGACATGCCCACGCTGCTGGAGCGATTCCGCCAGAATCTCAGCATGCGCGAGAGCGACATGAAACGCATGATGGAGGAGCGCCGCCGGATGCTCGAACAGCGCGAGCTGGACATGCAGAACAGCCGGCTGAGCTACGTGTCCAACTGGCACGAGGTGGCGTTCGATCCGCGGCGGGCGCTGGTCATGTCCATCCAGTCGATCGTCGAGCTCGCCACACGGCAGGGACATCCCGAGCACGCCGAGCGCATCCTCAATGAGCTGCTGGAGAAGATGCACGACGTCGGCGGGCGCACGGCCATTCACTTCGCGCTGAAAGACCTGTACACCACGATGAAGCAGCCGGAGCGCGCCGCGGAGCAGATGGTGCAAGCCGCGATGGAGAATGCCGAAGCGCTGGGAGGCCCACGTCAGGGGTCACGCGGCGACGCGCCGCCGGCCCGCCAGCCAAGTCAGCAGCCGCCCCCGCGCCTCGGCGACGCACCGCAAGGCGCGCCTCGGCAAGGCCCCGGCGGTGACCGTGTTCCCGGACCCGACGGTAACAGAGGCCCCGGTCCCGGCGGAGATCGCGGTGCAGGACCAGGCGGAGGTCCGGGTGCAGGACTCGGCGGAGGCCAAGGTGCAGGGCCTGGAGAAGAACGTGGGCTTGGCATCGCGCCGGGTCGAAACGCGCGACAAGACCTTCATCCATCCCCAGCACCTCCGTTCGCGCGTCAAGGGTTCTCGCCGAATGCCGGGAGAACTCCCGCGCCGGCGCCGCAATTCGATCGCGCATTGCCGCCGCCGTCGCAGCAGCCCGATGATCGGATGCGCGACCGTCGCGGGTGGGAATGAGAAACCGGCGCCGACTTACGCGAACACCATGGCGAGTACGATCGCGATCACCGCGACGACGCCCGCCGCAATGAGCAGTCGGCGGTTCTGCATCCTGGCGCGCTGCACCGCGTCGGCGTAGGGGATCGTGGAGAATGAGACCATCGAGTACAGCGGAAGATACGCCGTGCCCAGCAGCTTGTGCAGGATCTTCTCGCCGCGCTTCTTGAGGCGGAACATTCTCGATCCGGTCTTGTCGCGCATCTCCAGGAAATTGCCGATCGCCAGGTCCGCCAGCGCGTCGGCGTTGCGCTTGCGGCGGACGGTGTATTCGTGGAACGCGGCCTCCATGTTCGGCGCGTGCCGGCGGATGCAGTCCAGCAGCACCGGGCAATCCTCGAACGCGCAGTTGGCGCCCTGACCGTAAAAGGGCACGACCGCGTGCGCCGCGTCGCCCAGCAGCACCACCTTGTCCCGATGGTGCCACGGCGCGCAGCGCACGGTGACCAGCGACGGGTTCGGGTTGCGGCGGAAATCCTCCAGCAGCGTGGGCATCAGCGGCACGGCATCCGGAAACGTCCGCTCGAAAAAGCGGCGCACGTCCTCATCCGTGCGCACCTCCGCGGCCGAGTTCGCGCCTTCATGCGCCCAGAAGAGCGTGCACGTGAACGAGCCTTCCATGTTCGGCAGGGCGATCATCATGAACGACTTGCGAGGCCAGATGTGCAGGGCATTCGCCTCGATGCGGTGCGAGCCGTCGGGGTTCGGGGGGATGCACAGCTCCTTGTAGCCGTGGGCGAGATACGACTGGCTGAAGTCGAATCGGTCGAGGCGCTGGAGCGCGGCGCGCACCGCGGAGAACGCCCCATCCGCGCCGACGACGACGCCGGGGCGCGACTCGATCTGCGTCTGCGACTCTGTGTTGAGAAACTGCGCCTGCCCGGTTTCGACGCTGACGCCCGTGCATCTGTGGTCGAAGTGCAGGCGGACGTTGGGCAACGCGCGGGCGGCCTCGATGAGCGTGACGTTGAGCGCCGCGCGGGAGATGGAGTTGATGGCCTGGTCGGCGCGGAGCCCATACGGCTGGAAGGTCAGTCCGCCCGCCACCGGGTGGATCATGCGCCCGCGCATGGCCACGGCGCGGCGCAGGATTTCCTCCGCCAGCCCGACGCCGCGGAGTGCCTCGATGCCGCGCACCGAGATGGCCAGGTTGATCGAGCGCCCCGCGTCGATCCGCCCGCTTTGCGGATCAGGTCGGCGCTCGAAGACGTCCACCGGGTACCCCTCGCGCCCGAGGTAGATCGCCATCAGCGCGCCGCCCAGCCCCGCGCCGACGATGGTGAATGTGGGTGTCCGCGACATTTGATCTCCGCGAGTCGAAGCTCGAATCACCATGCGGCCAGTTTCGTAGGGCGGGCTATGCCCGTCCGGCGGGAACTGCGGGCGCCGGCACCGCACGCCGGCTCCGCACATCGCCGTCAAGCCGGTTCGGTCATGGCCTCGAGCACGGAGTCGCGCGCGGGGACGATCAGCGCCTCGCCCGGCGCGACCGGCGCAAACGGCGGAAACTCCACCGTGTGCCCGCGGCGGTTGATGGCGATCAGCCCGTAGTGCAGCCCGACCACCTGCTCCAGCAACGCGGCCCCGAGGTTCGTTCGCTCGATGGATTGCCCCACGAAGTCGGCGTCCCCACCGGGAATCTCCAGCCGCCACAGCGCCGCCCCGGCCTGCCGCGCGAAGGCGTGCGTCGCATCATCGAACACCCTTGCGTCTTCCACCTGATCAATCGCGGGTTTGAGCCTGCGCCAGGCGAATCCATCGTGATCGGCGGGATCCGCGCCGGGCGTCGCCGACCAAGCGCACGATTCACCCGGCCCCTGCGATTCCCACAGCCGTGGCAGCCATGCGAGGATTCTCCGCTCCTGACGGTTCATCCCGGGCACGACGAATCGAACCTGACCCGCGGGACGCGCCGTCAGATCGATCACCGCAAGCAGTCGCGATTTTCGCGCGCTCAGAAACCGCGCCAGCTCCGCAGCCGCTTCCGGGCGTGCAGCACCGCCGCTACGTCGCCATCCATCCGCCCGTTCCCACGGCGCACACAACGGCTGCCACACGAGCTGCAGCGCGGAGGCGAGCGCCGCGGCGTACGGGCACACGTGCGGCGTCATGCGGACAAGCATCTTGAAGTACGTCCACGCCGCGTACACGCTCTCCAGGTCGCCGCCGGTCAGGCCGCTGCGCACGACCACGATCGGGCGATCCGAACCGGCACGATCTTCGCTGTCCGGCGAAGGCTCGATGGTGAGGAGCTGGCTCTTCAACTCCTCGGCGGGCACGTCGGCCTCGTGCAGCGCGCACGATCCGAACCGCACCGGCATCTCGCGGATCAACGCACGGAAATCCGCTTCCGTCTTGACCGGCACGGCGTACTGGCCCTGACCGGCCTGGCGGCGACAGAGGATGTTCAGCAGGAGCGTCATCAGCGGCGTGGTCTCGGCCATCGTGGAGGGCGGCGATTCAAGCGGGAGGAGGTCGAGCACGAAAAGCCCGCCGCCCGGCGCGGGTCGGTGCAGGGCGAGGAGGCGGTCGCTGGAGGCATCCGTGTTGCCCAGCGACTTCAGCAGCGGCAGGAGCCCGTGCTCTGTACAGAATTGCTTGAGTTGCTCGGTGCGGGTGAATTGGCGCTGGGCAAATGAGCCGGGCGATCGTCCGGGCCAGGCGAAGAAGAAAGCGTCATGCAGGGCGAACCCGCGCGAGGCATGGCCCGACGTCGCCACGTAGGCGTGCAACGGGTCGTCCGGCTGCTCGACCGTTCGAACTCGAAGCGACTTCGACGCCATCGCGGCAAACGCGGGCAGCGAGATGACGACCGTTCGCTGTTCGGCAAGTCGAAACAATGCCGCAAGGGACGACACGGCGCCAGGCCGCCGCTCATCCAGCAGCAGCAGGGCGTCGAATCGCTCGATCTCCGCACGGTTGCTCGAAGGGGGCACGACCTCCACCGTCGGCGGGTCCGCCGCGCCCTCCAGCGCCGACCGAAGGACGCCCGCCAGCGCCCGATCCGCGTCCGACGTGATCAGCGCGATCCTCCGCGCGATCCGCGGCGGCGGAAGCGACTCCTGCGGCGGGGGGATGGCCACGGGGTGCGAGCGCCACTCCGGCTCGATGATGGAGAGCAGTGACACATCGAGCAGATCCAGACTTCCCTGCGCCCCGTCGATACCCACGCGAATGCGCAAGCGGCTCGTCTCCTTCGGGGTTTCGTAGTAAGCGCGCAGGCAGACCCCGGCGAAGGAGCGTCGGATCGGGGCGGTGACGCGCTCATCGAGCACGCGCCCGCGCGCGTCGAGCGCCTGCACGCAGAGCACGCCGCCGCCGTCTTTCGCCGGCGCGGAGAGGTCGCAGCGCACCGTCGCCTCGACGCGGAAATGCCGGTTGCCGCGCGCGGGGCACTCTTGCTCGACAAAGAGGCGCGAACGGGGCGAGGTCGAGGTGATGCGCGTGACGCGGGGCGCCTGCGGGGAGGCCGCGACGCGCGCGTGGCGCGAGAGACCGACGGTCCTCCAGAAGCGCAGCCGGCTCTTCGTCCATGCCAGCTTCGCGTTACGCAGTCGATTGAGCGATCGCACCGCCAAGATCATCTCCCGAAAAACCTGACGCCATCAAGTGCCGAAGGACCCGCCCGCACCCTTCCGCGGGACATCTGTCCCGTAGGGCGGGCTACGCCCGCCTTTTCCGTTGCCCCATCGTGAGGCGGGCAGTACCCCATAAGCGTTAACTTAACGACTGTCTTTTTCGTTTCCTCGGGGCGTCGCACAGGCCCCGTGCGATGGCTCTCCAGTTTTGCATCGTCTTTTGCAATCCGAAACGCGGCAGGATCGCTCCCGCGATTTCACGAACCAT
>CAZGJA010000124.1:0-2103 GCA_964526695.1 uncultured Phycisphaeraceae bacterium
AACAAACGAACGCACAAATGCGGCGAGCTTCGTGCCGCCGACAAGGGTCAGAAGGTCCGCCTCGTCGGGTGGGTCAACAGCTACCGCGACCACGGCGGCATGGTCTTCATCGACCTGCGCGACTACACGGGTCTGACGCAGGTCCGCTTCAACCCGGAGGGTAACGTCGAGGCGCATCACGTCGCCCGCGCCCTGCGCAGCGAGGACGTCATCGCCATCGAGGGCACGGTCGAAAGCCGCGGGACCAACGTCAACCCCAAGATGCCCACGGGCGAGATCGAAGTGATCGGCGAGGCCTGCGACCTGCTCACCAAGTCCGAGCCGCCGCCGTTCGAGGTGAGCGACCGCACGGAGGCGAGCGAAGACCTGCGGCTGAAACATCGCTATCTCGACCTTCGCCGGCCGCAGATGCAGCGCGTCTTCCGCATGCGCCACATCATCGCCAAGACGATACGCGACTACTTCCACGCCAACGACTTCGTCGAGATCGAAACGCCGTTTTTGACCAAGTCCACACCGGAAGGCGCCCGCGACTACCTCGTCCCCTCGCGCGTGCGTCAAGGCTCGTTCTACGCGCTGCCTCAGTCTCCGCAGATTTTCAAGCAGCTTTTCATGGTGGCCGGGTTCGACCGCTACGCACAGATCGTCCGCTGCTTCCGCGACGAGGATCTCCGCGCCGACCGCCAGCCGGAGTTCACGCAGCTCGACATGGAGATGTCCTTCGTTCAGTCGGACGACGTGATGACCATGGTCGAAGGCTGCGCGAAAGCCATTTTCAAGAACGCCCTCGGGCTGGACATCCGACTGCCGTTGCCGCGCATGACGTATCAGGAGGCGATGGACCGGTACGGCATCGACAGGCCTGACACGCGCTTCGGGCTTGAGCTTCAGGATGTGACCGCGCTCGTGGCGGGGACGGAGTTCAAGCCGTTCGAGGAGGCGCTCAGCGCCAAGGGCATGATCAAGTGCATCGTGGCTTCGGGCGGCGAGCTTTTGACGCGCAAGGTCACGGACGGCTTGACCGAGGAGCTGAAAGGCATCGGCGCGGCCGGGCTGCCGCTGGTCAAGGTGGCGGCGGGCGCGACGGGATCACTAGGATTCTCGACCGGGATTGCGAAGTTCCTGGAATCCAAGGCGGCGGCGCTCTGCGCGGAAGTCGGCGCGAAGGCGGGCGACACGATCTTCTTCATGCCCGGCACGTACGACGACGTGTGCAAGTACCTGTCCGCGCTGCGCGCGCGGCTGGGCGAGATTCTCAAGCTCATTCCGGAGGATCGCTGGGATCTGTTGTGGGTCGTGGACTTTCCGCTCATGACGTACGACTCCGGCGAGGGGCGCTGGTTCAGCACGCATCATCCCTTCACCGCGCCGCTGGATGAGGACGTGCCGCTGCTGGACACGGAGCCGAACAAGGCGCGGAGCAAGGCCTACGACCTCGTGCTCAACGGCACGGAGATGGCGGGCGGCAGCATCCGCATCCACCAGCGCGACGTGCAGAAGCGGATCTTCAGCCTGCTGGGCATCAGCGAGGAGGACGCGCAGCTTAAGTTCTCATTCCTGCTCGACGGATTGAAATACGGCGCGCCGCCGCATGGGGGCATCGCCTTCGGGCTGGACCGCTGGGTGATGATCCTCGCGAAGCAAGGCTCGCTGCGCGACGTGGTCGCGTTCCCGAAGACGCAGCGCGCCGTCTGCCTGCTCACGGGCGCACCGACGCCGGTCGCCAAGGCGCAGCTTGATGAGCTGAGCCTGATCGTCAAAGCGCCGCCGACGACCTCGGGTGCTTAGTGTAGCGCCTCGCAAGAGTTGCATCCTATCAGAGCCGCGCCCGTGAGGGAGCGGTGTGCCTGCGGAGCGGCGAAACGGGTCCGTGACAGTTTTGGCGGGCTGGTTTTCGCTCCGGCAGGGGCGGCGGAAGGTAGCCACGGGCGCAGGTCGCCGTGGCGACCGAAACCCGTGGCACTATGGAGTTGTGCGCGATGCCGCCCCGAGTGGGGCGGAGGAAACGAGCCTTTCCACTGGACCGCCGTCGCGATTTCCTCGACCCCTCGCGGGGTCGCAATTGGATGCGCACCATCCCCACGGGTTGCGCTGCGACCTGAC
>CAZGJA010000125.1:0-13401 GCA_964526695.1 uncultured Phycisphaeraceae bacterium
CCGCGAGGGGTCGAGGACATCGCCGCGAGAGTCTGGTGCAACGACTCGTTTCCTCCGCCCCTCGCGGGGCGGCATCGCGCACAACTCCCTGGCGCCACGGGTTTCGGTCGCTATGGCGACCTGCACCCGTGGCTACATTCCGCCGCCCCTGCCGGGGCGAAAACCAGCCCGCCAAAACTGTCACTGACTCGTCCGGTCCAAAGGATTCGCTGTTGACTCGGGTCGCCGCCCATGAACGATACATGGCGGGTTCGCTTCTACCGGAGGAGGCTGCACACATGGATCGGGAACGCTGGTTCGAACGCACGTTCGTCTTCGACCTGCCGACGGGTCGTTTTCCGTTTCTCCTGGAGCGGCTTCGCGGGATGCCCGTCCGCGCGGAGGAGAAGGTGCGCGGCGTGGGGCGCGATCTGCACACGCGCCGGCTCAACGACACCTGGTCCATTCAGGAGAATCTCGGCCACCTGATCGATCTCGAAGCGCTCCACATGCGTCGACTGGAAGAACTTGCCGTCCTTGCCGAAGTAGGCCGACCGGCGGGGGATCTGCCGATGCTCGCCCCCGCGGACCTCGAGAACCGCGCGACGTGGGAGGCCAACCATAACGTGCGTTCGATCGAGGAAGTGCTGCGCGACCTGCGCCGCGGGCGGACCGCGTTCGTCACGCGGCTCGAGTCTTGGGATCCCGTCAGGCTTGATGTCGCCGGGATTCATCCGCGTCTTAAGCAGCCCATGCGCGTCATTGACCTGGCGTACTTCGTGGCGGAGCATGATGATTATCACCTCGCCCGGGTGCAGGAACTGCTGATCACGTTTGCGGGACGCCGGAGATAGCACATGAGCCAGTCGTTCGCCTGGGCCGTCATCGCTTTCACTCTCGCAGCGGCGTCATCCCAGGCAGAAGGCCCGTCGAACGCGGCGCCCGCGGTCCGATCGAGCTACCGCGCGGAGCTGGCGCCGGCGGTGGACGCCCTCGTGGAAAAGAACATCACCGCGTGGCTCGATGCCTACACCGACCTGCACGCACACCCCGAGCTTTCGCTGCACGAAGTCGAATCCGCGCGGAAGATGGCCGAGCGCCTCGCGGCCGCGGGGTATGCGGTCACGCCGGGCGTCGGCGGAACGGGCGTCGTCGGCGTGCTCAAGAACGGGGAGGGTCCGACGATTCTGATTCGCGGCGACATGGACGCGCTGCCGATCGTGGAGGAAACCGGGCTGCCCTTCGCCAGCCGGGCCATGACGAAGAACGCGGAGGGCCTGGATGTCGGCGTCATGCATGCTTGCGGGCATGACGTGCATCAGACGGTGCTGTTCGCCACGGCGCAAGCGCTCGCGACGCTGCGCGACACGTGGCGCGGGACGGTGCTGATCGTCGCGCAGCCCGCGGAGGAGATCGGGCGCGGGGCGAAGATGATGATCGACGACGGGCTTTTCGAGCGGTTTCCCAAACCGAATGCGTGCATCGCGTTGCACGTCAACGGCAACTTCGCGGCCGGCACGACGGCGTACACGCCGGGCTGGGCGCTGGCGAACGTGGACTCCGTGGACATCGCTATTCACGGGCGCGGCGGGCACGGCTCGCGTCCGCATGAGAGCGTCGATCCGATCGTGACCGCCGCGCACGTGATCGCCTCGCTTCAAACGCTGGTCAGCCGCCGGCTCGATCCCACGGACCCGGGCGTCGTCACCGTCGGCTCCATCCATGCCGGCACCAAACACAACATCATTCCCAACGAGGCCAAGCTGCAGCTCACCGTTCGTTCCTACACCGATGTCACGAGAGCGAAACTGCTGGACGGGATTCGCCAGATCGCCACGCAGACGTGCCGCGCGATGGGGTGCCCCACGGACCCGGACATCCTCGTGCATGAGGACGAGTTCACGCCGGCGATGTACAACGACCCGGCGCTCAGCGAGGCCGCGGCGGAGGTGCTCCGCAAAGTGGTGGGCGAGGCGGGCGTGCAGCCGATCAAGGGGCAGATGGGCGGCGAGGATTTCGGGCGCTTCGCAAAACATCTCGGCGTTCCGGGCTTCATGTTCTGGCTGGGCGTCGTGGAGAAGAATCGTTTCGATGCGAGCCGCAAGCCGGACGGCGCGCCGTTGCCGTCCATCCACTCCAGCCGCTTCGCGCCCGATGCGCGACCCACGATCACGACAGGCGTGCGCTGCATGACGTCTCTGGCGCTGTCGCTGTTGGAAGCGAAGTAGAGTGGCGCCTCAGAAGCGCCGGATCGCCCGTATGACAGAGCCGCCCCCGTAAGGAAGCGGTCTTGGCGCAGGCGCGGAGTCATCTCCCGCAAAGTCGTGGCCCTGTAATCACACAACGCCGTACTTCGCAGGCACTCCACTACGGGCACGTGAATGTCGTCGTCTCCGAGGCGCCGCAGCCCCATGTCGCGTCGACGCTTCCGCCGCCCGAGGCCATCGAGCGGAACTTTGACTTGGCCGCGCCGCGGTCGTTGAGAGCGCCGGAGGCGGACTGTCCGTTGGACACGCGAATGGAAAACGAATCGCCCGGCGTTCCGCCCGCGAGCTTGACGGTCAGCACGTTCTCGCCGTTGGCGTCGCGGCAGCGGGCCTTGGCGATGCGCTCCGTGCCGATGCAGCCGCCGGGTTTGGGATGCGCGAGCAGCCACTCGATCACCTGCCGGCTGAATGTCGGCGACAGGTTCGGCGAATGCTCACCGCCGACGATGGTCCACAGCTCGCCCGAGCCGCGCGGGTCGCAGTTGTCCAGATACTTGGTCACGAGGGACTCCGCCCCGGGAATGCCGCCGTCCAGATCGCGCGAGGGATAGTCGCTGTCGGGCGTGAGCGAGCAGCCGTCGAAGGAGGCCCACTGCTCCACGCTGCCGACGGCGCCCGGGTAACAGTTGACGAAGCAACCGCCGCCGTAGAACACCACGGCATCGTTGGTCCCGTGAATCTGGAGCACGTGGACCGGCGAAGACGGCGAGCAGTCTCCGCCGTCGAGGAACGTCGCGCCCGCAAGGCTGGCGATTGCCGCGATGACGTCCGAGTGGTCGCAGGCCATGCGGTATGACATGAAACCGCCGTTGGAGTGTCCGATGAAATACACGCGGCGCGGGTCGATGTTGCACTGCCCCTTGATCGCGTTGACGAGATTGAGCAGGTACCCCGAGTCGTTTTCGTTGGAGCCGAAGAAGTTGCAGCACGCGTCGGTGGCGTTCCAGAAGCGGTTGCCGACGAAGTCGCGCGTGCCATCCGGGTAGGCATAGACGAAGCCATACTCATCCGACAGCGGCGTGAATCGCATGTACGCTTCCTGAGCCGCGCCGCTGCTGGTGTAGCCGTGAAGCAGAATCACCAGCGGAACCGGATGCGAGCCGTCGTACCCGGCCGGCAGGTGCGTGTTCACCCGCCCCCGCCCCAGGTCGATCGGGGCGCCGCACTGCGCCTGCACGACACGCTCCGACGCCAGACACAGAAACCCCGCCGCCGCCGCCCATGTCGCAACGCTCCGCCTCATTGCCGTTCCTCCTCACAAGCACCCGCGAACATCGCCCCATCCCTGACCATGATGATACCGGATGGGTTCCCCGTACTCCAGTTTGCGCCTTGCACGTAGCCGAGGGCCCACGCGCGGCACGGTCTGGCGTACTTGCCAGGCGTGAACGACGCGGACGGGTGGCACGGTCTGGCGTACTCGCCAGGCCGTGGACGAGTCGGACGGCTTGCACCGGACGCGTGTCACGCGCGGGCGAACTCCATCAATCCCGCGCAGGCGGGAACAGGCCGTGGTGGTTCAGCATCGAACTCCCGCTCGCGCGCCCCACGGCTCCGCTCCCACGGCCCCGTGCCCCTCGGTCACCGTTTCTCTTGCTGCGCACATAGCTTGCCAAGTAGAACCGCCTAAGGATTGAGGCTTTGTCAAGCGTGGGGCCAAGGGCCGATGACGCGCCGAGCCACGCGCGACAAGGGCCGAGAACGCACCGAGTGCCGCTCGACACGGGGCGATCCACGCGGGGGCAGGGACAAGGTCGGCTTCAGCCGACCGGCTCTTGCCACCCGCTTGAGCGGGTGGGGCAGCGCTTCGCGCATCGGTCAAGCCGGCTTCAGCCGGGCTTTCCCTCTGCACAGCGCAAGCCGGCTGAAGCCCGGCTGGCGGCGCGCCGTCGGCAGGTTCCCCACCGCCTCAAGGCGGTGGCACGAACCGCCCGGCTGAAGCCGGCCCTGGACGACTCAGCGCGATACAAGCTCAAGCTTGGGATCGGCTGCGATTGGAGACACTCATCCATGAGCGCAGGGAGAATCGGGTAAGACGTTCTGCGGTTCTACTTGGCTACGAATGGCCCTTCGACTCGCCCGGGTCTTCCAACATCTCAACAGGCACGTCGTCCGGAAACTCATCCGCGCTTCGCGCCGGTCGACTCATCGCCGGCGCAACCGGGCTTTGCCAGGCGCGCAGGAGGAAAGCCACCTCCCTCGGCGTGGCCACGGTTTCGAACTGGAACATCAAGTCCGCCGCGTAAACCTGCCATTTGGCCTTGCCGAGCTGATAAAGCCCCAGCACGGCGTTCAAGCGGTCAACGTGATAGTCCGTCGTGGTCTCCTTGCGCGGGATGCGCAGGATCAACCCCTGCGGCAACACGAGCCACTTTGCGGCCCAGGCGCCGCCCGTCGCCGGCGAGAACAGCCGCATGAGCAGAAAAATCGTCCCCAGCAGAAGCCCCGGCGTGAATCGCCCGAGCTGATAAGCGTGATACCCGACCCATGCAAACAGCGCCAGAAAGATGAGCAGGCTCAACCGGCCTTCCTTCAGCGTCACGTTGCGCCACACCCGGTGCAGCAGCTCCGGCGGGCGGCGCGGCGGGCGGCTCGTCTCCGCGCAATCGAGCGCGGCGTCTGGCGAGGCGTAAACCAGCGCCTCCTCCAGCTCGACGAATCCATCGTCGGTTTCGTCCAGATGCCTCGGCTCGAAATCAACCCGGATGGGTTCCACAGGCGTCAGTGATCTCGCCAATCCCACGCGGAACACCTGCCGGCGATGACCGTGCAGTCCAAACTGGCGGATCAGTTCCGCAAACGCCGCCTTGCCGCTGAGCCAGGGCCGGGCCTTCTGCACGCGGCGAAGAAGCACCTCCGGCGGAAGCTCATTGGCAGCCGGGAACATCTTTCTAACTTTGCGTCTCGCCCGCCAGCGTTGCAGCCCGGGGATCAGCCCGATGAGCATGCCCGTCAGCAGCATCAGACCCAGCGAGAGGAAGATGCCGGCGGCCAGCAAGTTCGCACGCCGAATCAGCGGAAACGTCAGGATAATGACGATGAAGAACGTGACGTAGAACACCGCCCAAGAGACGATCACCCGTAGCGGGTTAGGCAGCTTGACCGCAAGATCGACAAACTCCGCGGGCTGCTGATCGGCGGCCGTGTCGTGCCCGTCATCCCCCCAGTTCATGTGAAAGCGCATGGGCATGGACGAGGGTGGCGGCGGGGGCGGCGCGTGATCGCGCGGCGAACTCGTTCCCCCTGACTCGCTCGATCGGCCGCTCACGGAGCTTCTCCTGACCCTGGTGATCGACCGCGCGCGCACGCATCCCACACCGCGAAGAACTCCGGGAACGTTTTCGCGCAGCAGTCGGGATCGGAGATGACCACGCCCTCGACGCCCAGCCCCGCCAGGGCGAAGCTCATGGCCATGCGGTGGTCGTCGTAGGTGTCGATCGTCGCGGGAGTGAGCTTCTCGGGCGGGACGATGGTCAGGCCGTCTGCACGCTCTTCGACTTGCGCGCCGAGCTTGCGAAGCTCGCACGCCAGGGCGGAGAGGCGATCCGTTTCTTTCACGCGCAGGTTGGCCACATTCCGAATCGTCGTCGGACCCTCCGCAAAAAGCGCCAACACCGCCAGCGTCTGCGCCTGGTCGGGCATGGCGTTGAGATCGATGTCCAACGCGTTGAGCTTCTTGCCCGCCGGAGGACCGCTGATCGTAAGGCCATCCGCATGGCTCTCCACGCCGCAACCGAGCATTTCGAGCACCCGTGTGAATGCGGCATCGCCTTGGATGCTCGCGCGGGTCAGTCCCTTCACGGTCACGCGGCCTCCGGCTACGGCGGGCGCTGCCAGGAAATAGCAGGCGTTCGAGGCGTCCGGCTCGATGGGATACACGCGCGCTTCATATCGCTGCGGCGCGGGGATGATGATCTTCGTGCTGCCGGCGGCGCCGGCGGCTTGGGCGACCACGGACACTCCAAAGGCGTCCATCACGCGGGTGGTCATGTCCAGATACGGCCGGCTCACCACCGGCGGAAGCAGTTCGAGAAAGACGTCGTCGCCCGCGCATGGCGCGGCCAGCATGAGCGCACTGACGAACTGGCTGGACACCGACGCGTCCATGACGACTTCGCCACCGCGCAGGTGTTCCGCATGCACCGTCAGCGGCGGGAAGCCATCGCGGTCGTGAAACTCGACCTTCGCGCCGAGCGCACGCAAGGCATCCACCAGCGATCCCACCGGACGCTGCCGCATCCTCGGCGTGCCGTCGAGCCGGTAGGTTCCGTAACCCGCGGCGCACAACGCGGTGAGGAATCGCAGCGTCGTCCCGCTGTTGCCGCAGACCAGATCTGCCTCATCCACGGGCAGATGTCCGCCGCATCCGGTGACTTCCAGCGTGCAGGTCGCTTCATCGAGCGTGATCGCGATGCCCAGCGCACGCAGCGCGTCGATCATCAGCCGCGTGTCGTCGGCTAGCAGCGCGCCGGTCAGGATCGAGACGCCGTCGGCCAGCGCCGCTGCCGCGAGCGCGCGGTTGGTGATGCTCTTGCTGCCGGGGATTTCAACCACGGCATCGAGCGGTCGCGTCGGGCGCGGGCAGCGGTACGAATTCATGGCGGCAGGGTACAACGATGCGATGCGGGTACCAACGGCTCGGCTTGTACTGCGCCGTTCTGCCTCTCGCTCCCATCGTAGGGCGGGCTACGCCCGCCGCGTCGGTCGCGCTGCAACCAAGGGCGGATGTTGCCCGCCCCGCGCGATTCCTATTCGCGTCTGCGGGTGGCCCGCGCGGGTGGCACGTGCGGGTGGCACGGTCTGGCGTACTCGCTAGGCCGTGGCGGGCTTGAGAGAACTGCGTCATGGCTTGTGACATGATCTGCATGCGCTAAACCGTAACTCTCGCTTGATGAAAGAACCCTCCCCCGGCCCCTCCCTTGCAGGGAGGGGGGTAAGGGATCGCGGCGACGCAGCTTCGAGCAGGATCGCGGCGTCGCTACTTGGAAGAGGTTTGAAGCTCGCCGGATTGCGTGACCGCCACGTCGGCCCATTCCGGGCGAAGGTTGGCGACGCGGATCGAGCGGATGCGCAGTTCCTCGACGGGGCGCCCGTCGGGCCCGGCCTGCACCGACATGATCTTGTCCAGCGTTTCCAGCGAATCGTCCCCGACGAGCTGACCAAAGACGGTGTACTTCCCGTCCCAGTCCGCATGGCGCGTGTTGCAGATGAAGAACTGGCAACTGGCCGAGCCGGGGTCGTCTTCCAGGAGCGCCATCGACAGGCTGCCCTTCTGATGCGGCCGGTCGTTGAACTCCGGCGGGATCTTCTTGCCGTCCTTGCGGATGCCGGTGCCGTCGCCGACCAGGTCGCCGCACAGAACGAAATGACCCGGCTGGAGAAAGACCGGCGTGCCGTTGTAGGCGTTCTCTCGCGCGAGTTCGAGGAAGTTGGCGACGGTCAGCGGCGCGTCGTCGTAGTAGAAGCGCACGGTCATCGTGCCGAGGTCGGTGATGATTTCCGCCTGTTGCAGGGGCGCGACGTCGATGTAGGCCATGTTGCTGACCAGCTTCCCGCCGTACGGCTGCCACGTCAGCTTGAACCGCCCCGGCACGCGCAGCACCGACGGGTAGAACTTGAGCAGGTCCACCGTCTGACCCACGGATGCCCTCGGACCCAGCGTGATTCGCGTGGCGCTGCCCTCCGGCGCGTACCCGGACAGGTGCGCCCGCATCGATTTGTCCATCGTGTTGACGATGGTCAGCCCGCCGGTCTGATTCTCGCCGCTGAAAATATGGGCCAGCGGAAGCGTGACATCTTTCTCGCCGGACATCGAGGTGGAGGAGGGCAGCGACAAGGTGACGGGCTGGTCCGTGTTGTTGACGATCGAGAACTCGACCCAGATCGG
The DNA here is from genome assembly GCA_964526695.1 of uncultured Phycisphaeraceae bacterium. Lineage (GTDB taxonomy): Bacteria > Planctomycetota > Phycisphaerae > UBA1845 > UBA1845 > JABWBH01. Next base: position 8,134 of record CAZGJA010000125.1, read on the forward strand.
TCGGCCCACATCCACGAATCGGGACACGGCCCGAAGCCTCGCCTCGACGCCGGGCATCCCCTTTGTTTCCTGGGCGAAGGCACTGCCGGCGAGGCCGACGCCGACGACGGCACAAGCGATCCGAGCGAATCTAACCATTGACCCACCTTAAGGTTAGCGTCAGCCCGCGTCCGGGCCGCGTACAGTTTTTCTCGTCGCTGTCGGCACGACATCCACTTCCGGGCGGATCCCGAGCCGCAGCCTGCAAAGCTGGTCTCTCTTGTACCCGTTTGTACACCGGCTGCAAAGCGCTCGTTGCAACGCCGCCGGGCGGTTTTTCGGTCAATCGAATCTCGCGGCGACGGTCCGCGCCCATCGTAGCCATTTCGGCCGATATCCCGCTCAAGCCCCACTGAGGATGCCTGGGGCAGGGAGATGGCAATGAGGTTCATCAGCGTCGGTCCGCACCCGTGGCTGGATGCGCTCCGTGAGCTTGGGGCGGAGGCCATGCCAGTGGACGCGCCGCCGCGCCGCCGCGCGGAAAATCCCGCTCCCTTGTTGGATGAGTTGGAAAGAGGTCGAACGCTCCAATCGATGTTTGCGCCGCTCATCCGCGCTGGCGACGCAGGGCGGACGGTGATCCTTGATTCCAACGGCGAGGGCATGGCGTGGGTCGAAGCGACGGTCGGAGGAGTCCGCTCGATCGTGCCGCTGCACGAGTCGCTGAACGCCACGCTGATCTCCCTCCTGAGCGGAGCGTGGTTTGCGCAGCCTGCGAAGGGAGATTGGCCGCGCGCGTGGTCGGCCCTGCTGAGCCGCCGTTGGGTCAAGGTCGTGCGCGACGCCGAGCTGGCGCGCGAGCTGACCGCGTTCGGCGTGCCGCATGTGCTGCATGTTCCGGCGGCGGCGAAAGGGGGGGTGATCGCAATGCCTCCGAGTGCCGGCGCGGGGCATGTCGTGGCCTGGGCGGGTGGAACTTCGACGTGCCTCGGGTCTGATCGGCAGACTTTCGAGACGGGGATGTTGCTTCCGGGCGTGCTGGCGGAGTGGGTGCGCGCTGACGTGCCGGGCGCGAGCTTCTTCGACACCGTGCTCCATTTGCATGGCCTGCTCGAACCGTTGCACGAGAATGAGGATCTGCAATCCGTCAGCGAGAAGGCGCGGAGGTTCTTTCAGATGCGATCGTACGCCGCGGCGCATGCGGAGCTGGCTGGCGGCGAACGGTTTGTGCGATTCCTGCGCCGGCGGCTCGGCGAGCGCTTCCACCTTGTTGACTCTCAAGCCGCGCCTGCGACACGTGAACAGGTTTCCGCAAGCTCAACAAGAACGGGGGTCGATCCGCCCGCAGTGATTCATCTCGGCCTGCGATCCGGCGACGGTTGTGCAGGCCCGGATGAGGCGCTGCTCAACGCGGCGGCGGGCGGCGGCTTCGTTCTCGCACACCGGTCCGTCGGGATTTCGGACAGCCTCACGCCCGGCGCGGAATGTGACGAGTTCGCCGACGAGCGCGATCTGCTCGCCAAGATTGATCATCACACCGCAAATCCGGCGGAATTACGGCGAATTGCCGAGCATGGGCGGAGCCGCGTGCTGGCTGAGCATCGCGTCGCACACCGATTACCCGCGGTCCTGCGCTATCTGGCAGCAATGGAAACGGATACTGCTCCCGCGCCCTGCGCAGCGCTGCACTCGCCAACCGCAGCCCCAGCCTGCGCGTCGCCGACGCTCGCCGTTCATGAGGCCGTCGCGACTGACGGCGCGCCGCCCGTCGCGCGATCACGCGTCAAGACGCTGCTCATCCTGCAAAACCCAGGCCGCGTGAGTCGGCACTACCTCGAGGGCATTTCCAAAGGCGCAGTGCAGCTTGGCTTGCAGGCGCGCGTGCTGGAGCTGGGGCAGATCTGGTCCCAGCCCGACGTGCCCCGGGAGAAAGTCGCCCATGAGGTTGCGGAAATCGTGCGACGCGAGCGGATCGACGCGGTCCTCGGCTACACCTTCAACGGCGTGTTCGATCTTCCGCTGGTGCGGCGCGCGGACGGCTCGCAGCGCACGTTGTTCGCAGAGCTGGGTCTGCCCCACTTGATGCTCTGGACGGACCATCCGCAGTGGGCGCACGAACGGGCCGCGCTCCAGCCGGCCGTGCAGGGCGTGCTGAAACAGGACAACCATCACCACTTCCTCAAGGCGCCGTACGCGGCCGAGGAAGTTTCGCACCTGCTCGGCTGGTCCCGCATCCACGGGCTGCCGGTGGGCGAGGATCCCGATCTCGTCCGCCCGCGCAGGGACGTGCAGCCGGATTTCGATGCCGTGTTGATCGTCGGCTCGCCGCCGTACATCCCGCCAGAACTGGCGAAGTTCGTCGAGCAGAACAAGCCTGACGAGCATGCGATCCTCGATGCCGTGGCAGGCCGGACCCAGACGATGCTCGATGAGGTCTGGAACAAGTCCGCGCCTCCGGCGCTGCGGGACAAGCTGCAATCGCTCGGGCGCGACTGGGTGGATGCCAAGCGCGCCAATCCGCGGGCTGCGGCGCTGCGGCATTTCATGTTGGTGGCACGCCGCCATGAAGACGCGGCCAGGTGGCTGCGCGGCAACCCGCTGAAGTACTTCGACGCCCTACATGCGATGTGGGAATTCGGGCGTTGGCAGCGGACGCTGTATCCCCTGCTGCTGGCGCGACAATTCCGCATCGGAGTCTTCGGACATGACTGGTCCTCCGTCGGGATGCCAGGCTCCGCCAAGTGGGTGGACTACGCCGAGCAGGCCGCGGTTTACGCGCGGGGGCGCGTGGCGATCAACATCAACCAGTGCAACGACGAGGAAGGCGTCAGCCACAAGGCCTTTCAGATCGCGGCCAGCGGCTCCGCTTGCCTGCACGTCGAACGCGCCGGGCTTGCGGAACTGTTTACGCTGGGTCGGGAAATCGAGGCGTTTCAGACGTTTGAGGAGGCGCGCGACAAGCTGGCAAGCCTCGTGTCCGACACGGCGAAGCGAGCCGACCTGGCTTCCGCCGGGCTGTCCCGATTTCGGCGCGATCACACCTGGGCGCGGAGGCTGGAGCGCATGCTCGAACTCGTCGCCGAGCAAGACCACCAGGCATCGTGTGTTCGCTCCGTTGATGCAGGGTCCCTCAGCCCAAGCGGCCAGATCGTCAACCCGGCGCCTGTCGTGGCACACCCGCGCAACCTCGCTGCTTCGACGTGAGAGCGCGTAGGACGGGCTATGTTCGCCGCGCGCGCCAGTGAACTCGGCGGGCGCAGCCCGCCCAGCGGAGTTGAAGGGTTCACCACGGCGGCGTATCGCGGGCCACCCGCGTGCGGCTGCCGGACCGGGTTCGCGTCTCTTTGAAAAAAGACCCTCAATCGGGTAAGATCCAAGCATGGCCAACCAAGTTAGAATCAACGTCGCCCTCTCTCCCCGGTTGGAACGGTTTGTCGTCGAACGCGTCGAATCGGGTCGTTACCAGTTGATCAGCGAGGTCGTGCGCGACGGGCTTCGGCTGCTTGAAGAACGCGAGTTGGCGCGAAATGCGGCCCTTCATGATCTCCGCTCGAAGATCGATGTCGGCCTGAAACAGATCAAGCGGGGAAAGGTGCACGAGGGCAAGGCCGTCTTCGATCAGATCAAGAAGCGCGCTCGCAAGCGCTCCAGCCTTCGAGCATGAGCGCCTACCTCCTATCCGACGCCGCCCGCGACGACCTGCTTGCCATCTGGGATTAGTGAAGTGCCTCAGGAATACCGCATCGTAGACACGTCAGAGCCGCGCCCGTAACAGCGAATTGCATGAATCGGAAACGGCAACCTCCGTACCACTTGAATACGATTGCGGGCGGATGCGCGTGCCCCGGAGGGGCATCCGAGAATAGCCCAGCCATTCATCCTTAAGTTCACCCACATCTCGCGCGCTCCACGGCCAGCACGCCGAGCATCATATTTTCGAGTTTGGCCCATCCGCGCCAGAGCACCAGCCAGCCCGGCGGGTGATCGTGCTTGCGGTTCTGGTGACCTCCGAGGCGCGCCGCGGCCATGTAGAATTCGTGGACCGTCAGCTCGCGCGTGGTCCGGTAGCGCCAGGCGGAGATCACCTCCACGTAGCGCTTCGGCGCCACCGTGGACGCCGGTTGCGTGCGGGTCTGCGGCGATCGTGCCGCATGACGCAGTCGCAACAATTCCACCGCGACGACCGAGAACAGCGCGATCACCGGTTCGAGACGCGCGCACGCGGTGAACTGCACCAACTCGATGCCGCACCCCGTCTTTTGAGCCTTGTGAAGCTCTTCGATGATCCAACGATGCGCATACCCTTCGACGCGCTCCCGAGCCTGGGCCGCCGTTTCAACGGAGATGTTGGTCAGCAGCACCCGCTCCACACGATCGACGCCTTCGGGCGGGTGGTTTTCGCCCACATAGCCCCCCCACCGTCACCGGCGCGCCGGCCGGTCGCGCCTTCGGGGACGCCGCCGCGCCGGGCAGCTTCGCCATGCGCACCGACTCGAACGCTTCCTTCGCGGCCTCAAGATTGGGTCCACCGAACTTCGACTGAGCGAGCGTTTCAGTCACATCCATGAACGTCAGCCCGAGCGCGTTCGGCGCAGTGGTCAGCCCGGGCGCGTTCGGCGCAGTGGTCATGCCCAGCACCCTCGCCACGGCCCCGAGCAGCGTCGTGTTGACGATCGGCACCGTACGCGTGCCCAGCCCGTGCGCCACCGCGATCGACGTCGCGTCCAGCGCCGCGACATTCCGCCCGGCCAGCATCTCGGCAAACGCTTCCGGCGGCTGCGGCGTGTTGAGGATGATCCAGCCGTCGGGCTTGAGGCCGTCAAGGATGTTCGGGGCGATGAGCGTGCGATCGAGCACAATGACGTGGTCGGGCGTGCGGACCTGGTTGTGGTTGGTGATCTCGGCGTCGTCGATGCGGACGTAAGCCTGCAGCGGGGCCCCGGACCGCTCCGCGGCATAAACCCCGAACGCCTGCACGTGCTTGCCGCGGTTGAAATACGTCGAGGCAATCAGCTTCGCGAGCGTCACCCCGCCCTGCCCGCCCCGCCCGTACAGCGTCATCTCCATCATCGCCGAACCTCCAGCCCATCCGGCAGCCCTTTGAACAAGCCCCTGTCCCGCAAGCAGCCCGTCCTGGCTTTGGGGGACCGGCTTTCCAGCCGGTCAGACGCGCGTGCCAGAACGTCCCTCGTCCCGCCTCTTCATGGTGCTGCCCCCACCCCCGGTCCGCCAACAGAGCCGCGCCCGTAAGGAAGCGCGTTCAGCCGAAACGAACCGCGCCCCGACCCC
>CAZGJA010000126.1:0-16342 GCA_964526695.1 uncultured Phycisphaeraceae bacterium
ACGTGCCAATCCATGGCGGAACTGCTCGATCTCGTGTTCGACTGGCTCGAACACCGACGACCGTTCGAGGTGGAACGCGACGCGTACCTGCAAACAAGGGCAGCATAGACCGGTTTACATATTGGGAGGAGCTATTTAGCCGCTATGGATGGCAGTGAATACTGTTTTCATCTTTGGTGCCTCCAGGATGGTCGACGTCCGCATCTAGCTGAAATCGGCGCTCGCGTCGTTGCTTCGCATGTTCCACAGGATCGGGGCGAGGGAAAGTGGGAGAGAACCGTGATCGCGTTTCGGGTCTTTGATAGTGACTTTTCTCCCTACGATGTTGCGGAAGCACGATGATAGGTTTCGGAAAGAGCTAGCGGGTCCTTCAGGTGCGCTGCCCCTTTCCGCGCACGCTCTGCCCTCTCCTCAGCCGGCTCGCTGAGCGCCCTCCACGTTATCCGTCCGCAGTCGCCCGCGCCCATTCCGCGCCCGCGTGATTCGATGAACAGAAACAAACAGGACAACTCGTTTCGCCCGCGCCCCGTGGCTTTGATTTGCTCAAAACTGCGCTGCTCGCGCGCGCTGCAAAACGCGAAAACACCGGGAAAAACCACGAATCCCGCCCCCGCGCCCGCCGAAAAAACTATCTTTTTTCTAACCAAACAAAGCCATTCGATCCGCCCCCCAGCCCATCACATCTTCCGCCCACGCTTGAATCGACGCCGCCCCTCGGGGATCATCGGCCATCGAAGTGCAGCGCGGAGCGCAGCGGGGTTGGCGAACCTCCCTGGCCGCGCCAGAATCGGCGATCTCCGGCATGAATCGTCTGGCTTGCGCCCAAAGGTGGCGGGATCGATCCCGGTCGGCTCCAATTCGTTTTGCTGGCAGGTGCCCCCGGCCGCACTGGCGATAGCGCGGCCTGGGACGGGCGGCGCCATTTCATCTGGCCGGCAAGCGCGCCAAGTTGTGCCGAGCCTGGCGAACGGAAGCGGCCTTGGCCCGACGATACGGCAACCGCTGCGAAGCGGTGCTCTAGCAGCCTGTGGTGGAAGTCCGCGGGTCTGGCTTTTCACCCCCGACCCCATCGGGATTCCTGGCAAATGACCGGCTGGAAAGCCGGTCCCCCAAGCAGAAATCCTTTTCACCACGGACTGCTAGCTGATCTCGTCTGAGAGCGAGGAGACGATCAGCAGCAGGCAGCCTTCCTTTGTGCTTTGCACATCGTGTCGGCTGCCGGGGGTCATGCGCTGGTAGTCGCCCTGGTGGAACTCCACGTCGCCCGCCCACAGATCGCCGTCGAGCACGAGGCACTCCTCCGGGCCGTCGTGGATGTGGCGGGGATAGGCCGTCCCGGCGGCCATGCGGACGAGGGCGGTCATCTGGTTGCGCGCGGGATCGACGAAGAGGCGGCGAACCTGAATGCCGGTGATGCCCGTTTCCTCCCACGCGCCTTCGTCCCGGCGGCGGATGAACCAGTCAGTCGCGGCTTGATCGCCCTGCCAGCGCTTCCAGACCTGGGGATTCGGCTGCGCGTGGGCCGAGCCGGTTTCACCGGCGCCGTGCGCCGAGAGCGTTTCCTCATCTTCGTGAGCGGCGGGAACGTGGCTCGTTGCGTGCGCGGCAGCCGCATGGCCGACGCGCGAAGACGCGGCGTGATCGACTCGGCCTTCAACGCGATTGATCACCCGCTGCTTCAGCGCCGCGTCCACGGTGACCAGCGCCGTCGAGGTGCACAGATCCTCGACCACCGCGTCAAGCTGATGCAGCTCGACCCGGCAGCGCGGGCAGCCTTCATGCAGGTGGCGCTCGAACGCGGCGGCCTCGTCCGCGGTCAGCGCACCGGCGACGTACAGCGTTGCCAGTTCCTGCGGGTCTCCAATCGAATGCTCGTGGCTCATGGCGTCGGCTCCATGATCTGTCCGCTGAGAATGTCCTTCAGCTTCTGAATCCCGCGGCGAATCCGCGTCTTGACCGTCCCCAGGGGAATCGACTCGCGCTGCGCGATCTGTTCGTGCGTCAGCCCGCCGTAGAACGCCAGCCCGATCAGAGAACTCTGCTCGCGCGGCAGGCTTTGCAGCGCCCGCCCGGCGAACTGGCGCCAGTCGGCCAGCTCCATGTGCTCTGCGGCATCGCCGCCAACGGCCACGTCGGACTCGAGCGTTGACGTGGCGCGGCGTTTGCGGCGTCGCAGATGATCCATGGCCCGGCTTCGGGCGATGAGCAGCAACCACGCCAGCGGCTTGGAGCGCTGCGGATCATACCGCTCCGCCGTCGTCCACACCTGGTAGAAGACGTCCTGAAGCAGATCCTCCGCCTCCGATCTCGCGCGGACGAGCTTGATGAGGAACCCGAGCACGCGCGGCGCATGACGATCGAAGAGGCGTGCAAACGCCTCCCGGTCGCCGCGAGCGACAAGCCCGACCAGTTCCCCATCCGCCAACGACATCGTATCCGCCCGACCCGATGCGGCGCGAGACAGCCCTCGCGTCCGGAAGCACGCTCCCAGTTTATCGGAATGAAAAGGCAGAAGCAAACGACCGTCTCCTGCATCGGGATACGACGCAGCCCGGATCGCGGATTCAGGCGGAATGAAGAATTCCCGGCCTGACCCCCGCGTTGGCGGATCGAGCAGCACCGGTGGGGTTGCCGCAGGTGGCGTTGCCGCAGGTGGGGCGGCTCTCCGAGCCGCCAAAGGTCCATCAGCTCTCTGAGCTGATGCGCGCCGCAGCAATCTCTAAACGATCAATGCGCTCCTCAACGAAGTCAGGTCGCGACCTACGTTGATAAGAACGACCAGGACCATCATGACCGTTCGGCAGGTCGCAGCCCTGCCTCACCCGTGCGACCTGCGGATGCACCTCAGTCATGCGTCGCCCAAAAAATTCCTCCCCCCCGAATCCGCGTGCGCCGCGTCGTCGTATCCCCTCGCGTACACCCTGATCGTTCAGGCGTGGCTTACCAGACACCTTGTTCTTAACGAGGAGGATTCACCATGAGTTTCTTGAGAGGAAGGTCCGCGCGCATGGCCGCCGCGGTCCTGGTCGTGGGCATGTTGCTCGGCGTGGCGAAGGCTTCGAGCCATCGCGAGGCGCCGTACATCACGGAGCACCCGAAGGTCGATGCGACGGACTTCTACATGTTCCGCGCGTATGAGCCGGGGCGCGAGGATTACGTCGTGCTCGTCGCCAACTACGTGCCGCTGCAGAACCCCTACGGCGGTCCCAACTACTTCCAGCTCGATCCCGAGGCCGTCTACGAAATCCACATCGACAACAACGGCGACGCGATCGAGGACATCACCTTCCAGTTCCAGTTCAACAGCACGCTGCGCGACATCCAGCTCCCGATCGGCACGGGCGACAACGCGGCGAACGTGTCCGTTCCGTTCCTCAACGTCGGGCAGATCACCGCGGACAACAACGCGGCGCTGAACGTCCTCGAGTCCTACACCGTCACCATGGTCGAAGGCGACCGCCGCACGGGCAGCGCCACGCCGGTGTGGAACTTCGACACGGGCGCGATGGACTTCGCCAAGCCGGTGGACAACATCGGCAACAAGTCGCTTCCGGACTACGAGGCCTACGCCGCGCGGCACGTGTACACCATCGGCATCCCCGGCTGCTCGCAGCAGGGGCGCATGTTCGTCGGTCAGCGCAAGGACTCGTTCGTCGTCAACCTGGGCGAAATCTTCGACCTCGTGAACGTGACCAACCCGCTGGGTCCGGTGGACGCCGAGCACGACGACCTTGACGATGCCAACGTCACGTCGCTGGTCCTCGAACTGCCCATCTCCTGCGTCCGCACCGAAGCGGGCAGCACCATCGGCGCCTGGACCACCGCGAGCCTGCCGAAGAAGCGCAAGCTGAAGACCAACGCCACCTTCGAGCGTCCGTCCAATGAGAGCGGCGAGTGGGTGCAGGTGTCGCGCCTGGGCATGCCGCTGGTCAACGAAGTCGTGATCGGTCTGAAGGACAAGAACCGCTTCAACGGCTCCGAGCCGATGAACGACCTGGCGCAGTTCGCCACGTACGTCACCAACCCCACGCTTCCCGCCGTGCTCGAAATTCTGTTCTTCGACGCCGGCGTCCGCGCTCCGACCGCGATTCCGCGTGCGGACCTCGTGGCCGCGTTCGTCACCGGCATTGAAGGTCTAAACGCCAACGGCGGCGTGGGCGAAATGATTCGCCTGAACCTGGACATTGCGCCGACCGCGTTCGAGTCGCAGAGCAACCTCGGCGTGCTGGGCGCGGACCTTGCGGGCTTCCCGAACGGTCGTCGTCCGGGCGACGACGTGGTGGATATCGAGCTGCGCGTGGCGATGGGCGTGCTGCTGCCGATCGATCAGGCTCCGTCCGGTCAGCTTCCGTTCACCGACGGCGCGTACCTCGATTCCAGCTACTTCGACGCGGTGTTCCCGTACCTGAAGACGCCGCTGCCCGGATCGCCGAACGACACGCCGTGATCGTGCAACAAAGTTCAAGCAGCGGGTGAGTGACCGCGGCCGCTTCGGTTCGCCACGAAGATCGTCGCCAACGATCCTCGCGGCAAGCCGGGCGGCCCGCGGGTTTTTCATTTCAACGCAGGCGCTGAGCTTCGCGCTGACTGCCGGCTGAACTTCACCCCGACGACCGGGTGAATTTCGCGCTAACTGCCAGGTAAGTGTTTCGCTGTTTGCCGGGTGGCACGGTCTGGCGTACTCGCCAGGCCGTGGCGCGTCGATGATGTTCCTCGCGCCGTGCGCCAACCGAGTCGCAGGTTCGCCGCCGCCGACCCGAGCCATCGGGCGCAACGACCACGCGGGCGCTTCACGACCGGGGTGAAGGTCAGGGGGACAGGCTTCCCAGCCTATCAACCCGTGCAAAAGCCCGGAGAATGACCGGGGCTGGAAAGCCGGTCCCCCAGGTGAAGGAGACTTTCACCACGGACTGTAGAGCCTGTTGCAGTCAGGTAGGAGAAGCGGTCCGTTTGCTGAGGTTCCACCAGCACCCTCGTTGTGCCGGCAGTGGATGCGATCCCACCACCATCGCGCAAACAGCGTCGCGTACGAGACAGGCAAGTTCTGCTCAAACCCCGCGCTCCCGGCGTTCTCGGGCGCGGCACTCTTCCACTCCCCTGTCGCTTAAATCGTAGGCTTGCCCCGTGGACCTGTCGGTCCAGGGGAGAGCTTCCACGGCATGACCGCTCGGAGGGGACCACCATGTCGTTCGTTGATCTGAAAGAAGCGTTGCTCGATTGGCCTTACGATTCCGATAAGATCTCCGTCCGCAAAATCCGCGGGACGGACGGCGCGGTGAAAATCCAGCAGCGCGTCGAGCTGGGCATCGTCCAGATGTTCTCGGATGGGCGACCGGACGGGACGCGGCCGCACGGGCACGACTCGTTCCTGGGGTATCACCGTCACCGCCTCGCGGAATACGAAAAGCGCAACGGCAGCGTCGTGGGCTTTGGTCTGACCGGCGAGGAGTGCCGCGTGCTCCGCGAGGAGGCGTCTCAGTACTACCGCCGCTACGTTGCCAACTTCGTGCTCGAGGACTACCCGCTGGTCGTCGAGGACACGCAGCATAACCTCGACCTCCTCGACTTCGCGCATGAGCACGCTTTTGATGAGGAAGACGCCCGCAAGCTGGAGGTCTTCCGCCCTTACATCCTCATGATGAACGCCCGCGCGCAGGCGCACATCGCCCTGAAGGAAGGCCATCCCAACAGCGCTTTGGCGCACATCAACCGCGGACTGCTGTCCATCCAGGACGTGTTCGAGGAGCACGGCGAGCCTGACGCCTTCGAGCGCAGTGACGAGGCCCGCATTCTGCGCAACATGCGATCCAAACTCGCCAGCGAGTTGCCGTCGCACCCCAAGGCGCGCCTTAAGGAACGTCTGCGCCGCGCCATCGAGGAAGAGCGCTTTGAAGAGGCCGCCAGGCTCCGCGACGAACTGGACAACGGCGAGGCCTCAGCCGAGGCGTAGCTGGCCGCAATCGCTCCAAGGCTCCGGATTCGCCAGCGAGCCCAAAGCGCTGTGGCTGGAGCGCCTGATTTGGCCCCATCCGCGTTTGCACCGCTGGTGCGGGGCGGGGCAGCGCGGCGAAATCGGCGCCCTCTCCGGGCGAGGCATGGTCCGCCGAAACCAACTTCCCGCAGGCTGGGCTGCAGCCTTCTTCTTCATCGCCGGGCATCCCACCTATCCGTTAGCGCGCGATCTGGCTTCCCTGCGGTTCTCTCACGCAAGCCCTTATCGCTAAACGGTTTAAGCTCAGATTCAAGCCGACCCCCAGAACTGCGCGTCGCTGCCTCGTGGTCGCCGGAGTTGCGAATCCTAGCTTTCCTGCTTGCACGGCTGCAGTCAAGCCCGCGCTTCCGAATCCCAAGAAAAACAATATTACTGGTTGCAATGGCCGGCGGGACTTGGTAAATTACCTTATCGGGCCAATGTGCGCGAGCCGGGAGGAAGCGGTTCGCGGGCAGCAGGCTGGGTCTTGCACGTGTCGCTCGGCGCTACCCGGGGTGCCTGTGGCGACACTTGAGTCTCGCCGGAAGGGGAGAGGTGCATCATGCGGACACTGTCCTTTAGCATCGGACTCGCACTGCTGAGTCTCACACCCAGCAAAGCCGACACGGTTTCCTATCAGCGGACCGCGGGGTTCACCAGCGACCTGAAGAGCGACGTCATCCTGACGTTCCCGACCTTCGACAATCAGGGCGGGTCTCTGGTGTTGACCGACGTTCGCGTCGACGTGCAGCATCGAGCGGGCGTGATTTTGCGCGCCGACAACGATGACCGCTTCAAAGAGGCGACCGTCAATGGGCGAATGATCCGCACTTGGTCGCTCAGCGGACCGGACATGTTCACCGCACAATCGAAGACTCTGAATACGCCGGTCGTACAGCTTGCAGTGGACAACGGGGACGGCAGCATCTTCGACAGCAGCCCGCCGGACGGAACCAACTTCGGTTTCGTCAACTACAACTACATCTCAGTCGGCCCCTTCCTCCCCGACCTGTCCCTCTACAACACCAGCGGGCCTGACACCGTGGACTTTATCGCCGACGTGCTGTTGATGGTGAACGATCTGCAGTTCGCCGTGCCTCCGGACGTGTGGCAGCTTGAAGTGCAGCGCCCGTTCCTGCAGGTCACTGTGGATGTGACGTACACCTTTCGGCCGATCCCGCTTCCCGCCGCCGCGTGGCTCGGCGCGCTGGGGCTGGGTGTGGCCGGCTGGGTTCGTCGATACGTGGCGTAGGTCTGACAGACACATTCGAGCGAATTTCAACCGGAGCCCCGGCTCCGGTTTTTCTTGCGCTGAAAATCGCTTGAGCGCCGTGTGGCGCGATCAGGTCAGCCGCATTCTGCAGACCCGGTCCAAGCCGCAGGTCTCCCACTCCACGATGCGCGGCCGGATCGCCGCATTCAGCCGTGTTTCGAGGCGAGCATCCAAAGGGCTCGGCGCCGCGCGGTGACCGATAAGCATGGGTGCGACGTACACTCTCGCCTCGTCCACCCATCCGCCGTCGAAGAACGCGCTGAGGACCGCCGATCCGCCCTCGACGAGGAGCCTCGTCATGCTGAATGAGCCGAGGTGACGCAGGAGCGAGGGCAGGTGCAAGCGACCACCCCGCTCGGGGAGCGGCAGGAGGTCAGCGCCAAGGCCTCGCAACCTGGCGGCCTTGGCGCCCGCGGCGGATGCCCGCGACGTGGCGAGCAGGAGCGGCGCCGCCTCGATGCTGCGGACGAGCTGGGACCGAAGCGGAATCCGCAGGCTCGAGTCGAGCACGATGCGGCTCGCGATGCGCCGGACGGCAACATCCCGCGCCGTCAGCAGCGGATCATCGCGCAGCACCGTGCCGATGCCGACGAGGATCGCATCGACGCGAGCGCGAAGCTCGTGCACCTGGCGCCTTGATGCCTCTCCCGACAGCCACTTCGACTCTCCAGAGGCCGACGCGATTTTCCCGTCGAGGCTCTGCGCCCACTTGGCGATGACGTGTGGGCGGCCGTGCAGAGTCAGCGTGCGGAATGGGGCGATCAGTTCCTCGCCTTCGTCGGCGCAGAGTCCCGCGGTCGCGTCGAGTCCGGCCTCGATCAGGCGTTTCAGCCCGCCGCCGTTGACCCGCGGATTCGGATCGAGCGCTGAGGCCACTACGCGCCGCACTCCGGCGCGGATCAGCGCTTCGGTGCAGGGCGGCGTCTTTCCGAAGTAGTTGCACGGCTCCAGCGTGACGTAGGCCGTCGCGCCGCGCGCCTTCACGCCGGCCTGTCGCAGCGCGAAAACTTCCGCGTGCGGGCCGCCGAACGTGCGATGATAGCCTTGACCGACGACGTGCCCGCCTTTGACGAGGACGCAGCCGACCATGGGATTGGGTTCAACCCGGCCCTCACCGCGACGCGCGAGTCGCAGGGCCAGTCGCATGAACCGTTCCTCATCGTCGGCGACGCGGACGGGTTTTCGGCGCGCCATGCTCGATGCCTCATGGGGTCGGAGCGGCGGCGGCGTCCGAGTCGCCGTCGAGCCGACTCGCGGATGAAAACCTCGGGCTTGCCGACCGATCCCGCGTCAGCCAGAAGTGTCCCATCAGGAGGATGACGCCGCAGACCAGCAGCGCGTCGGCCACGTTGAACACCCACGGCCAGACGTTTCGTCCGCCGACCAGCGGAACCCAACCGGGGAAATCCGGCACGATTTTCACGAAATCCCGCACGACGCCCTGCCGGCGCCTGGCGATCACGCTCTCGGCGGGGATCAGCCGCGGATCCTGCCCGTCGGGCCACTCGCCGAGGCTGACCGCGCCTTCCGGGGCATCGGGGCGAAACACGCCGACGTCGGTTCGCATTCCCCCGTTGGCCGGCTTCCACACGACGACGTCCGCTTTGACGAACGATCGGTCGTACAGGTTGCCCAGCGCGCCGGCGAGAATCATGCCCAGAGCGATGTGCAAACCGCGTTGCCGGGCGCCGCTGCCGAAGAACAGGAATAGCACAAAGCCCAGCGCCAACGCGGAGGCGCTGATGAACAGCGCCACAAGCCCCGCCCCCAACCCGAAGACCGCGCCGGGGTTGAGCGACCGCCGAAACTCCACGAGTTCCGGCACTAGCGTATGGACCTCGCTGGCCTGAAGGGTGCTGAACGCCCTCGCCTTCGACCACAGGTCGAGCACCAACCCCAGCCCCGCGACGAGCCAGAATCGCAAGTGGGCATTGCCGCTTCGCCAAGCGGACGCCGGCGTTTCGCTGGAAACCGTGTCAGGCACCATGAGTCGATGATACCCCGTCCTACAAGGGAGGAGCAACCGATGCCGTTTGTGGCAAGGCGACCCGCGGACTGATCTCAAGCGTAGTTGCCGTGCAACGCACGCGCCATCAAGGGACGCGACCCTGCTCGCGCAGGCGGGCGTACTCGATGCAATATCGCGCCCAGGGTTTCGCCTCCAGCCGGGCCATCCCGATCGCGCGATGCGTCTTCAGGCAGATGGCGTACGTGCCTTCGTCGATCCGCTCCAGGGCGTCGTCGATCTCGCGCAGCAGCACGCGCTCGCTGTCGATCAGACCCAGCGTGAATTCCTGCTCGTAATTGTCCGTGCCCACATCGGCCATGTGCAGCGGCATCGCGGACCGTTCGTGCGAGGCGCCCCCATGCCGGTCGAAGGCCTCGTCTGCCATCTGCCGCACGTCGGCGCTGAGCATCCTTCGTCGATCGAGGAGGAGCTTGCGGAAGCGATTCAGCTCCTTGCGCTTCAAGTGGGTTTTCGGCAGCGGCACGTCGTCGGTCATGATGCGGATCGGCTCGCCGCCGTCGTCGGCAGGGATGAGCATCGGCGGCGCGGGACGCTGCGGGCGTGGGCGATCCGATTCTGTTCGGGCCTCTCGCCTCGCAGCGAGCGGCGCGACCGACTTCGACGCGGGCGTCGAGTTCGTCGAGGGGGAAGCGTTTGACCGCTGGCCCGCGCCGAGCACGCGAGGAGTGTTGTTCGTCGATCCGCTTCCATTGGACTTCGGCGGAGCCGAGTTCGATCCGATGCCGGGCTTCGGTGCCGCGGCGGTTCCAGTCGGCGGCACAGCGGCCGGTTTCGCGGATCGCGCTGCCGCCCGTCCGGGAGGCGGCGGCGCCACGGGTTTGACGCCAAGCCTTGCAGTGGCGCTGACGGCTACGGAGTTGTTACGCGGGCTGCCCGCGGTTGTCTGGGCGGGGTGATCCGTACCTTTGGACGCCGAGGCGCCGCGGTTTTCGGGGAGCGGGCGACCCACCGACTTCGCGCCGATGGCGAGCTGCGCGCTCGGCTTGGAGTTGCGATTGCCGGCTCCCTGCTTCTGGACCCTGGAAGCAGGGGCGATCCGAGCCTTCGAGGCAAGGGGCTTGCGCTCCCCGGTCGCGCTGCGTCGGGCGGCGGGGACTACCTTCACGCGTTTCACGGCCTTCGGCTTGCGACCGAGCAGCGCGACTTTGGAAGCCGCCTTCTGCTTGACCGCCGCTTTCGTTTTGCCGATGGCCTTTGACTTGCTAGGGGCTTTGGATTTGCCGACAGCTCTCGATTTGCCCACAAGTCTGGACTTGCCAACGGCTTTGGACTTGCCAACGGCTCTGGACTTACCGACGGCCTTGGATTTGCCGTTGGCTTTCGACTTGGCGCTCGCCCTAGGTTGGGCCACCGCCTTGCGTTTGACCATTCCGCGAGTCCCTGCCGGCTTTTTGGGTGCCTTGCGAGCCACGGCGCCTCCTCAGCATCCTGACGTAACCTCTTGTCGATAATGAACTAACGAACTTTGCGAAGCCCCTGATGATAAGGCGGGTTCTATCTCATGTCAACCCCGTTCTCCGTGGATTGCGGGCCGGGCAACAACATTCTGCAAATCGCTGGAGCGTCGGGTCTCGCAAGCCCAAGTCGAGTGGAACGGGGCCAAATCGGGTGACACGGGCCCAGGTTGGGCGGCACGGGTCCGCAGCAACGGGCCTGTGTGGTGCATCGGCGCGCTGGAGCTCTACGCTCCCCCGCGACTTGGCGGCAGAAGGCCGATGGCGTCTTACGGCACTCGGTACAACACCACGTACGGGCGGGGATCTCCTCCGAGCGTGAACGTCTCTGCCCTAGCAAGCCCCGCCGACTCCAACTCGGAGAAAAACCTCGCGGTCACGTCCGGGTCAAACCCGTAGCGGCTCGATCGCAGCCGATCAATCTCCATGAAGTTCACCAGCACATGGCTCCAGCCTCGGGCGCGGAGTTGAGGCAAGACCTCCCGAGGGTCTGCGTGCGCGCGGACGATCTCTCCCAGCGGTTGCTCGTTGAACACGACCGCATAGTCCACGTTCGGCGGGCAGTAAAACGCCCGTGCTTCCGCGATCATCAACACGCGCGATCCCGCAGGCAGCTCGCGCAGGCTCCGCATGAACTCAAACCCCGGAAGCTCGCCTTCCGCGATCCACCGCGCCAGCCCCGGCTGCTTGAACGACCAGAACTCCCGCAAGGCCATGCGGATGACAAACGCGCCGCTGTACGCCGCGCCGGCGAGGACGGCGGCGTAGGCAATCCACCGGCGCTCGGCACGAAGCGACGCCACCGCCGACGCTGCCAGCGGAATCAGCGGAATGATGAAGACGACGGCGAAGCGGGCATACAGGTGCGTGGCCAGGAGCCAGACCGCGACCTGCATCAGCAGGATGGCCGCGAGCGCGCGACGCGTGCGCGATCGCGCGGCCAACGCCAGCGCCATCGCCGCGAGCAGCCATTGCGTCGGCGCGAGTCGCTGATCCGGATCGCCGAACACGCGTTCCTTCAACATGCCGATCCGCGCGGCCGGCGTTCGCTCCTGCGAAGGAGGCGCATGCCCCTCGTCCCATCGCCGTTGCGAGTCCGCGGACCAACCCGGTGGAGACGCATGAAAGACGCTGTTTGCCAGGGGAAACACGGGGTTGCCGGTCAGCACCTCGTTCTTGATGAGCCAGGGCGAGAACGTCGCCAGTGCCGCAAGCGCGAACAGCGCGGAGCTTCGCAGTCGTCTCCCGAGCGATCCCGCCTGCATCCAGACCGTGCAGACGGCCAGCGGCACGAGGATCATCGCCACGGCCGTGTACTTGCATCCGCACGCAAGACCGGCAAACGCACCGGCCAGCAGGAGGAGTTTCTTCGAATCGCGGGCATTCTCCGGTGAAGATCGCGCGCCGGACTCCGCGGTTGTCGCGGAGGAAGGACAAGTCGCCCGGCAGTCCGCGCTCTCCGCGCGACTCGTCGCAGGCGAATCAGCCCCGAAGTCTCGCGGCTCTTCGGATGCCGCCCTCCACGCCGCCAGCGCGCACGCCAGCGAGAGCATCCCGAAAAACAACAGCCCGTTCTCCACGTAGGCCAGCCCGCTGAAGTACACGAGCCAGCCGGTCGTGGCCGCGAGCACGGCGCTGATGTGTCCGGCCGCGGGCGAGAACTCCCGTCCGGCGAGCCACGCCGCGGCCACGGTGAGCGCGCCAAGAAAGAAATGCAGGTAATTCGCCGTCTCCGCCCCGGCGATCGCGTCGCCCGAGACGATCATGCCCAGCAGGTAGAGCATCTCCACGTTTTCGGGGAAGTTGGCGTACACGTTGTGCGGCGCGTAGGCGATGCGCCCCTGCTGGAAATACTCCTTCGGCATCTGGAGGTGATACTCCAGCGCGTCGTAGCCGAAGGCCTCCTCCTGCCAGAGGAACCCCGGCGCGTGGGCCGCGGCGATCAGCGCGATCACCCCGAACGGCAGCGTGATCCAGCCAGCTAGGCGCTCGATGAGCGAACGGGCGGGTTCCGCGCCCTCGTTCGCTTCGCACCGTCGCCGTGCCCGCCGCAGCACTCGCCACCCCCCGGCCGCGCCGCCAAGGAGCAGGACGGTCAGCCAGACGCCGCGATGCAGCACGCCCACCGCGCCCAGCCCCAGCACCAGCAGGCTCATCCCTCCCAGCCCCACCCCCGCGCCGAGGAGCAACAGGATTCCGGTGTCAACCCGCGGCGAGCCTCCGCGCGACAGAAGTCTCGACAACCCCGAAGGCAAACACGCCGCCCCCGCCAGCGTCGCGGCAAGAATCACCCCCGCGGCCACGCACCCGCGCGCCAGCAAGAGAAGAAGGGAGTAAGGACTGAGAAGCCCCAGCAGCGTCAGCGTGCAAAGGACATAAGCTGCCGGCGCGGCCCACGGTCGCAAAAGTAATGCACGCGCGCCGCTGACAGGTTCGGGCATGGAGGAAGAAGTCCTCACGGTTTCGAGTCCATCCGCAGAAGGTCAGGCCTCTCCGTTTGCACAGGCGACCACGTCGCAGGCCCCCGCGCCGCGCCCAGCGTCTCGCGCCCCGTGCATCTCGCTCTACGCATCGCGGCTACGACTACCGGCCACGACCGCCTTTCGCAAGAAACGCAGCGGACTCCGAGCGGACAGCGGACAGGTGCACCGGCATCTTCTTGATGCGCGGCGAAGATGCCGCCCAGCCGGAAGAATCTTCGGAATCGTCGATGCCCGCTCTGCTCAAAATCGCCCGCAATCGGCCTCCGGGGCGTCCAGAGGGCCATTTCACTCTCCAAAAAGCGTGTTGCAAATAAATAGAAAGATTCCTCTTGTATTCCTTCGACGGCCGGATAATCTATGTTATCGGAGCAAGGGGACAGTCTCTGCTCTCAGGCCCCGCTTGGCAGAGGTTTGAAGCAGTCGGAAAACTAAACGAAGGGCAGCCCGGCCGTCGCCGGGAGGCCTGTTGATGCGCAAAGCCGACCTGGTCGAAACACCTGCGGGTGGGCGACCGCGTCGTTTGTTTTTGGCT
The DNA here is from genome assembly GCA_964526695.1 of uncultured Phycisphaeraceae bacterium. Lineage (GTDB taxonomy): Bacteria > Planctomycetota > Phycisphaerae > UBA1845 > UBA1845 > JABWBH01. Next base: position 13,743 of record CAZGJA010000126.1, read on the forward strand.
ACGCGGGAAAGTCCCGAGGAACCGCGCAGCCGATCAAACGGCGTCCTATGTCGCCGCGTCACGCCGGACGCGGAACCAACTAGAACACGCATCTCCGGCGAGAAGGAGATCATCATGTGTAGAGGAACGGAAGTCGTTACCGAGGGAGTGCTTACTCGTCGAATGGGAGGCCTATCGACGATTGCCTGGATCGTAGTTGCGCTATCCGCGGCCATGCGTGGAGGCACTCCGGTCTTGGCGAGCTTGGTGCAGTTTACTTTCAGCGGCATAGTGACTACAACTGACCCGCAGCTCCAGCCACCCTTTGACCAAGTCCAGGTAGGAGACACATGGGAAATCACCTATTGCTTCGAGTCGGCGACCGGTGACAGCGATGCAAACCCAACATTTGGAAACTACCAGGCTGTTACCGGATACTCGCTGAGTTTCTTCGGAAGCGTGACGTTAACCTATGGCTCCTCGGAAGTGGGCAAAGGGGGCATCTACATCAACGACGTGGGCCCATTCGATTCGTATGAGATGCTCCTCAACAATGTGCCCACCGGGAATGCCTTCCTCCTCAGGCTTGCCGATAATTCGGTGCCGGCTTTCAGCTCTGACGCTCTTCCCCTCTGTGGCGATGTCACGCTGACCGATTTCGGCACTCGGACTATGTACTTGGGGACGTCCTCCGGGGCCATTCTCGGATCGGTCGACATTCACAGGTGTTACGAGTGCGCCGACTGCAACCACAACGGCATCCCCGACGGAGGGGAAACCGGCCCACCATCCTGCCCGGCGGACGATCCGACGCCGGACCCGAACTGTTGGGTGGTTCCTCCGTTTACCCCAAAGTTAGACGTTGTTGAGAAGTGGCACTGGCCGTTCACCGAGGACCCGCTCAATGGTGTTCCCGGTCGAGGGCCGATCACTCACCGCCAGGTGATGATGACTCCACTGGTCGCCGATCTCAACCAGGACGGAAACTCGGAGATCATTTTCATCAGTTTTAGTGACTCAGGGAATTATTCTACAGATGGCGCGCTTCGCGTATTAGATGGCGCCTCAGGCCTTCCTGCAACTTTCTTTACCGATCCATATGACCGTCTCTTCTATCAGATCTACCGCGTCAAACCTTCAAGTGGTCTGGCTGTCGGCGATATCGACAGTGATGGCCAGCTTGAGATTCTGGCCGTTCATGAAAACGGCAGCCAACTCGTCTGCTTCGAACATAACGGAAATTTCAAGTGGAGTAGTGCGCCGATGACGCTTCCTCCAAGGTCTGGAGGACCCGCGATTGCCGAACTCGACAGCACGGCACCCGGTCCAGAAATCATAGCCGGGAACGCCGTCCTGAGGTCGGACACGGGCGCTGTGCTTTGGACGCGGACCGCTGGCGACGGTCCAGCGGGTTCATTCCCGTTTGCCGTCGATTTCGACAACGACGGCGACCTCGAGGTCGTGATGGGAGGCTCCGTCTACCAGGCAGCCCCGAACCTGCCGCCGCTTCCAGGCTGGCAGCAATTGCCAATCCCAAACGGCCTGTCCGCGGTCGGCAATTTCGATGGCGACCTCTTTGGTGAACTTGTCGTTGTTGACTTCGGTCAGGTATACCTCTACGACGACACCGGTACCCTACTCTGGCAGAGAGCAATTCCTGGAGGGGGAAGAGGGGGCCCCCCCACCATTGCAGATTTCGATGGCGACACCTTCCCGGAGATCGGGGTTGCCGGAGCCTCTCGATACGTTGTCTTCGATGCCGTGGGAGCGCTACAGTGGCAGAAATTGATACAAGATGCAACGTCCGGCGTTACAGGCTCGTCCGTCTTTGACTTCGAAGGGGATGGCGCCGCTGAAGTCGTGTACAATGACGAGCGGAGATTGAGAATATACAATGGAGCTACTGGACAAACCCGATTTTATATAAAGAATTGCTCCGGCACCGTATACGAGAATCCTGTCATTGCGGACATCGATGGCGATTGCGATGCTGAGATTTTAGTTTGCTCTAACACCTTACTTGCCACGTGTCCGATTGCAACCTGTTTTGGCATTCGGGCATTTGGGGACAGGAACGACGGCTGGGTCAACACACGGGCTATTTGGAACCAGCATGCCTACTCGATCACCAACGTCAATGGGGACGGGTCGATTCCCCCATACATCATTCCGAACTGGCTAGGCGGTGCCCAGCCGCCTAACACCTTTCGCACCAACAATCAGGGCTCGCCCGCGTGCGCACCCCATGCGGCCCCCGACTTGACCGTCATGAACATCTACTGTAGTCCGCGTGATGTTTGGTTTGGGTTTTTTAGGCTCACGGCGGAGGTACTGAACATCGGCGCTGCTCCATCACCGAGCGGTGTCCAAATCGCATTTTATGTGGCCGACGACGACTTGTGCTGTCCCGATCAATTCCTGGGAGCGGCCCCCACACAGAATGCGCTTTCACCAGGCGACTCCGAGTTAGTCCAGCTCTTCTTTTTTAATCAACCCTCGAACCTTACCATTCTGGCTTGTGTGGACGATGATGGTAGCGGAACCGGAGCTGTGACCGAGTGCGATGAACTGAACAACTGTTGCTGTACTCAGGTCTCAAGAGATTGCTTTGGCACACCCAT
>CAZGJA010000127.1:0-9383 GCA_964526695.1 uncultured Phycisphaeraceae bacterium
TCCCGCGTTCCCTCCCGAGCATCACACGCCGCCACCACCCGCTTCCGCAGGTCCATCGAGTACGGCCTCATGCCTGATCCTCCCGCCATTCCGGCGAAGGAGATATCGGCAGAAACCGCTACGTAAAATGAGAGAATGCTCTAAAACGGGGTTCCCCTTCGGGGAACAAACTCATCGGCGCATCCATCCATGCTGCCGGTCGGCGTATCCTTCCATGGTCGCTGGTCGGCGCCTGCCGCCATGTTCAGGCATGTTCCGGCGGGATCCGTGTTTCCGGGCACCGCTCCGCATACGAATGTGCGAATCGCCGCTTCGATAGCGCCGGCGAGGGTGAGCAGGTGCGGCTGTCGCGTTCAATCTCCTGCCCGGAAATAGGGGCACACCCGTTCGTGGATCCCGTCCCCTGCTTCCTTGCCAGTGCGATACCCGCGGAGTATCCTGCTTCGGGGCTGGAGCTTTCGAGCGCAAACCGATCGGCGCGGTATTCGGTTTGATGCGAGTTCAAACACGGCGCGGGGCGTCCGGTCAACGCTTCGTTCAGCGCGGTCAGACCTCATGAGGAGATTCTGCATGTCTTTCCGGCCAGGATTGGGTTTCAGGTTGTGCGGTGGGTTGTTCCTCGGCGTGGGCGGGGCGATGGTCAGCGCGTGGATGGGTTGCACGTTGACCGTGACGCCTCCTTCCACAAATGAGAATGCCAACGCGAACGACAACGCGTCGGAGTTTGACAACTCGACCGATGCGACGAACAAGGGAGCGGAGTACGTCGGCTCCAGCGCCTGCCAGCAGTGTCACGCCTCCATCGCCGCGGAGCACGAAGTGCACGGGCACGGCCACAAGCTCACCGCCGTGCAGGGCGAGCCGCCGACGTTTCCCGAGGAAGGCACGCGCGCGGGCGTTCCGAACCCCCCGGACGGCTTCGCGTGGGCGGACATCTCCTACGTCATCGGCGGCTACACCAAGAAGGGCCGTTTCATCGACAACAACGGCTACATCCTCACCACCGGGCTGACCGGCGTGAGCACGCAGTGGAACTTGGACTACCCGGCCAACGGGACGGTTGCCGGCTTCGTCGGGTATGAGCCTGACGCCGAGGCGGAAAAGCCCTACGGCTACTCATGCTTCTACTGCCACGTCACCGGCGCGAAAGTGCAGGACGAAGACTTCCCCGAGTTTCAGGAAAACAGGCCGGGCTTCATCGGCACGTGGGAAGAGCCGGGCGTGCAGTGCGAAGCGTGCCATGGTCCGGGCGGCAAGCACTTCCAGACGGTGGAGGGCGCGGTGCAGATCGATACGACGGCGATCTATGTTTCATCGACAGGCGTCGATACGTGCGGCAAGTGCCACACGCGCGGCGATGATCCCAACGTCATCATCGCCAAGGGCGGCTTCATTCAGCACCACGAGCAGTATCCTGAGCTGGTGGCCAGCGGCGGGCACTCGTCCCTGACGTGCGCGACCTGCCACAGCCCGCACGTCTCCGCGGTTTACGATCGCGATAACGCGATCCGCAACGCCTGCACGGATTGCCACGCCGACCAGAACATGGGCAAGCACGAGGGCAAGGTGTTCACGCGCGGTGACTACACCGAGACGCTGTCCTGCGAGAGCTGCCACATGCCGTTCGCCACGAAGAGTGGATCGGCCGCGACGGCGGAAGTCGTCGGCGACGTGGGGCGCATGGGCGACACGCGCACCCACATCTTCCGTATCGACTCGAGCAGCACCAGCTACACGACCATGTTCAACGAGGACCAGACGGCCGTCGTCAAGGACGCGGAGAACCGCGCGGCCGTGACGCTCGATTTCGTGTGCTACCGCTGTCACAACGGCATCGGCACCTTCAGCATCGAGCCGGAGTTCATCACGGACATCGCCGCGAACATCCACGCGTCGAACGGTTCCTGACGGGGACCATCAGCCCGCCAGGCAAGCACCGTCTTGTGCTGACGAGATCGCCGGGTGGCACGGGTCCGCAGCAGCGGACCCGTGCTGCGCGCGCGGGGTTGCTCATTCATCAACTCCCACGGCCTGGCGAGTACGCCAGACCGTGCCACCCGCCCGCCGAGTCGGAATTCGGAATGAGCATGTCCTGTGGTGCGTCCGGTTGGCGCAGGATTGCGAGGGCATCCGGCGCTCGACGCGGTGACGATTTCGGCATCTGCGGCAGCGCCTGCGTCCTTGCGGGCGCGGTGCCGCAATGCCTAAGTCACGAGTCTTGAACCGCGATCGCCTGGGGTCATCCGTGACGAGCGAGCGCAGCTCTCATTCCCGCGAGGGGAAACTTGTGGGCCTCGACCTCACACCCCGGGGAGGTCGGGCCTCTCTGTCGCCGCGTGCCCGCTCGGCGGTGAACGCGGCGCGGCGGTCTTTCATCAAGGCTCACAAGAGCCGGTCATAGATTGTCGAAGAAGTCCTCGACCTCGGACGAAATCGCGTCTCCGAGGCTCGGCTCGGGCGTGGGATCGACGATGTCCGCGACGGCGATGATGCCTTCACCCAGGGTCCGAAGTCGCGTGGCGTCGCAGCTCGACGCGAGCAGGACTCCGCTGCCTGAGGCGAGCATTCCCATCGTCCGCAGCGCTGCTTTCCATCTGAAGCGCATGGCCCAAACCTCCTCCCGGCGTGTCTCCCGCGCCGTTGTGACTGTGAGCGTTATCGGTCTAGTCTAACTATCCTCTTGAAGAGAAGCTTGGAAAAACTACCCAAAATGAAGCCATCTTGGCTTGTGTGATTATTTGATAGGAGAATTAGGGAATAACCCGCATGCCCGCCCCGACCTCTCAGGCTGGGCAAAGGGGAACGCGGTTGCAGCATCGCCGCGCTAAGGTTTGAACTCCCTAACCCTGTGTGATTGCGAGGCCTACGGCTGAATCGATGCGGGGGCCTGAGCGCGAGGCTCGCATCGTCTTGTTGTGCGAATCGTCGGCATTTGACTAACTCGCCGCGGCGCAGGGATTGCTTGTCTTTCTGACGGAGGTTTTCGCAGCGATGCAGAACAGGGCAACCGGATTCTGTGAGCTGCCGGCGCGCCGGGTGACACGGGTTCGCATCAGCGGACCCTGGGCGTGCGTGGGAAATCGCTCGTTCGCCGTGATCGCCTCGGCCTGTTCCCGCCTGCGCGGGAGTGACGGAGTACGCCAGAGCCTGCCACCCTGATTCGACCGTCAGGATGCGGTTGCCCTGCGGTGTCGGATTGTGCGCGCGTATCCGGTCAGCGCGGGCACAGCTACAATCCGTCTTGCGGCGGTGCGGAGTGGGGCTTCGAGTTGCGGGCCGGATGCGGGGGCGAAAGGATGCGAGGCGAGCAGTTTCTGGCGGAGCGGATCAAGCCCATCGGCGTTTCGGGCATCCGCAAGATCTTCGACCTGGCCGCGACGATGGAATCGCCCATCGACCTTTCCATCGGTCAACCGGATTTCGACGTTCCGGAGCCGGCCAAGCAGGCCGCGGTGGACGCCATCCGCGGGCGGCGCAACGGCTACACGGTGACGCAGGGCCTGCCTGAGCTTCGCGCGCGGATCCGCCGCGAGCTGGCGATGGAGTTCGAGTGCGAGCCGGAGGTGATGGTGACGTCCGGCGTGTCGGGCGCGCTGATCCTCGCGATGCTGGCGACGGTGAACCCCGGCGATGAGGTCATCTTCCCCGAGCCGTACTTCGTGAGCTATCCGCATCTGGTGACGCTGGCGGGCGGCGTGGGCGTGCCGGTGGACATGCACGACGACTTCCGCCTTGATCCGGAGCGTATCGCCGCGGCCATCACCTCGAAGACGCGCATCCTGCTGATCAACTCGCCCGCGAACCCCACCGGCGTGGTGTATGCCGAGGACGACGTTCGCGCCGTGGCGGAGCTGGCCGTGCGGCATGATCTTCTGGTCATCAGCGACGAGATCTACAACCGGCTCAGCTACGACCGCGCCTCGCCCAGCCCGTTTCTCGACGCGCCGGGTCGCACGCTCATGCTGCGCGGGTTCGGGAAATCCTATGGCATGACAGGTTGGCGCATGGGCTACGCGGCCGGTCCGCCGGCGATCATCGCGGAGATGTGCAAGCTTCAGCAGTACACGTTCGTGTGCTCGCCGCAGCCGCTGCAGTGGGGGGCGCTGGCGGCGATGGACACGGACGTCGCGGTGCATCGCGACGCTTACCGGATCAAGCGCGATCTCGTGTGCGATATGCTGGAGGGCACGTTCGAGTTCGTGCGCCCCTCTGGCGGCTTCTACATTTACCCGCAGGCGCCGCCGTCTTATCCCCATGCGACGGCCTTCGTCGAGCAGGCCGTGCGTAATCGCGTCCTCGTCATCCCCGGCAACGTCTTCAGCCGGCGCGACACGCACTTCCGCATCAGTTACGCGGCGCCGAACGAGACGCTGAAGAAGGGGTGCGAGATTCTCTGCCTGCTGGCGCGGGGGTGACGGCGTCGGATTGGCTCGCGACGCCAGCGCCCGCTGCTTCGGGGCGAGCCCCACGGGTTCTGCGCGGGGCGCGGCGCGTTCCGAGCGGTTTCAGGATTCGCGTCAACTGAGTCTCCAGTTGGCTCCGCTTGCCGGGCTTTGGAATGGCATGAACTTGCGATCGTGCAGGGAAATCGTCGGGAAGTTCCGTGCCCCGGAGGGGCATCCGAGAATAGCGCAGCCATTCATGGCTGGGGGACTCGGCGCTCCAGAGCGCAGTCCCGGGCGGACGGCTGATTTCCATCGTGATGGGCTGACCCCATCTCCGTGCTTCGGTCGTCCCTCCGGGACTTTCATTTCATCGCCGCAAACACCCCAGCGATAAATCGCTGGGCTACTTTCGGCTGCCCCTCCGGGGCACAAGGGCACGCCGCGTTGCAACCTCAAAACGAGCAACGCGATGCGCACCGGAGTCAGATGGAGACTCAGATCGCGTCACTCCTCCAATCTTTTCGGTGGCACATTGGGCTTTCGGTCTGCCGGCCTTGCATCGACCGATTCCTCCGGCTGCGCCTCGAACTGCGGCGCGTTCTGCGACGCCTTGACCCAATACTCATACGCGCGACCGACGGCCAGCCCCAGCAGCGTGGTATCCGGATAGAAGCCCGTGTCGTCCGTTTCGCCGGCGCGGATCCCCGTCAGCAGCTCCAGCGCGCCGCGCACGTGGTCCACCGCATAGACGTGGAACTTGCCCTCGCGGCAGGCCTCGACGACGTCCTCGCGCAGCATCAGGTCGCCGGCGTTGGCTTTCGGGATGATGACGCCCTGTGTGCCGGACAGTCCCAGATCGCGGCAGGCGTCGTAAAACCCTTCGATTTTCTCATTGGTCGCGCCGACGGCGAGGATGTTGCCGACCTGGTCGATCGCCCCGGTCATGGCCAGATCCTGACGCAGAGGCAGATCCGTCAATGCACTGAGCAGGCAACACATCTCCGCGCCCGACGCCGAATCTCCGTCGATGCCGCCGTAACTCTGCTCGAAGGCGATGGACGCGTGGAACGCCAGCGGGTGATGCGTTCGCAGCAGATGGCGCAGCAGCCCGCCAAGAATGTAGAAGCCCTTGGTATGGATCGCGCCGGACAGCTCGGCCTCGCGCTCGATGTTGATCACGCCCACCGAGCCGGGACCGATCGTGGCGGTGATGCGCGAAGGGAAGCCGTAAGTGAGCGGGCCGGCTTGCAGAACGGCCAGCCCGTTGACCTGCCCGACCGCGCGCCCCGTCGAGGCGATCTTGATGGTCCCGTCGGTGATGTACTCGCGGAACTGGCGCGAAGGCAGGTCCGCGCGGCGCTTGGTGCGCACGACCGCTTGTCGCACGTCCGAGCCGCGAACCTGCTTCGACCCTTCGCGCCCGGCGATGAACGCCGCCTCGCGCGCCAAATCCGCCAGCCGGCCAAAGCGAGCGGTGAGCTTCTCCCGGCGACCGGCGATGCGCGCGCCGTGTTCGACGAGGGCGGCCACGGCTTCATTGGTGAACGGAGCGAGGTTCTCTTCCTGCGCGATCCGCGCGAGCACGCGCCCGTATTGAACCACGTTCTCCGGCGTCCGCGGGATCATGCTGTCGAAATCCGCGAGCACCTTGAACAGGTAAGGAAAGTCCGCGTCCTCGCTGTCCAGCAGGTAGTGGATCTCCATGTCGCCCAGGAGCACGACTTTGACATTCACGTCGATCGGCTCGGGCTGAAGCGTCGGGCCCCACCACGGCAGCGACAATTGCGGCGGCACGATCTCCAGACGCCCGGTCTTGAGCGTGCGCACCAGCACCCGCCACGCGCCCGGCTCGGTGAGCACGTCTCGCGCGTCGAGCACGAGGAATCCACCGTCCGCGCGAAGGATCGCGCCGGGACGGATCAGCGTGTGATCGCTGCGGCCCATGCCGTCGCGATCGAAGCGGCGCTCGACCGAGCCGAGCAGATTCGTCATCGTCGGCGTGCATTCGACGATGATCGGGCAGCCTTCGCCTTCGCCGCGCGAAATCAGCACGTTCACGCGATAGCGCCGCGTGTAGTCGTCCTCGTCCTTCTCCGCCGCGCTGTGCTTGGCCGCGTCCTCGATCAGCTCCGCGAGGAATACGGCGACGTTGCCATCCTGAAACTGCGTGCGGATGCGCGAGGTGAACGTGGCGAGGATCGTGCGGACTTCCTGCTCGCCAAGCTCCTTGATCTCCTCCGCGTGGCGCGAGCGGATGGCGTTGACCTGCTCCATGACGCCGCGGAGCTGTTCCTGATGGTCCTCCTGCTTGCGGCGGAATTGCGCGGCCTCGTCATCGGTGATCCGTCCGCTGTGGCGAAGCTCCTGCCACTGCTCCGGCGTCAGCGCCTGCCCGTCCACGATGGGGAAGAGGGCGGCCTGCGCGACGGGACCGACCATGACCGTCACCAGCGCCAGCCCGCCCGCCCGCAGAGTCTCCTCAAACGGAGCGACGACGGCCTCGACTTCCTTCTGCGCCTGCTTTTCGTGGGCGGTTTTCTTCGAGAGGAATGCTTCGCTGCGCAGCGCGGCGGGCAGGTCGTCACGAATGAAGTTGGCGAGTTCGTCCACGGCGCGGCGAAATGCGGGAGCCTGACCTCGCTGCAGCGTGATGAGCCTCGGGCTTTCCGGCTGAGTGAAGTTGTGAACGTAGCAACGATCGCGCGACGGCGGGCAGCTTGGGCGGATGGTCTCCAGCATCCGCCGGATCAGCGTCAGCCGGCCGGTGCCCGTCAGACCGCGAACGAAAATGTTCTGCCCCGGCGCCTGCACTTCCAGCCCGAACGCAAGCGACTCCACGGCCGAATCCTGACCAACGATGCCCTCCACGGGCGCGAGTTCCGCCGTGGAGGCGAACGGCAGCGAAGCCGGATCGCAGCGCCAGCGCAACTGCTCGGGCGGCAGAGCGATGGCCGGCGGCGCGGCGGCCAGCTCGATGATCTGCATGTCCCCGTCCGGCGCTCGATCGGTCATGGGCGCGGCTCCACGGGAAGCGGGCGCGTCGAGGTGATCCCGCCGGCCCTTCCCATCGGGGAGCTTATCGAGGGCGCGCGGGATGAGAAACCTGGCGGGTTGGGGCAGGGCAACCGCATTCCAGCTTCGCGTCCGGGTGGCACGGTCTGGCGTACTCCGTCTTTGAAACTGCAACGTATTCGAAACGGCAGGGGGGCGGGCGTCTCGCCCGCCTTCGTCGTACGTTGGCCGAGTCAGGCGGGCGTCTCGCCCGCCTTCGTCGTACGTTGGCCGAGTCAGGCGGGCAAGATGCCCGCCCCCCGTCGTACGTGGGCCAAGGCAGGCGGGCGTCGTACGTTGGCCAAGGCAGGCGGGCGTCTCGCCCGCCTTCGTCGTACGTTGGCCGAGTCAGGCGGGCAAGATGCCCGCCCCCCGAGGATGCCCGCTCCCCCCAAGATTGCAGGCTGCGATACTTGCGAGGCAGTACGCCAGCGTACTCGCCTGACTGCGGGGAATTGTGAATGTACGCGCCCTCAGGAATCACACGCATCCGTGCGGCAGGGATTGCCGATATCCCAATCTGTGCGGAATGCTCATCAGCGACTGCTCCATTCAGGGGTCACCGCGATCGACACATGAGCGCTTTCGGGAAACACAAGGACTGCAAGGGGGGCGACGGTTCGGCGGGCGAGCCGCCACGCACGTCAGTGCCGTCAGGGAGCGCGTTCGATGTCAGCAAACCGGGTCGGCGGGACTTTCTGATCTCGACGGCGGCGCTGCTGGCGGGCGGCGCGCGTGTGTTCGCTGAGGATGAATCGCACGGCAAGTCGCACGCGCCGGCGAAGGACGAGCCGCCCGCGATTGATCCGCGAATGCCCCGGCCTCGCGTGGTTCGCTGGACGTCCAGTCACCTCAACACGCCATCGGGCATCCGCCAGGATGTCGTGACCAGGGGATTGAGCGAATCGCTCACGGCGCTGACCGGCACGGCTTCGACTGACGCGGCATGGGCGGCGCTGCTGAAGGCCGACGACGTGGTGGGCCTCAAGTTCAACCGCTCGGGGCAGTCCGTCCTTGGCACGACGCCGGCCATCGCCCGAGCGCTCGTGGGTTCGCTTCGCTCGGTCGGCTGGTCTCCTTCGCACATCGTGCTGATCGAGGCGCCGGAGCGCATGGCGGAGGAGCTGGGCACGCTTCGCGCGCGCACGGGCTTCGACGCGGACGACATCGACTTCGGCAGCGGCAAGGATCAGTTTGTTTCCGTGCTTAAACAAATCACCGCCATCATCAACGTGCCGTTCCTCAAAACTCATAACATCGCGGGGATGACGTGCGGCATGAAGAACCTCGCCTATGGTTTGATCCGCCGACCCGGTCGGCTGCACGCCAACCACTGCTGTCCGTTCATCACGGATATTTACCAGTCCCTTGCCGCGCGCGTGCGGATCGCGCTGACGCTGGTGGACGCCGCGCGCGTCACGTTTGCTGACGGACCGCTCGTGAAACCGGAATATGTGGACGACGCGGGAGTTTTCATTCTCGGCACGGATCCGGTGGCGGTGGATACTCTGGGCTTGTCCTCCTTGAATGAAGTGCGGAAACGCAGGGGGCTGCCCGAGCTTGACGCGGGTGCGGGCGACGTTCCATACCTCTATGAGGCCCATCGCAAGGGTCTGGGCGTGGCCGTGCCGCTGGGAATCGACGTGCACGAGCTGGGAGAAGCTGCACCCGAATGATCCGGGGCGATGCCACCCCCGGGGCGTTGCAACCGCTGGCGACGGGGGTCATCGAGCTTTCCGAAGATTTTTCCAGAATCTTCGGGTTTTTATTTGACAGCCCCATAAGCGTGTGCTATACTGCTGCTAGACCCAAATCAAGCGTGAATGAGCGGCCTTTTTCTGCGTCACGACCGCCGTGTTTGCGGCGCGCGGCGAGAGGTGGCGGCCGGGCGGTCGCGTGAGCGGCGACAAGTTGTGGTTTGTGTCATTCGCACCTCGTTTGGTTTTC
>CAZGJA010000128.1:0-18790 GCA_964526695.1 uncultured Phycisphaeraceae bacterium
GTCCAGACCGACGTAAACCTGGTCCTCCAAGCCGCTCCTGTTATCATGTCCCATGTCCGTTGCTCCTTTCTAAGCCAAAGGACTCCTCGAGCCGGTGTAAGGTACCGGCCCGAGCAACGGACGCTCATCCCCATCTACTCACGTGGATCCCCTGCGGGGATCAAGCCAACGCCAAGCGTACACATTTAATCAGCCAAGCCGGCCATTCCTTCGGCCAAGCCGGCCGCTCCTTCGTGCAAGCCGGCTGTTCCTTCGGCCAAGCTGGCCATTCCTTCGTGCAAGTCGACCATTTCTTCAGGCAATTCGCCCATTCCATCGCCCAATCCGGCCATTCGTTCCAGCAAGTCGGCATGACGGAGGCGCCGACACCCGATGGCGCTGCTGGAATCCCGGTCGGACCAGGCTTGTAATTGCTGTGCCCGGATTTCTGGGCAAACCCGGTGGGGCGGGCATGCGCCGGGGGCTTGACTCCGCCGCCGACTGGCCCGATGTTGCACGTCTGCGTTCGCCGACCGGGCGGGGAGGAAGCTCCCGCCGGGGAGGCTGGTTTTCAGAGGGCTTCCTTGTTCGTGTACGACGAGTCGGTCCGAGCCTCACCCCCTCCTCTCGCGGTTCGATCGTTCCGAATTCCTGTGAGCTGTCATGGTTGATTTCAATCTCATTAATGAACTGGACAAAGGCACCGGCGAGTTCGACTCGCTCATGACCGAGATGTTCGGCGACGCCTCGGATCAATCCGTCGGCACGCTGACCTGCCCCACCGAAATGGAGTACCGCCCGGGCACGATCCTCACCGGGCGCATCGTCGGGCGCGCCGGCGACGATCTCGTCGTGGACGTGGGCCTCAAGAGCGAGGGCATCGTCCCCGCCGGCGAGTGGGACAACGCCAAGGAAGTCGAGGTCGGCGCCACCGTTCAGGTGTGGCTCGAAGCCGTCGAGTCCGAATCCGACGGGCACATCGTCCTCTCCAAGCGCAAGGCCGACCGCCTGCTCAACTGGCAGCGCATCGTCGAGACCAAGAAGGAAGGCGATCTCGTCTCGGGCACGGTCATGCGGAAGATCAAGGGCGGGCTGCTGGTGGACGTGGGCTATCCCGTCTTCCTGCCGGCCTCTCAGGTGGACATCCGCCGCCCCGGCGACATCGGCGAGATGATCGGGACGACGGTCGAGGCGAAGATCATCAAGATCGACGTCGAGCGGCGCAACATCGTCATCTCCCGCCGCAAGCTGATCGAGGAGAGCCGCAACGCCGCCAAGGAAGCGCTGATGTCGAGCCTCGAGGAGGGCCAGGTCCGCAAGGGCATCGTCAAGAACCTCGCGGACTTCGGCGCGTTCGTGGATCTCGGCGGCATCGACGGTCTGCTGCACATCACGGACATGAGCTGGGACCGCGTCGGGCATCCGCAGGAGCTTCTGCGGATCGACGACGAGATCGAAGTGAAGGTGCTGACCATCGACCGCGACCGGGAGAAGATAGCGCTGGGGCTGAAGCAGCTTTCGGCCAACCCGTGGGAGCAGATCGAGCAGAACTACCCGGTGGGCCGCAAGGTCAAGGGCGAAGTGGTCAACATCATGAACTACGGCGCGTTCGTGAAGATCGAGCCGGGGGTGGAAGGCCTGGTGCACATCAGCGAGATGAGCTGGACGCGGCGCATCAACCACCCGTCCGAGATTCTCAACGCGGGCGACTCGATCGAGGTCGTGGTGCTCGACGTCAACAAGGACAAGCAGGAAATCTCGCTGGGCATCAAGCAGACGCAGGTGAACCCCTGGACGCAGGTCGCCGAGAAGTATCCGCCGAACACGCGCATCAAAGGCCGCATCCGCAACCTCACCAATTATGGGGCATTCGTGGAGATCGAGGAGGGCGTGGACGGTCTGCTGCACGTCTCGGACCTGAGCTGGACCAAGAAAATCACGCATCCGTCGGAACTGCTCAAGAAGGGCGACGAGACGGAATGCGTGGTCCTGAAGGTCGATGAGGAGAATCAGCGCATTGCGCTGGGTCTCAAGCAACTGCACGAAGATCCGTGGGTCCGCGCCGTGCCCGAGAATTACATCCCCGGTCAGATCGTGGAGGGCAAAGTCACGAAGATCACCAACTTCGGCGTGTTCGTGGAGTTGGAAGAGGACCTCGAAGGGTTGTTGCACGTCAGCGAACTCGCCGATCATAAGGTTGAAGACCCGCACCAGGAGGTCAAGATCGGGGACCGCATCCAGGTCAAGATCCTGCGGGTCGATCCGGTGGACCGGAAGATCGGTCTGTCCAAGAAACGAGCGGAGTGGAGCGCCGACCAGGATACGGAAAGCGCCGCCGAGCGCCGACCCAAGGCCCGTCGCGGAGGTCTGCACACGGACGGCGATCAGGAAATGGGGCTGATCTAGGCCCTGCCATGCATTGCCGCATGGAGTCCGGCGCCTCCGAGTTTGCCGTAGGGCGGGCTAGGCCCGCCTCCTCTTCCCCCCTCCACTTGGGAGGGGCCGGGGGAGGGCGTCCTTCCCCCCTCCCTCCGGGAGGGGCTGGGGGAGGGCTTCCTCCTCCCTGGGAGGGGTCGGTGAAGGGCCGCCGCAGCGCTCGCTCGTTTCTGTTCAGGAGGCAGGTCGTCGAAACTGAATCGTGGGACCTTTCTTCTACCGCACGCGCCCCGACCGGCGCGACGGACGAGGTCACGCATGATCGTCGATGCAGGACTGCAAACCTACCTCAAGCAGATCAACAAGGCCGACCTCCTTTCCCCCGAGGACGAGCGGCGGCTGGCGGGCGAAGTGCGCTACGCGCAGACCGCGGCCGAGAAGTTCCGCGAGGGCGGCATCAGCTTTGAGGCCCGCGACGAGGCGGAACGGGCGGCGCAGATGGCGCGGGAGCGCATGGTCAGCGCGAATCTGCGGCTCGTGGTCAACATCGCCAAGAAGTACGCCAAGCGCGGCATGCCCCTGTCGGATCTGATCAACGAGGGCAATCTCGGCCTCATCCGCGCCGTCGAAGGGTATGACCCGGCGCAGAACACGCGCTTCAGCACCTACGCCTCGTGGTGGATCAAGCAGTCCATCAAGCGCAGCCTCATCAACGGCGACAAGCCGGTGCACATCCCCGCGTACATGGTCGAGCTGATCTCGCGCTACCGGCGGGCCATCGACCACTTCCGCGAGCATGAAAAGCGGCAGCCCAGCACGGGCGAGCTGGCCCTGGCGTTGGCCATGCCGGAAAAGAAGATCCGCCACATTCAGAACGCGCTGAAGGCCGTGAGCATCACCGCCGGCGATTCCGACGACGCCAACCACGCGCCCATCACCGACTCGCTGCCCGATCCCAACGGCGCCCTGCCCGAGGAGGGTTTGACCTTTGAGGGCGACACCGGCCGCCTCGTGGGGTTGCTCAAGCACCTCGAGGTGCGCGAGGTGGAAATCCTCAAGTACCGCTACGGACTGGAAGGCGAAGGCCCGTACACGCTCAAGCAGATCGGCGCCAAGATCGGCCTGACCCGCGAGCGCGTCCGCCAGATCGAGCGCGAAGCGCTGCGCAAGCTGGCGGGGATGTACGAGCAGTAGGGCGGGCCGCAACAGGCCCTGATGTCGCGGACGGGCGCTCTACGTGATCAGAAAGAACTGGATCTCGCTCTGCAATGCCGCGGCGATCCACGCTTGCTGACGAGCCTGAATCAACGGCACATAGTTTTGCGTGTCGCGCCGGAACCGATCATTCGGGCATCTGTTCCTCGGCGAGCGCCGTCCAGAGATTCGGCCCGGCGTGGGCCGGATCAACCTCGCGCGGCAAGCGGGAGAGTATCGCCTCGTACAGGGCGCGTGCAAGGTCAAGCCACGACTTCGCTTCCTCCAGCGTGGGAGGCTTCTGCTCGTCCGGATAGCGGAAGATCCATGCAAAGGACGTCAAGTCGGCAGCGCGGTCGCACAGATCCTTGAGCGTTGGATCCAAACTCACGACTGGCGCGGAGAGCTGGGCAAGCTCATGTGTTTTTCGGAAGCGGACATCGTGCCAGAACAGGAAGGCCTTCAGCGATTTCTCCGCGGCTTGTTGTGCGTGGAATGCGACTTCCTCCGTGAACGGCGGGTCAGCGGCAAGCATGTGAAGCGCGGCGCGCAGATCACGGCTGGCCATGCGCAGCCATGCCCGGGTATCAGTTTGTCGTTCTTGGGAATCGCTCATACAAGAGCTTGCCCTCATCGACGATGATCGCCGGAAGCGACGCCTTCAGGTGAAGCCGGCCGTCGAACGCCTCGCGGCTCCAGACCAGGACGCCGACAGCGGTAGCGAAGTCGCGCAGAACCCGGCCGGCTCTCTGCGTAAGACGGTAGCCTGGTTCATGAACCTCCGGCACGACGACCATCAGGTCGTAATCGCTGTCGGGGCCGTCGTCGCCGCGCGCCTTGGAACCGAAGAGGTAGATCCGCTCCGGCTGAAACGCCGTGACTAGACGCTCAACCATGCCGGCGAGGATGGGATCGGATTGTGAGGAGAAAGTGACCATGGCTCGGCTGAGTCTTCTGGCTCTCCACCTGAAGCGCGTGCGACCGGTCGCGACGTGGATTCAAGTCCTGCTCACGCGGCTTCGGACCTGAGCGGAACAAGCCGACGCCGATCCGCCCCTAGGAATGTACAGGGGACGCTGCTCATTGCCCACCAGGCGCAGCTCGCGACGGCAAGCCTGCCCTGAGCAACCGCGCTCCAAGCTCAACAAGCCGCCGGGGGGTACGGGCCATGAACCCCTGTCGCGCGCACCATGCCCGCCGACACGCCGTGTTGACGCGCGGCGGGCATGGTGTGCTTTCTTGACCATTCGTACGAGCGACCGCTAATTCACCACTTCCACGGCCTTGACGTCCGCGGCCGTGTTGATGCCCAGCGCGCTGAGGTCGTGGGTCATGTTGTACGACCCGGCCGTGTTCGAGCCGAGCGAGGTCGGCGTGAACTGGAACACGTCCTCATCCGCACCGGACAGGCCGGACACGGAGAAGTCGCCGATCGTGGACAGCAGGAGGGTGCTCGACGCGGTCCAGCAGGCGGCGTCCACGTCCTCATTGCTGCTGCTGCCCAGCCCCACGTCGCTGCCGTCGAACAGGATCGAGAAGCTGCCCGCGGTGTTGGCGCCGAGGCTGGTGGCGTTGAACGTGAAGAGGTCTTCGTCCTGCCCGCTCGACCCGTTCATCGACGCCGCGCCGACGGTGGAGATGATCAGCCGACCAGAGGCGTCCACGCTGATGGCGTCCACGTCCTCGTCGCTGAACGTCAACCCGACGTCGCTGCCGTCGAAGTAGAAGCTGAACGCGCCCGACGTGTTCGCGCCGAGCGAGGACGGCGAAAAGCGGACGATGTCGCTGTCATCCACGCTCTCGCCGTTGGGTCCGCCCGTCAGCCCGGGAACTGTCCCCGCTGCCGTGAAGGACAGCAGCAGATCGCCGCCGGGCAGCACGGCGAGGCCGTCGATCGCCAGGCCGGAAATCCCCACGTCGCTGCCGTCGAAGACCAGCTTCCACTGACCCGTGCCGGCGTTGTACGAGACGACGTCCTCATTGGCGGCCGTGCCGACGACCGGGATCCCCGTGTCGGACTCGAAGGCCATCCACGTGCCGGAAAGCGACGGGTTTTCGCACTCGTCGGGAATGCCGTTGCCGTTGGCGTCCTGGCTGGTGCCGCCGGAGATGTCGCACTCGTCGGGCACGTTGTTGTTGTTGCAGTCCTGGCTGGTGCCACCGGAAATGTCGCACTCGTCCGGCGTGCCGTTGCCGTTGCAGTCGCTGCTGGTCCCGTCGGCGAGGTCGCACTCGTCCGGTCGGGCGTTGCCGTTGCAGTCCTGGCTGGTGCCGTTGGCGATGTCGGTGGCGTCGTCGATGCCGTTGCCGTTGCAGTCGGTGATGCCGCCGCCGGCGTTGTTCATCGACTTGAGCGTATTGATGCGCCCGTAGCCGAAGGTGTTGTCGATGCCGCCCGTGCCGAGGTCGTCGCACGAGGCCTTGAGCACGTCCTCCACCTGATCCGGCGTCAGCGCCGGGTTCTTCGACCAGATCAGCGCCACCTCTCCGGCGGTCAGCGGGCAGGCGAAGCTCGTGCCGCTGACAGCCGCGTAGGCGTTGTTGGCGCTGGACGTGGTGGTGTACACGCTCACGCCGGGCGCGACGAGGTCCACCATCGGACCGTATGCCGAGAAGCTGGCCTTGGCGTCGTTGGAGTCGGTGGCGCCGGCGACGATGATGTCGTCGCTGTCGCGATTGGAGAACGTGAGGTTGCGGTTGTCGTTGCCGGCCGCCCACACGAGCAGACCGCCGATGGACTTGATGTAGGTCGCGGTCGTGAGGTTCGAAGAGCTGTCCACGCCGCTGTAGGAGACGCTGGCGACGCGGTCGCCGTTCTCGACGGCCGTGCGCGCCGCGTGCTGGAGGATCGACTGGCTGGAGCTTCCACCGCTGGAGTTGCTGACGCGGAGCATCCGGTGCGACAGATCCCAGCCGACGCCGCTGACGCCCTTGGCGTTGTTGCCGTTCGCGGCCGCGCAGCCGGTGGTCTGCGTGCCGTGCGAATGCACCGGGCCGATGTTGCCGCCCTGCGATTCCCAGAGCTGATCGACAGCGTTGTATCCCTCGAGCCGGTGGAGTTGAAGGTCTTCATGCGTGGTGAGCACGCCTGTGTCGCAGATGCCGACGCTGACGCTGGGGTTTCCGGTGTGCACGTCCCAGCCGGCGCAGGAGTTCATGAGGTTGGCGTTGTGATGCCACTGGCTGCCCAGACCGGGGTCGTTGGGGCAGGCGATGGGATAGAGAATCCAGTCCGGTTCGACGTACTGAAACGCGCCGGTGGCCATGAGCGTCGCCGCGACGGCGTTCTCGGATGAGCCGGCCGGCACTTCAAAGACGTACTCGTCGGTCTGCGGCACGTAGTGGGTGACGACGTAGGCGCTCATCGCCTGACGCGCCGTCTGGTCGAGGCGCTTGGCCTCTTTGCGCGAGTGGCCGTCCTGCATCGCGGCGTCGCGCTGCACGGGGCGGGCGATCATGCTGCCGGAAAACTCGCGGCTTCCCGGAGTTTCCTCAAACACCGCCGCGCCGGGCGCCGCGTCCACGCCTTCCGCCCGCGCCGAAGCCGCCAGCCCCGCGGCCGCGCCAAGGCAGCACATCCACCGCAGCATCGGGGTCCATGAGCCGATTCCCATCCAAGCCTTCGTCTTCATAACCGCCATCCCCCAACATGAAAAAGGAATGAAAACTCCGCCCGCGCGGCGCCGCTCCGCCGGAGTCGATCCAAGGCGCGGAGAATCCGAACGGTCCGCCAAGGAGCCTCCAGCCTAGCGAAAATGCGCACGAAATGGAAATCTTTTCTTGGCCTCCGGAGTCCCCATCTGACTCCGGGGAGGAGCGGATTGATAGTCCTGAGGTCGCGATGCGGCTTGGCGTTGCGCTCCGGAGGGGCGTCTGAGAACAGCCCAACCATTCGTGGCCTTCGTGCGTGATGATCGGACCGCGAAGTCCCCGAGAGACGGCTGATTGGCAGCGCGACGTGCAAACATGACCTCCAGCCTTCATCCGTCCCTCATGGGCTGTCGTAACAGTCTAGACCCTGCAGTGAATCCGGAATTCCCACGAGGTTAGAATAGGTAAACCTGCGCGGTGCGGATGACTCCGCTATCAACCTCCCCGCCCGGCACGGAGGACGACAGACGGTCCGCGCCGGGGCACGTTCGCGCGGCCGACTTTGGTGAGCCGGATGACGGACGAGGATTCGGTCGAGGTGGCGGGGTTTGATCCTCAGCTCGTTGCCGCGGCGGTTCACGCGATGGCGCGTTGCATCGCGGAGCCGAGCCGAGCCAACGATTCGCCATGGGGCGCGCGCAGCGTTCTGCGGCGGAGTCGGCGGAACGTGCCGTGCCGTGAGCGCTGCTCGGTCCGCAAACGTCTCCCGGCCAGATCCCCCGGTGCCACGGATGGTCTGTCACATGGAGTCTTGCGGGTTCGAGGAAACCGCTTCCTGAGAGGCGCGGCTGGGAAGGCGGCGGTCCGAATCGCAGGATCGGCCGTGACGGTCTGCTCGCTTTCTGGGTTCGGCGCGGCGGCCAAGGCGACCCCGGCCGCACAGGAAGAGCGGCTGTGCGTTGAAATGAACCTATCCACGAGCCCATTTGCAACGTGCGAACGGCGGGCGTCTATGGGCATTGCGTCGTCTGCGACCAGTCACCGCACTCGGCGATGGCCAGCGCCTGCGCGCCCGTCTGCCCGCCCCACTTCACCTTGCCCTTTCCTTGATCGTTGATCACCAGGGTCTTCGCATCGCCGCCGTTCCGCGTGATGGTCAGCTCGGTGCCGGCGGGGAGCGATGCGGCAATTTTGGCGACGAGTCTTCCGCTTCTGCAACGAGCGGTGAACTTGCTGATGGCGCCGCAGTCGATCGTGGAACCGGTCAGGTGTTCGGTGAGGGAATACTGGACCACTCCGTCCGACCATCCGCCCACGGACCAGACATCACAGTCCCCGACGGTCGCCATGCTCCAACCGCGCAAGATGTAGGTCGAACCGGGAATGACCGGACTGCCCGCGGTCGCCCATGTCCGTCCGTCATAGTGATAGAAGGTCGCGTCGGGGGCGTTGGCCGTCCAGATATCGTCGGGACCGGTAGCCGCAAAGCTCACGAATGTGCCCGTGTTGCCTGCGTCGACGACATCCCAGGTCTGGCCGTTCCAATGGATGAGGTTGTCCGCGCCGTTATTAAATACGCCCGAAACCCAGACATCATCCTGGGCAAGGGCGATGACGCTCTCGGCCGCTCCTCCGCTTGCGCCCTCACCGGGATTGGAGATGGGTTGCCAGGAAGCCCCATCCCAACGGACGATGAGCGCCTGGTAGGCTCCGGCGATATTGCGCCAGTAACCGACGGCCCAGACATTGTCGGAGCTGCTGGCGGAGACGGTGTACAGTTGATTCGTTCTATTGCCGACGATGGGAACTTCGACATCCTCCCAGTTCGAGCCGTCAAAATGCAGCGCAAGGCCCACAGAGGTCGCGCTGGCGTCGCCATACCCCGCTGCCGTTCCCACCACCCAGAGGTCGTCGGGAGCCGTTCCATCCATGTCCTCGGCGAACCCTCCCCGGTCTCCGAACGGATAAGTGTTTTGCTTGCGCAGGCGAGGCGTCTCCATGTAATCCCAGGCCCCATCCCGCCAGCGCAGGACCAACGGCATAAAGTCTGTTGGATAGGATGTGCGCACGTAACCGACGACCCACAGGTCAGACGCGATGGACCCGGTTCCTTCCACCGTGGGTTGCGTCCCGAAGCGCGTCAAATCCGGCAGGTTCACCAGGCTCCACGCCGATCCCGACCAGCGTTGAATCATGGATTCACGCCGGACTTCGCTATCCCAAAAACCCACCGACAAGCCTTCGTCCCGTCGGACAAAAGCCGTGTCGAAGAGCAGGTTGAGTGTCGCGCTCGGGTCGACCGAAGGTACGCGATCCCACTCGCCGCAGGGTTGGGCGGTTCCCTTTTCCGGGAAAGACAGAAGCAACAACAGGTTTCCGAGGAACAACACAGCGGTACGATGGTTTGTAAGCATAGCGTAGTCCACTCATGTCAAGGAACGAGCTGATATCCGAACTTGCGGTGTAGCGACGACTACCCACAGTCCACCATGGTCGCATTCTCACGGCATTCATCAATCGTCACAGTCTGCGATCCGGTCTGCGCGCTCCATTTTACTTTGCCTCTGCCGCGATCGTTGATCGTCAGTGTCTTCGCGTCGCCGCCATTGCGGGTAATGGAAAGCTCCGTGCCTGCCGGCAGTGAGGACACGACCTTGGCGACGAGTTTGCCGTCGCGGCATCGGGCGCCGAACTTCTGAATCGCGCCGCAATCCGGTCCAGTGTTCATGGGCGTCATCAGGATCGCGCCGATCGGTCCGTTGAAACCGTAACGCGCCGCGGCCACGATCTGGCGGTGGTTGTTAATTCCGTTTGCACCGCCCCACTGGACGTAGTATTCGCCCTGCGATGGGTCGATAAGCTCGCCCAGACCAAAGTAGCCTTCGGGAACAAAGGTCACGCCAGAAGCGGTGTAGTAGTAGTAGCTGAGCGCATCGCCGAGGTCGTTGATTGCGGTCGCGCTGGTGGTGGTGGCGCATCCGCCGAGATATTCCCAACCGACGCCCTGCCGGTAACGCATGGGGAATGTGCTGCACCCTGAGTAGCCGGCAATGTAACCGCAAAAGTCGTTGTTGTTGTTGATCGCCGCGGCGACAAATCCCTGCCACCGGCCTTCGGGCAAATCCACGTCCGTGACGTCGCCCGTATCCAGGTCGAGCAGGCGGGCGTTGGTGATGACGACGCGCTCGTCGTTGATATCCGTACCCATCATGCCTTCGGGAAGAGGCATCGTGCCGGCGCCTGTAAACTGCACGCCCGTGGAGAGGTTCCAACCCCAATACCCCGAGGCGCCGACCATGTCCCCCAGATTGTTGACCGCATAGGCGGCGCAGTACGGGTCGCCCGGCAAGGGCTCCAGCACTTCCACCTCGTATCCCGCCCGGGTCGGTCGCCAGACGGCCGCGGTCGGCTGGGTAATCACATACTGATTCGGACAAACCGATCCGACGATGACGCCGTCGTCATTGATGTCGTGGGCCCGCGAGCTCTGCATACCCGGGGGGAGCGGGAGCAATTCGAAGGGGGCTCCGTCGAGCGACACACCTGCCAGCAGCGCCGTGCCATCGGGAGACATGCTTCCACACACATCCCCGTGGCTGTTAATCCCCGTGCCGGTCCATCCGTCCCCAAGATACTGCACCCGATAGGTGGGCTCTTCTGCATAGGCCCATCCGGTTGCGCAAACCACAACTATGCATCCGCCGATCGATTTCCGCGCTTTCATCGATAACACTCCTTTGGGATGCGCGCCCGCCGGGTCGTCGCATCGCATAAACCTGCCGCGTGCCCGCACTTTGTGGTTCATGAGCACGCGCTGAATTGTTCCGGAATATCGGGACACTCCGCGACGGCGACCGTCTGCTCACCGAACTGCCCTGTCCATTTGACCTTGCCCTTGCCGCGATCGTTAATGACGAGCGTCTTTGCATCCCCTCCATTGCGAGTGATCGTCAGCTCGGCGCCAACGGGAAGCGAGGACGCGACCTTGGCGACGAGTTTGCCGCTGCGGCATCGGGCGCTGAACTTGGTGATGGCGTTGCAGTCTACGCCGCCGCCCGCCTGGGCCTCTACGCAAGCGGAGAACTCCGAGGTGTTGCCGTCCGCCGCATCCGTGGCCGTGGCCGTCAGGAACTCGCCCGGCGCCACTACGCCTTGCACCACAGTGTTTATGGCCGCATTTCCAGCGCCGTCCGTCGTGACGACGGTCTCGCCCAGGAATCGCTCGCCCTCTCCGTAACCCGTTCCATCGCACGCCGCGTTGGCGAAGAACTCGAGCCTATAGGTTCGGTTGGCGCGTGAATTGAACGCGCCCGACACATGGACGGATGTACCGTTCGTGGCAGCCTCACTGAGCACTGGGAAGTTCTGAAGGCCGTTTCCTCCGCTGTCTCCGTCCCCGTTGTCATTGGGGGTCACACCGCGTGCGAAAGTGGCAGGCACGAGATCGATGCCCAGCGTGGCATTGTCGTGAATTGAGTTTCCAGAGATGTGAATTCCGGTGAGCGGGTTGAGGATCTCAATGCCGCTGGACAGGTGGCCCGCGATTGCATTGCCTTCGCCGGGCTGGACACCGCCAATCAGGACATTCCGCACCGCTCCCAAGTAATAGTCGTAGCTGTTGATGCCGGTCACGCTGCCGAGCACCGGCTCGCCGAGTGCGTTTAGCCCGATGGTGTTGCCTTGGATCACAAAGGCGCCGCCGGTACCATAGAGCGTGATGCCGGATCCATACACCTGGTTACGGCAGTGATCGTAGCCGCGCGCGAGGATGCCGGCGATTCGATTGTTGAGGATAATCGCTCCATGGTTTTCGCCTTCAAAGCCGATGCCGGTGGTGGAGGCATCGCTGCCCTGGCCCATGCCGTCCGGCGTCGTGCCGATCCAGTTGCCCTCGATGACCGTGTCGATGCTGTCGAAAATCTGCACCGTCGTGCCGCCGGGACATCCTTCGCCGCTGAAAGTCCCGTAGCCCGTGATGTAGTTGCGTTCCCGTTCGGTCGGGCCTCCGATGCGGTTGTTCGTGGCCGGCTGCCCGCCGCCGATCCACCCAAGGATTCGAACGCGCGTGTAGGTGTTGCCCACGACCACGTTGTCGGACGCGCGGTCGATCTTGATTGTTCCGCCGGTATTGCCCTCACCCGGCAACGCGCCGCCGATAAGGTTGAACTGGGAATCGTAAATCTCAATGCCGGTCGCCGTGTTGTTTTGGATAATGTTGTTGGATCCGCCGCTGATGTGGATGCTCGAACTGTCAAAGCCGCGCATCTCGCCGCCGACGTTGTCAATGATGTACGTCTCCTGCCAGATGACGACCTCTCCGCCCTCCAGGTAGGTGTCGCCTGTGAACTGCGTCTGCGTCGTGGCGTCGATGATCGCCGTCTGAAAAACTCGGAAGCCCAAGAAGGGGCGCAGCACGACCCGTCCCGGAAACAGCCATTGGTACTCCCATTCGCTTTGTGGAACCGCAAAACCGATGGTCTGGACTCCGGGCGTGTTGTCGGAGGCCAGCCCGGCTTCCGGCAGGGAGATTCTGCCATCCGGTCCCGGGAGATTCTCGACTCGCTGAGCGCCGCCGAAATCTACAACATCCGATGCGGTGTTCACCGTGATGACTTGTCCACGCGCCAAGCCACAAAGAAGGGCGACGAGAATTACCGGAAACAGTGTTCGATGCACAGTCATTCCTCCATCTCGCGCGGGCGCCGTATCGCCGCATAAGCCGCGCGTTGAAAATACCATAGCGACCCCATTCAATTCGTTCCCGCTCCAACCCCCAGGCGTGCTTGAAATCCTAGCCGCACGGCGCTGTTGGGCACGCAATATCCGCGCATTCCGCAATGCAGACCTCCTGGCTGCCGGATTGCCCGGTCCACTTGGCCTTGCCCTTGCCGCGGTCGTTGATCGCAAGAATCCTCTCATCGCCTCCATTCCGCGTGACCGTCAGCTCGGCGCCAACCGGAAGCGATGAGGCAACTTTCGCCACCAGTTTTCCACTACGACATCGCGCGGTGAACTTCTGAATCAAATCGCAGTCCACGCCGCCGCCCAGCGAGGCGTACTTCACAACCGCCATCTCGACCTCGCCGGTGTTGAAATTGCTTCCATTGCCTCCGATGAGCACGTTTTGCGCGCCGTCAAGATTAAGAATGTCACCGGATACCCCCTCGCTGGCTCCGCTGTAAACCAGTCCGCGATCCAGCTCGTGGCCGTCTGCCGCTTCCAGCACGAGCAACATCTGATCGCTGGAATAGGGCGGCGAGCTTGTGGTTCCCACGACAAACGCATGACCGTCCCGATCCACGATGACGTCGCTGGACGCGTCATAACAGCGCAGACATGCGTCGCCGTACTCGTGCGTCCACAGGAGTGCACCACTCGCCGCGTCGCGCTTCACCGTGTAGAAGTTGTGCATCATTTTGCTCTGGTCGCCATGCGGATCCGTGGTCCCCGTCACATAGACGCCGCCCTGTCCGTCCAGCGCAAGGGCGGACGCCCAGTCGCGATACCCGGTGCGGTCGTACTCCGCCCAGAGGATTTGCCCGTCGCTGCCTTGAAACTTGACCGTGCCGAACTGAACGCTCGAATTGAACGCCGTTCCCGTCACATAGATGTCGCCGGCGGCGTCGATGGCCATGTCCACTGGCGTCTCATCGCCATTGAGGCCCCAGCGGTTCATCCACACCTGCGAGCCGTCCGCGGCGTCATATTTGATGACCACATAGTCCGGGTGCAGGGAATTCATCACGCCATCCGCAATGATCACCACATTCCCGGACGGATCGATCTTGATGCCGCGCACGGCCTCTTGTGAGTAGGGCGCCCCGGCCGGGCCGTCCCAGACGCTGGCCCACTGCACGTTTCCATCGGAGTCGAACTTGACCGTCAGGCAGTCCCCGCCGTCGCCCACGGTGGAGCCTCCGGCGTACACATTGCCGACGCGGTCCACCGCCACGCGCAGCCCGCCGTCGGAAATGCCGAACCCGCCGTCAAACGTGGAGAACCAGATCAGTCGCCCGTCCGTCGGGTCGTACTTCAGCACGAGCAGGTCGGCGAACATCATTGCTCCGGGCGTGGAGCCTACGGCATACACGCTGCCATCCGGGCCGAAGGCGACATCGCTGATTGTGTCGTGCCACTGAGCCGGGCCGTCGAATGTGCGGCTCCAGAGCACGGCGCCGTCCGGCGCGATCTTCGCTGTCAGCGTGTCCACGTTGTAGGACACCCCGGCGTTGCCGACGACATACGTGTTGCCCGCGGCGTCCACGCACATGCCCCGCAGTCCGGAGTAGAGCGTGGAACCGCTGGGCACGCGCGACACCCACTCCGGCACAAGGTCGCCGGAGGCGCGGATCGTCAGGAGCGGCAGCATCGACAGCATCAAACCCACACGGAGGTGTGAGACGCCGCCACCGTTCTTGACCGGGTTGATAGACATTCAAACCTCCTCCAAGGCGCTGGTTAGAAAGGCGATCGCTCGACGGCAGACAGGCTAGATTCGTTCGCGGGTCACGCCGCGACGCGCCCACCGGCCCCTGCTGTACGACCCGCCCTGCCGTTCGGCGCTGCGGTGATGAAACAGGTCGCCGCGCCGCCGCTCCCGACGGCGGCGCGGCGATCGGCAGTCGCGATCGTCTCCCGGATGCGCCTGCCTCCCTGACTGGTTGGCCTACAAGCTAGCAAGTCACATGCCAGCCGACATCCACAGGGGTATATCGATAACAATGCCCGTTCCGATCGCGGCAGAGAGGCGTCCTGCCGGTCTATGGGAGGGGGTGCGAAAGCGTCGTCGCGGCGCGTTGCGAGTTTACTCGCACTTGGAAGACAAACCGGGAGGCGCGTGTGGGTAGCCGCGCAGGGGCGGGATGCGGCGCGCGAGAAGGCCAGCGGCCGCGCCGGCATGTTCAGGATTGCTCATCCGCTCCACGTGGGCATGACGTGCCACTGAACGCTTGCCGGCTCGGCGGTCACGGCGGCCATCACGTCGCCACTCTGGAAGTAAGTCACGCTCAGGGGCCGGCCCGCGAAGGTCAGCAAGGCGCGATCCGCGTGCGGGCCTTCGAAGACCCGGCAATCGTCCAGCCGGCTTAGGCCCACGCGATGGGCCTTGAGAACCGCCTCCTTGGCGGTCCAGAAGCGAAAGAACATGGGCCAGTCGCGCGCCCCCGCACGCGCCTGCTCCTCGGGCGAGGCGACGTAGTCCCACAGCCCGTCATGGCGCGGCGCGACAACTTCAACATCCACGCCCACCGGCTCCGCCGAGACGACGCCCGCGACGGTCGACGGCTTGTGCGAAAGCGACCAGCACACGCCCCGGTCAAACACCGGCACGCCGGCCGCATCGCGCTCCCAGGTCAGTCGGGGCAAGACGGACAGGCGCGCCGACTCGTCGAGGGCGCGCGCCGCGGCCTCGCGCTGACGGCGTATCCGCTCGCGCGGCAGCACGTCGCGGCCATTGTCGGGAATGGGGATGAGCACGACGTGAAGCAATCCGTACCTTCCAGGGGATCGATGCGGCAGCGGCGCACCACGTTCATTTCCGCCACGATCACGGCGTCCGCGGCTCGAATCCGCGTTTGGCGTACACGCCTTCGAGGTGCTCGCCGTTCGCACCGCGGAATCGTGCCGCGCCGAACCAGCCCCCGCCGTCGTTCGTCACCTTCAACAGGAGGTCGTTCCAACCCTCCTTCAACTTGACCTCGATCGCGTCCGCCGAGGGGGTGCAGCCGCGGAGCGCGTTGTTCGTGTGCACGCATTCGCCGTTGAGCCAGGCCTTGATGCCGTCGTCGCTGCCGACTTCCAGCCGCGCGGGTTGCGCCGTGGGCGAGTACACGCGCGTGCGCAGATAGGCGGCGCGCATGTCCCCGGCCACGGCGGGCGTGGCGTTGAGGTCCACGGCCCAAGCCATCGCCGGATCCGCGGGCGGCGTCGGCTCGCGCCAGAGGACGCCCTTGGCCTTTGGGTCTTCCGGCGGGAAGGAGGCGTCCATCAAGTCCTGCCCGCGTTTGTCCTTCTGCACGTACGGACCGCTGACGTACCAGTCGGTGATGTGGTCCTCAAATTTCGCCAGTTTTTCCTGCGTCTTCTTCAGTTCCGCGCTGACCGATTCCGAAAGCGCCGCCGGCTGAAGCGCGGTGAGCGCCGCGCGGGCGGCGGGGCATTTCGCGGGGATCAGCCTGTCGGCCAGTTGCACGGTGGCGAAGCACGCCTCTCCCCCCGCGGCGGGGTCCAGCACGTAGGGCTTGAGCACGTCCAGCCCGCGTTCATCGCCGAGCTTCGCCACGCCGGAAAACGCCAGCTTCTTCTCGTCGGCGCGGCGCGAGACTTCGATCGCCGTTGAATACGCCCTCAGGCGCTCCTCGATCGGCTGCGACGTGTTCGCCTCGATGAGGCGCAGGTATCCGCGCAGCGCGAGCACGTGGTCCTTCATCTCCGCGGAGGTTCGCGCCAGCGACAGGCAATCGCCCAGCGCTTCCGCGTCGGGCCAGTCGCAGATCGCGGCGAACGCGGCCTCGCGGATTTCGGTCTGCGGGTTCTTGAGGTTCTCTCGCACGGCGGTCAGCGCCGCCGCGCCGCCGATGCGCCCCAGCGACTTGAGCAAAGCGGCCTGATTCGCGGGCGCCTGGCTCTTCAGCGCCGCGATCACCAGCGCCGCGCGCGCGATCTTGTCCTCGTTTCGACAGGAAGCCGCGGCAATGGCCGCTCCGGCCGCCTCGCGTGGTTCATTCGAGCCGGTCGAAGCCAACCGCTCCAGCATCGCGGGCACGCTCGTCGGCGGCGCGAGCGATTCCAAGGCCTTCCATGCCGCCAGCGACGCCTCGGGCGCGGCATCCGCCGTGCAGACCAGCACGCGATCCACCTGATCGGCCGCGCGTCGACGGGCGAGCGCGTCGAGGATGCCCGCCTTCACGCGAGCCGGCGCGGCGGTCAGCGCCTCGCCCAGCAGCCTGGGGGTGTCCTCAGCCCGGATCTCGAACAGCGCCTGCTGCACGGCCTTGCCCTGCGCTGCGTCATCCGAGTCGAACAGCGGCAGCAGCAGCGGCAGGGCCTTGATGCCGCCGAGCCGGGCGCTCGCGTCAATGGCCGCCAGCCGGACCGCCGCGTCCGCGGATTTCAACTGCGCCGCGCAGGCCTCGAGCGCCGAGGCGTCCGCCCTTTTCGCCAAAATCCCCAGCAGATGCGCCTGCTGCGTCGCGGACGCGCCGGGCAGCGCCGCGGTCATGGCCTGCGTCACGCCCTCCGCGCTGAGGCTCGTGGCCGCCAGAACCGCCGCGGCTTGAACCTCGACATCGGCGTCCGACATTGCCGCGAGGATGTCGGGCATCGCCTTCGCGCCGGCCACGGTGGTCAGCAGGGAAAGCGCTGCGCAGCGAACATGAACGTCGGCCGGATCCGTGAACGCAGCGAGCATGGATCGCAGCCTGCCCTCCGCATCCGGCGCCGCGCCGCCCGCCGCGGCTTGAACCACATATTCCAGTGCCGCATTTCGCTCGTAGGATCGCGCGAACCACCCTGCAAGATCGGTCGCGCCTGCGCCGGTCGTGGTGGGCGAGAGCAGCGCGGGCACGCGATCAGCCATCGCCGGGCTTCCGCTGGCGGCAAGCGCGAACAGGAGCGTGCGCCAAAGCTCGACGTTTTGCGGGTCGGCGGTTGCGGCCAGGCTAGCCAGCGCTTCGCCGTCGCCGAGTTCGCCGAGCGCGTGGAGGATGGGAAGTCGTGTTTTCTCGCCTGCCGCGGCGAGCGCGGAGCGGAGGGCCAGCTTCGCCGAGTCGTCCCCCACCGTGGCCAGCACCATCGCGGCGCGCGTGACGTGCGTCTCATCACTCAGCAGGTTGGAAACGACGCTCACGCACGCGGGCGAGGCGATGAACCGGAGCTGCTCGAGCAGAAAATCCTGCACGCCGGGCGGCGGCTTGCCAGCGAGCCGTTCAAGCAGAACGCCTTCAATCTCACCGCGCCGCGCCTGCGCCTCCGGTCGGCCTGCAACAAGCACAACGCCGTGAATCGCCATGCGCACCTTGGCATCGTCGCCCGCACCCGGCTCGACGACGCGCTCGCACAAGGTCTTGAACGCCGCCGCGTCAAGCTTGAGCAGCTCGTCGCTGAGCTTGGTCTGCGCGTCGGCGGATTGGGAGGGAATGCGCGCGAGCAGGTCGGCCAGCGGATCGGTCGTCTCGCCTGGCGTGATCGCGGGCGCCGGAGGCGTTCGCGCCGGGGGTGTAGGCGCCGGAGGCGTCTGCGCCAGCGCCGTCGAAAGCCCAAGTGCGAGGGCGAAGATAAGAGTGTGTTTCATCGACATACGCTCCTGAAGCGCTCGTGATGCGTTTCTGATTCAGCCTAGTGCGATGCTCATGCGACCGGTGCGATCAGCCGATCTCGGATCGGTGATGCGGGCCGCCTCCACCCGTCTCGCCATCCCGTGCCCAAGGTGTTCTCTGCGCCCATGTACGCGCTTCCGAGGGGGGACGGCCCACCACTTGCGTGGTGGGTTCTGACGCTCACAGCTCCCTTGCTTAGCAGCCCGTGGTAGAACCCCATTCTCTGCGCCCGCCAACTTTAGGCGGCGCAGCGCGCCAGGGGGGAGATCGGCGCCACCGGAGTCCTTCTCCGGCGCCGCGATTTCCATGGGCCCTTCAAAACCTGCCACAGCGCC
>CAZGJA010000129.1:0-9473 GCA_964526695.1 uncultured Phycisphaeraceae bacterium
ACCCGCAGCCGAGGGTCCGTGGCCTGCCCCCCCCCGGATACCCCCACGGGCGCGCTGCCCCGCGGCGCCGACGCCGTGTCCCGCACATCGACCGCCGCCGTCGAACTCAAGTCCAAACTCGGAAAAAGGGTCGAGGTTTGCATGACGCCGTATGTCAAGCGGGTTAAGGATAAAATCCCAGGCTCTTTGGGGCACAGAATCCCGGGTCGATCTTCCTGTACGATCGTAAGCTCATGCCATTCCAAAGCCCGGCAACCGGAGCCAACCGGAGACTCAGTTCAGCGGTTTTCCGGGGCGGACTGGGCCCCCGCCCGCGCGGAGGCGACGGTCCCGATGTCCACGTTCGAGTTCGACCGCGGGCTGCCGAGTTCATGCGCAGTTCATTGCCCTCCCTGGCGTTGCACGTTGGCTCGCGCCTGCCGAAACGCGAGTAACGCTGTCCTGCGCTGCCCTGCCTTGTCATGCGCGGAAACGGGGATTTGCCAAGTGTCAAAGTCGAAGCCAAGCCAGCGCCGCTGTTGCCCGATATCCCGTATGTCGCCCCGTTGCGGTATCATCCGCGGGACACGGGCTGGAGACGCTGCATGAACAAGGTGACCACCGGCGGCGGATGGCCGGCGATTCGATATGCGTGGCGGCTGGCGCGGCGCGTCGGCGGGCTTCGCAAGTTCTACCAGGCGCTGCGGACGCGCAACGCCTGCAAAACCTGCGCCCTCGGCATGGGCGGGCAGCTTGGCGGCATGACCGACGAATCCGGGCGGTTCCCCGAAGTCTGCAAGAAGTCCATGCAGGCTATGGCCGCGGACATGCAGGGGCGCATCGAGCCGCGGTTCTTCGACCGCTTCACGTTCAGCGAACTCCGCGCCCTCTCGCCGCGCGATCTGGAGCACATGGGGCGCCTCGCCTCCCCCGTGTATGCCGGACCGGAAGACGACCGCTACCGCGCGATCGGCTGGGACGAAGCCATCGAGCGATGCGCCGCCGACCTGAAACGCTCGGCCCCCGACGAGAACTTCTTCTACTTCAGCGGTCGATCCTCCAACGAGGCCGGCTTCCTCCTCCAGCTCTTCGCCCGCGTGTACGGAACCAACAACGTCAACAACTGCTCGTATTACTGCCACCAGGCCAGCGGCGTGGGGCTGTCCAGCGCCTTCGGCAGCGGCACGGCCACGATCGAGCTGGAGGATCTCCGCCACTGCGACCTGCTGTTTCTGATCGGCGGCAATCCGGCGTCGAATCATCCGCGGCTCATGCGTCAGCTTGTTGAGCTTCGGCGCCGCGGAGGGCAGGTCATCGTCATCAATCCGCTGGTCGAGACCGGGCTGGTCAACTTCAGCGTACCATCGGATTGGCGCAGCCTGCTGTTCGGCTCGAAGATCACCGACTTGTACATCCAGCTCCACGCGGGCGGGGACATCGCGCTGCTTGTCGGCATGGGCAAGCGCATCGACGAATTCGGCGCGGTCCACGACGGCTTCGTTTCCACCTGCGCCGAGGGGTTCAACGCGGTCATCGAGCATGCGCGCCGCACATCTTGGGAGCAGATCGAGCGCGACAGCGGCGTTGATTTCGCCACGATCGACCGCGCCGCGCGGATCTATGCCCAGTCGCAGGCCGCGGTGTTCGCATGGACAATGGGCATCACGCATCACCTTCACGGCGTGGACAACGTCCGCGCCATTGCCAACCTCGCCATGCTGCGCGGCATGGTGGGCCGACCGCACGCGGGGCTGCTGCCCATCCGCGGACACAGCAACGTGCAGGGCATCGGCTCCGTCGGCGTCACGCCGAAGTTGAAGGACGCCGTGCTGGCCCGGCTGGAAAGCCACTTTGGCGTTCGCG
Source organism: uncultured Phycisphaeraceae bacterium (assembly GCA_964526695.1). GTDB lineage: Bacteria > Planctomycetota > Phycisphaerae > UBA1845 > UBA1845 > JABWBH01. The sequence continues at coordinate 1,843 of CAZGJA010000129.1, forward strand.
CGCCCGTCAAGCCCGGCATGGACACGCTGGCGTGCCTCGAGGCCGTGAATCGCGGCGAAGTCAAGCACGCATGGTGCCTCGGCGGCAACCTCTTCGGCAGCAATCCCGACTCGCAGTGGACCACCGCCGCGTTCCGCAAGCTCGACAGCGTGGTTTACCTGAGCACGACGCTGAACACCGGTCACGCCTGGGGGAGGGCCAAGGAGACGTTGATTCTGCCGGTGAAAGCGCGCGATGAGGAATCGCAGCCGACCACGCAGGAATCCATGTTCAACTACGTCCGCCTCAGCGATGGCGGGCCGGCGCGCCTCGACGGTCCGCGCGGCGAGGTGGAGGTCATCGCCGACGTCGCCCGCGCCGTGCTCGGCGACGACGGACCGGTGGACTGGGCGTCGATGCTGGAACACCGCACGATCCGCCAGGCCATCGGGCGGATCATCCCCGGCTACGAGGAGATCGCCCGCATCGACGAGACCGGCCGCGAGTTTCAGGTGGCGGGGCGCACGTTCCACGCGCCCAAGTTTGCCACGTCCACGGGCAAGGCGAAGTTCCACGTCACCCCGTTGCCCGACAATGTGCTGAATGACGGCGAGCTGCGCCTCATCACGTTGCGCAGCGAAGGGCAGTTCAACACCGTCGTGTACGACGAGGACGATCTGTATCGAGGCATGGAGCGGCGCGATGTGATCTTGATGAATGAGGCGGACATCGCCGCGCGCGGGCTGCGGCCTGATCTGATCGTCGCCGTGCACAGCAGCGTGGGGATAATGCAGGTCCGCGTGCGACCGTTCGCCATCCGCGCGGGCAACGCGGCGATGTACTATCCCGAGGCCAATGTGCTCGTCCCCCGCGCGACCGATCCGCTGTCGCACACGCCGGCGTTCAAGTCCGTGCCGATCCGGGTGGAACCGGTTGCCACCGGGTCCGCGGCGGATGACGACGGGGATGCCGCGCTCGACGCCGATGCGCCCGGCACGCTGAGTGTCGAGCTCGTTCCGCTGCGACTTCCGTCGCGCAGCCCGGCGCCAGTCGTCGAAATGCGATGAGGGTAGGGCGCGTGGCTCGACACGCGGTCCGTGTTACGGGCGGTCTGGGTCGCTGCGTGGCGCGCCATCCACCGCAGGCCAGGCGCTTGCCACGGTGGACTTGACGATCGACTGGTCGAAGTAGTTCACGTCCATGCCCGCGTCCACGACGAGACCCTGCGCATTGATGCCGCTCGCGCGCTCGGACAGCAGAAAAACGGCCGTGTCGGCGACTTCCTCGGTGCGCAGCGCCCGGCGGCGGAGGGTGGCCTGCTCGGCGTAGAGGTAGTAGTCGAGGTAGTCCGGGATGCCGGCGGAGGCGCTGGTTTTCAGCAGCCCCGCGCGAACGGAATTGAACCGCACGTTGGAGAACCGGCTGAACGACTTTGCCAGGAAGCAGATCGCCGAGTCCAGCGCCGCCTTCGCCGGGGCCATGTAGCCGTAAGGCTCGGCGGCCATGCGCGTCGTGGAGATGGAGATGGTCACCACGCTGGCGTCGTTATTGAGGACCGGCTTCAGTGCGTTCGCCAGCGCGATCAGCGAGTAGCACGTCACATCGACCGCCTGCAGAAAGTCCTTGCGCGAAACTTCGTGAAACTTGCCGGAAAAGCCCTCGTAGTTGGCGAAGGCGATGGAGTGCACGAAGCCGTCGAGGGCGATGCGGCGATGGGCGATCTCTCCGGCCAGCCGGTCGATCTGCTTTGCGTCCTGCACGTCGCAAACAAATATTTCCTGGTCCGGCAGCAGCTTGCGCACGGCGTCGCGCCGCGCGTCGGAGCGCACGCTGTGCAGCACCGTGGCGCCCTGCTCCTCCAGCCGCTGCGCCACGTGCCACGCCACGCTCTTGCGATTGGCGACGCCGAGGACGAGGAAAGTCTTGCCCGCAAGGTTGAGGAAACTCATGGCCGCTCCCGTGGTGATCGGTGCGAACCCGGGGCGTCGATTTCGGTTACGGCGAACTTGCAGCGAAGGGCGGACTCGCCGCCGACGGAGACCTTGCCGGTCATGAATGACGCTCCGCCCATCTCCTCCTCCAGCGCAACATCGATCAGCAAGATTTCGCCGGGGCGGACGGGACGTTTGAACTTGGCTTCGAGAATGCGCGTGACGACCGGCACGCGCATCTCAGCATTCGGCATTCGGCCTTCAACATTTCTGCATTGCATCAGCACCGCCCCGGTCTGCAAGCAACATTCGCACAGCAGCACGCCCGGCATGATGGGCATTCCGGGAAAGTGCCCAGCCAGAAACGGCAGCGCGGGATCGACTCGATACGTCGTCTGAATCGCGTCCGCGCCGATCTCAATCACGTCGTCCACAAAAAGAAAAGGCGGACGATGCGGTATGCAGTTTATCCACACGGATCGTTCCATTCCACCCCTCAACATGGCTTGCCCGCCACGCCATTACAGAAGCAGAGTAAGCCCAAATTGGGTAAAGTGACGATCGTGGCCGAACACATCCTGCAGACCGCGCTCGCGGCACGTGATCATGGACGTGCAGTCGACGAACGACCATTCCTTGTCCTTATGCCGTGAGTAGAACTCCAGCACGGCCTCAAAGCCAGAATGCGAGGCAGGAAGGACGTTGGCTCGCTGCGAAGCGCGGAAGCGGTTGACGACGCGAATGGCCGGTGTGCGGAGCAATTGCCGCGCCGCGCCGTTCAGGAACTCCGCGAGAACCCATTCGCTGCTCACGAATACCGTGCGACTTACGAGCAAATCCTCATACACCGCCCGGGCACGTGGGTGGAGTGCGTCCGACCGGTTCACGAGGGCGAGCAGCGCGGATGTATCGACAAAAACTTCGTGCGGCTTCATGCGTCTTTCCGTTTCGCAAGGCCGTACAGATAATGGTCGTGCTGCGCCGCCAGATCAACAATGCCGGTGTCCACGGCTTCGTCGCACACGCCCTCCAGCGGATCCGGTGCTTCGCCCACGGGTTGCACCTCGACACACGTGCCTTCCGGGATGGCAGCTCCCGGCTCAAGCTCCACCCTGCCGTTTTTGACAATGCCCTGATACACCATGCTATGACCCCCGCCGCCGTCTCGGCCCGGCTGAGGTGGCTGCCGGGTCCCTGACGGCGTCCGTCCTGGTGCGCTTATCATACCATCACGCGGCGCTCCGCGTCTCGCGCGTTGAGAAAGCCATCCACCTCGTTAGCCACGATGACGCCGTAGTTGATCGTCCCCAGCCAGCCGGACATGATGATGCCGACGGAGCCGGTATGGAAGAGGCCCGGCACGCGTTTGGGCAAATCCATGCTGACTTTCAATCCCTCGAATTTCGTGCCGAACGTGGCGCCCAGCATGTGCTGCGTGTAGTGCGCGAATGTCCGCGGCGTGGCGGCCTCGACGTGGTCGATCTTGCCCCGGATGCCCGGCAGATACTTCTCCAGCGCGTCGATCGTCGTGTCGATGAGCCGCTGCTTGTCGCGCTGATAGCCCGCATCGTCGAGGTCCGCCCAGTCGTGCCAGTTGGCGTTGGTCGAAGAGACAATGGCATACCGCGGCGGGGCGGCCGGTCGCGTGTCGGGATAATACAATGAGAAAGTGCGGCTGCTGATGTCCTTGGAGCACATCGCCTCGAAATCGAACTCCGGCCAGGTGGACGTGAACAGCAGGTCGCCGATATGGGGAATCGACTCGCCCTTGCGCACGGACATATAGACCTGACAACTGCTGTTGGCCAGCCGCACGTTGCGGGCTTCCTCATAGTAGTCGGGATCGACGTGGTCTTGCCCCACGAGCTTTAGGATCGTGGTTTTCAGGTTCGCATTGGAAACCACGGTGGCGGCGTGAATCGTGCGTCCCTCAGCGATGACGCCGACCGCGCGGCCGCCCTCGACCACAATACGATCCACCTGCACCTGTTGGCGCAAGTCCACGCCATTGGCCTTCAGCTCGGTCTTCATCTTGAAGATGAGATCGTCCGTGCCGCCCTGGTAGATATAAACGCCCTTGCTCATGAAATTGGAAAAGACAATCCCATAGCTGATGGCCGGGTCGTCGAGCGTGGAGCCGTTGGCATAGTTGATCGGCTCCATCAGCAGGCGCCAGACGTCGGTGCGCCCCGGGAAGAACTGCTCGAACAGGTCGCGCGTGGTCATGGACTGGTCATCATAAAAGTCCATGCCGCGGGCCGTGTCGAAAAAGCGCTCGACCGTCTGCGGCGCGACGCCGAACTGAGTCGTGAGGATGCGCGTGAAATCCGCGCGGTCGAAGGTCGTCTCCAACTGAAACTGCGGATTGTCGAAGCGGATGCCCTTAAGCTGGCGGATGTTGGAAGCGATGTCCTCGGTCCAATACCTTCGGCAGCTCTTGATCATGCCGATCGGAAAGCCGTGCAGGGAAATGTCAAAAACATGCCCGCCCGGGCGGCGAAACCAGGTGGCCATCCCGCCGAAGTTGTAATGCTGCTCCAGCAGCAGCACGCTGCGCCCGGCCTTGGCCAATACGTTGGCGCACGTCAACCCCGCCAGGCCCGAGCCGATGACGATGACGTCGTAGCGGTCTCGTATGTCGCTTAGTCGATCTTTAGGCATTGTCAGTGTGCGCCGTGGCCTGCACAGTCGCTAAGGCCTCTGCCGCATTGCGCCGATGGGATGAGCTCGGCTCCACAAGCGGGCCAACAACGGATCCGCGGTGATGATCTCCTCGGTCTTGCGACGCTGCTCTTCGGGTGAAAGGCCTTCCAATTCTCCGGCGATACGCTCCTGAATCTCGCACTTCATGCGAACGCAATCGAAGTCCTTGGTTGTCATGTTTCAACGACCTCCGGGGGACTGTGAATGGGAACCTGCGCATAGCCTCTCAGCATGTTGACCGCGTGGAACCCTCGGATCTTCTCGAAATGGACGATGTGCTTGAAGTTCCCGCTCACAATCAAATCAACTTCCCCAATCGAGGCGTACGCGATGTGCTCCGCATCGGCCTTCGATCCACGTCCGAGCACTCCGGCGGCGATGTACGCTTCGCGCAACGACTCGGCTTCCTCCGACGCCGCGAGCACTTCCACGGCGCTCTGGGCAAGTGCGGTGACGAAAGTCCTTACCCGCTCGGGCGCGCGCGCCAATTCTCGAAGCGTTGTCGGCGAGAGCACCAGCCGGAACCTCCCGCGCTTCGCTTCCTCAATCAGCTTGAGGCTCATGCCCTGGAATTCGGAGTCGAAGCACCCGCCAAACACGGAGGTGTCCGCATACACGCGCATTGGATACTGATGCATGTCCTGCGACTCCTCAGGCCAAGTGGATCAGCCTGTCGTCCGCTTCCACGTCGTATGCTTGTAAGTCCACGCAAATCAGCCTCCGTCGGCGGATTCGCGCTGCACCGCTCTTGCCAGTTTTCGGAACGTTGACCGCAAGTCCTTATCCAGCTCGCGCGCAAACTCCGCGGTTAATTCTCGGCATCGGATCAGTCCGATGACATCGGCGAGATCGATCGCCCGCGTAAGTTTTTCCGTCCCACTGCGGAGTTTCATGTTGATCAGGTCAGCCAGCGACACGGTCAAGACATCCTCGATTGTTTCGAATGGGCGCGAAGGCGCGACGGCTGTGGAATTCGTAACCAGATGAATTGGAACCTCCGCCTGGATGAACGAACGATCCTTCCGCCGAAACGCGAATCCGCGCGCCCGCAGAGCCTTCCCCGCCGCCTCCAGATCGCAAACGTAGACGTCTACATCCGACGTCGTCCGCACATATCCGTGCAGCACGGTGGCCACGCCGCCGATGACCGCGCCGTGGACGTGGCTTTCGCGCAAAGCCACGGTGGCCGCGCGTGCCGTCTCCATCACCTGCCCGCGCCCTTCCAGCATCAATAGCGCCTCGTCACGTAGTTTCAACCGAACCCTCCAACGTACCTCGATGCCAACATCGATCGCCCTCGCTGGCGCTACGGGTTCTGATTCTACTCCGCCCCCAGCACGTGCAGGTTCGCCACCGTGATCCCGCTGAGCAGCGCCCCGATTATACCCAGATACCCCTGATCCGTCCCGCAGACGAACAGGTTGGCGTAGGGCGTGCGGCCGTCGCGGTGCTTGACGGGCGAGCCGTACACCGCTCCCCGCTCGTGGCCCGTGAAACGCTCAATCGTCAGCGGCGTGAAGGTGTCGGTGAACCGCACGTGCGGGCGGAAGTCCGGCAGGTAGCGCAGCGCGTGCTCGACGACCTCTTGATGCGTGGACGCCTTCGCGGATGTGTAGGCCTCCGGTGGGGCGCAGCCATGCGCGTTGATCGCGCCGGGGTGCAGCGCCTTCCATCGATCGTAATTCGCCAGCGAGGTGAACCGCAGGATTCCCTCCGGCAGGTGCTCGTGATCCGCGTAGTTGTTCGGGCAGCAGATCACGCCGCTGCGCGGGTCGATCAGCTCCCGCGGCACGCGATACTCGAACCGGTCGATCGTCGAAAAGAACGTGATCGTCCGATCGTATCCGAGTGCCAGCGGCTTGACATCCAGCAGGCAGATCGACTCGGTGAAGGACAGGCCCCTCGCCGGCCCCGAGCAGTCAGCGCCGGTGCGCGGGGCATCAGAAACCGCTTCCTTACGGGCGCGGCTCGGAAATGCGATCGCTTCCTCACGGGCGCGGCTCTGTTCCGACGGGATCGCCTCTGGCCGAGCCGCGCCCGTCAGGAAGCGATCTTCCAGCCGAGCCGCGCCCGTTAGGAAGCGGCCTTCGCACAGCCGCATCGTCTCGGCGAACCCGGCACAGGACAGCACGATTGGAGCGGTGACCACCTCCCCCGTGTCCAGCTCCACGCCGCCGATCCGCCCCCCCCCCTCGCGAGCTTCCTTCTCAACGTGCAACCGCCGCACGCCGCAGCGCATGCGCATCTGCCCGCCTGACGCGCGATAGTGCCGCACCAGCGTCTTGATGATCCGCCGCACGCCCTCGCGAGGCCGGGCGAACCCCTCAAGAAAGATGCTCTTAAACAGCGTGACCAGGTGCGTGAAGTCGATGTCGTCCTCGGTCGGGCAGCCGTAGAACATCAGCGGGCACAGGAGCATGTCGATCAGCAGCGGATCGGTCAGATGCACGCCGAGGATTTTTCGCCCCGACATCGGCGTCGGCGAAAGCGTGGCGTCGTCATGGGCGGCCACGACCTCGACCAGCCGGCGGTAGCGGTCCGCCTGATCGGGAAACTGCTCGGCGACCTGCGACTCCAGCAGCCCCGGGTCGTTGGCGAACCGCAGCCGCCGCGAGGGGAAGCAGACCTCCGAGCCGAGCTGCTCGCGCAGATCCCATTCGTCGCGGTCGATGCGGAGCTGGCGCAGGAGCTTGTTCAGCGGCGCGTTGCGGCGACCCGGCGGGACGAAGTTGGTCAGCGCGTGCAGCCCCACGTCGAACTCGCGCCCGCCCAGCCGGTAGTACGAGTTCAGCCCGCCGTACGCGTAGTGCCGCTCGAAGATCGCCACGCGCTTCCCGAAGTAAGCCAGCCGGATCCCCGCGGCCAGCCCGCTCATCCCCGCGCCGATAATGACGACGTCAACCTCCATCGCCCCGCATCTTCAGCCCACCCCGCCCCGTCGGGCAAGCCGTCATGTGCGGTTCAGCCGGTCGTGAATGTGCCGAACCGTCATATCCCAAGGATCGTCGCGCCGGCACT
>CAZGJA010000130.1:0-96303 GCA_964526695.1 uncultured Phycisphaeraceae bacterium
GCGCTGTGGCAGGTTTTGAAGGGCCCATGGAAATCGCGGCGCCGGAGAAGGACTCCGGTGGCGCCGATCTCCCCCCTGGCGCGCTGCGCCGCCTAAAGTTGGCGGGCGCAGAGAATGGGGTTTTACCACGGGCTGCTAAACGCGTCATCCGCCTGCAAGCTGTACGACTCGCCGTACAGCTCGCGGCCTCCGCAGTAGCTCAGATAATAGGAGTCATGCACTTGAAGTTCTGTCATGCATAGACTGTCACGAATGACCTCAAACGCAGCCGCGCGATAAGCGGCAGTGGTTACGAGAACAAGAGCCATGGCTAAGCATCTCATGGGTTCGTCCTCATTGAAAGTCCCCCCGATGGGAAGCACCCGGTCATTATTGGAAATTATGCCGCGAGGCAAGCGTAAACGCCTGCGAGGTCAGATTGTTGGATCCATCGATTCGCTCGACTCGAACGCGGTAATCGTACTGCTGACCCTCGGCGGGTTGTTCGGCGCGCACCTGCTCCACATTGTCAACGTCCGATTCGGAGGAAGTGATCGCGGTCCATGATCCTCCCCCGACAGGGCGGCGCTCAAGGAAGATGTCGAGATTACCAGGAGAATCGGTCACGGCGGTATCCTCATCCACCATTTCTCGCTGCCAGACGCAGGTCAATACGACATCATCGCCGGCATCTGGTGTATTCAGATAGTAGGTTTCGCTGGCACTCGGCACCAGCGCATCGTCGACAAGCCTGCTGCGGTGCCGGACCGAACGCTTTGTTTCCAGCATCCCAAACCCGCCTTGATCGTCCCAGCCGGTCTGTGGGGGATTTCCGAAATCTGGCAACTTCCCGTAATCCGTCGCGTGGACGAGGATCGCATGAATCTGCCGAGGGCTCAAACTGGGCTGGGCTTCGAGCAGCAGGGCGATCGTCCCGGTGACATGAGGTGCAGCGAAGCTCGTGCCTTCCACGGCAGTAAACGCAAGTACGTCTTCACAGCCGGAACATTGTTGTGGAGGACACGTGTCGCATCGAAATGCCCAACTGGTGGTCGTTATTCCAACGCCGGGCGCACAGAGGTCCGGCTTGCTTCGGCCATCGTCGGTCGGTCCTTGAGCTACGTCATAATAAATGATGGAATCATCGCGATCCTCGCTGTTATTGTCGTTATAGCCGCCAACAGAGACGCAGTTGTAGGCGCCTGAAGGTGGCGACAATTCATGGACCACTTCGTCGAGGTTTCCGCAGGAGTGAACAAAGGGTGCTCCACCTACATCTACCAGCCAGTCAACGTAGAGCGATGCGAAATGATCCTCGTCCGTGTCGGTTTCTTCGTCGGGATCACCGTACGCTACCTTCCCACGACTGTAGTTGATAACTTGAGCTTGTGGTCCAGGGTCTGAGATATTGCCAATGACCGCCCATTCGAACGCAGGCAAAGTCCGACTCCACGTTTCAACCTCGTAGTCTCACTGCTCGCAGTCACCTGGGGGGCAATTCTCGTTGCAGGGTCCACAGGGTGAACCACCTCTGCCGTATGCCAGTTTAGCATTAACCAAGGTTGCTTCGTATGCGACCCCGACAAGTTCATCGCCGCTTGTTCCACAGGGATCGTCGTCAGGCTCACAGAATATGACCCCGGCACCTCGGTTCCGTGACCACTGAACGAACAGGTATTGCCGGGAAACTTGCACCCTTCGATATCGGTGGAAAAATCGCGCTCATCTCCAGAGTCGGCCGTGGGCAGACGCGGGTGAGCGTACACGACGCCATCGTCGACGATAGCCACCTTGACACCGGCTCCGGTATAGGCCGTTCCCGAGTTTGGGCAGTGTACTTGGTCGGCTTTGATGTTGACCCGGCTGTTGTCCAGCATCGGGCCCATCGGAATGTCAAAACTGACGCGCTTGATGGAAGCCGTCGCGCGGAGCGTCTCAAACGCCGGCCGGTTTGCGCGGACTGCGAGCAGCTTGCTCGAATCGCTGACGCGGCGGACTTTGTCACCGAGCACCGATCGCAGGCTCTCGTAAACGTCTGGGACGGACTCTTCGACAATCTTCGCGTACTCCTCGTGATAGGCTCGGTACGCGGCCTTCTGGATGGAGACGATCACTTCGTCGTACGCCTTGGCCTCGGCGTAGACCGCGTCCACCCTTTCCTTGGTGAGATTTTCGTTGCAGCCCTCCTCAAACTCTTCCGCGAGCATTTCCCATGCGCGCCACAGGCGGGTGCATTCGTTGGTTTCTTCGGGCGTGGGAAGCAGCTCCTCGAGATTCAGCGGGGTGCGGCACAACTCGACGGAGACGATCAGCGCGTGCTCTTCGTCAGGCTTTTCGTCCATGAGGCGCTGCACGTCCGCGTCGATGATTGGTCCTTCGGCGCGTGCGACGCGAGGCGTGATCGGCATCATCGTCAAAGCGAACATGGCCGCTGCTGCCGCAGCGCCGCGGCTGCGTCCGTCGATTCGACCCCGGGCAAGGCGCGAGAGGTCACGTCGGGCGCGTGCGTGCGCGCGGAATAAACCCCGCGGCTCGCTTGGACCGCGCGCGAAGGTAGAGAGAGAGAGAACCCGCCCCCGTTACGCCGGGGCATTCCCGGACAGCATCGATCCTCACTCGGACCTCCTTTCGGCTTTGGCAAGCCTCATCCGGCCCGATCGTGTGGGTATTCTACCTCGGGGTAGGTTGGCCGGCAAGGGGTTCCCATCCGCTGTCCTCAGGTACCCGCCCCTGCCAAAGCGTCGATCTTGGCGCGCGGCTGCTGGACGGGTATGAATACGGGTCTGCGAACAGGACGCTGGCTTGGGGCGAGGGGCGGCGACCTTGTGGACCCATGCCCGGGTGGCGGAATTGGCAGACGCGCATGGTTGAGGGCCATGTAGCCGCAAGGCTGTGGAGGTTCAAGTCCTCTTCCGGGCACTTTCCCCCGCGACGCGACCCTCGGCGTCGCGGCACGCCCTCACGGAAGCCGCCATGCCGGTTGAAACGCATCGATTGGAAGTTGCCACCCGGGGCGGATCGCACGTCGTGGACCTGACGGGTTCGGTCCGCAAGCTCGTCCGAGGGTCCGTCATCGCCGACGGGCTGGTGAACGTCTGCGTGGTCGGTTCCACCGAGGGAATCACAACCACCGAGTTCGAGCCGGGGCTGGCGACGCGCGACCTGGCCGAGGCGTTCGAGCGGCTCGCGCCCCGCGACGGCGAGTACCTGCACGAGCAAACGTGGCGCGACGACAACGGCCACAGCCACGTCTGCGCGTCGATACTCGGTCCTTCGATTACGGTTCCGCTGTCTGTCGGCGAGCTTGTCCTGGGAACGTGGCAGCAGATTGTGCTGATCGACTTCGACACGCGCCCGCGCCAGCGAACGATCGTTATCACCCTCATAGGCGCGGCCGCCGCGCCGCCGCCTTGACCCCGCGCCGCCGCTTACCGCGGATCTTGGGCACGGAGCCCGCCGATAACGCAGGATGATCGTCCGACCTCCGCGTTGCGCGAAAACCAGCAGCTTGGAGTGTCGATAGGGCTGGGGGCGCAGCGCGTCGCTCGCGATGGCCCGGCTCCGCGCCGACGTGCGCACGGCGTCGCCCAGGTGTAATGGACTCGTTCTTTTTGGAGGCACGCTATCGATGCAAACCCAACGGTCCCGCCGCCTCTGTTCGTTCCTCCTGACGCTGTTGATCACCGCCGTGGGCTGGGGCGCCCCATCGGCGCCGATCGCCACGTCGGAGGAGCCGGCGCTGCGTACCGAAGTGCTGGTCGGCATGTCCACGGCGCTGAGCGGACCGGCCGCGGACCTGGGTCTGGGCATGCGCGCCGGCGTCGAAGCGGCGTTCGCGGCGTACAACCGCAGGACCGACAAGCCGGCGCACCTCACGCTCGCCCTGAAGGCGCTGGATGACGGTTACGAGCCAAGCCGGGCGGCCCCGAATGTGCGCGAGCTGATCGAAATGCATCACGTCGCCGCGATTCTGGGCAACGTCGGAACGCCGACCGCGGTGGTCTCGATCCCGATCGCGTCGCAGGCAAAGGTGCCGTTCATCGGCGCCTTCACCGGGGCAGGCGTGCTGCGCCCCAACCCACCGAACCGCTACGTCATCAACTACCGGGCGAGCTATACGGAGGAGTGCGCCGCCATGGTGGACGCGCTGGTGGCGCACGCGGGACTGACGCCGACGGACATCGCGCTCTTCACGCAGCGCGACGCTTATGGGGATGACGGCTACAACTCGGCGATGAAGGCGATGAAGCGCCACGGGCTGAAGGACGAAAACGCCATTATCCACGGGCGCTACGAGCGGAACTCGGTCGCGGTGGAGCACGCGCTGGCGGACATGATCTCCGGCGGAGAGCCGCCCAAGGCGGTCATCATGGTCGGCACGGCGATCGCGTCGGCGAAACTCGTTCGATTGGCGCGGGAATACGACCTTCGAACGCGATTCCTGAGCGTCTCGTTCGTGGGGACGGCGAAGCTGGCGGCGGAGCTGGGCGAGATCGGCGACGGCGTGATCGTGACCCAGGTGGTTCCGCACTACGACGCAGACCTGCCGATCGTGAAGGAGTTCCACGCCGCGCTCCCGCCGGATGCGACCTTCCACAAGGACTTCTGCGCGCTGGAGGGGTTCGTGGCCGCGAAGGTGTTTCTGCACGCCCTGGATGGCATCTCCGGTCCCGTCACCTCCGAGAGCATCGTCGAGGCGATGGAAGGGCTGGGTGAGTTCGACAATGGGCTGGGCGAGCCGCTGAAGCTCTCGGCGGAGCGGCATCAGGCGAGCATGCGCGTGTGGCCCACCGTGTTGCGCGGCGGGGCGCCGCATCCGATGAAGTGGGAGGAACTCAAGTCGCAGCCATGACGGCGAGCCTGCCGACACCCCTGGCGCCGCGCAATGCCCAGGACTCGACGGTCCGGCGGGTGTGGTTCCTCGCCGCGCTGGCGGTCGGCGTGGGCTTGATGCTCCTGGCGGCGGGCCGCGTGGCACAGAGTCGCATCCGCGCGGCGCGAGACCAGAGCGACCAGGCGCAGGGGCAGGCGCTGGCGGTGGTGCGCGCCATTGACCGGCGGATCACCGTTCTCCGCGATTCGATCCTCTGCACGATGGACGCCGGGAGGACGGATCACTCCGACGTCGAGGGGCTGCCCCATGATGACACGCTCGAACTGATCCGCTCGGCGCCGGTCTCGCTTGCCGCGATCAGCGCGTCTTCGCAGAGCATCGTCCGCGTTCTCGATGCGCTGCTGCCTCTGCTGGACTCCCTCACCCGGCAAGCTGAGGGCGGGTTCGACTGGGCCGGTCGATATGACCGGACCCTGACCGGTTTTGCGAGCACCCGGGCGGACGTCCTGGGACAACTGGAATCCCTCCGCGGCATTGTGGCGCAGGCGGAGGGCCGGGTTCGCCTCAAGCGAACGGCGGAGGTTCGCAAGCTGCTCAGCGACGGCGTGTCCGCCCACGAAGCGAAAGCGAAGGACATCTTCGGGCAGACCGATCCGACGATTCGCTTCGCCGACCTCAAGGCCACGCTCGGCGACCTGATGCTCCTGTGCGAACGGGTCTCGGCGGCCAGCTCCAACGACGCGCTGACCGATCTGGAGAAGAACCAGATCGCGCCGACGCTGGCGCGTCTGGCCCGCCAGGCGAAGGCGGTTACGGAACAGAGCGAGGACGCCGTATTCCCGCCGGACGCGGCCGCATCGGTGGAAGCGGGAATGATCGCGGCGCGATCGGCGCCGAACGCCGATGCGGGCGACGGGCTGTGTTCCCTTGCGATGCGCCGCGCCGAGTTGCTGGAAGAGGCTCGACGCCTGAGGGAAAGCGCCGCGCGGACCATCGACGCCGTGCGCGCGGGGCAGGCGCAGCTCACAACGGCCGCGGGTGAATTCGCGCAGGAGCTGGGAGCGGAGTCCGAGGCGTTCGCCACTTCGGCCATGCGCCGCGTGATGCTTGCGGCGGCGCTGGGCGGGCTGATCTTCCTGTTCATGACCTCGCGCATCGCCGCTCACATCCGCGAGCAGGTGCGCATCATTGAGGACGCCAAGGTTCACCTGGAGGTGGCTCTCGCCGCCGCGGACGCCGCCAACCGCGCCAAGAGCGCTTTCCTGGCGAACATGAGCCACGAAATCCGCACGCCGATGACGGCCATCCTCGGCTATGCCGACCTGCTGCTGGAACCGGCGCAGGCGCCGAGGGACCGCCTCGACGCGGTGCAGACCATCCGCCGCAACGGGGAGCACCTGCTGTCCATCATCAACGACATCCTCGACCTGTCCAAGATCGAAGCGGGGCGCATGGTCATCGAGCAGATCGACGTCGATCCGCTGACGGTGATCGAAGAGGTCTTTTCGCTCATGCAGGTTCGCGCGAAAGGCAAGGGCCTGACGCTGGTCAGCGACTTGGTCTTCCCGCAGCCCGTGATCATCCGTTCGGACCCCACGCGCCTGCGGCAGATCCTCGTCAACCTGGTGGGCAACGCGATCAAGTTCACGGAGACGGGCGGCGTGACCGTGCGGACGAGCTTCGTGCCCGCGCCACAGCCGCGCATGCGCTTCTCCGTGCAGGACACGGGCATCGGCATCGACCCGGCCGCGCTCTCCAATCTGTTCCAGCCCTTCACGCAGGCGGACGTTTCGACGACGCGGCGCTTCGGCGGCACCGGGCTGGGGCTGACCATCTCTCAGCGGCTGGCGACCATGCTCGGCGGCGACATCGAGGTCGAGAGCACACCGGGCGAGGGCAGCACGTTCACCGTGTGGATCGGATGTGAGAGCGTCAGCGAGGACGACATGCGCTTCGAAGCGCCTCTGGCGGAGTCCGCAGGGCAGTCCGCTCGATCGTCCGGCGAACCGGCGCGCCTCAGCGCCCACATTCTCCTGGCCGAGGACGGACCCGACAATCAGCGGCTCATCTCCTACCACCTGCGCAAGGCCGGCGCCACGGTCACGATCGCGGAGAACGGTCGAATCGCCGTGGAGCGCGCGCTCGCCGCGCTGCGGGAGGGACGTCCGTTCGACGTGATTCTCATGGACATGCAGATGCCGGAGATGGACGGTTACACGGCCTCGAGCCTGCTGCGCGCCGAGGGGTTCCGCGGTCCGATCGTAGCGCTGACGGCGCACGCCATGTCCGGCGACCGCGACAAGTGCATCCACGCCGGCTGCAGCGATTACCTGACCAAGCCCATCGACCGCGATCGTCTGCTCGCCACCTGCGCCGCGCTCTCCTCGCGATCCGCCCGATCCCACCCGCCGGCCCACCCCGTCGGCGCCGCATGATCGTCACTGCTTCGGAGGGTCCGCCGATTCGGGCTTGGGCGGCTGCGGCGCGTCCGCCTGCTTGTCGGCCTCCGGCGGTTTCAACTCGGGCTTTGCTTCGCTCTCTTCTTTCTCGACGGGCGCGTTGGGCGTCAGCTCTCCGTTGGAAGCCGGCGCGGGCGTGGCCTTTCGAACGCTGCGGATGAACTTCAGAATGGCGTCGCGCTGTGGATCGATCATTTCGACGGCACCCATTGCACGAATAAAGAACGGGCCTTTCGGATGCTGCACGACCGCGGCGATGAGCTTCTGCCCGGCGACGTCTCCTTCCTTGGTCTGCTGCTGCGTGCCCTCCACTTCGAGCAAGGTGACTTTCAGCCCGTTGATTTCCTCGTCCTTGGCAAGCTCACCCACGCTGGGATGGCCGCCTCCCTTCAGCAGATAGCCCTTGCACCAGTTCTTCAGCACCGTCGTCGTCTTGCCTTTGCGATCGGGCATGAAGGCCACGGTGAGCGTCGCCTTTTTCTTCTTGTCCGACGGATCCGTCAGCCTGAAGGCGTAGAGCAGCTTCTCGCCGCCGTTTTCCGCCTCGGAGACAGGCCAAGCGATGGGCTCGGTGAACTCGATGAAGGCGATTTTCGGGTCGCGTGGCACAGGAGGAGCGGAACCTGCCGCGCCGGGTTTCTCATGCTGGTTTTCGGCGATCTTGCCGGCGGCGCCCTTCTTCTTGGGCGAAGACTTCTTGTCGGATGAACTCTTGGCGCTATCCGGGTCCGACGCTTTGGCGTCCTTGGACCCTTGCTTCTCCTTCGGCTTCGCATCCGGCGCGGGCTGGACGTCCGAATCCCGCGCTGGGCTGTTTGATGACTCCGGCGAGGCCGGAGCTTTCTCTTGTGCCGATTCCGGCGCTGCCTCCGCGTACTCGGCGGGCGCGGGGGAGGTCTGCTTGGACTCGGGAGGCGTGTCCTTTCGACAACCTCCCAGAACCACCACGACGCAGATGAAACTGAGCAAAACCCTGACGACGCTGATCTTCCTGGACCCCATACCCGGCCTTTCTGCACTGGACCTGGAGGGCACCGCGCAAATGACCCCAATATGACTCTGGCGTCAAGCTGCCTGCGCCGCGCGGTCGTTCCGGCTCCCAAGGCGGTCCGTCGGCGCGGGGACTCCCTCAGGGGGTTCAACGCCGGAACGCACCGGCTCATTGCAGGGTTCCCTTCCCAAAGGTCGGCGAAAGACAGCAGGTTCCGAGCACGGTCGCGGACCTGTGGGGCGCCCCGATGTTTTCGCGTCGCCCGGTCGCCACGACCTGGCGGGTACGCCAGACCGTGCCCCCCTGATTTACGGTCGGAATCCGGTTGCGCCGCTGCAACGCCTCCCTGGATTCCACACGGGTTGTCCAAACCGGGTTGTCGATACCGGGTTGTCCATACCGGGTCACGGGGATACGCTTTCAGGACGTCACGCTCAGCCATGTCCACGCGAACAAAAACCACGCTGTCCACGCTTCAAGCCCGCAAGCGCGAGGGGGTCAAGATCACCGTCCTGACCTGCTACGACGCCGCCATCGCCCGGCTGATCGAAGCGGCCGAGCTGGACTGCATCCTCGTCGGCGACACGTACGCGGAGGTCTGCCTCGGGCACGCCACCACGCTGCCGGCCACGATGGATCAGATGATCACCGTGACCTCCGCCGTTCGACGCGGCGCGCCGAGCGTGTACCTCATCGGCGACATGCCCTTCCTCAGTTATCAGGCCGGCGAGACGGAGGCGATCCACAACGCGGGGCGGTTCATGGCCGAGGCGGGGTGCGACTGCGTGAAAGTCGAGGTGGACCGCCGGCTGCTGGGGACGGTGGAGGCGATGTGCACGGCTTCGATTCCGGTGATGGCGCACCTGGGTCTGCGCCCGCAGTCGGTGCATTCGATCGGCGGATACAAAGTGCAGGGACGCGACGCGGAATCCGCGCGGCGGCTGATCGAGGATGCGAAGCTGATGGAGCAGGCCGGCGCGGTGGCGCTCCTTCTGGAGGCCGTTCCCGTGGAGCTGGGGAGGATCATCTCGCAGGGCACGGCGCTGCCGGTGATCGGGTGCGTGTCGGGCGCGGAGACGGACGGGCAGGTGGTCGTGCTGCACGACATGCTGGGACTGGGAGCGGGGCATCCGCCGCGGGCCGTACGCACCTACGCGAAGCTCAACGACACACTCGTGCAGGCGTTTCGTGCGTATGCGAAGGACGTGCGCGACGCGCGGTTTCCGCTGGAGGAGTTCAGCACGCGCATGACGGCGGAGGAGCTGCACAAGCTCGAGAACGCGCCGGGCGAGGGCTCCTCGTCGTCGCACTCGTGATCCGCGTCTGCCGGCACTCGGCGATGCCCAGCGTTCTGCAAGCTGGCGAAGTGGCGGGTGGCGCCGTTAGCACCAGCAAGCCGTTGGGCGGCACGGGTCCGCAGCGGCGGGCCCGTGGGCTGCGCGAACGTGTTTTGTGTGTCGTACCCGCTACGGCCTGGCGAGTACGCCAGACCGTGCCACCCTCCTGCGCGGGTTCCCGTCGCGCGAGTTGGGCGCTACGGGCGAGGGCTCTTTGACGCCTTGTCCGCCGCCGGATAAGAGTGAGGCTCAATGATCTTCGGAGCCTTCGTTCATGCAGGTCAGGATGAGATTGGCGCGCATCGTGATCGTCGAGCCCGACGAGCAGCACATGATCCTGCTGCGCGAGGTGAAGGGGGAGCGCGCCTTTCCGATCATCATCGGCAAGTATGAAGCGCTGGCGATCGACCGCCGCGTCAAGGGGGAAAAGACCCTCCGCCCGATGACGCACGACCTGGCGCTGTCGATTATCGAGCTGATGGGCGGCACGCTGGAAAAGGTGGTCATCAGCGAGTTGCAGGACCACACCTTTTATGCCAAGCTGGTCATCCGGCGCCATGGCGAGGTGATCGAGATTGACGCTCGACCGTCCGACGCCATCGCCGTCGCCGCGGGGCTTGAGGTTCCGCTCTTCGTGGACGAGTCCGTGCTTCGCGAGGTTTGCTGACACCCATCGACATCGGCGGGATGCCCAGACTTATGAACACCAATCCCGGGCTGGCTACGCCGCAGATCGCGCCGGCATCGCGGCCCGTTCGGCAGGACGTGATCGAAGCGCCGACCAACGGTCACGCGCGGTCGCCTTCGGAGGTGCCCGGCGTGGGTCCGACGTGGGTGGTCTTCGCGCCGGGACGGCTTGACGTCATGGGCGGGATCGCCGAGTGCAGCGGCGCGCTCGTGCTGAACTACCCGCTGTCGGTCGGCGTGGTCGTGGCCGCCCGGCGACGCGACGACGCCAGCGTGTTCATGCAGTCGCAGGACGCCGCTTCGGAAGGTCCGCGGCGCAGCCTGTCGCTGCCGCTGGCGCACCTGACGGATGAGACAGGCCAACCGCGGCCGCTCGCCGACCTCGGCGCGAGGTTGCGCGAGCTGCCCGACGCGGCGTGGGGCGTGGCGCTGGGCGCGTGGTTGGAGGCGTGCCGCGGCGGACTTCTGCCCGGCCCGGGCGGCGGCGTTTCGCTCTCGGTCGTGAACTACCCGGAAGTCGTCGCGGACATCGGACTTTGTGCGTCGTTGGCGGCCGCGAGCCTGAGCGCCTGTGCCCGCGTATATGGCGTTGAGATCGAGACGGTGCCTGCCGCGCGCGTGTGCCGCGACGTGGAACATGCGCTGACCGGTCTGCCATGCGATCTGGGCGACGCGCTCAGCGCGCTTGCGGGCGAGGAGGCCTGTTTGTGGCAGGCGCGCTGCCAGCCCTGTCAGGTGGGTTCGACGCTTCGCGTGCCCGACGGCGTGTCGATCATCGGTTTCGACTGCGGTTATCGCGATCCTCGACGGCTGGACGCGTATCACCATGCGCGCGCGGCGTCGCACATGGGGCGCGTGATCATCGAGCGCATCCTCGCGCATGAAGGCGCCTCCGACATCCGCATGGACGGCCTGCTGGCGCGCCTGACCATGAATGACTTCGTCGAGCGCTTCCGCGACCGGCTGCCGATGAAGCTGGGCGGCGCGGAGTTTCTCCAGCGGTTCGGCACGCCCGCCGACGACTATACGCGCATCCAGCCCGGCGAGGTGTACAAAGTTCGCTCGCGCACCGAGCACCACATCTACGAGAACAGTCGCGCCGTTCAGTTCGCCGAGCGGCTCTCCCGCTACGCCCGCACGAAAGACCCGATGGCGCTCCACGAGGCCGGCGAGCTGATGCACGCTTCGCATTGGAGCTATGGTCAGCGCTGCGGGATGGGCTCGGTGGCGACGGACCGGCTGGTGACGTTGCTGCGCAGGCAGGGTCCGTCGTGCGGCATCTTCGGCGCCAAGACGTCCGGGCGAGGCTGCGGCGGGCTGGTGGTGGCGCTGGTGGCCGCGTCAAGCTCGACCGCGGCGGTGATCGAAAGCGTCTGCGCGGAGTACGAGAGCCTCTCGCAGCGGCGACCGGGGGTGCTCAACGGCTCGGCGGGCGGCGCGCTGAAGCGCGAGGCGGTCAAGCTCTGAAAACGACGATTGGGAGGCGGCTCAGGCCCACGCGCAGGAGAGCCGCATTGCGAGCGTAACGAGAACACCGGTTCGCATGGGTCCGCACAAGCAGCGGATCTGTGCGGCGTGGGAATGAGCAGCCGTTCGTAATCAACCACGGCCTGGCGAGTACGCCAGACCGCGCCACCCACCCGGTTATGGTCCCAGCGCTGGTGCCTACTTGAAACGATGCACAGGGGACTGAGGTCACGCCTCGCCGGCGACCCCGGCGGCGAGCTGCACGCCCATCAGCGCGGTCTCGACGTTGTCCGTCATCTCGAAGACCTTTTCCAGCCCGGTGACGACGAACATGCTCCAGACCTGCGTGGCGACGTTGCAGAGGACAAGGCGGCGGTGGCGGCTGATCATCGTCTTGCGCAGCCGCAGCAGCTTGGTGATGTTGGACGAGTTCAGGTAGCGGACGCCGCGGAAGTCGAGCACGACGTCGAAGGCCTGCTCCTGCTCGAGCTGCTCCGTGAGCGCGACGATGTCGTCGGAAAACGCGGGGTCGTCCTGCAACTCGGCGACGCGAATGGTTTCTGACCAGCTTTGAATCGACATGACGCCCTCGCTTCCCCTCCGTGGACCGGCCCGCAGGCTCCACGAGTATCTCCGGTCGAAAGCCGTGTCAATCTGCTTCGGCCAGATACGGCGGCGAGCTTGAGGCGCGGCGCCCTTCCCGCCCCTGGCCGCCACCGGCGTCGGATCAGGGTGAAATATCAGGGTGGCACGTCAGGGTGATACGTCAGGGTGGCACGGTCTGGCGTACTCGCCAGGCCGTGGCGAATTCGCACGGGTAAGCCCGCTGTGGCAAGAAGCCGGTCCCCGCAAAGTCGAATGCAAAGGTTCAGTGCCAGCCTGTCGAAGAAGATCGAAGAAGGACGCTTCAGCCCATCTGACCGGCTGGAAAGCCGGTCCCCCAAAGGCAGTGCCCGCATTTTCAACGGGCTGTCATGGGCGCGTCTCTGACAGCGGGCTCCTTCGGCGCGGCTGCTCAGGCGCCGTTGCTTCATTCCGCCGGGATGCGGCGGATACCGTCGCTGGGACCGCGCTGCACGGCCGTGTGATAACGCGACAAGTGGGCCTGATCGGACGGCGCATCGGAACGGTAGTGAACGCCGATGGACTCCTTTCGCTCTCGCGCGCACAGCGCCACGAGCCGCGCGACGGTGAGGAGGTTTTGCAGCTCCCAGCCTTCCGGCGCGTCGAACGTCTTGTCCAGCGCGTAGTGACCCCAGAAATCGAGAATCTGCACGGTCTCGTCGAGCCGATCGCCGCTGCGCTCGATGCCGACGTTGCGCCACATGACGCTGCGCAGGGAGTTGCGGATGTCGGTGAGGTCCAGCTCCGTGCGCTCCGAGCGCGGGTTCTGGTTCTCCATGAAGCGGATGGTCGTGCCTCGATCGCGCCCGCCGGCGCGCCGCGCCGCCGTTTCCCCCGCGGCCGCGCCGAACACCAGCCCTTCCAGCAGGGAGTTGCTCGCCAGCCGGTTCGCCCCGTGCAGCCCGGTCCACGCGCACTCCCCGCACGCCAGCAGCCCCGTCACGTTCGTCGAGCCGTTCAGGTCCGTCTCGATGCCGCCGACGAGGTAATGCGCGCTGGGGCGAACGGGGATCAGGTCGGTCGCCACGTCGATCTGAAAATCGGCGCAGAGCCGCGTGATGGACGGAAACCGCTGCGCGAAGTTCTTGACGTGGCGCGCGTCAATGAAGGCGCTGTTGGTGTGCGTCTCGCGCAGGTGACGGGTGATGGCGCGGCTGACGACGTCGCGCGGCGCCAGCTCTCCGTCGGGATGATAGCGCTGCATGAACCGCTCGCCGGCGCGGTCCACGAGATGCGCGCCCTCGCCGCGGACGGCCTCGGAGATCAGCGCCCGCCCCGCGCCCGCCACGTACAGCGTCGTCGGGTGGAACTGCACCATTTCCATGTCGCGGACGCAGGCGCCGGCGCGGTACGCGGCGGCGATGAGGTCGCCGGTGATGGCCGGCGGGTTGGTCGTTTCGCGGTACACCTGCCCGCATCCGCCGCCGGCAAGGA
This sequence comes from uncultured Phycisphaeraceae bacterium, assembly GCA_964526695.1. GTDB lineage: Bacteria > Planctomycetota > Phycisphaerae > UBA1845 > UBA1845 > JABWBH01. The sequence continues at coordinate 13,813 of CAZGJA010000130.1, forward strand.
CGGTCTCATGCGCCCAGATCATCTGATGCCCGTACTTGGCGTGCCAGGTGATGGCGCCGACGCACGCGCCGTCGAGCGTGACGAGGTCGATGAGGAAGCAGTTTTCGAAGACGCGGATGGAGGAGGCGGCGAGGACGCGCCGGCGGAGCGTCTCGCTGAGTTCCGCGCCGGTGGCGTCGCCGCGCGCGTGGACCACGCGATGGCGCGAATGTCCGCCTTCGCGCGTCAGGGCGATGGTCGCGTCGCGCCGGTCCACGGCGAAGCCCCATTCGACCAGTTCGTCGATGCGCCGCGGCGCCGCGCGCACGACGTGCTCGACAATGGCGCGACTGCCCAGGTTGCAGCCGACGCGCAGGGTGTCCGCGATGTGCAGCTCGGCGCTGTCGTCGTCGCCCAGCGCGGCCGCGATGCCGCCCTGCGCGTAGCGCGTCGAGCCGGCGGCGAAGTCCTTCTTGCTGATGAGGATGACCTGGGCGGCGCGTCCCGCCTCGATGGCCGCCCGCGCTCCGCCCACGCCGCTGCCGACGACGAGCACGTCGGTGACGACGTGCCCGATGCGCGAAGCGTGAAAATCGGTCAGATGCCGCCGGGTTTCAAACAGGCTGCCCATCGCGCGGCATCGTAAGCGGCGCGCGCGGCGCGGGCAATCGACGCCCAACGCCTCGGCTTGCAAGGACGAACCATCGCGACTCCACCCGTCTGGGGCGTAAGGCGCCCTTCGTCGCTCCCGCGCAGGCGGGAATCCAGTCCCGCCGCGGAGCGGCGAACGATCCCGGCATCCGGTTTCGCCGCGGAGGGATGGACCTTCCCGGAACGCGCTCTCGCTGCTGCGGAACCCCGCCGCCCGCCGGTCGGGGAAGCGTCAGTCGCGCGAGCGATCGGCTCCGATCCGACGATGGCCTGTTGGTTCGTTGCCTGTTCCGCTACTTCTTCGCCGGCTGGGAGCCTGCGAGCGTGACTTTGAGCACCATCTTCTCGCCGCCGCGCGTGACTTCAACCTCCACCACGTCGCCGGGCTTGTTCTTGCCCAGCGCGCCCATGTAATCATAAATGGTGTTCACCTTCGCGGCCCCGATGCGGATGATGCGGTCGCCGGGTTTTATTCCCGCCACCTCGGCCGGACCCTCTTTGCTGACGTCCATGACGCGCATGCCCGGCTCGCTCTCCTCAGCATAGCTGGGGGAAACGCCCATCACCACGCGATAGACCGGAGTCCCGCCCGCGGTGGGCGACGTGGACTGCAGCTTGGCCACATACTTCGGCGCGGCATCGGCGGCGACCAGATCGCCGGTGACCTTGTAGATGAGGTCGAGGCACTTGACCGCCCCCTCCGCATTGATCTTGTCCGCGTCGTCGCTGGGCTTGTGATAATCCTGGTGCGTTCCCGTGTAAAAGTGCAGCGCGGGCACGCCGGTGCGGTAGAAGCTGGCGTCGTCGCTGCGGTTGCTGGTGGCCGCGACGGTCTTGACGTTCAGCCCCGAGCCTGCCTTGTGCCGCTCTAGGATCGTCTTGAACTCCTCGGCCGATTCCGCACCGAAAACTTCCAGCACGCCGTCCGTCGAAAGCCGCCCGATCATGTCCATGTTGATCATCGCCGCGACGCGCGCGCCGGAATGCGGGTTGTCCAGCCCGGGCAGCGTGGGGTGATCGACAAAGTACTGGCTGCCGTGCAGGCCGGCTTCCTCCGCGGTGAAGGCAAGGAAGACGACGTTGCGTTTGGGTTTGGGCCCGGCCGCAAAGCGCCGCGCCAGCTCGATCAGGCCCGCTGTTCCGGAGGCGTTGTCATCCGCGCCATTGTGGATCTGCGGCGCGGTCTCCGTCTCGGTGAGCTGCCCGCCCTTGAAGGTGCGCTGCCAGGGAATGACGTTTCCCAGATGATCGTAGTGCGCGCCGATGACGACATATTCCTGCGCCAGCGGCGAAGCGGGATCGGCTTCGAGCAGTCCGATGACGTTGTGCACCTCGGCCTTGAGCTGCTTGACGCCGGCCCGGCCCTTCACCTTCACGTTCGCCATCGCGCCGGAGACGACCTCGCCCTTGTCGATGCGCGTCTGCAGCGCGTCGAGCCGGTCCATGTTGGCGGCGATGAGCATCCGGTCCGCCAGGTCGCGCGAGACTTGAACGGCGGGCAATCCGTAGGCGTCGGGGATGGTGCCGTCGAATTCCGGCAGCCCCTCCGGGCGGCCTTCCTTCGGATTCGGCGCGACGAACACTACGGCGACCGCCCCGCGCTCCTTACAGGCATACACCTTGGTGCGGGCCATGCTGTGGCGGAAGGTTTCGGCGTCGTCTTCCCACGCGTTGGGCGCTCCGCGGAACATCAGCGCAATCTTGCCCTTCAGATCGAGATGCGCGAAGTCGGTCTGCTTGCGTTCGTCGCTGTCGATGCCGTAACCGCAGAAGACGACGTCGCCCTCGAAGGCGTCGTTCGAGGCATACGGCATCGCCACGAAGTCCATCCCGCGAACCGGCGCGGTCGGCAGCGGCGCGATCGTCAGCATGCCTTCGTCCGTCGCTTCCTTCCGCGTGGGAACTTCAAACGTCTGAAGGTAGCTCGTGCCGCCCACGCCCGGCTTGAGGCCCGCTTCCTTGAACCGCGCGGCGATGTAGTTGGCGGACTGCTGGATGCCCGGCGTGCCCAGCCCGCGCCCCTCCAGTTCATCGGAGGCGAGGTAGTTGACGTGGGCCTGGAACCGCTCGGCGGGCGTCTGGGCACACCCGATGGTCGAGCCAAGATGCAGCGACGCGACGGCGATAATCCATGCACACCCCGCCAAGCCCGGCGACGCGAGTTTCCTCAAGCAACGGTTCATAACGATCTCCCTGGCACGCGGCCTTTGATGATGCGATCGGAGGGGTGAGAAGCCCGACTCCGGGTTCTCTATATCACGTATCCGGAGGGATAAATCAATCGGCGTGCCAGAGATCGCGGGTTCTTGCAATGTCGCCTGATGGTGCGGCAAGCGGCGTTGCGGCAGCGCCAAGTCGGACAGCTTCCAACCTTCGACGCTGCCTTGACTTGCCTCTTGGTCAACCTAGCATGAAGCGGGCTTATGTTCAGCGGCATCATTGAGCAAAAAGGCACAGTTGTGTCCTTCGGCGAAGGCGCCGGGGGAGTATCGCGGCTGCGCATCCACGCCGGCGCACTCAGTGGGGAGTGCCCGCTCGGCGCCAGCGTCGCGGTCAGCGGCGTCTGCCTGACGGTGGCGCAGCGCGACGCCGGCCACGTGGAGTTCGACGTCGTCGCGGAAACGCTGCGGCGCACCACGCTTGGCGGGCTTCGAGCCGGTCGCGAGGTCAATCTGGAACGCAGCCTGCGCGTGGGCGATCGGCTGGACGGGCATTTCGTTCAAGGGCACGTCGATGCCGTGGCGACCGTCAGCCGGATGGGAGCGTCGGCCGGCGAGCACCTCGTGTGGTTCCGCGGCGACGCGGAGCTGATGCGGTGCATGATTGCAAAAGGGTCGGTGGCGATCGACGGCGTGTCGCTCACGCTGGCCGAGGTCGCGGGGGACGAGTTCAGCGTGGCGCTGATCCCCACGACGCTACGTCTCACGACGCTCGGCACGCTGCGCGCGGGCGACCGCGTGAACATCGAAACCGACATCCTCGTGCGCACCATTCTGGCGACCCTGTCGCGCATCAGCGCGGAGGGGCGTGCGGATGAACGCGCGGCGGCCTCGACGCCCATCACCCTCGCACGACTTCAGGAAGCGGGCTTCGCATGACGATCCCGCCCACGCAACCCGTTCCTTCTCCCTCGAATGCCCGCTCGAACGGGCACGGCAACGACAAGCCCGTCATCGGCGTGACCATGGGCGACCCCGGCGGGATCGGCGCGGAGGTCATCGTCAAGGCGCTCAGCGATCCACAGGTGCGCGCGCTGGGGCGCTTCATCATCTATGGTCTGGACGAAATGCTGTCCTACGCGGCCGACCGGGCGGAGATCAACCCGTTCTGGTTCCGCGTTCCGCTTGGCCAGATCAAAGGCATCGAGAGCGGCGTCGTGGTGGCGGACTTCGACGAGCCGTCGGTCTTCTTCGCCGACGCGCATCGCCCCACGGCGGAAGGCGGGCAGGCGTCGCTGCGTTTCGTGGACGAGGCCATCGACGCGGCGAAACACGGGCGGATCGACGCGGTGGTCACGGGTCCGATTCACAAGATAAGCTGGCGGCTGGCGGGATACCGGCGTCCGGGACACACGGAGAAGTTCGCGGACGCGTGCGGCGTGGAGCAGGTGACGATGGCCTTTGCCGCCGGCGACTTGCGCGTCGCGCTGGCCACGGCCCACGTCGGGCTGTTCGAGCTGGCGGGGCTGTTCAACATCGGCTGCGTGTTCCGCGCGATCGACCAGCTTGCATGGGCGCTGAAGCATTGGTGGGGCATCGACGAGCCACGCGTGGCCGTGGCGGGCATTAACCCGCACGCCGGCGAGGACGGCCGCTTCGGGCACGAGGAGATTCGCATCATCGAGCCGGCGATCACCATGGCGCGGCTGGCCGGCTGGAACGTGGAAGGCCCGTTCCCCTCGGACACGCTGTTCGTGGAGCGCAGCCGCCGGCGTTTTCACGGCATCGTGGCGATGTACCACGATCAGGGGCTGATCCCGGTGAAGTTACTGGCGTTCGACTCGGCGGTGAATCTCACGCTGGGGCTGCCGATCATCCGCACCAGCGTCGATCACGGCACGGCCTTCGACATCGCCGGTCAGAGCAAGGCCGACCCGGGCAGCATGAAAGCGGCGCTGCGTCTGGCGTGCGAGCTGGCGCGGAAGCGCGTGCCGAAGATGACCGATGGCGCGGCAGTCAGCGCCGCGCATGCGTCGCTTGCGGTCCCGTCCGCAGCGCCCGACGACTGCCCGGACTTCGTGTGAGGCCGGTGGCCAAACTCCGGGAGGCGACTCACGTCAAAGCGACCCGCGCGCGGACCATCGCAGGCGCCGCCCTGTCGGGAAAAACGCTGCTCTGTCCGGGTGGCGCCAACGGTCCTGCTTCACCGACGTCCCGCACGGTTCCGTTCGCCGGCCGACTCGTCTTACATCCGGTCCGCGGTCTTCGCGCCTTCCTCGAAGCGCTTCAGAGCGGCTTCCAGGTCGGCGATCGACGTGATGCCCGCTTTCTTCGCCAGGTCCAGCGACTTGCGCTCCAGCTCGACGGCCTCCTGCTTGGCGCCGGTCTCGAACTTCGCCAGCGCCAACGTATCGAGGTACGCCCAGTTCTGGCCGCCGGAGACCTCGTGGCACTTCAGCGCGGCCTTCAGCCCAAGCTCGTTGAACTGCCCTTTCAAACCGTCCTCGGTCAGCACCGCCCACGCGAAGCTGTTCAGCGCGCCGGCGCTGTTCGATGCCTTTTCGAGGAAGTACTCCCCGGTGGCGAGCGCGGCGGAGCGGTCCTTGAGGCTCGTGGCCTGCACGCGGAACTTGGTCTCGACCAGCATCACGTCATCCGGTTGCGAGGCGAGCGCCGCGTCCAGCGTCTTCAGCGCCATCGCCGAACCCTTGCCGGCGAGCTTCGGTGACGACAACGAGCGGGCGAGCGAACCGAGGATCATCGAATCCTGCTTCAGCAGCAGCTCGCTGTTCTTTTCCGCGACTTGCAGCGCTTCGTTGCCCTGGTCCACGGCGATCAGCGTGTCGATCAGCGTCAGATAGCCCCGGCCTTCCTCCGGCTTCAGCTCCACGGTGCGCCGCGCGGCCTTGAGGGCGAGCGGCTTGAACTCCTCGCTGCCCTGGATGGATCGCAGCGAAAACGCCAGGACGGACATCGTCGTCGCGTTGTCCCACCCGCTGGTCAGCGCCTGCTCAGACGCCTTTTTCGCCACCTCCAGCCCGCGACCCTGCATCTGCGGCGCGGTCAGCGTGCGCACCAGCGAGCTGAGCTGCGCCGGATCGTTCTTCACGATGAGGTCCAGCGACTCCTTCGCGGCGTTCACTGCGTCGTCCGTCTTACCGGCCGCGGCGTACACGTCGATCGCCGTCAGGCGCATGGCCGCGTCCTCCGGCTTCAGCTCGATCGCGCGCTTGGCGGCCTTCTCCGCGATGGCCTGGAGCTGCTCCGTCGGCTTTCCATAGCGGATCGTCGAGGCGAGGATGTTGAGTTCGTCGGCATTGTCCGCGCCGAGTCGCAGCGCCGTCTCCGCCGCGGCCAGGGCTTTCTCCGGCGACGCGAGCTGCCCCGCGTACAGGGTGACCCGCTCGCGCCACGGACCGGGGTCCTCGGGATTCAGAACGGACAGCGCCTCCAGCGTGCGGATCGAGTCGTCCCACGCCTGCGCGGACCGCTTCTGCGCGAAACGTTTTTCCAACATGCCGTTCAGCTTGAACAGCCCGATGTCGTGCTTGTCCGCCAGCACCGCGGCGAGCGGCTTGTCCAGGTCCATCGGGTGTCCGATCCACGCGACCTTGCCCGCGCGGTCGATGATGAACGACGTGGGGATGCCGTTCTGCCCGGCGGCCTTCATGTAGGCGTCGTTGGTGGCGGCGTCGCCGTCGAACGCGACGGTGTAGCCCATCTTGTCCTGGTTCTCCTTGACGAACTGCTCGACTTTTTCGAGGGCGTTGTTGGGGTCGGGCTTGGTCACGCCGATGATGCGGAGACCCTGGTCCGCGTACTTCTTCTGGATCTCGGTCAGGTGGGGCATCGAGCGGATGCACGGACCGCACCATGTCGCCCAGAACTCGAGAATGACGACCTTTTGCCCCTGCACGGCCGCGAGTTCGACGGGATCGCCCTGCACCCACTTGGTGATGGCGATCGGCGGCGCGTCGTCCCCCATCTCCAGATCGGCGAACAGCGGTGAACCGATCAGCCCAACCACCAGTCCCAGCACCCACATCCGATTGCCTTGCATGACCATCTCCTTCTCCACGAGGAAGCCCAAGCCCGTCCCCTGCCATGCCAGACATGATAACACAAACGTCGGTCGTGCAGCACAGGGGGGTGGCACGGTCTGGCGCACTCGCCGGGCCGTGGTGGATGAGGAACGATCGCCGCTTCGCGCACGCCACGGGTCCGTTGCTGCGGACCTATCAGCCCGTGGCGGAAGTCTGCGGAGCTGGATTTTGCCCCCCCGGCCGCATCGGGATTCCCGGCAAATGACCGGCTGGAAAGCCGGTCCCAAGCAGCAATCCTCTTCACCACGGACTGCTATGCCACCCGGCAATATCTCCCGGCCATACCACAGAGTCGTGCCCATGGGCCGACCTCGTTCGTCGAATCAGACGTGGCCGTCGCTCTGCCGCGATCCGTGCTCCGCCGCAATCACGCTGTGAATGCCGCCGCGGACGGTCCAGCGGGTCCGAACCCGCATCCACCGGGGCCGGCACGCCGCGACCAGGTCGTTGAGGATCACGTTGGTGACATCTTCATAGAAGATGCCGCGACTGCGGTACTGCTGCAGATACAGCTTGAGGCTCTTGAGTTCGACGCAGCGTTCCCCCGCGATGTACTTGAGGCGGAGGCGCGCAAAATCCGGCTGCCCGGTCATCGGGCACAGGCTGGTGAACTCATGCACGACGTGCTCGATGACGTAGGCGCGGCCCGGGTGCGGGTTGGGGAACGTTTCAAGGATGGACGAATCTGACGCCATGCCGCCGTCGCAACCCCGCGCGGGTTACGGGCGCGGGTGACACTTCTGATGAACGTGCTTCAGCCGGAGTGGGTCCACGTGGGTGTAGATCTGAGTCGTGGTCACGTCCGCGTGCCCCAGCAACTCCTGCACCACGCGAAGGTCCGCCCCGCCCGACAGCAAATGCGTCGCAAAGCAGTGCCGCAGCAGATGCGGATGCACGTTCTTGCCGATGCCCGCCATCCTACCGTACTTGTGCACCAGCCGCCACATGTTCGTCCGGTCGAGCGCGCGACCCGTGCGCGACAGAAACAGCTTGCTGCTGCGCCGCTCCCGAAGAAGCTGAGGCCGCAGCGCTTCGAGATACTCGGTGACGGCGTCGATGGCGGGGCGGCCGATCGGCACGATGCGTTCCTTGTTCCCCTTGCCGATGCAGCGGAGGTATCCGACCTTGAGGTTGACCTGCCCCACGTCGAGCGAGGACAGCTCGCTGACGCGAAGTCCGGTGGCGTACATCAGTTCGAGCAGCGCCCGGTCGCGCAGGTAATACTCGTCATCGGGCGCGGGCGCGCTGAGCAGCGCGTCCACTTCCGGCACATGCAGGCTGTGAGGGATGCGGTTCCACTGCCGCGGCGTCTCGATCAGCGTGGCCAGGTCGTGGCGGATCTGCCGCTCCGTGTGCAGGAAGCGCAGGAACATCTTGATGGACATCAGGTGCCGCGAGATCGACGCGATGGACAGCCCGCGCTCCTGAAGCCGGATGAGATGGGCCTGGAGATCCTGCATGGACAGGTCCGCCAGGTAAACGTCCATCTCCGCCAGGTGGTTCCAGAACTCGTTGAGGTCGCGCTGGTAGGCGGAGATGGTGTTCCCCGCCAGTCCGCACTCGTTGAACAGATAGTCGAGAAAACGCTTGACCAGCGGCGGCGTGGCCGGTCTGGTGCTTCTCGGGGGAGTGGCGGCCAGCAACATGATGACATCTCCGACCCAGTAAGTGCGGCGGTCGCCTCGACTCGCCCGCACAGGGGACGCGGACCTCCAAGCCCGCGATCAGCACGATCCTACTCCCGCCGAACCGTCAAAGGAAGCAGAGTTTACCGAGATTAACATTTATGGGACGGTCCGATGGTCCTGAGTGCGTTCCCTCAGAATGCCTACTTCGGCCTGTAGAGGCATCTGCCTTCATGGTTTCTTGGCAGTGGGGGGCGTTTTCTTTCTTGGGAAGGGTGGGTTCCGTCGCCGGGCGGGGATGGCAGAGGGCGCGGGCACCCGCCGGGGCGGCGCAGAGCTCGGCGGGGCGCTGCCAGGCGCCTGGCGCTGTCGGGCAGGGAATGAAGTACGCTGCATCAAGGGGACCGACAGCGGACCATGGGTGGAGGAATCCGAATGCGTGAACCGTCGCCCGGCATCGATCCCGCAAATGGCGGCCCCGACCCGCAGGCGCTTACGAGACTCCTCAGCGAGCACTCCGAGACGTTGCGCGCGGCCATCGAGCCGAAGATCCCGGATCGGCTGCGATCCGTCCTTTCCGCCGAGGACGTCCTTCAGCAGACGTTCCTTGACGCGTTCCTCGACATGCGGAACTTCATCCCCAGCGACGAAAGCTCCTTCTTCCGCTGGCTTCGCAAGCTGGCCGAGAACAACCTCATCGAAGCGATCCGCGCGCTGGACGCGGAAAAACGCGGAGGCCGGGCGCGACGGGTGGCGACATTGGGCGTGGATCCCTGCACGTCCATCCTCGATCGACTCGTCCCCGTCCTGACTCGAACTTCGCCACCGCACGCCGCTGCCTTGCGCGAGGCCTCGCTCGCCGTCCGTGAAGCGATCGCGCGCCTGCCCGAGGCGTACCGTGCGGCGGTCGAGCTGTACGACATCGAGGGTCGGGATATCGCCGACGTGGCCGCGACGCTGTCTCGAAGTCCCGGCGCGGTGCACCTCCTTCGCAATCGCGCTTTTGCCCGCCTTCGAGAGCAGTTGACCGCCTTCGTGACAAATCTTTCGCAGCGAAGCGTAAACCCTGGCGGGTAGTTCTCGCTTGTATCCTCAGAGGCCGGCTCGGCCGCGCGGGATCGGAGCCGAGCAGCACGAACCTCCGGGGCGTGCCTCTTAAGGCGGCCAAGGGTGGGCAGCACGAACCTCCGGGGCGTGTGCCAGGCATCGAGGGGAGAACCGCGATGAAGACTGCAGGCATCATGACGCAGGACCGGCCGCTCGATCGCCTGATTGGCGAAGCTCGACGCCAGGCCGAGGCGTTGGGCAAGAGCGCTGCGGACTCCTCCTCTTCCGCTGACGGCGCGTTCGCCACCGCCTCCACTGTCGAAATCTCCCGAGCCGACGCGATTCCCGGATATCAGATCGTGCGCGAGATTCACCGCGGCGGGCAGGGCGTCGTCTATCAGGCCGTGCACGAATCGACCGAGCGCGACGTGGCGATCAAGGTGCTCCATGGCGGCCACGCCGCCGTCGCGCCGCAGCATGGCCGCATGGACCGCGAGATCGAAATCCTCCGCGACCTCGACCATCCCAACATCGTGCCCGTGCAGGACATCGGCATCGTCGAAGGCCGGCCGTACCTCGTCATGCCCTACATCGTCGGCCGCCCGCTCGACGAGTATGCCGCGGACATGAATCTCGACGTCCGCGAGACGCTCGAGCTCTTCGCCGAAATCTGCGACGCGGTGCAGGCCGCGCATCTTCGCGGCGTGATGCACCGCGACCTCAAGCCCGGCAACATCCGCGTGGACGACGACGGAGTTCCGCACGTGCTGGACTTCGGGCTGGCGAAGTTCGCCGAACCGGAGGGGCACGACCCTTCGATCACGCAGACCGGGCACTTTGTGGGATCGCTCCCGTGGGCCAGCCCCGAGCAGGCCGAGGGGCGACGGGGCGTGGACCTGCGCACGGACGTGTACTCGCTGGGCGTCATCCTGTATCAGTTGGCCACCGCCCGGCTCCCGCACGACCCGACCGGCTCGATCCGCGAGGTGCTCAATCGCATCGCGCTCGAAGCGCCTCCGCACCCGCGCACGCTGTGCCCGGACCTCGACGAGGACGTGGACGTCATCATCATGAAATGCCTCACGAAGGAGCCGCAGCGCCGCTACCAGTCGGCCGGCGAGGTGGCGGATGACGTTCGGAGGTTCCTCACGCAGCGCCCCATCGAGGCGCGGCGGGATTCGTTCACCTACGCCGCCCGGAAATTCGCCCGCCGCAACAAACTGCCCGTGAGTTTAGCGGCGGCGCTTTTATTGGTCTTGCTAACCGGCGTGCCGGCGCTCGTCATATCTCGGCAACAAGTTGTGATCGAGCGCGACCGGGCGACGGTCAGTGCTCATGATGCCAAGAACGCCGCTCATGATGCCAAGGAGGCCTTAGATTTCATCGCGAGCATGCTCAGCCGCGAGAGCTTACAGGATGATGGGGCGGTGTTCGTGGAAGCGCAGAATAGAATGCTCAGCGAGGCCGTTAAGCTGCTCGACGCTATGGGGGATAACCAACCGGGGATGCAGTGGCGCGTGCGAAGGGCGGTCGTGAGGCAGTACGCAATTCTGCAGGACGGTCCCGCCGCGATCGCCCAGTCTGACAAGGCTCTCGAGATGGCCCGGCGCGCGTTCGGGGCTGATTCCGACGAGGCCGCCAATGAGCTTATCGAGCACGGCGCGACGCTCGCGAGGTGGGGCGACGTCGCAACGGGGGAGGAATTCATAAGGGAAGGGTCTGCACTGCTTCTGGAGCGGTACGGCTCGAACGATCCTGGGGTGGTGAGGGCGCGCGGGGAGCTTGCAGTCTGCGCCAGAATGCGAGGCGACTACGCTGAATTCGACCGCCTGATGAACTCAAACCTGGCCTTCTTTCGAGCCTTCACGGGGCCGGATTCCCGCGATCTTCGAGGCGCCCTGAAGACCTATGGCGATGAACTCGATGCCCAAGGAAGGGACGAAGAGGCGGCGACGCGGAAAGTGGAGGCGCTCGCGCTCTACGAGAAGGATCCCTCCGTCAGTGACGAACATCTGGCCCATGTCCAGCATAGCTTGGCGGTGACACTGCGCAAACTGGAACGGCTCGCCGAGGCCGAGCCGCTGGCATGGAAGTCTTGGGAGACCCGCAAGGCGCTCTTCCCGCCTGAGCATTACAACGCCATTTACCGAGGCGTCTCGGCGGGCAACCTCGGGATCATCCTCGCTCGCCAGGGATGCTTTTCCGAGGCCGAGACGTGGCTGCTGGAAGGCCACGATCTCTGCGAACGATCGCTGTGGCCCGATTCCGCGCGGCAGCAATGGGGTGGTGAGATCGCGGGGTTTCTGATTGAGTTCTACGAAAGCTGGGAAGGGGCCGAACCGGGATGTGGATACAGTGAGAACGCCGAGATTTGGCGGCGGAAATCCCAACCCGATGACCCGTTGGAAACCAACGCTGATCTGAATCTGCCTGATCCGAATGAACCCTAGCCCCATCTGTTGATGAGGCGTCGCAAGGTGCGGCGCCCTTGAAAGTTCTCTTTTTTTTGGGAGGTCACCATGTTGTCGAAAAGCAGTCTATCGGTGCGCGCGCAGGAGTGGGTGCGCGGTTGCAGGTTTGAGCTGGTGCTTGTTCTGCTGGCCGCCGCGGCTGTCGGAGCAGGCGCGCGGCAGGCTGTCGCACAGAACTTCTCGGATGGTTTTGAGGGCGATAGCATTGACCCGTATTGGGTGGTCTATGAGAGGTCCGGTACGGTCAGCCTGACTACCGATGAGTTCCACTCCGGAAACCAATCTCTCGAGTGCTCGACATTCAATTCCGGAGAGAACAAGGGATTGCAGATCGATCATTGTTTCGACGAGCCGACTTATGGTCGCGTGTCTATCTGGGTAAAGGACACTGGCGCTAATGTACAGTCCAGCAACTATCTGACCTTGTGGCTCGTGAATCGAAAATTGAGCTACACGACTGACATCGGCGTCTTTGATTACGACCTCGGAGACGGCAGGGGGGGCGACGTCTACTACTATCGCAATTGGAATGACGGAAGCATGAACTCCATAAGGTCGTCCATTCAGCGAACTAACGTCTGGCACCAATGGGAGATCGAGTCCACGGCAAGCTCGTTCGCCATCCGTGTTGACGGAATCACACTCCATTCCGAGTCAGAGGGCATCCCCTTCGATTGCATCTCCTTCGGCATGCACGCGCCATCCTGGCGTCCGGCTTGGATCGCATATTATGATGACTTCCAGTTCATCGGAAGTGACTTGGATTGCACCCGTGTTGAACGCCTCAAAGTCGAGTGCAAGTGCGGGGATCTTACAGCGAGCATCAAGTCAGCGCTGCCTGAAGGCACCCAACTGACGCTCGACAATGACGGTGACCGGCAAGTAGTCACCGTCAACGCCCGCGGCAAGGCCAAGGGGAAGTGGACCGATCAATCAGGCGTCCATACGGTCAGCGTGGCGCAGTGTCCCGAGCTTTCGCGTCAAACAAGCTGCGACTGATGCGAGCTTGCACAGCATCGCATCCCGAGGCTCCGAGCGGCGGTTGAGCATGCTGCCAACAATGGAGGCCCGGTCGGCTATTTGCCGATCGGGCCTCATCTGTTCGCGGTCAGCGCTTCCCAATCCGCTGACTCATTCCATCGTTGTCCCAGACAAACTACGCGACGCCAACGAGTTCGCTTTGTTTCGCCTTCAAGTACCTTTGCAGACCCAGCAGCGCCGCGCCGTGCGCCACGACGTGCGACGGATGCTGCGGCACAAGGACCGGCTGGCCGAACTTTTCGCGGCAGGCGCGGACCATGCCCTCCTGCAATGCCACGCCGCCCACGAACACCACCGGGCCGTCCAGCCCCACCATCCTGAGCTGGCTCAGCGCGCGACCCGCCAGCGACAGGTGCGAGCCGCACACGATGTCGGCCACGCTTCGCCCTTCGGAGACGTGGTTGATGATCTCGGATTCCGCCAGGACGGCGCACACGCTGCTGATGGGCTGCGGATCGGCGGCGGTCAGCGAGATCGTTCCCAGCTCGGCCAGCGGGATTTCCAGGTATCGCGCGACGCGCTCCAGAAAGCCGCCGCTGCCCGCGGCGCATTTCTCGTTGGCGCGGAACGTCTTGACCTTGCCGCCGTCGCGCAGGCAGATCGCCCGCGTGCTCTGCGAGCCCATGTCGAGCACAAAGCGAGCATCCGGGAAGGCGGCGTGCGCCCCGCGCGCCGCGCACGTCAGGTCGGTGATCTGGATTGACCGGTCGTCGAAGCTGTAGCGGCCAAAGCCCGTGGCCGCGATGTAGTCGATGTCGCCCGTCGTCAGGTTCGCCGACTCACAGGCCGCGGCGATCGCGCGGCGCCCGACGGCGTCGAAGTCCGCCCGGGACCGCTCCTGCCCATAACCGAGAACGCGGGCGGACTCGTCGAGAACGACGACCTTGACCGCGCCCGCACCCAGATCCACGCCCACGATGTATGCCATGAGATCTCAACTCCCCGGGGGTGCGGGCCTCTGGCCCACCAGCGGGCGAGGACGCCCGCCCCCCCCAAAAACCGCCCCCCAAAAAAACTGAACGCTCTGATATTTGCGAGGCACTACACGAGCGTTCAGCCGGCCACCCATTCCGCCGGGACGTCCGCGGCCGCGGGCACGGGCTGCCGGCCCGCCAGGACGTGGTCGAGCGCGAACAGCGCGGCGCCCAACGCCCCCATGAAATGCGCGTCGGGGCTGACGTTCAGCGTGACGTCCAGTTTCGCCTCCAGCGCGCGAACCATTCCCATATTCCGCGCCACGCCTCCGGTGAACGTGAACTCCGTCTCCATGCCCACGCGACGCACCAGGCCGACCGTCCGCGAGGCGATCGCCTGATGCACGCCGGCGAGAATATCTTCAATCTTTCGTTTCTGTGCCACGTAACCCAGAATGTCAGACTCGACAAACACAGTGCAGACACTCGTCAGTCGTATGGGCTGGGTTCCCCTGAGCGATATTTCGCCAATGTCGTCCAGCGGCAGACCCAGCACCTCGGCCGCGCCGGCGAGAAACCGGCCCGTCCCCGCTGCGCATTTGTCATTCATGCAGAAGTCCAGCACGTCGCCCTCGGGGCCGACTTTGATGGCTTTGGTGTCCTGACCACCCATGTCGATCACCGTGCGCGTTCCGGGAAACAACAACTGCGCGCCGCGCGCGTGGCACGAGATTTCCGTCACCTGGGCGTTGCCCGCTTCGATCTTGTATCGACCGTAGCCGGTTCCCACGACAAAACCCACGGAATCCTTCGCCACGCCGGACTGCGACAAGAGCGTGTCCAGCGCCGTCTGCCCGGCGCGCTTCACGTTGGCGCCGGTGTTGATCAGCGCTCTTGCCACAATGGCGCGCGATTCGTCAAGGAGCACGGCCTTGGTCTGCGTGCTTCCAACGTCAATGCCTGCTGCATACGCCATGAATCACCCCTGTATCCTTGCGGCCGCCGCATGGGCCGCGCCGCGAATGCGTTTGTATTGCAATGACTCGAAAAAGGCGTCAATGCGGTTCTTCATCTGCGCCTCGGCATAATAGCGCGGATCCTCCAGATCCGATTCCACCATCAGCGTCGGCACGCCCAGCTCCTTGGTGAAGTACTCGCGCATGTCGCCCTGACCCGCCGAGAACAGACGGCAGCTCTTGATGCTGTGAATCACCAGCGCGTCCGCATCCCATTCTTCAACGTAGCGGCGAATCTGCGCATACCGTTCCGTCAGCGTTCGGTTGCACAGATTGTGAACGAGCATCTGCTCGGCTATGGATTCCAGAGGGCGATCCGGATCATGCCGGAAACCAAATTCCCAGGTTCCGCCCACGGTCGAGTACGTGCTCTGCACGGCCACCGCGCCCCAGGTTTCAAACAGGCTCCGGAAATTGCGATAGTAGGGATACGGCGGAGGCCCCTCGGTCACGATGCGAAACTTCTCCTCGGGAAGCACGCCCTCGCCGCGATCCACCATCTCCTGGTATTCGATCACGGCGGCGTCGAAGAAGTCGGCGGCGTCGCGCGTGCCGCGCAGCGCATTGATGGGGCCCATCATGTTGATGCTGTCAAAGTAGGCGTCGAACGGCGCGGGGCGGCTCTTGCACAAATCCTTGCAGCGCGTCCAGCCCTCTTCCGCGCGGGCAGACTCGCGCAAGATGTCCCGCAGTCTGTCGATGTCGAACTTTCGACCCGTTAACTCCTCGCATTGTCGGATGAGATCGTACAGTTGCGACATGACGTAGGCCACGTCGCCGGAGCAGGGGCGGTCGCCTTCGCGTATGAACGGCACGTCGATCATCACCAGCGGGCAGTTGAACATCGCCGCGCAATGCTCAAACCACTTGATGTAAACGTTGCAACCCACAAAGTTGCAGACGATCATGCTCGGCACGGGAATGTTGCCGTCCTTGCCCACGCCTCCCGAGAGCGTAAAGCCAATGTCGGCCTTGACGTAGGCACAGTTATCCGAGGCGTAGCCGATTTCCTCCGCCTTGATGATGTAGGGCAGGGATTTCTTGCGAATCGCCAGTTGAAGGGCGTTGATTTCCGGGAATACCGGAAGGATGTCGAAGCAGCGCAGAATCTCGACGCAGTTGCCGCTGATCATCAGGTAGGCGCTGGGCGAACCGGAAGCGGCGGCCTGCTTAAGTTGCGTCATCCAGTCCGTCATAATGCGGCTGGAAAGATTGTGCACGCGTCCGCGATAGTCCTTCGCGTCGGCTACGGCTGTGGTCACGGGTAATTCCTTTCGTACGCAATCGGTGCGGGCGGCGGTTTTCCCAGGACGTTACTCAAAAAGCATGGATTCGGAGAACGTCTCCACTTCAGTTCGGCTGGCGTCGAAGGTCCACATCTTCTCCTCAAACTCCAGCTTGATGTGTGGGATTTTGTTTTTGTCCAGAATCTCCACAAAGGGCACATAATCCAACAACGCCGGTTCGCAGAACTTCGCCGGCGTGAAGACGACGGCGGCCGCTCCCGCGTCCTTCACGCGCCGCAGCAGGCCATCGGTCCGCCGATGCCGCCAGTCGTGGCGCACCGAGGAATAGACGCTGCAATGAAGGTACGCCTCGGCGAGCGCTCCCATGGGATCGCCGTTGCAGCCGACATTCTCATGAAACCAGCGAAACCCGACCACGAGATCGTCATCTTTGATCTGGCAGCCCGCGCCTTCGATGGTGTCAATGAGCAGCGCGGGCGGCTGCTCGCAGAAGGCGCCTTCGAGGACGACGTGCACGCTGTCGCGCGGCCGAGGATTCCGCCGGAGGGCTTCGGCCAGGAACGCCTCTAAAATCGGGAGATAATCTTCGGGCATCATGCGCGTCCCGGCCTGCACGACGGCATAGAGGTCGGCGGTAGGGACGGATCCGGGATGCTCCTTGCGCCGCGCATAAAGGGCTCGGATGAGATGTCGCACTTTGTTGTAAATGTCGAGGCTCGCAGCGATCGCAGAGTCCGTAATGGGGCGGCGAATGTGACTGGACAGGTTGGTGCGGAATCGCTCGAATTCCGCGCGGGTGTAGGCCGCCGATCCGGAATTGCTCATGTTCTGCGGAAGGTGCAGAAACTCCACAAACAACTGCGGTGCATTGCGTTTGACGAGGCTCGCGAGATTGCGCGCCACGTCGCAGATCGAGCTGAACACCACGCCTTCAATGCCGTCCGTTTCCTGGCGCAGGAACAATTCCAGCGTGCTCTTGGCGATCGAGCAGATGAAGGACTGGAACCGCGAGTCGGCGTGCGAAATCTCCAGCTTGTTGCCCACGCCGAAGAGACCCACGGGCATCAGGCCGGCGGCGTGAATGATCTCCACGGGCGCATAAACCGGAAACACGGCCAGACCGCGGACATCGGGATGTTCTTCTCGCGCGCGGGCGACGGCCTGCGCGGGGAGCATTTCCATCAATTCGTGACAGTGCTGCACAATGGCATCGTAATTCACAGTTCAGTCCCTTCCTGAGGGGCCACGTCCAATAACAGCGGAAGTCATCCCGGCCCGATTCTTCAGTGCCGTCAGCTCTTGTCCGTCGGGTATTGCCAGCCCGGCAGTTCCCCGTTCGAGCAGGCGTAATCCATCGGCGGCGGCTTCCCGCCTCGATCCAGCAGCGACAGCAGCCCCGTTCGAATATACGGGTTCTTGGCCGGATCGAACGTGTCCGCGGTTTCCTTCGCCAATGCGGAATCGGCGGCCGCGACGGCTTCATCGGCCGTGACCTGCCCACAGGCCTCGCAGGCGGTGCCGACGGTATGCCGCGTCAATTCCTTTTTCAGCAAAGCCCGCGAATACGGCGCATCACGCGCCATGAGCCGGGCTCTCTCAAACGCGCGGCGCAGCCCTTCCAGTTCATCCTCAAAGACCGCGTGCGACAGACCGACCTGATGGGCGCGGTCCGCGGTCAATCCCTGATCAAACATCTCGAATACGATCGAGTCGCCCAATCCAAGCCGCTTGAGTTCGCCGACAGCGCCGAACCCCGGAAGTATGGCGTAATCCAATTCCGGCTGGTTGTAGGTGTTCTTCTGTCCCCAGCACGACTCGCGCGTCAGGGAATCAAAGGAAAACCCTGATGCGCGGACGTCATAGCGCAGGTCAAGGAAATAGGTGAACTCCGCGCCGCCGCCCCATTTCTCCCCGAAGACCCCGATCGTCGCCACCGGACTGCGCTGAATTGAGCGAAATAGGCGCACGGCATTGCGACTGGAGGCGGCGGCCTCGTCCTCGGTGAGCGGCACATACCCCTTGGGGCGCTCGAACCAGCCACGGTTGAACTCGCGGGCGTCCGCGCCGAGCATGCGCATCCCGGCGCCCGCGGCGGTGAAGAGCACGGCCCCGCAGCGACCGGCGCGATGCAGTTCAAGCACGCGCCGCCACGCATGGTCAAGCTGGTCAATGACGGCTCGGTTGAAGACGTTGCCGCGCAGGGGATTGTTGAAAACGACTGTGCCCACGCGGTCGCGCGAGGACGGTTCCACGACTTTCAGGTCCGGGTAGAACGCGCGATAGACCGGCGTCTTGCGCTCGCGGCTTTGCGCCAGGTCCAGTTCACCGACCGGCGTCTGGTATGAGCGACCATATTCCAGGAAGCGCGCGACCTTCAGGCGAGCCAGTTCCGTCAGCAGATGAGGCCGATCCTTACGCGGTCCGGCAACTCCATCCAAGTCGAGCATTTCGCGGATATGGGCGTCGTCGGCGTTCTCGTCGCGCGCCCGCCGCACCAGTTCGATCACGCCTTCGAGGGTCAGCTCCGCGATCAGCGCGTCGATCAACTCGATCAGCCCGACCTTGAAACGCAGCCCCGCGCGAGTTGACAGGTTGATCTGCCCGGGCGTGGCGGTCCCGTCCTGAATCATATCCAGCGCATACAGACAGAGCGGCAGGGCATATCGGCGAAACGCGCGCCCGCCGCCATCGTCGGCACAGGCCACGTGGACCAGCGCCGCGGCGCTGCGCACCTTGCCGGCGCGGCGGTCGTTCTCCGCCGCCTGATAGTACGACCAAAACGTCTGGCGGGATATCTCGCCCACCGGCTCATACTCGCCCGACGCGGGATTGAATACGCCCACCGGCGCCGGCCTGGCATCTTCGCTCCAGGCGTAGAAACCCTTTCGCGCCGCGGTCGCCGCGCCGCCGTGCCCGCGCGACTCCAGTCCGGCGATCCAATCCGGATAGCACTTGCCGTCGCGCTGATAGAGGCTGCGCAGCCGATCGTGCTTGGGCAGCGACGATCCGAAATGGCGGCTGGATTCGGTGTAGGGCATGTGCCCGGTCTGGTCGAGAACGAGGAAGGGGTTGGCGGTGAACAGCTCCCACAGCCCGCCGAGCTGCACGATGTCGCGCCCGGTTTGGACATCCCACGAGATGATCGCCGCCATCGCCTGAAAGAGCGGGTCGGTGATGTACCCGTGATGGTCCACCGGAAGCGCGACGACGGCCTTTTCGAGAATCTGGTCGGCGAAGACCACGCCGAAGTTGAACGTCTCCTGCGAGGCGAACTTGCCTTTCATCACGTCGATGAGGCGGTTGCGCTCGAACGGGAAGTAGCCGTGCACCGTCAGGAACTTCTCGCGCAGGGCCTCCGATCTGAACAGCACGGCGAGTTCCTCCGTCGTGTGCGACGAGGTGTTGGAGAACACCGCCGCCAGCCGGTCCGGATCGACGGCGCGTTCGACGGCCTCGAAGATCCGCGCCTTGATCTCGGCCCGCTCGGTGGCGACTTCCCAGACGATGTCGGCGTCCTTGAGCGCGGCATAGTCCTGCGTGCAGGTGACGCGGGCCTTGAGGGCGTCGCCGTCCTCGGGGCGGATGCGGCGCTCGCGGACCTGCTGCGCGACGTGATCGGCCAGGCGCGCCGCGGCGCGCTGGAGTGCGTCCGCGGCCACGTCGAGGAGGATGAGCCGGCAATCCGTCTTGGCGAGCAGATCCAGCGCGATGCCCTGCCCCATCGTGCCCGCGCCGATGAGCGCGACGCAGCGCACGTCGTTGACGCGGCGCACCGCCGGCTCGATCGTCTTGTCGCCGAATGCAAATGCCCGTTTCATGTTCAATGCCTCGCAGGCGTTTCAGTTTCCCCGCGTGTCCCGCACGATCACGGCCGCCCCCTGTCCGCCGCCGATGCACGCCGAGGCACAGCCGATGCGCTCGCCGCGCCGCTGCATTTCATACATCAGGTCCACGAGGAGCCGGGTTCCCGTCGCGGCCAGCGGATGCCCGATGGCGATTCCGCCGCCGTTGACGTTCACCTTCTGGCGATCGAGCGCCAGCTCCTTCTCCACGCCGAGGAACTGGGCGGCGAACGCTTCGTTGATTTCCCACAGCCCCACGTCCCGCAGGGTGAGCCGCGCGCGGGCGAGCGCCTGCTGAATGGCCGGCACGGGTCCGCGCCCCATCACCTTGGGATCCACGCCGGCCACGCCGTACGCCAGCACCTCGAACCGCGCATCGATTCCCAGTTGCTCCGCGACCTCCGCGCTGGCAAGCACCAGAGCAGCCGCGCCGTCGGAGATTTCGCTGGCGTTGCCTGCGGAGACCAGCCCGTTCGGCGTCAGCGCGGGCAGCTTTTCCAGCACATCCAGCGAAGTCTTGCGGACGCACTCGTCGCGCGCAAGGTGCACGGGCCTGCCGGTCAGGTCGGTCGCCTCGAAAGCGAACATTCCGCGCAGCAGGTCGCCGCCGTTGAGCCAGCTCGCCTTCTGCGCCGCGCGGGCCCGGGCATGAGACAGATCCGCGAACTCGTCGCAGGCGCGGCGGGTGATTTCCATCCGCTTTCCGTATTCGTCCGCCGTCAGCATCATGCTGGTCCGCGCCAGGTCGTGGTTGAGCGACGCGAGCATGGAATCCTCGACCGCGCCGGCGTCGGCGAATTCCCAGAAGTTGGCCGCGCCGCGCAGCGACCGCACGATGCGCGGGGCGCGCGACATGGTCTCCGCGCCGACGCAGAGCACGACGTCGGCGTCGTCCACCGCGGGCGGCAGGAGAATCTGCTGATACGCGTTGATCACCGTCTGCAGACCCGAGCCGCAGATGCGCTGCACCATCAGCGCCGGCGCTTCCGTCCTCAACCCGCACCGCAACCCCACGTTGCGCGGAAAATAAATGTCCTGCGTCCCCGGCGCGGTGAACTGATACACGTTGGCGCCGACGACGGCGCTGACCCGTTCGGCGGGGATGCCGCTGCGCCGGATCGCTTCCGTGCCGGCGGCCGCGCCGAGATCCTCCGCGCTGAAATGCCGCAGCGTGCCGCACTTGACGCCGACGGGCGTCCGCGCCGCGCCGACGATGACCACCGATTGTCCCTTTGCTGTCATGCGCACCGCCCTCTACCTCGCGTTCGCTCCAACGGGAGCACATTCCGATGCACACGCCTCCGTGCGGGCCGAAGCCCGAAGCTCGCCGCCAGACCGCGCCGCAGCGCCGGATTCGCCTTCAGGGACTTCAATGACGTTGGGCGACAGGCACGGCGTGAAGATTGCCTCGATGCGGCGCCTGTGGTTGTCCAGCACCGCCTTGCGGACCAGCTTGCCCGAGGGCGTGATTTCCCCGCGCGCCGCGGACGGCTCCTGATCACACAGCACCGCACGCCGCACGCGCTGATACTTCACCTCGATCAGCGGGTTGATCCGCCGCAGCTCCTGCGCGAACAGCTCGCGCGCCGCCGGCTGCTCGATCAGGCGATCGTCCGGCGCATCGACCGGCTCCCCGTGCCGCGACAGCGCGTCGCGCACGGCGGACATGCAGGGGAACAGCAGCGCGCCGACGAAGTCCTTGCCGCTGCCCACGGCGATGGCCTCGGTGATGTACGGCGATTCGTTGACCAGCACGTTTTCGATCCGTTGCGGATGCACCTTCTCGCCGGTGGTCAGCTTGAAGGCGCCGTCCTTGCGCCCGAAGATGCGCAGCCCGTCGCGCGTGAACTCGCCGAGATCTCCCGAGCGGAACCAGCCGTCCTCGGTCAGCACGCGCGAGTTGGCTTCCTCGTCGTTGAGGTAGCCGCGCATGACGTTCGGTCCCTTGACGAGGATCTCCTGGTCCGGGTCGATGCGAATGGTCACGCCAGGGATGGGCGTGCCGACGAAGCCGCTGCGCCACGGCGTGCCCAGCGTCCGCAAGGTCACGGACGGCGACGTTTCCGTCAGCCCCCAGCCCTCCAGCACGGGAACGTTGTGCCGCCGATACGCCGACTCCACCGTCGCGGAGAGCGGCGCGCCGGCGGTGAACACGAACCGCAGGCGGGCGTTGAACACGGCGGCCTCGACGCCCGCATCCTCCGTGCAACGGGACATGAGCAGATCGTGCACGCGCGGCACGCTGCAGAAAATCGTCGGGTTGAAGGTGCGCCAGTTGTCCAGCAGGCGCTCCACGTCGCGGCCGCGCGAATCGTCCAGGCACAGCTCCGCGCCGTGGTACAGCGTCAGGAACCTCTCGAACAGGCCGCCGAAGCTGTGGTGCCAGGGCAGGTAATTCATCAGCACGTCCTGCTCGCCGAGATCCCAGATCAGCGAGAGCGCCTTCTGCTGCGAGATCAGGTTGCCGTGCGTGAGCTGCACGCCCTTCGGCGGGCCGGTCGTGCCGGAGGTGTACATGACCACGCAGAGATCGTCGCCGCGCACGGCGTCAATCCGCTCGTCGAGGCGCTCCTCGCTCGCGCCTTCGTCGCCCAGCAGCGTGGCGAAGTCGATCGCCCCCCACGACCGCGCCGCGTCGTCAAAGTCCATGCTGAACACGCGCTCGATCCACGGATAGCGCGCGCGGTCAATCTTCTCGAGCTGATGCCGACCGGAGACGACCAGCAGCCGCGGCCGCGAATGACCGAGGACGTAGTCCACCTGCGGCGCGGCGTATCCCGCGAACACCGGCACGGTGACCGCGCCGATGGACATGACCGCCAGCTCGAACAGGAACATCTCCGCGCGGTTCTCCGACAACATGCACACCATGTCGCCGCGCCGGACGCCCATTTCCAGCAGGTTTCGCGCGATGCGCCGGACGGCCGCGCCAAATTCGTTCCACGTCAGCGAGGCCGTTTTCGATCCGCCCGGCGGCGCGATGCCGGTCCTCGCGGGGGTCGTGCCCGGCGTGCGGTAGCGCAGGTAGGTCCGATCGCCCCAGCGCTTCACGCGATCGCGCAGCACCGCGCCGAGCGAAGGCTCGACGTCGCCGAGCGGAATGGGGCTGGCGTGCTCCTCGCCCATGCGCCGGATGCCCACGCGCTCGTCCAGCCCCAGCGGCGTCGTCTGGCAGTACGCCAGGCACGAGTCGCGCAGCAGCTCCTTCGTCAAGGTGAACCGCTCCTCCGGCGGCTTGCGCTGCACGGACGGTCCCGTCGGCTCCAGCCCGCTGCGCCGGCGGACGATGTGCGACGCGGAGAAGTACACGATGTTGGTCGCCAGCTCCTTGATGTGCGAGCAACCGGCCCGGCCGCCGACTCGGCGGTTGATCTCGCTGAGCACGCCCCGCTCGATGCGCAGACCCACCAGCCGCTCGGCGGCCGCCTCGATCTCGCAGCACACGGGGAACGGCGCCCGGATCATCTGAAGCGCGCTGCGCGTGATTTGTTCGTTGGGGAGGTCGATGCACAACTCGAGTTTGATGAGGTGCTCGTCATCGAGCATGGTGCCGACCACGACGAGGTCGTCCGGACCGGCGTCGTACAATTCGATCGAGAAATCGCGCTGAGCGGCGAGTCGCATGGCGGAGTTCCTTCCATCGGCGCCCGCGGACCGCTTGCGGCGGATCGCGCGGGCCATCGCTTCCTGCACCTGGGCGCGGAGATGCTTGAACAGGGTCTCGTGCTGCGTCAGCCCCGCGCGCGCCGCGTAGCGCCCCAGCGGGGTGAGGATCCATTCCTCGTTCGAGAAGAGCTTCACGCTCGCCAGTCCCCGGGCGACCGCGTCGCGGAACGACTTGACCGAGCTGGTGACGTGGTTGGCGAAGGACATGATGATCGCGCGGTGTCCGGACCAGATGGCGTCGAAATCCGCGTCGGAGGGATACGCGCCGCAGGCCTGCCCGACGTCGAACACCGCGCGCGTGACGCGCGCCACGAAGTCGGTCTTCGTCTCGTCCTTGCACAAGTCGCCCATGCGCAGGTCGAGCAGCTCGCCGTCCGGCGCGACCATGTGGATCAACCCGCCGACGTTGAGCACGATCGAGATCATGCCCTTGTCGAACTCGATGCGCGTGCCCGGCACGTGGCGCGCGTGTTTGAACGGGTAATCGTGCGCGGTCAGGATCGCCTCGATCCGGTCGCGCTCCGCCTCCCCGCCGCCCGCGAAAACCAGCGAGCCTCTCTTCTCCAACACGTACACCGCGTCCGCGCCGGCGCCGCGCCGACCGCCGGCCTGAAGCGAAATGCCGCGGACGATTCGATCCAGCAGTGCGGCGATCATGGCGTCGGTGACCGTGGGCAGCCGGCCCAGGACGCGCGATTCTCGAATCTGCTCCTCGAACGCGGCGATCGTCTGCTCCATCAGGATGCCGTTGGGCAGAATCAGGAGAATGGGCACGCGCTGGCGCACGTCCTCCACGTCGCGCAGTTTGCCGCGACCGCAGAGGTTTTCCAGATAGCCCACCACGTGCTGCGTCAGCGGCGCGAGCTGGTCCGGCTCGCAGCACACCATCAGCAGCTCGGGCACGTGGTCCAGCGCCTCGGCCTCGAGCAGGTTCGAGAGAATCCGGCCGCGCAAAGGAAGCAGCCGCAGCGCGCCCTTGTCGTCGAGGCGCACCTGGCCGGACCGCTTCATGACGTCGGTGATGCCGCCGCCCCGGCCGACGAAGCAGTCGCCGCGCGCATGGACAAAGAACGCCACGCCCAGCGCGCCGCACGGATGCACCCCGATGTGACCTTGCTTCAACACGACGATCTACTGCGTCTCACAACGTAACTGAAGCTCCCACGACGCCCGCGCAATCCACCCGATGCAAGTGTGACACCGGTTTTCAGTCGGCAAGTGTGGCATCGGTGCCCAGTTGACAAGTGTGGCACGGGTTCCCAGTTGACAAGTGTGGCACCGGTTTCCAACCGGTGTGTGTAGCACAGGTTTCCAACCTGTGCATCGGTGCCACTTTGCCTGCAATAGGATTCAATGCAATTCCGCTGCCGAACACTCTTGGCAGGCGCTGCGGCTTTGCATTCGCCGCTCCGCGCCCGATTCTTCTGGAACGTCTTCCCCTTGTGCCTCTCTCGCCAGCAATGCCGCGCCATACGCGCCCGCCTGCTGCGGCAACGGCGGCAGCAGAACGCTGGCGCCCAGCACCTCTTCCAATACTCTGACCATCGCCCGGCAGTGCGCGACGACGCCGCCCGTGGCTGCCACCGCGCCGTCCCGGGCGCCGACCATTTCGCCCACGCGCGTGGCAATGGAACGGAAAAGCCCCAGCGCGATGTCCTGTCGGGGTTCGCCGCTCTTGATCCGCTCGATGATCTCCGTCCCGGCGAAAACCGTGCAGTAGCTGTTCACCACCGTTCGACCGCTCGAAGTCAGCGCCAAGTCGTCGAGGGTTCGCAGCGGTACGCCCAGCTTCAGTGCAATGGACTCCAAAAACGTTCCCGTCCCGGCCGCACACTTGGCATTCATGCGATAATCCACCAGCTTGCCGCGCGCATTGATTCGAATGACCTTGGTGTCCTGCCCGCCAATGTCGATGATCGCGCGCACCTGCGGATACCACTCGCGAGCGCCTCGGGCATGACAGGTGATCTCCGTGACGGCCGACTGCGCAAAACGGACGTTGGCGCGTCCATAACCCGTGGCCACGCACCGCGCGATGTCGGCGCGGAGCGCGCTGACGGCCTCGTCCTCGTCACCGCGGCACGCCGCCGCCACGGCCGCGCTGATGCTCTTCGGCGTGGAATGAGCTTCGACTGAGGAGCAGTCCGTTGCCGCATGGGAATCAGCACGCCCGTCCCAAAAGGCGCCTCCCAGACTGGGCACAATGCAGCGCAGTGCCGCGTCCAGCGCCTGCTCGGCGGCGGCGGCGTAATCAAAACCCGATGCAACGACGGACTGCGAAAGCAGGGTGCCGCCGGCATCGATGACGACGCACTTGGTGGCGGAGGATCCGGCGTCCACGCCGACGAAGAGCGCCTCCCGGTTTCGACTGGATGGCGAGAGCGCGGACGGCGTCATGGCTTGCCTCCTCCCGCCAGGCACGCTTGCGAGGGAGTCCGCAACTGTGCAAGCTGCTCGACGAAGGCTTCCAAATTCGTCATGGTCTGGGCCGTGGAGAAGAACCGGCCATCGCTTAGGTCACCGTCCACGACGAGGACGGGAAGCTCATGCTCGTCCCGCAGCCGCTGCGCCAGACCGAAACGCGAGTTCGTGTTGTTGGGACAGGTGCGCGCGTTGTGGAAAATGAAGCCGTCGATCGCAAAGCGCTCCCGCATTTCCAGGAGGAAGGACTGCTTGAACACTTCGTCACGGTTGATAAATATCTCCGTGCTCGTTCGGGCCATCCATTCCAGCGGATCTCCGCCGTCGTATTCCTCGAACGCCCATGAGTTGCAATACGTGCTGGCCACGACCGAAGCCTTCAGGTCAAAGCACTTTTCGGAAAGCTCGCGCACACGGGGCCAGACGGGCATGCCTTCCCAATAAAGCCGAAATCGCTCCGCCGGAACCGCGCCGACTCCGCTCTCCACCCGCCCCTGCATTTCGCGCAGGAGTTCCTCATAATAATCGATCGCCACGCGCGAGCCGCGCATGAGAATGACCGGCGCCATGTGGATCAGGCCGTCCCAGAACGTCATGGGCGACGGGCTGCTGCGAGCGGTGTCGAGCACGCGCCGCCACAGGGCGCTCGCGCGGCTGGACAGGGCGACGGCTTCCTGCAGTTTCGCCGGATCCAGCTTTACGCGAAACCGGGACTCAATATCCGCAACAAGCTGCTGCAATTGCGAGCGCACGAAGGCGATGTGTGAGCCATTCACCGATCCCAGGTAGCGTGGCGGGCAAACGCCGAGCACCGGCGCCTCGTGGTGCTTTCCGAAAAACTGAAACCAATCCTGGACCTCGCGGCATTGATTGGTGTTGTAACACAGGAGGTCCGGGCGCGGCGGCCCGTCAATGCCATACGCCTCCTGCAGCGGGCTGTACTTGCGAAGCGCCGCGCCAATGTCCGCCGTGGTATAACTGCACGATTCCGCGCAATAACCGGCGCCAACGGCGTACGGAATGTATTGATGGCTGACGCGCTTGGCGCCGAGCAACGCCCCGTGATTCTCAGGAAAGTACGTCGCAAAGCCCAGCGCCACGAGAATCTCGCAGGGGCCCACCGACGTGCACCAGGCCACGCGCCGATCCGGGTCTTTGGCGGCGGCGTCAAGGTCGAGGAAGTAATCCCGCATCAGCGACTTGAGGCGCTGCTGCGACTTAATTTCTATGCGCTTGGTTCCGCCGGCCATATGCACGCTCACATGAGGGCGCCCCACAACTTGGCTACGGGACGACAATGGATCGCAAAGAGGCGCCTTCCTTCATCACTTCGAACGCGCGATTGATCTGGTCCAGCGGGAACCGATGCGTCACTTGCTTCTTCAGATCAATGCGCCCCTGCTCGACCATGCGAATGAGCGGCACATAATCGCAGGGACGGCATCCCAGCGAGCCGACCACTTCGATTTCCTTGAACATGATTTTCCCGGCGACGATCGAAATCGACTCGTGCGTGTAACCCACCACCACGAGCCGGCCTCCGGTCCGCACGCACTCGAACGCTTCTTCGATCGTCCTGGGATTGCCGATCACTTCCATCGCAATGTCAGCGCCGCCGCCCGTCAGCTTCTTCACTTCTTTGCTGACACGATCAACCTTGGAGGCGTTGATCACCGCGGCCGCGCCGAATTCCTTCGCCCAGGCCAGCTTGCGGTCGCTGATGTCCACGGCAATGACGTAGCCTCCCGAGGCCGTTGCAAGCTGCACGGCATTGATCCCCACGCCGCCGCAACCAAAGATCACCACCGTGTCGCCCGCCTGCACTCGAGCGCGGTTCTTCACCGCGTGATAAGGCGTGCTGATGGCGTCCGCGATGATGGAGGCCTCTTCCAGCGGAATGGACGCCGGCAGATTCAGCACGTCCTTGGCCGGCACCACCACATATTCGGCATACGCGCCGTCGAAATGGTTGCCCAGCATCTTCATGTCGGTGCAAATGTTCTCGCGCCCCGTGCGGCAGAACATGCACTTGCCGCACGTCAGCACCGCGGGAATCAACACCCGTTGATCGGCTTTCAAATGCGTGACCTCGGCGCCCAGCTCCGCGACCGTGCCGGAGGCCTCGTGACCGAGGATGATCGGAGGCTTCTTGAACGTGGGGACGCCGTGCTCGAGATAATGCAAGTCCGTGTGGCAGACCCCGCACGCCGCGACTTTCACCAGAACTTCATGCGCGGCTGGACTGGGCCTGGCAACGTCTTCAATTTTCAAACCCTTGTCCGTGCCATGGAATACCGCTGCTCTCATGGGTTGTCCCTCGGCGCCCGTCGCGGGCCGCATGGCCGTGCGATGTCCGCCTGTAAGTTCCTGCTCAACTTATCTGTGCGTCCAGTTGGGGCTTCGCTTTTCCATAAATGCCGCCAGACCTTCATGGGCGTCCGACAATTGCATCAAGTCATTCAAATACAAATGCTCCGCCTTCTCCAAATGCGCCAAGACGGCATCGCTTGAGGCCATGGCCGTCGCGCGCTTGGCCAATCGAAGGACCGGGCGCGACAACTTGCGGATCTGGGCGATGTAGTTCTCAACGCCGGTCGAAAACTCCTCGGGCGTAAAGAGCCGACTTGCCAGTCCCATGCGATGGGCCTCCGTCGCGTCGATCGTCGCGCCGAGGGCGTTGAATTCAATGGCGCGATGCAGGCCGATCTTGAGCGGCAATACGCTCGCGGCCACCGGTGGAAAGCAGCCGACCATCACCTCCGGCTGCCCGAACTTCGCCTTGGTGGAGGTCAGCACAACATCGCAGAAGGCCGCCAATTCGCAGCCGCCGCCCAGCGCCGCACCCTGGACAGCGGCGATCGTCAGCGCGTCGGTCCTGGCGAGTTTGCGAAAAATGTCGTGGAAGACGCGGATCATGTCGCCGACTTTTTCGGCGGTGTGGTCGGCAATATCGACTCCGGCGCTGAACGCCTTGCCCTCCGCTCGCAACACAATGGCCGCGACCGACTCGTCGCGCACCATAGGCTCCAATGCGGCGTTGATCTCCGCCATCATGGGAATGTGCAGGACGTTCAACGGAGGCCGGTTCAACGTGAGCGTGAACAAGCCGTCGTGCGCCTCAGTTCTTATGTGATCATAGGCTTGCATGACTCATTCCGATGCCGACCCCAACATGGCGTGCGCAACGACTCACACATACTGGCCGCCATCCACGCGGATGACTTCGCCGGTGATGAACCGCGCCCGATCGCTGCACAGAAAGGCCGCAAGTTCCGCGACTTCCTCCGGGCGACCGGCACGGCCCATGAGAATCTCAGCCCGAGAGGCGGCCCTCGCCTCTTCAGTCATTGCCGCAATGGCGGGCGTCTCGATCAAGCCGGGCGCTATGGCGTTGACCGTGATATTGAATTTCGCCGTCTCGCGCGCGAGAGTCTTGGTTAATCCAATAACGCCCGCCTTGGCCGCCGAATAATTGGCCTGCCCGAACTTCCCGCGCATCCCGTTGATGCTCGATATGTTGACCATCGCGCCCCATCCCCCGCGACGCATCACTGGAATGGCCGCCCGGGACGTGTAAAACATGCCGGTCAAGTCAATGTCGATGACGTCGTTCCACTCCTGGTCGGACATTTTCCAACTGACCTGGTCGCGGAAGACGCCGGCGTTGTTGATCAGCACGTCAAGCCCGCCCATGGCCGCGACGAACGACTCAACCGCCGCCGCCACGTCTTCACTGCGGCGCACGTCGCACACTCTTGCCCATCCCTTTCGCCCCTGCGATTGAATGCCATCCAGCACGGGTTGAGCGTCAGCCGGCTTCCCGACATACAACAGTCCGACATCAAGCCCGTCGCGCGCCAGCGTTTCGGCGATCGCGCGACCAATGCCGCTGCTGCCTCCGGTCACCAGAGCCTTTCGACCTGTCGCATTCATGGCTTCACGGCGTCTGACAGGCTGGTTGCGCGGTCAGCGTCGCGCCGCATTTCCCGCAATGCTCGAAATCCGCCGGCATTCCCTTTGCCCCGCAGGCCGCGCACGTCTGGGCATACGGCCCCCACAGAAACTCACTCGATCCGCCGTCGCTCGCCCGCCGCCTCATCCCGACGTAATCAGCTTTCCGCTTCTCCACAAAGGCCGTCATGCCCTCATAAGGCTCCAGACTGGTGTAATGAACCGCCAGCCAGTCGCGCGCGTGGGCCACCGTCGAATGCCAGCTCAAGTCTTTCCAGAAATTCGTCTGGGCCTTGGTGTAACGCGTGCATTCGAAGAATTTGTTGACGACCTGAGTGCAGAGATCGCTGACCACGGCATCCAATTGTGTGAAGTCGATGGAATACCCCTCAGCACTCTTCAGCGCCTTGGCGATCTGGTCTGGGGTCGCGCGGACGGCGAAGGGGTTCTCCCAGACATCCGTGTTCCACTCGGCCAGGTAAGCCCGCCCGCCGACAAACTGGGTAATGAACTTACCGTCCGGGCCTTTGACGGTGGGAACCACCGCGTTGACCAGCCCCATGGACAGCGCCGAGAACGCCGGATAACGCTGATTGAGGAAGAGCATTCCGCGTGCGCGCCGATCGCCGACGTGGATGGGCAGCCACTGCGTCGCGCCGCCGCACGCCACCGACCCCACGCTCGTGCCCACCTGCCCGACGTAGGTGTGCTCGCCCATCACCGCGAGGTCGCAGGCAAGCTGGCTTTCATTGCCGCCGCCGACGGCCATGCCGTTGAGCCGGGCGATCACGGGCTTGGAGCAGTTGAGAATGGACTCGATATAGGCCTTGAAGCAGCCCATGTACTTCCAGTAGTCGCGCGGCGTCTGCGTGTAGTTCTGCTGATACTCCTTGACGTCGCCGCCGGTGCAGAACGCCTGCGAGCCGCAGCCGGTGAAGACGACGACGGCCACTGAATCGTCCCAGGAGGCGTCCTGAAACGCGGCGGCCAGCTCCTTCAGCGCGGGCGTGCTGTAGGCGTTGTAGTTGTGCGGGCGGTGAAGGGTGATGCGGGCGACCCAGTCGCGCTTTTCGTAGCGCACGTCCTTGAAGGCGAAGGACTCGGCGTCGCGGGCGGGAAACAGGCTCATCGCAGCGACCTCCGTCAAAAGCCGGCTCCCCGTCCGCGGTCGCACGGAAAGCCGAACGAACGTTCGATCGGCATTTGACCGAATTATCTATACCTCCCTACGCTTGTCAAGAATTTTTTCCGAAAAATCTTGACAGGATGGCCGGGCACCGGCATAGTAGGGGGCGTAAGGGTGTTCGATCCCGATGGGGCGCCGTCGGCCAGGAGCGCCGAAACTATGGAACGCGCGTTCGCACCTCCGCATCCGCCGCCCGCAACCTCTGACGCCAGGGGCACTTATGACGAGCGCCTCAACCACCTGCTCGCCGCCGCCACCGAGGTCATCGCCCGCGACGGCTACGAGAAGGCCTCCATGCGCGCCGTCGCCAAGGCCGCGGGAACGAGCCTGGCGGGCATGTACCATTACTTCGACGGCAAGGAGCGGATGCTGTTCCTGATCCAGTTTCGCACGTTCAACGCGCTGCTCGCGGGCCTGAGGGAGCGCCTGCACGACGTGTCCGATCCCGTCGAGCAGCTCCGCCTCATGGTGCGCAACCACGTCGGCTACTTCGCCGCCAACATGGCCGCTTTGAAGGTCTGCTCGCACGAGCTGGATTCGCTTACCGGCGATGCCTACGCCGAGACGCGGGCGATTCGACGGGCGTACTACGAGCTGTCCCGCGGGATCATCGAGCGGGTGTGTTCAAAGGCTCCCGCGGCGGCGCGTGACGCGCATGAGTTGACGATGACGCTGTTCGGCATGTTGAACTGGCTGTACCGGTGGTACGACCCGAAAAAGGGCAAGTCGCCCGCCGCGCTTTCGAATCTCATCTGCTCCCAGATTCTGCACGGGATCGCGGGTCCGAGCGCTGAGCCGCCGAAGCCTCGCCGCGTCGCCACACGACGGACGGGCAAGCGAAGCGCTACGCGGCTCGGTTCGCCCCTTGCAACGGGGAAACGTGCATGACGCGCTCCCCGCAAGGTGGGGGGATCGCTGGAGAACTTTGGATGTATCTACCGGATGTCGAAGTGCACGAGCCGCATTCGCTGGCGCAGGCCTCCGCCCTGTTGTCGGAGCATGGCGCGTCGGCTCGCGTGCTGGCCGGCGGAACCGACGTGCTGGTGGACCTGAAGACCGCGCGGACGCGCGCGTCGCATCTGGTCTCGATTCAGCGCATCGAGGAGCTTCGCGGCGTGCATCCGTGGGACGGCGGCATCCGCATCGGCGCGGGCACGACCATCAACGAGCTGATCGCCTCGCCGCTGGTCCGCGACGCCTTTCCCCCGATTCTTGAAGCCGCGCGGCAGATGGCCGCTCCGCAGGTCCGCGCCCTCGCCACCGTCGGCGGCAACCTCGCCAGCGCCGTGCCCTGCGCCGATTTGCCGCCGATCCTGCTCGTGCTCGGCGCCTCCGTGGAAATCTACTCCGGCGGCCAGCGAAAGACGCTGCCGCTGGATGCGTTCTTCACCGGTCCGCGGCGGACCGTGCTCGCGCCGCGCGATCTGCTCACGGCTGTACTGGTTCCGCCCATGGGGACAGGGTTCGGCGCCGCCTACGCGCGGTTCGCGCTGCGTGAAGGCAATGCGATCGCGGTGGCCTCCGTCGCGGCGTCACTGCGGATAAAAGAGAAGAATATCATCAGTGAGGCCCGCATCGCCCTGGGCGCCGTCGCTCCCGTGCCGCTGCTGGCACGGCAGGCCGCCAACCTCCTTGTCGATCGCCCCGCCGAGGCGGACGCCTTCGACGCCGCGGCCATGCTCGCCATGCGGGCGGCGACGCCGATCTCGGACATCCGCGGATCCGCGGGCTTTCGTCGTGAAATCGTCGGCGTGCTCGCGCGGCGCGCCTTGAACACCGCCCACCTTCGCGCGAAGGAGACGCTGCGTTGACCCGGCTTTGCACCTTCAACATCAACGGACAATCGCACCGGCTGGCCATCGAGCCGTGGGACACGCTGCTCGACGTCCTGCGCGAGAAGCTCAGCCTGACCGGCACGAAGAAGGCCTGCAACGTCGGCGACTGCGGTGCCTGCACCGTCCTCGTGGACGGCGAGCCGGTGAACAGTTGCTTGCTGCTCGCCGGCCGCATGGAGAGTCGCAGGATCACCACGATCGAAGGCGTGGCGGTCAACGGGGAACTGACGCCGCTGCAGAAATCGTTCGTCCATGAAGGCGCGGTCCAGTGCGGCTACTGCACGCCGGGCATGGTCCTCACGGCCGGCGCCCTCCTTGAGAATAACCCGAAGCCCTCCACGGAACAGGTCAAGGACGCGCTGGCAGGCAACCTCTGCCGCTGCACCGGATACGCCGGGATCATCCGCGCGGTCCAGCGATGCGAGAACTACCGCGACGACGGAACGTGCGCCGAACGAACCCACGACGCGGAAGGCACGACGGTCGGCAAGTCCATCCCGCGCCTCGACGCCGCGGACAAGGTGACGGGTCGCGCGATGTACACCGCGGACATCAAGCTGCCCCACATGGTCCACGGCAAGATCCTCGGATCCCCCATTGCCCACGGACGCATCCACCGCATCGACACGACCCGCGCGGCCGCGCTGCCCGGCGTCCTCGCCGTCATCACCGGTGCCGACGTCCCCGACACCATGCACGGCGTGTCGCCCGCGCGATACGACGAGCACGTGCTGGCCAAGGAGAAGGTGCGGCACGTCGGCGATCCCGTCGCGGCCGTGGCGGCGATGGACGAGCGCACCGCCGAGGAAGCGCTGAAGCTCATCGCGGTGGAGTACGAAGAGCTGCCGGCCGTGCTCGACCCGTTCGAGGCGATGGCCGAGGGCGCGCCGCTGGTTCATGATCGCTATGCGCGCAACGTCGGGACGGAAGTGCATCAGCACTTCGGCGACGTCGAGAAGGGCTTCGCCGAGTCCGCCCACGTGCGCGAGGAAGT
The DNA here is from genome assembly GCA_964526695.1 of uncultured Phycisphaeraceae bacterium. GTDB lineage: Bacteria > Planctomycetota > Phycisphaerae > UBA1845 > UBA1845 > JABWBH01. The sequence continues at coordinate 47,961 of CAZGJA010000130.1, forward strand.
GTTCACCGGCAACAGCATCTACCAGTGCCCCATGGAGCCGCACGCGGCCATCGCGTCATGGGACTGCGACGGCACGCTCGTCTTGCACACGTCCACACAGGCGCCGCACTACGTGCAGTACATGCTCGCCCACGTCATGCACATCCCCGTCGGCCAGGTCCGCATCCTCCGGCCTTGCGTCGGCGGCGGATTCGGTGGAAAGGCCGCCACCACGCCGCTGGACCTCTGCGCCGCGATCCTGTCGAAACGCCTCGGTCGTCCGGTGAAGATGGCCTACTCGCGCGAGGAGATGTTCCAGTACGGTCGCGGGCGCCACAAGCAGCACATGAAGTTCAAGCTCGGCGTGGATCGCGAGGGGCGGATCAAGGCGTTTTCCAGCGAAATCCGCCTTGACGGCGGCGCGTACTCGTCCTTCGGCGTCGCCACCGCCTACTACGCGGGCAGCATGATCCCCACGCTGTACAAGATTCCCAGTTACAAATACGACGGCTATCGCGTGATGACGAACAAGCCCGCGTGCGGCGCGATGCGCGGGCATGGCGTGCCGCAGCCACGCTTCGCCTTTGAGTGCCTGCTGAACATGATCGCCGACGACCTCGGCATCGACCCGATCGACATCCGCCGCCGCAACGCCATGACGCCCTTCACGCGCACCGTCAACGACATGGACATCCAGAGCTGCGAGTTCGCGGCCACGCTGGATGCGACGGAGGCGAAGTCGAACTGGCGCGAGAAGTACGGCAAGCTCCCGCGCGGGCAGGGCATCGGCGTCGGCGCGGGCGGGTTCGTCTCCGGCGCGGGGTATTGCATCTACCGCGGGCAGGTGCAGCTTTCGCATGAAAAGGGGCCGGAGCCGTTCCTGAAGCACTCGATCTTCCCTCATGCCAACGCCATCGTAAAGGTGTCGGAAGACGGGATGGCCGTGGTGTGCCTGATCGGCGCGGCGGAGATCGGGCAGGGGAGTGACACGGTTCTGGCACAGATCTGCGCGGAATCGCTGGGCATCCCGGTTTCCCGCGTCCGCATGCGCACCGGCGACAGCGACATCTCGCCCATCGACCTCGGCGCGTACTCCTCGCGCGTGACGCTCATGGGCGGCAACGCCGTGCAGCGCGCCAGCGAAGCGGTTATCGACAAAATGAGACCCTACGCCGCGAAGCTGCTGGGCTGCCACGAGTCGCAGGTCGTCGCGCGCAACGGCTTGATGTGTGTGAAAGCAGATGGGTCCGATTCTCTGAATCAAAGATCTCAAACACCAAATCCGAAATCCGAAATCCGAAATCCGAAATCCGAAGTCTCCTGGGCCGAGGTCGCCCGAAAGTACTTCAACGACAACGGCCCGCTGGTGGGCAGCGGTTGCTACAAACCGCCGGACGGACTGGGCGGCGACTACAAAGGCGCCACCGTCGGCACCAGCCCGGCGTACTCGTTCGGCACGGCCGTCTGCGAGCTGTCCGTCGATCTGGACACCGGGCGGGTGAAGATCGAGCGGTTCACGGATTACCACGACTGCGGCACGCCGATCAACCCGATGGCGGTCCACGGGCAGGTCGAAGGCGCGATCGTCATGAGCGCCGGCGAGACGATCCTGGAGGACGTGCAGTTCGACGAGAAGGGGCAACTGCTCAACCCCAACCTGCACGGCTACCTCATCATGACCATCAAGGACGCGCCGGAAATCTTCAGCGGACTGGTGGACTCGTACGAGCCGCGCGGCCCCTTCGGCGCCAAGGAGATCGGCGAGGGCAGCACGCTGCCGGTGCTTGCGGCCGTCGCCCACGCGATCGCCAGCGCCACCGGCGTCTGGATCAAGGATCTGCCCATCACGCCGGAGAAGATTCTGCGGGCGCTGCACGACAAGGAAGACTGGACGCGCGAGCAGACGCCGCGCGTGGCGGCGGCGTGCGACGTGGGGAGCCTCCTTTCAGAGCCGCGCCCGTGAGGAAGCGGGGTCCGGCGCGAGGCAGACGGCGGGGGGTTTGACAGGATCGCACGGAAGCTGCTTCCTCACGGTCGCAGTTGCGTCGTTACGAGACTTCAGAGGATCCTCAACGGAAAACTCCTCGACAGTTGAAGCGGGCCGCTCTGAAAAGTAAGATACAACGAGCATGAGTGACACGAGCACAACCCGGTGCGGCGACATCGCCGAGCGCGGCACGCGCATCTATGAGGAGCGCCTGCGCGCGATCCTGGAGCCGGAACACACCGGGAAGTTCATTGTGATTGACGTGGAAACCGGGGACTACGAGCTTGATGAGGACCATCTCGCGGCTTCGGATCGCGCCGCCGCCAAGCGCCCGGGAGCGCCGCTCTACGCCACGCGTGTGGGAGCGGGGACCTTGGGACGGATTGGCGGACGGTGGATGGCGAGCCGCGAACGATGAACGGGCACGTCGAGACCGGCGGGGATGCGGTCATGCCTCTGCGTATCCGGGGGCCTTCAGCGCGGCCTGCCGATCTAAGCGCCGTGGTGGATACCGGCTTCAATGGCCAGCTCACACTTCCGGCCGCTCGCATCACCGCCCTTGCGCTGCCGTTCCGGGAGGAAGGCCGATACACGCTTGCCGACAACTCTGTGGCGGTTACACGACTCTATACGGGGGAGATCGACTGGTTCGGGAATTGGCGGCGAATTCTGAATGCGGAGATGGATGGCGACCCGCTCCTCGGCATGGGCATGCTTCGCGGATTCCACCTCGGAGTCGACGTCATTCCTGGCGGACGTGTGGAGATCAAATCGCTCACAACGTGAGGCGGAGCGGTTGACCCGAAACAATGCCCGGCGTCCTGACGGTTTGAGACCTCTGCTGCGCTGCCGCCGGTCGAATAGGGTTCGTACGAGCCATGCAGACTCAGGCGGCGCAGTGATTTGCAATCGCTTGGTTTTGGTTTCCGGCACGGTGGAGATCTTCAACAAACGTACGCAAATGCCACTCATGTCCACATCCGGTGTCCAAGCAAATGGGAGCCCGGCTGGAGCCGGAGCTTGCAGTGCGCCCGAGGCCGAGCCGCCCGACGGCAACTACTTCGTTTCCGCATACCCGCCGTTCTCCGCATGGACCGGCGACCAGGTCGAAGCGGCTCGACGCGTGCTGAACACGCCTCCCAGCGCCCGCGATGTGCCGCTCGGCTTGTACATCCACCTGCCCTTTTGCGTGAAGCGCTGCACGTACTGCTACTACTTGTCCTTCGCCGACCGCACGCGAAAGGACATGGAAGCGTATGTCGATCTTCTGCTCGCCGAGGCGAAGCTCCTTCGCGCCGCGCCGGCGCTGGCCGACCGCGAAATCGAGTTCGTGTACTTCGGCGGCGGCACGCCCTCCTTCCTGCCGATCGACCTGCTCCGACGCCTCTTCGCGGGCCTGTCCGCGACGTTCCCGATGTCCTCTCCCCGCGAGGTCACGTTCGAATGCGCGCCGCAGACGGCCACGGAAGACAAGCTCGCGTTTCTCCGCGACGCTGGCGTCACGCGGCTCAGTCTCGGCGTTCAGTCCTTCCATGACGACATCCTCGCGCTCAACGGGCGGGTGCATACCTCAACTGACGTCGATCGCGCCTGGCAGAACATCCGCAGCGTCGGTTTCCCCGTGGTGAATCTCGACCTGATGGTCGGCCTGCTTGGCGAGTCGGACGTCACCACGGCGGAGGATGCGCGCCGCGTGATCGCCCTTCAGCCGGAAAGCGTCACCCTTTATCAACTCGAAATGCCGCACTACACGCCGCTGCACCGCGACTGGCGCGAAAGCCGCCTGCCCGCGACGCTGCCCAACTGGGATGAGAAGCGAAGCAGACTCGCTCATGCCTTCGGGCAACTCGAACAAGCGGGTTACACCGTGCGCAGCGCCTACTCGGCCGTGCGAGATCCGGTCCGCCACCGCTTCGTGTATCAGGACGAGCAGTACACGGGGGCGGACCTCGCGGGCCTGGGCGTCGCGTCGTTCTCCTACGTTCAAGGCGTTCACTACCAGAACATCGCGGGGGCCGATGAGTACGCGTGCGCCGTTCGCGCAGGCCTGCCGCCGCTGGCCCGCGCGTGCGTGCTCAGCGTGGAGGAGCAGGCCCGGCGCGAGCTGATCCTGCAACTGAAGCTGGGCGAAGTGGACGATGCCCGTTTTTTCAGGAAGTTCGGCATCCATCTTGCAGACCGGTTCGGGGACGAACTGGGCACGCTGGTGCAACGGGGGTTTGCGCAGTGGTCGGGGGAGATGTTTACGTTGACGCGGGAAGGACTGCTTCGCGCGGATTTCCTCGCGCGAGAATTCTTCCTGCCCCGGCACCGCACCGCAAGGTACAACTGAGGACCGTCAACCTATGGAAACCGTGATTCAAGGCGTGCTCGCCGGCGCAGACGAGGCCATCGGGCACACGCCGCTGATCGAACTGCGGCGCATCTGCGCCGACATGGACGGCATGGTGCTCGCCAAGTGCGAGTTTCTCAGCCCCGGCGGCAGCAAGAAGGACCGCATCGCCCGGCAGATGATCGACGACGCCGAGGCGGCCGGACTGCTCTCGCCAGGAAGCACCGTCGTCGAGGTCACCAGCGGCAACACCGGCTGCGGGCTGGCGATCGTCTGCGCCGTCCGCGGTTACCGCTTCGTGTGCGTCATGTCCAGAGCCGCCAGCCTGGAGCGCGTGCGCATGATGCGCGTCCTCGGCGCGGAGGTGCTGCTGGTGGACCAGGCGCCGGAATCCCCGCCGGGGCAGGTCGGTCGCCGCGATCTGGAGCTGGTCGAGCAGGCTGCCGCCCACTACTGCCGCGAGCACGACGCCGTGCGCGTGGACCAGTTCCACTGGGAGAGCAACCGTCGCGCGCACTACCTCGGCACCGGACGGGAGATCTGGGAACAGGCCGACGGCGCGATCGACGCCTTTGTCGAATTCGTCGGCACGGGCGGCACGTTCGCCGGCGTCAGCGCCGCGCTGAAGGAGCGAAACCCCGACATCCGCTGTTACATCGTCGAGCCGCAGAGCGCCAGCTACTTCGGCTGCCATGAGTATCTCGGTCCGCACCGCATCGCCGGCGGCGGCTACGCCCGCGACCTGGAGCTGATTGACCATTCGATGGTCGAGGGTTACATCCCCGTCAACGACGAGGCCGCGATCCAGACGGCCCGGCGGCTCGCCGCGAGGGAGGGGCTTTTCGTCGGCACGTCCTCGGGCGCGAACGTGGCGGCGGCGTTGGATCTTCTGCGCGGGCGGGAGCGCGGCTCGCGCATCGTCGTCGTCCTGACCGACACGGGCCTGAAATACCTCAGCACGCCGTTGTTCGATGTTTGAAAGCCTGTGTGCGGGGCTCGTATTCCATCCGAGCCGCAACCGTCAGGGAGCGGTCCTTTTCCGTCAGAGCCGTGGCCGTATTGGAGCGTACCTTTTCCGTCAGAGCCGCGACCGTAAGGGAGCGTACGCTGCCGCCTGGGATGCGGGTGACTTGCTTGAGTACGTTGCGGCAAGGGATGCGTCGAGACTCGCTTGCTGACGCACGCGGCTCTTAAGGCGACGACATGGATCATCCCGCGGACATTCTCAAAGCCGTCGTGTCGCAGCTCGATTCGGGGCGCAGGGTCGCGCTCGCGGCGGTCGTCGGCACACGAGGCTCGACGCCTCAACCCGCGGGCGCGCTGACCTGCATCGACGCGGAAGGACGCCTCATCGGAACGCTGGGGGGGGGGTGCGTCGAGGCCGAAATCCGCCGCCGCGCCCACGCCATGCTGGGCGAAGGCGCCGGGCGCGTGCTCACGTTCACCCTCGATCACGACGAGCACGACCGCGACGGCATGATCTGCGGCGGACAGATGGACATCGCCGTCGATATCCTCCTGCCCGGCAAATCCGGACAGATCGATGCCCTCCGCCACGCTGCCACGCTGCTGCGCCAAGGCTGCAACGCCGCCCTCCCCCTGCGAACCGCTCATGGCGCCGCGGCGCTGGAATACCGCCTGAACATCGAGGCGCCGCCCAAGCTGGTGATCGCGGGGGGGGGCACATTTCAGGAATCCTCGCTCGCTTCGCGCTGGAGCTGGGCTTCCGCATCACGGTGATCGACGATCGCGTCGAGTACGCCAACCCGCAGCGCTTCCCGCCGCCGATCGAGTGCATCGCCGCTCCCATCGCTGAGGCGCTCCGCGGTTTCCCCGTGGACGCAAACACCTACGTCGTCATCGTCACGCGAGGGCACGCGCACGACGAGGACGCGCTTCACGCGGTGCTGAACCTGCGGGCGAAGTACATCGGCATGATCGGCAGCCGCCGCAAGATCGACGTGACTTATGCGCGCCTGCGAGAGAGGGGCGCGACGCAGGAGCAGCTCGCCGCCGTGCACGCCCCCATCGGACTGGCGATCCGCGCCGTCACCACCAGCGAAATCGCCGTCAGCATCGCCGCCGAGCTTGTGGCCGTCCGCCGCGCGACGCACATCGCTCCCGTGGAAGGACCGCTCCCGATTGAAGATTCACGCGTGCCGGGAGTGGGCGTTTCATGAGTTCCGGCGCGCCGATCACCCGCATAGCCGCGATCATCCCCGCCGCGGGCATGAGCCGCCGCATGGGCCGCCCCAAGCAGACGCTGCGGCTCGGCGGGCACACGCTCGTCGGTCGCGTGACCGGCGTCGTGCTCGATGCGGGGGCCGACCCGGTCGTCGTCGTCACGCGCACCGAGTTCCGCGGCGCTTGCGGGCTGCCTGAAGATCCCCGCGTCATCCTGACGATCAACGACGACGCCGACAGCGAGATGCTCGATTCGATCCGAATGGGCATCGACGCGCTCTCACCGCACGCACTGCGAGGCGTCGACGGCGTCATGGTCGTGCCGGCGGACATGCCTTTCCTGAACGTCTCCGCCGTCGCGGCCTGCATCGCCGCCTGCCGCGCCGAGCCAGGGAGCCTCATCAAGGCAACGTACAACGGCGCCGGGGGTCATCCGCTGATCTTCCCGTACGAGTTGGCGCCGCGCGTGCGGCAACTGAAGGGCGGGCTTAAAGCGCTCACCGGCGAGTTTCCGGAAAGAGTAAGGCTCATCCCCTGCGACGAAACGGTTGCCGCCGACGTGGACACGCCGCGGGATTACGAGAACGCCTTGCGCCAAGCATCCGCCGGCCGGCGCGATTGAGACCGCGATCCGAACACCGCCCGCCCCTTCGACGGCGGCGCATCAGAATCCCGCAAGCTCACGCAGATACGCCTGATAGGCCTGCTCCATGCCCTTGTCCGCCGCGCCGAAGTACAGCGAAAAAACCGCTCGCCCGAAGTCCTCATCCCCTTCGCCTTCGCGCGTCAGCATCGCGGCGCGCACCCGGATCGGCAGCGAGCCGTCCGCCAGATCGGCCAGCAGCCGATCCAACGCAGCTGCATGTCGCCCCTCCAACCCGTGGCGCAGAAACGACACCAGGCCCCACACGCCCGCGTAGTACGTCTGCGTGATGCCGCTGTGGTTGTGCAGCAGAACCTCGCCCGCGTCCGTGTCCAGCAGTTCATGCAGCGAAAACGCCTTAGACTCCGCCAGGGCGCTGCGCAGGTGATCGAGGCGAAAGGAGTTGCCCAGTGGCAAAGGCCGGGGCGGCAGGCGCGTGAAATCGAACGATTCGAGATAGCACGCCAGTCCCTCGTTGAGCCACGCGGGCGGACGGCAGGATGTGCGCGTCTGAACGTACTGATGCCAGCCTTCATGCGCCAGCGTGGCGAGCGTCGCCGCGGGGGACGAATGGAACAGCACGGCCGCGCCGTCCTCCGTAAACCCGCCCGCGCGGATGTGCTGATACACGGCGTACGATTGCGGGAAACGCGCCCGCGTGAAGCGGTCCCATTCTCCGCGGGTCGCAAAGATGTACGTCGTCAGCCGCGCGCCCTCGCGTCCCGGCGCCGGCGGCAGGAGCCGCACGTACTGCTGATACGCCGCCTCCGCCAGGACGGGCAGCGCATTGCGCAGTTCCCCGTCTTCCACCGTCGTGAAGAGGTCAAAGTGCTCCGTCGCAAGGCGAACGCCCTCGCGCTCCGCGGCGGACCACGGCTCCTGCGCGACGTGCAACGCGGGAGCCGCCGCGCGACAACCGAGCAGCGTCAACGCAGCCGCGATCGAGGTCAGCGCAAGGGCGATGAAGCCCGGGAAGCGCCGTCGGGAAGCTGCAGCAGGCCGGGCACTGAAATGGCTCCTCATTCGCTTCATGGTTCTGCTCGCTGGCCGCTGCGGACTCTTCCCCCCGCCCCATCGCGATCTCCCGGTCATCGTCAAACATCCCCGCCATCGCTCGGCAAGGTGTACCCTCGGGGGATAAATGCGGCAATGCCTCGCGGAAATGTTGCGACGATGCGCAATCCGACGCCTCCAGATCTCTACCTCTCTGTGCGTCGCCGGCGCCGATGGGACACGATTCCTGCCGCGCCGCGATACTCGCCGGCCCGCGCTTGTCCATCCTCTTAGGCGCACCCAGTTTCGATATTGTTGATCGCCCATGCCGCGGTAACATGACCGCCGGCGCGCGGGCTTTGGAAAGGACCGACGACGGATGAACACTCACTCGCAGCAGGCCGACGGTCTGCCCGAACCCGAGCCGACCCCCTTCCCCCAGCGACCCCCGGCCGTCACCACCACGCACAACCATGCCAACCTCCTGACACCGGCAGCCGTCGCCGGCGCCCGAAGTTCAAGCCGCGCCGGGGCATCGTGCGCACCACCGACCAAGAACGTCGCCGCCGCCCCGTCGCCGTGGTGGCTGATCGTCATCCTGCTGGTCGGCCTGGTCTTTCGCGCCGCTTTGAGCCTCCAGGCGGGGCACACGGACGACCTCGTGCTGTTCGAGGCCTGGCTGCGTGACCTCAGCAAGCACGGCCTGGCCGAGTTCTTCAACCATAGCAACGCCAACTATCCCCCGCTGCACCTGCTGACGCTGTGGGCGCAAGGGCGGCTGCTGGACGCCGCGGGCGTGGACCTGCTGTCCGACGCTTCCTCATCGGTCATTCGCTTCTGGCTTCGCGCGCCCGCGTGCCTGGCGGATGCGCTCATCGCGCTGCTCCTCTACCGCGAGTGCGGTCGCCGCGCAGGACGCAAGGCCGGGCTCGCCGCGGCTGGCATCTACTTCCTCAACCCGGCCACGCTGTACATCTCCGCGTATTGGGGGCAGGTGGACAGCATTCACACGCTCTTCATCCTGGCGAGCCTGATGGCGCTGACCCGCCGGCGCCCGCTCTGCGCCGGGTTCGCCATCGGATTAGCCCTGCTGCAGAAGCTTCAGAGCATCGCCTTCCTGCCGCTCGTGCTTTTCGATGTGTACCGATACCGGCGCTGGTCCGGCGCGATCGGCTGGCTCATCGGCGCGGGGCTGTCCGTCTCCCTCGTGCTGGCGCCGTTCATTCAAGCCGGAACAGCGAAGACGGCCAAGGAGCGCGCCGAGACCGTGAAGATGGCGATAGATCGCGGTTACGGCGTCGTGGGGCAGTATCCGCGTTTGTCCATCAATGCCTACAACCTCTGGCACATCGGCAATCACCACCTGATCGGCGACTTCAACCCGCCGCACCTGCTGATCCGCGCTGCCGGCGACGGTCAGACCAGCGTGGCGGACGACGCCGCGTGGTATCTGCGCCTGACGTGGCGGCGTATCGGATCGATGCTGTTCGTGCTGTTCACGGCCGGCGTGCTCGCGCTGTATGCGCGGCGGCACTCGGCGGAGGATCGCGCGCTGGCGGCCGCGGCGCTGGGCATGGGGTTCTTCCTTTTTCCCACGGAGATGCACGAGCGTTATGCCTTTCCCGTGCTCGGCGTGCTGGCGGTCTGGGCGGCGGCGGGCGGATGGCGCGAGCGATTGTACTGGGCGTTCTCGATCCTCTTCCTGCTCAACGTGGCGGCCATTCTGCCCATCGAGCCGATCGGCGGGAGCATCAGCGTGGTCATGGTGGCGCTGTTCGTGGCGATGCTGCTGGCGCTGGGCGTTCGCGCCGGCGCGGGGCGCATCCACATCGGCGTGGCGCAGCCGCTTCCGGACTCCGGGGCTGCATCGCCTGGCAACCTTCCGGCATCGCCCGGCCAAGCGGCGGCGGCGGCGGCGGATCCACGGGCAGCGGCGCGGGAAGCTCACGCTGACGCCGGCGACGCCCCCCCCCCCTCGAAGCTTGTGCTGTGGTTCTGCCGCGGGACCTTTGCGGCGTGGGTCATCGCGCTCAACGCCGCGTGCGTGCTGGTGTACATGGGTTCCACCGCGCCCTGGCCCCGCGAGGCCAGCGCGGTGTACCTGACCGAAATCGAACCGGCGATCGTTCAGCAACAGCACGCCGCGCCGCAGGGCGACGCGGAGGTCGAGGGCGGACCGCTGCACGTGGGCAACCGCTACTACTTCCACGGCATCGGCGCGCATGCCCGCTCGAAACTCGTGTATCCCGTCCCGCCGGGCGCGGCGCGCTTCAAGGCCGTCGCCGGCGTCAGCGAGGGCTTCGAGGGCCAGGTGCGACTCAGCATCCTCATCGACGGCAAGCCGGCCATCGAGAGCGGCCCGCTCATGCACGACAGCGCGCCCTTGAACGTGGACCTCGACGTCGCCGGCGCCGGCACGATCACGCTCATCGCAGACCCCGACGGCCGCAACAACGGCGACCACGTGGACTGGGCCGACGCGCGGTTCACGAAGTAGCGCGCGAACCTCGACCGGTGATCGTTGCATCTGAATTGAGGGGCGCCAAGCGCGTGGGGCGCAACGATCGGCGCCGGGTGCGTGGCGGATTCGGCGCGCCGAAACCCGGCGCGCTGAACCAAGCTGCGCGCCGATCCAAGCTGCTCTTCGCGCGGCTGGGCCCAGGATCGTTGCCAGGGGCACCCGAGCAAAGCGAGTCGCCGCTGGGAAGCGCCCTCCCGTTGTTTCTTCGCCCGGTAGGACGCACGAGCGCTTCGCCGGCTCCGCGGGTCCAACAGAGAAGCCGGGGCCGCCCACCAAGCGCTTGCTCACGTCAGGGGCTTGATCGCGCCGCGGACAGGTTCCCGGGCCACGCTCGCCGGCCTTGCTGGCCAAGCGCCATCACAGACTTGAGAGGTGTCCAGTCCGATCGGGAATCCGGCGATGACCCCGCCCACCTGAAGCGCCTCGGACTCTCAATCCGGTGTCCTCAGCGGCAGGGGGGGGCGGTCCGCGGCGGCTCCACATGCCGGGATTCTGCCAGGGCAGCCGAAGCTTCGCGTTTGCAGGATGATATGATAATGTGCCGGACGAGAGTCTGGGGCGGCCGGCGGGCAACTTCACGGCGGTTCGCGCAGGCCGGCGGCGGTTGATGGGGTCCGCTCCTTCCTGATTGATTCCCATGGCGCGCGACGTATTTCCAACCACGATGCACACCTGGATCGGGCGGCGGCTCACGGAGGGGGAGGCCGGGCGGGGGGACGTCAACCGTCACCTGATGAGCGTTTACGCCTACCCGCTCGAAGTGTACTTCCGCGGCACGTCTGATCACTGGCTCGGCGACCCCGGCGACGTGGTCGGGGGCTTCTTCGCCGACCGGCTGGCGCGTCCGAATTTCCTGGCGGACTGGCAATCTACGGGAATTCGCCTGAGGCGCTGGCTTATGAACGCCTTCTGTCTCTATCTGAAGGAGGCGAAGCGCCGGCATCGGCGGGACACGGGCCATGCCGAGCTTCCGGAGGAGTCAGCAACGGGGGCTGCGAACGTCGATCGGGACATGGACCGGGCGTTCGCGCAGTCGCTCACGCGTGAGGCGCTGAGCCGGACGCAGCAGCTCTGCACCGAGCAGGGCTTGGAGGCGCACTGGGGCATCTTCGTGCGGCATTATTACGAGGAAGCGCCGTATGACGCGGTTGGACGCGAGTACGGAGTGGATCCGCCGCGCGCGGCCGTCATGGCGAGGACTGCGTCGCGCAAGTTCCGACAGGTGATGCGTGACATTCTGATGCGCGACGGGGCGGAGGAGGGCGAGGTGGACCGTGAAATCCAGGAGCTATTGGAGGTGACCGGCGCGTGACTTCTTCCCCCTCGACAAGTTCGGGTTTTGCAAAGGGCGCGCCTGGCCTGACGGAGACCGCGCGCCTGCTGCGCCTCGGGCTTACAGAAGCGAGCCGGCCCGTGGATGACGTGATCGAGCGTTTGCGCCGCCGCGACGGCGCGGAGTGGATGCGGCAGGCGTTGTCGAGCGGACCGCTGGCGATCGAAGAGTCTGTCGCGACGCCATCCCTCGGCGCCATGCCTGCTGCGAAGTTGCTCGCCTGCAAAGAGGCCTGCAAGACCTTGCTGCACCACGCGACCGAAGTGGACGCGAGGCAGCGCGCGATCCTCAATTACTTCATCTGCGTGGCCGCCGCCCTGATCCAGCACCGGCAGCGCATCTGCAGCAAAGGCCGTGAGGAGTTGGATCCCATCTTATTGGACCTCGCGGAAGCCGCGCCTGCACCCTGGGGCGATTGGCTGGGCAGCGCCGCCCTCGTGGCCGAGTCCGCCTGATTCCCCTGACCACGAGTGGATGAGCGTTTCCTCAGGGCTTTCAGCAAACCCGGAAGGTGTCCGCGCGCATTCCTCCCCCCTCCCTTTGGGAGGGGCCGAGGGAGGGCCTGCGCGGGACACAGTGCGTGCCTAACAACGCGCATCGCGCATCCACCTCCTCACAGTAAACCGAAACGCAGACAATCAATAAACAAATCGTCGATCGTTGTTGCATTGAGCATGGCAATTCATGTTTGGGCCTAAGTGATGGAGGCCAGCCCGCGGCCCACGCGCCATCCTCTTTGCGGTCAACGAACGTGTTTCGTCCTCTCATTGAGCGCGCGCCGCAACCGCGCTCCCCTGTCTTTCTTCTGTACGTTCGGGCCGCTGAAGGTGGGAGAGCAGCGGCCTATCTGACACAACATCTCCTCTCGACGTGACATGAGGCAACGGAAAGCTCGCCACGCCGGCGCCCAAGCGCTGGCGTGAAAGCTGACGGTCCAGGCGGACCGCGGCTTGGGCCGTCTCCGCGCCTCGACATCGAGGGCATTCCTGGAGGAAATCGCATGAGCAGACTATCGGGCATGGGGTTTGCGGCCACGCTGCTGATGGCATCGGCCGGCATGGCGCAGGTGTACGACGTGCCGTGGTTCACGATCGACGCGGGCGGCGCGATGGGCCAATCCGGTGGCACGTTCACAGTGAGCGGAACCACGGGGCAGCACGACGCCGGCGCCGCCATGAGCGGCGGCGCCTTCACTCTCGAAGGCGGCTTCTGGCCGGGCGCGTCCGACGACGGCTGCACCGGTGGGGAGAAGGTGAAGAAGGCGTCCTGCAGAGACCGCAACGGGAGCAACCAGCTCAAGGTGCTCCTCGTGGAAGGTCGCCCCGGCGACACCTTCACCGTGACGCTGGCGGACAACACCAGCAAGTCGGGCAACATCAACAACAAGGGCAAGGGCAAGGCCAAGTTCAACGACCGCCCGCCGGCGGAAGCCGGCACGGCGAGCGCTGAGTGGGGCTGCGGGGCAACCGACTCGAAGGACTACACGTGCCCGTAGAGCGTCTCGCAATGGCGAGTTTGTAGAGGATCTGAAAGGACAGGCGCGGCTAAGGCGCCGCGCCAGGTGGAACGCAATCAACGCCCGACAAGCTCGGGCTTTTCCTGGGACTTAAGACTTAAAGGGAGTTTTCGAACATGAAGCGAAGTGTGATTCTGGCAGTGTTGGCCGCGATGAGCCTGGCGGCGGCTGCAACGTACGCTCAGGCGCCCGTGGACAACGCCTTCACGTTTCAAGGGAAGTTGACGGACAACGGCGGCGCGGCCAACGGACTCTATGATTTTGAGTTCAAGCTGTTCGATGCGCTCGTGGCCGGCAATCAGGTCGGAGCGACGCTGACCGCGACCGGCGTGAACGTGACCGACGGGCTGTTCACGTCCGAGCTGGACTTCGGCGCCGTGTACAACGGTACGGCGCTGTGGCTGAACATCGCCGTGCGGCCCAACGGCGGCGGGGCGTTCACCCCGCTGACGCCGCGCCAGTCGCTGACGGCCGCGCCGTTCGCCTCATACGCGCTGAACACCTACTGGACCGCCAGCGGCAGCGCGATCAAGAACACCAACACGGGCTTCGTCGGCATCAACCGCACCGCCCAGGTCAGCGGCTCCGAGTACTTTGGAATCCAGGCACCGGCAACGGGCACCAATTACGGCGGCATGTACATTCGCACCGACAGCGAAACGGGCAAGCCCTTCTATGGTTACACGACCGGCACCGAGACGGCGTGGACGTATCTCGACGGCAGCACGGGCTCGTGGCAGTTGTACAACGGCGGGACGCGCCTGACGGTCGAAGACACCGGCGACGTCGGCATCGGCACCACCGACCCGGCCGCCAAGCTGCACATCGACAACGGCAGCGACGCCAGCCGCGCGCTCTATGCCACCAAGACGGGATCGGGCATCGTGACGGAGTTTCACGTCGATAGCGGAAACAGCGCCTATCCGCTCTATGCCGTCACCTACGGCACGGGACGCGCCGCGTCCTTCGAAGCCCACACCTCCAACACCCTTGCGGCGGTCAGCATCCTTAAGAACGGCGGTCCCGCGCTGAATCTGACCTCGGACGTGGGTTTCGGATCGTATGACAGCACTGCGGCGGTCTGCTTCCTGAGCAACAACGACAGCGAACTGGCGACGGGCGGAATCCTGGTCCTGGGTGACGTCGATGGCGGAAACTTGTCTTTCGACGGCAACGAGATCATGGCCCGCAACGCCGGCGCGGCCTCGACGCTCTACCTCAACAACGAAGGCGGCAACACGATCATCTCCCCGCTAGGCCACACCATCGTCAGCGTGCTGGAGATCACCGGCGGCGCGGATTTCTCCGAAGGCTTCGAGGTCGGCGGCGCGATCGAGCCGGGCATGGTCGTCGTGATCGACCCGAGCAACCCGGGCGAGCTGAAGCCCGCTACCAGCGCGTATGACCGCAAGGTCGCTGGCATCATCAGCGGCGCGGGCGGCGTCAAGCCGGGCATGATCATGAGCCAGACCGGCACGCTCGCTTCCGGCGAGCATCCCGTCGCCCTCACGGGCCGGGTGTACTGCTGGTGCGACGCTTCCACCGGGGCGATTGAGCCGGGCGACATGCTCACCACCTCGAACACGCCGGGCCACGCGATGAAGGTCGCGGACCACGCGGCGGCGCAGGGCGCGATTCTCGGCAAGGCCATGACTTCGCTGAAGCAGGGTGAGAAGGGTCTGGTTCTGGTTCTGGTCAGCTTGCAGTAAGGACCGGAAGGGATTGGCCGCGGCATCGGCGCGGAGGTTTCATTGGAAACCAGGCGGAGATCATCGGATCTCTGCGGTCGCGCGATGCGGGGGTTTACAATCCTGACCCTTGAACGGAGACCAAAACCATGAAAACAAAACAACAACACAATCAGGAAAGGCGGGCGACGGCGCGACTGGCGCTATGCGCCCTGACCTTGACGGTGATGGGGACCGCGTGGACGGTGCAGGCGAAGGATATCGACGTCACGGATTTGGATTCGCACGTGGCGATCCTGTCTCCCTGGGGCTTCGTCGATCACGCGCCGCTCGTCGGCATTCTCGTGCAGGAGGACGTTGGTGCTTTCGAGGCGCTGCGTTGCAAGGCGGGGGTGACGCTGGTGGATTTCCCGCTCGAGCAGGACTTCGCGGTGGACCTGGAGCTGGAGCAGTTCTACGTCACGGACAACGACACACAGTTCATCGTCGTCACGGACGCCGGTGAGGAGCGGATCGACGCGCCCGAGGTGGCTACGTTCCGCGGTCGCGTCGCGGGGTATGAGGATTCCTGGGTGTTCCTTGGCGTCATGCCGGGGGAGGTCCAGGGCGTCGTGCGCCTCGGCGAGAATGAGGAATATGTGATCAGCACGCCGAGGCCCGATGCCGCTTTGAACGCGGACCGCCACCCGATGATCTATGAGCGGTTCGCCACGAAGGGGCTGTTCAGCCCGCCCGTCTTCAACTGTGAGCCGGAGTACCCGCCGGGCGCCTTGACGATGGACGACCTTCTCGGCGGCGGCGGCGACAACACCATCTCCGGTTTCACCTGGAAGGTGCTGGACATCGCCATTGACTGCGATTGGGAATATCGCAACCTGTTCAGCAGCGTGAATGAGACGGCCGCCTACGCGTCGCTGCTGACCGCGGCGGCCAGCTCGATCTACGAGCGCGACATGGAGCTGAAAATCTCGCTCCATTACATCCGTGTGTGGAACACGTCGAGCGATCCCTACACGAGGTTCGACACGAGCACGGCGCTGCCCGAATTCCGGGACTATTGGAACGCCAACATGGGCAGCGTGGGACGCGACTTCGCACACCTGCTCTCCGCCAAGGACATGGGCGGAGGTCGGGCGTACATTCAAGGGCTGTGCAATTCCAACAGTTACGGCGTGGACGGCAACAACACCGGCTCATTCCCGTATCCGCTGGAGATGAACAGCGATTCCAACTGGGACATTATCGTGTTCATTCACGAGATGGGCCACAATATCGGAACCGACCACACCCATTGCTACAATCCGCCGTTGGACAAGTGCTTCAACTCGGAAAGCGGGTGTTATAGCGGCGCGCAGGTGTGCCAGGTCGGAACGATCATGAGCTACTGCCACCAGTGCAGCGGCGGGCTTTCCAACATGACGCTTCAGTTCCATTCTTCGTGCATTACCGTGATGCGCGCCTATGTGGATGGACGAAGCTGCCCGACCACCGGTCGCAATCCGTGCTATCTGGACGCGGGCTTTGGCGGCTCGGAGAACGGCACCAGCTCGAATCCGTACAACAGCGTATTCGAGGGTTTCAAGTACGTCATCCCGGGCGGCACGATCCGCATGAAGGCGGGCACGTATTCGGAGACCTTCCCGGTCTGGTATCCGCTCAACCGGCCGATGATCCTGAACACCAATGGTTCGGGAACGGCCACCATCGGCAACTGATCTTCGCCGAGGGAGATGAGGAGGAGGCGCCGGCCGCGTCGTTTGCCCGACGACGCGCCGGCGCAGGCTTTTGATCCACGATGACCCGCCGAGGCAACTTGCATCAGGCGGGAAAGGAATAACACGAGATGTCCAGCCGACACCTGTTCTTGATCGCGATGCTCCCGCTCATGGCTGTCGCGGCGCAATCCCCGGCCCAGGAGCAACCCGGATCTTTGTTGGCGCCTGCCGATCTGGCGGCGTCGAGCTACGAGTCGCCGCGCCATGTTTCCCGGTTCGATTCGGTGGCGATTCGCTGGGACGTGCTGACCGAGGCACAAGTCGGCGATGAGATTCTGCTCAACCTCTTCGAAGACGCACGGTTCATCGCCATGGTGGATCGTGTCGATCGACGCAGCGAAACGAGCTGGACGGTGGCGGGACGGCTGGACGGAATCGAGCACAGCTCCTTCGCCATCGTCGTTCAGGATGAAGTGGCCGTCGCGCTGATCGAAACCGGCGTGCTCGGACAGCGATTCAAGCTCCGATACCTCGCCGACGGCGTGCACCTCATCACCGAGCTGGACGATGCAGGCTTCGGA
The DNA here is from genome assembly GCA_964526695.1 of uncultured Phycisphaeraceae bacterium. GTDB lineage: Bacteria > Planctomycetota > Phycisphaerae > UBA1845 > UBA1845 > JABWBH01. Next base: position 65,433 of record CAZGJA010000130.1, read on the forward strand.
AAGTGCGCGACGGAGGACGAAGGGGGAGCCGGACTGGGCGGCGGCGGCGAAGCAGGGGACGGCGCCGCGGGTCCGGGTGGATCGGTGGATGGGTCAGACGCGGGCGAGGATGAAGGCAGCGAACCGACCGGCGGATGCAATGAGTCGGTGGCCACGTTCGACCTGCTCATCTATTACACCACCATCGCCAAAAACGCCGCGGGCGGCACGAGCGCCATTCAGGCCGAATGCCAGCTTGCGATCGAGGGCATGAACACCGGCTACGCCAACAGCGGGATCAACGCCGTCGGGCGCCTCGTGGCGATGGGCGAGACTTCGTACAACGAGAGCGGCGACTTCGGCGACCACCGGGATCGAATGCAGGATCCGGATGACGGCGTGATGGACGGCATTCCCACGGCGCGCGACACCTACACCGCCGACCTCGTCAGCCTCTGGGTCGATGACGACGACGCCAACACCATCTGCGGTAAGGCCTTCTGCACGCCCGAATCCGATTACGCCTACCAGGTTTCGAACTGGGACTGCGCCGTCAGCAACTACACGTTCCAGCATGAGCACGGGCACCTGCAGGGCTGCGCGCACAACGTGGATGACGCCGGCTCGAACTGCAACTGGTATTCGTACTCCTACGGCTGGCGCTTCTTCGGCAACAGCGGGCGCGGCTGGCGCACCGTCATGGCCTACAACAACGAGCCCGAGGACTACGATCGCATCAACTGGTTCTCCAACCCCAGCGTCTTCTACGACGGCGTGCGCACCGGCGTGACCGACGCGGCCGACAACGAGCGCACGATCAACAATCGGCGGCGCACGGTGGAGGACTGGCGGTTCTCCCGGTACGACGTGTGGGTCCAGTTCGGCAACCCGATCTTCGAGTTCGGCACGTTTGACAACCCGTACAACACCGTCGCCGAGGGCGTCAGCCGCTGCGCCACCGGGGGGATCGTGCGTCCCACGCTGCACGTCAAGAGCGGAGCCACCAGCGAGACGCTGACCATCAACAAGGATCTGATTCTCGCCTCCTGCGGCGGCACGGCCGTCATCGGGCAGCAGTAGGCGACGTGGCCGGATTCCCGCCCGGGTAGTTCATCGCTCCGCGACGAGACCGGATTCCCGCCTGGGCGGGAATGACGACTGGTTCTGTGCGCCGCGTGCTGCACGGGGCGATATCTCGGCGGAAAGCCATCGAGACGTCCGGGACCGCTTCATGGCTGCGAGGCGTAGCTGGATCGGCAAGTCCGGCTCTCAAATGAACAGGGCCTGCGCCGCGCGGCGCAGGCCCCTTTCAACGTCGTCCCGGACCCGCAATGTCTTATCGACATCGAGCCTTATCAGTGACGAAACCCTTCGAGTCAGGTGGGCGGCTCCGAGCGACACAGACCGCCAACCTCAAAGGGGTCGGTACGTCGTTAGCCGCTCGATTAAACGAGCCTCCCTGGTTTCGTCTATCGGCTCCGCCACATTTGGAACAGGCTTGATGTCCCCATCGCGGCGGGACGACGCATTCCATTATACCCTCGCGGCACGCGGTGCGAAGAAAAAAAATCGGCGATCTTGCCCTGTAAAATCATCGATAGTTTGGCGCAGCGGGGTTGACTTTCGGCAGGGCTTTGATCCGGCCCGCCGGCGGGCGAGGACGCCCGCCCCCCCAAAAATTGAACGCTGTGATATTTGCGAGGCACTACACTGCAGCACGATTCGATTTCGTGCAGCGGCTTTCGCGGAGCGAAATGAGCCGCCCGTTCCGAGAATCCGCGCGGACTGAAGTCCGCGGCTCGCTGCACGAAAACCGAGCTTGCTCTAGTGCGGCAGGGCGTCGAGCGCGTTTTCGATCGCGCGACGGATGCGGCGGTGGATGTCCTCGCCCTGGTGGAGATGTCGCCAAGCCCACGGCGGGCGGTCTTCATGCTGAAGGACAAAGGTGATGCTGCTGAGGCGGAAAAGCCGCTCGTGCGGGGCGGATGTCAGATACGTGTTGCGCACCTCGATCAGCGGCGCCGAGTTGACGCGCGGCGCTCGAATGCCGTGGATCTCCAGCACCCGCCGGTTCGTCAGCACGTACCACGTCGCGCTCCAGCGGACCACGGCGTACACCAGTCGAAGCGCCGCCGCCCCGATGAACATCTGCGCCGCCGTCTGCGACGAAAGCCGCAGCGGCGAGGCTCCGGTCCAGAGGACGCCGATTGCCAGCAGCAGCAGGACGACCAGCCAGCGCGCCGAATCGAAGACGGGCGAAAGCACCGACGGCTTGACCGCCAGAATGATGATCTCGCCGCCGTCGAGCGCTTCGAGGGGGAATCGCAGCAGCGCCGGGGTCGCCGCGGCCTGCGTCGCCGCGGCCTGCGTTGACGCGGTGAAGTGCTCCAGGCACGGACGAGGTTTATCCGTCGTGGCGCTGCGCCGGGGTGTGCAGCGGCCGGGCGTGGACTCAAACTCATCGCCTGTCGGACACATGGCAGTCATCATCATACCCTCATCCGAGCGGATGCAACAATCATGCCATCGGCCACTCCCCCAGGTCGGGATGCGGCCAAGTTGACGCCGCCGGGAACTTCTCGCCAGGTTGAGCAGGGCGGCACGCCGCGGACACTGATTTCCATCGGTTTATCGGCAGGGTCCGCCTGTGATGCCTCTTGGGCAAGCACGCCGCGCTGCCGGAGCATGTCCACGAGCTGCCGGATGCGGCGGCTGTACAGGTGATCGCGCAGCGTGCGGCGCTGCCCGGCCGCCGCGATCGCCAGCCGTTCCTCCGGATGCGCAACGTAGTATCGGACTTTCTCCAGCAGCTCCCGCTCGTTGCGAAAAGTCTCGCACTCCTTGCCGACCTCGAAGCACTCCGACAGCTCCGGCGTCCAGTACGTGAGCAGGAAGCCGCCGACCGCCGTCACTTCGAAGTGGCGCAGGTTCAGCCCTGCCTCCAGGCATCCCTTGACGAGATTCAGACAGATGGGGACTTCGCGCATGCGGCGGTAGAGTTCGTCGTAATTCCGAATCGTCGGCTTCTGCACCAGCCCGTGGTCCTTGTCCCAGAAGTCGCCGATCAACTCGAACCGATCGCCGAGGTGCTTTGAAAGGAAGATGGCGAAGCGATCGCGTTGCCGCACCGCCAGCCAGGCGTTGTACACAAACTTGGCGTTGAAGTAGTCGGCGCTCTTGCGCGCGCGGGCGTCGGGCGGATCCGCCGCCGTGACGGGTTGACCGAATCGGTACAAATCGTGGTAAACCTGATGGAACGGCGTGCCCGGCGCATCGGCATTCACCGCCGCGGCCATGAAACCCGGAAGCAGTTGCCGCGGAAGGACCGGATTCTGCGAACGGAACCAGGACGAGGCCGGGTGTCCCATGAACGCGACCACGGGGCCGTCCCCACACGGACTCGGCGGGGAAGTGTCGAAGTCGCGGTCGGCGATGGCCATGGGCAACCGGACCACTTGGGGAATACCCAGTTGTATCAGCTCATCGGCATGGGGCGCTTCCCAGACGGCTTTCACCCACGACGGGCGCTCCAGCATCGCCCAATGCTGCGTCCAAGGAACCTTGTTCATCGTGGAGGTGACCGGGTCGATGTACAGGCAGACGTGAGGAACTCCGCAGATTTCGGCCGTAAGTCCGATCTCGCCGCCTCGCCCGGGCAGCGGGGACAGCGTCAGCGCGGACGTGTCCACATCCAGCAGCAGATCGACGCGCTCCCGCCGCAGGAACGGCTCGAGGATCGCGCCATCGGCAAGCCGGCGTTCCATGCCCCGATGAATGTCCTCGTCCGGCAGCGTGGGCAGAAGGACGCCGTCGAATCCCGCCGCTCGGACGGAGGCGATCATCTGCGAGGTCGTGGCGATGCGCAGCGGCATGGAAGCGTCCAGTCAGGCCTTGATCAGGGCGACACCGCGCCCGCGACTTCGCGCCGGCCCTCGCGTGAAGCGACCAGTTGCGGCTCGGGCTTGTCCTTGTGCGCCTGCACGGCGGTCATGAGCGTGTGCAGCCGATGGCTGTACAGGTGGTTGGACAGCGTGCGGCGCTGCCCCGCGCGGGCGATCTCGGCGCGGCGCTGCGGGTTCTCCAGGTAATACTCGATCTTCGCCAGCAGCTCCGTCTCGCTGCGGAACACGTCGCATTCCTCGCCGACGACAAAGCACTCCTCCAGCTCAGGCTGGGCGTAGCACAGCATGAAGCCGCCCGCCGCGGTGATCTCGAAATGGCGCATGTTCAGCCCCGTCTCGGCGTTACCGTTGACGAGGTTGATGTTGATGGCCGTCTCGCGGAAGTGCTTGAAGTACGCGTCGTCGGAAAGCTGCGGGTCGCACGTCAGCCCGTAGGCGGCGTCCCAGCCGCGCCCGATCAGGTGGAACAGGTCGCCAAGCTGGCGCTTCAGGAAAACGGCGAAGCGATCGCGATTGCGGATGCACAGCGAAGCGTGATAGAAAAGCTTCGCGGCGTAGTATCGCTGAAGCCGCTCACATCGTTCCTTCGGCGGATCGCCGGCGCGAATCGCCGGTCCTAGCGCGTACAAATCCTGATACACGTCGAAGAACGTCACATCCGCCAGGTCCGCCCGCACGGCCGACGCCAGCGCGCCGGGCAGGAGCTGCTCCCCGGAAACCTGCATGTCAGCCTTGAAGTAATTCGTGTTCTGCCCGCCGACGAACGACACCGCGCGGCGGATGTCGTCCGTGCTCACCGGGGCATCGACGTAGTCCCGATCCGGCGCGGCCATCGGCAGATGCACCACATTGGGAACGCCGAACGACTCCAGCTCGCGGGCATGAGCGCGGTCCCAGACGGCTTTCACCCACGTGCGGCTGGCCAGCGAAAGCCACAGCACCTGCCAGGGAATTCCTTGAAAGCAGACGTGGATGGGGTCGATGAAATGCGAAACGAGGAGCTTGTCCGCGCGCTCGTGCAGCAGGTGGAGGTCGTTTTCGCCGTTGGGTCCGGTCACGAAGTTCAGCCCGGCGCCGCCGTTGTCGAGCCAGAAGCCGGCGTCGCCGGCGCTGCCGCCGTGCTGAATGTCCGTGCCGAGGCGCACGCGACCGGCCACGTCCGCGCAGTAGGCATTCCCGTTTGCGGGCACGGCGATCGGCAGGATCGACGCCTCCGCCTCCAACTTCGCCGCGGCCTTCTCCCACCATCCGCCTCCGAACACCGCGATGGAAAGTGTGTGCATAGGCAAGACTTATCGGTCATTCCACGTCGGCTACGTAACATCGGCGGTTTTCGCCGGTGGGCGGCAACTTCGGTTTCTCAGGCGCGATACAATCCTCCGACAATATCGGGCGTGAAGCGGGCGGTTCATCGGGAGGCAGAGATCATGGGTTCAATTCGGAATCGTGGGATCGTGGCGTCGGCGGCGGGTTTGATCGTGATGGGATGGGCGATGCACTTGCTCGCCGCAGCGCCGGCGGCGCCGGCGGCGTTTCAGCCACCTCCACAGAGTGCGCAGGCGATGGCTGAAGAAAAAACCATCCCGGTCCTCGTCTCATGGATCGGCGCCGACAGTCGCATTGAAAAGCCGCGGTACGCGCGCATCACCACGGCGGAAGAGTGGGCGAAAGTGTGGCACGAGCACAAGGGAACCGCGCCGACGCCGGGCGGGCACGGCGACCTCGCCGTGCCGCGGATCGACTTCTCCGCGTGCGTCGTCATCGCCGTGTTTCAAGGCAAGGCCTACAACAGCAACGGCGTGGAAGTCGTATCGGCCGCCGAGGACGCCGGGCGGATGCTCGTGCGGTTCGATGACCTGTCCTATCAGACGATGGGCCCGGACGGCGGCGGCGTCGAGGTATCCGCCTATGGGCTGTTCGTCCTGCCAAGAACGGCGAAGCCCGTGGTTCTCGAAGAAGACGTGCAGGGCCTGATCGGCCAGCCGCCCAAGTGGAAGGAGCGCGCGCGGTTCGACGCGATTCGACCGTAACACGGAATCGCGATCAGCTCACCTGCGACAGAAGATCGAGCACGTTCTCCGGCAAGGCCCGCGTGATTCTCAGCGCCTGCGTCGCGGCTTTTCGCAGGATCTGCGCGCGATTCAGATTGGACGTCTCCAGCGCATACTCGGTGTCCGCGATACGGCTGCGCGACTCCATGAGGTTCTCCATCGCCACGCGGCTGCTGTTGATGTCCGCTTCCAGCGAGTAGCGCTGATACGCGCCGACCGCGCCGCGCAGCTCCGCGGCCTTGGACACCACGGTGTTCACGCGCGCCATCGCTTCCTCGACCTCGCCGCTGGAGACCGAGTGCTCTCCGCCGGAGGCGACGGATCGAAGCTCCGTCAGCGCGGTGGAAAGCTCGCTGGAAAGCTCGCCCACCTGGTCGTCGGGGAGGTTCAGACCTTCAAGCCGCTCCATCGCCGGACCGGCCGCCCGCTCGATCGAGCTGACGAGGCTGTCGATCTCGGTCTGGTAAGCGGCCTGCTCTTCCTCGGAGATGCCGCCGGAATTGGCGGCCGCGACGAGCTTGCCCGCGAGTTCCGAGGAGAGATCGGAAACCTGCGAAAGCCCGCCTTCCGCAATGGCCGCGTAGCTGTCGATGCGCGCGGCGTTGGCCTGCTCGGCCTCCAACATGCGGATCTCGGCGCTCAACGCCTCCGTGGCGATCAAGCCCGCGGGGTCATCGGCGCCCGAGTTGATCCGCCGTCCGGTGGACAGCCGCGTCATGGAGATGCTCAGCGACCGGTCGGCGTCGTCAAACGCGCGAAGCGCACGCATCACTCCGGATGTGCTCAGCAGCGTACTCATGCTGCAAGAGTTGTCGGATACGGCGGCAGGATTTGCCAGTTTGACTCGGACTTACGGCGGGAGAATCGAGCTTATCGCTACAGACCGAGAAGGTCCGCGAGGCGAGAGACCGTGCCCTCAATCCGTTCGTTCGTCTCAAAAGAGCCGGATTCGATCTGATCGCGCAGCGTCGATATCCTGGAGAAGCGCGGCGGCGCGACGCGCTGCGACAGCGCTGCGGCATGGTCCGAAAACTCTACGGCGTCGGCCGGATCATCGCTTACCGCCGGACGGGCGCTTCCGCTGGAACGCGCTTGTGGCGTCGCCGCGGGCATGGGCAGGACGAAAGGAACACGAGCAAGCAGATGAGTCTCGATGCGATTCATGGCGTTCCGCCTCCGATTCCGGCCACGGTGAACAGGAGTCCAGACGGCGTCTCCGTCCCTGGAGAGGCGCGCGTCTTCCGCGCTCGTTCCGGGAAAACCCGGTTCGTTTCGGATTCGTCCTTGAATCGTCTGGCTGAACGTATGGGGCAGGCGCCTTAGCCGGAAGGAGTCTCTCTCTCCAGTGCCTACCCGATGTGTCCGTCCGATCATCTTATCGACCGGTAATGGGGTCGGCTTGAGAAAAAAATCACACTGTTCAAGTAACGTCATGTTTGCCATAAGTTTATGGCCGTGATAGTGGAAACCGGGGGAGTTTGGGAAGGGATTGAGGGCTTTACGCCCGGCGAAAACCGCCGTTGTCTCGCGCATCGCGCAAGGTCTGCGCGGAGATTGCGACAGGATCGGACAGGGGCAATCCTTGCGGGCTCAAGGATCGGGCTGGCGCAGTGCCAAGCTCAATGCCGCGGGCAGTCATTCCCGCGCAGGCGGGAATCCAGTCCGTCGTTCCCGCGCAGGCGGGAATCCAGTCTCGCCACAGAGCGAATCGGGTAGTTCGCCACTCCGTGGCGAGCGTTCGTCGCGGAGCGACGAACTACCCTGGACCCCGCCTGCGCGGGGGTGACGACCGGAACGTTTGGTTCGCCGTCCTGCCGAGGTCTCACGCCGCCACCGAGGGCTCACACCGCCACCGAGACCTCACACCGCCACCGTCGTCGCGGTCAGCTCCGTCGCGTTCTGCGTGAGCCAGGTCAGCTTCTTCTCCACGACGGGCAGGAAGTCGTCCGCGTCGAGCCCGCCGAAGTTCCCGGTCCGCGCGATCGGCGCGACGACCTCGGCGATCAGCGCCTCGCGCATCAGCGGCGCCAGGCACGTGCGCTCGCCGGGCTGAAACCTCGATACCTCCTCGTATCCGCGCAGGAACGCATGGAACCGCTGGACGTCCAGATGCTCGGGCCATTCCTGCAAACTTCCGCCGGCGAGGATCGAGAACTGCAGCGCGCCGTTGGCCACGTCGATGATCCTCCGCGACACGCGCACCGAATCATAATCAATGACCGCGGCGATCTGCGCGCCGCGGAAGAGCATGTTGCCCGGGTGCCAGTCCGCGTGAATGACCGCCGGCGGAAAGGTCGGCAGGCCGCATTCCCGGGCTTCGCCGCAGGCGCCGTCGTACGAGGCGTGCAGCCGGCGTGCGGCCGCGGCGATGCCGCTTCGGCCATTGCCCTCCGCGCCGAGATGCTCGAGCGCCCGTCGCACGGTGGCGTTGTCGTGATAGTCGCCGCGCGGGATCGCCGAGCGCGTGCGCAGGTCGGCGGTCATCTGATGAAACGCCGCCAGCGTCGCGCCGGCGCTGACGCATTCCTCGACCGTGCCGCGAAACCGCTGGCCGGCGACGAACTCGAACAGCTCGTACACCCGGTCCTGCAGCCGCAGGAAGGAACGCCCGCCGCTGCGCGTGGCGATCACGTCCGGCGCGGGGAACCCGCCGGCCTTGAGGTGGGTTTGAAGCTCGTGCGAGAAGCGGATGCGCTCAGGATCGCAATGCACCGCGTCGCGGCGCTTCAGCAGAAACTTGCCGCGCTGCGCCACGATGCCGACCTTCGGACTGCGGCTCGATCCCTTAGCCAGCGGCGTAATGGACTCCAGCACGCCGAGATCGAAATGACTGAGCGCAACGGCCAGTTCCGCCGCGTCGAATGCCGTGCGCTGCTCGTCCACCGCTGGGTTGCTCCGTTGACAAAGTGCTTCCGCCCGGCGCGCCCCGGGAAGCAAGCCTGAGTCACATGATTGAAGGCGGCGGCGTGGAGGGGGTCAAGGGACGCCCCACAACGATCATTCGGAGGGGTGTGCCCAGAAATCCCGGCACAGCATTTACAAGCCTGGGCCGACCGGGTTTCACCCGCCCATCGGGAGGCGGCGCCTCGGTCATGCGGACTTGCCTGAGTGAATGGCCGAATTGCTGGAATGAATGTGTACGCCGAACGTCGGTTTGATCCCCGTAGGGGATATGTGTGAATCGCCGTGGGCGCACCCCACGGATGCCGGAGCGTCCCAGGATCCAACCCCTCGCGGGGTTGGACTCCGCCGCTGGCCGGCGCCCGTGGGCTGCGCCCGCGGCTGCTCACGTGGATCCCCTTCGGGGATCACGCTGACTTGCCTTCGGGGATCACGCTGATTTGCCTTTGGGGATCATGCTGACTTGGTTTTGAGAAACACGCTGCTTGGCTGGCAAGACAAAGCTGAATCGACCGGCGGAAGAAAGCTGAATCGGCCGTGGAAATCCGGGCGGGGCTCCGGGGCATCAGTCGGTCGCGGGTGGAAGCTGATATGTCAGAATCCACGGCCAGTCCCGCGCCATCTACGCATGTGCCTGCGCCATCGACGATTCCGGCAGCGCCTTCCACGTTGCCGGCAGCGCCTTCTACATTTCGGCAGCGCCTTCCACGTTGCCGGCAGCGCCTTCTACATTTCGGCAGCGCCTTCCACGTTGCCGGCAGCGCCTTCCACGTTGCCGGCAGCGCCTTCCACGTTGCCGGCAGCGCCTTCCATGTTGCCGGCAGCGCCCTCTACATTCCGGCAGCGCCTTCTACATTCCGGCAGCGCCTTCTACATTCCGGCAGCGCCTTCCACGTTGCCGGCAGCGCCTTCTACGGTGCCGGCAGCGCCCTCGTGGGTCGGCTTCAGCCGACCGGCTCTTGCCACCAACTTCAGTTGGTGGGGGACGGCGCGATGCCTTCCTGCTTTCAGCCGGCTTCAGCCGGGCTTGTCTCGCGGGGAGCGCAAGCCGGCTGAAGCCCGGCTGGCGGCGCGCTGTTTGGCCGCCCCCACCGCCTGAAGGCGGTGGCAAGAACCGCCCGGCTGAAGCCGGCCCAAGAGGACTCGCCCCGAAACCCTCGTCCGCGAACCCTCCGTTGCGAGCCGACGCGCCCCTCCGCAGGCGCAGCCGGATCAGGGCAAACCACTCCGCGGTCCTACTCAGTGCAAATGGCGAGGCACGAGGCACGAGGCACGAGGCACGAGGCACGAGGCACGAGGCACGAGGCACGAGGCACGAGGCACGAGGCACGATGGACGATGGACGATGGACGATGGACGACGCCCGCTGCACGAGTCTCACGGCGAAATCGTCAGCGTCCGCACGGAGATGTCCACCACCGGCGGGCTGCCGTCGAACGCCAGCGGCTCGCCCGCGCCGCGACCGCCCTGCACCGGCGGCGGGAAGACCCAGACGGTGCGCAGACGCTCGCAATCGTCGAGGTACCGATTCGACGGGACGTCCCACGGCGGTTTCTTGAAGGATTCGCACGGACTGCAATCCGGATCCTTGGACGGATCGCAAATGGAGACCGAATCCTCGTCGCCGAAGTTGATGCCCTTGTCTTCGATCACGATCTCGCGGTCTAGCGTCAGGTGCGCCACGGTGTCGTCGTCGGTGAGCCGGCGCTTCTCCACACGATAGATCTGGCCGCTCAGCTCGTCGATGAAGATCGTGCCGCGATCGAACAGGTCCACCGCCCAAGCCGGCGAGGTGTCGTCGATGCGACCCAGGCTGGCGTCGTTCACCGTGATCTCCGTGGCCACGCCCGTCGGGCATTTCCTGGGATCATCGTCGTCGGGATCGGCACACCGGACCCGGCTGCCGATCTTCTCGGGCAGGAGCACCTGCACGCGCCACGGCGAGGGGAACATCAGATCCTTGTCCGAGCCGAGCGCGGCGATCTGCGTCGCACCGTCGCGAAGGGCCTGCCGCGGATCGGGATGAGCCACGTACTGCGGATCTTGCAGGGCATAACGCATGGTTGGTCTCGGCCGACGCACCGTAACAACGTACATCATGATTGCCCGGGTTGCGTCTGCCTCTTTTAGCTGCAAGTACTGTTCATTGTCGTCGTTCGTAGAACCATCGTTAGGGTCATTGTCAGTACAGGTGTTCTCGCCTGCAGTTCGAATGTAATCGTCCGCAAAGCGGTAGAACACCGACCATGCGTATCGCCGAGTAGCGAGGGCCTCATCCCAGCGTAGGTTGTCACCAGTCACAACCTGAAAATCGGAAGACGGCCTGTTCCCGAGAGGTGGATATACCCGATCCTGCAGACCCACGGCTGACGACAGAAAGGTCCGTATGCGGCTGAAATCAATGTTGCCGCTCTTATCGAGTTGCTCACAGGTACACGTCGAAGGAGGATAGAAGGTGCCGCCTGAGCCAAGCAGTTCGCCAACACGCGTGTGTTCAAGCCTCCACGAGTCCTCCGGGATAAACTGACGCTTGCCCTCGAATAGTACGTTGCCCAAGTTCAGGGTGTGAACCCGTGGAATAGGAACTCCAATCTGTCCATTCACCTCCACCGAACTGGCCGCGAATGTAAGCTGCCCTTGATCACTGCAATCGGTGCACTCGCAAAACTGAATTTGATCCCCGGGGAGCATCGCCGACTCGGTTTCGCTGCCATCCACCTTGAGCAGCGTTTGCAGCGTCTGGTTGGCCGCTTCCTGGCAGCTCAGCGTGGTGGTGTGCTCCGCCAGCTTGCGCGCCGAGAGCCACGAGACGGGGAAGAGGGTGGCCACCATGAGCAGACCCAGCCCGAGGATGACCACGGCGATCATCATCTCCGCCAGCGAGATGCCGCGGCTGCGGGGTCGCGCGAAGGCGACGCGCGGCGCGAGGGTGGCACGGCCCTCCAACGCGATACGTGGCGCGAGGGCCGCGTGTGGAAGGTGGCTGCCGGTTGTGTTTGGCTTTCTTGTCATGTCCCGTTCCCGTCAACCGGCAGTGTCGCCGCCCCCAAGCGTCCCCTCAAGCCGGTTTCCACGCCGCAGGCGCCCGCATCGCCCGTCGGCCGGGCGGCGGGGATAGCCCGCCCTACGCGGACATGCTCATTACGCGCTCTCCAACCCCGCACCCCGCATCCGGCGATACACCAGACGCATTCGAACTTCGTAACGCGCTCCCTTACGGTCGCGGCTCTGTTTTTAGGTAACGAACTCCCTTACGGTCGCGGCTCTGATTTTAGGTAACGCGCTCCCTTACGGTCGCGGCTCTGATTTCGCGTTTCGCCATTTCGACGTTTCGGCGTTTCGACGTTTCGACGTTTCTTACGCCCCCTCCGTGCCCAGCGGGCCGCGGATGATGTCGCCGGTGGCGTTGCTGACGTAGTAAGGCCGGCCCGTGTCCAGCAGGAACTGACGATGCGAGCCGGTGGACATCTTCTGGTACAGCTCGTCGTCGTACACCACCACGCCGCGCACCGAGGAGAAGTTCACGGCCGTCGGCTTGCCGCCGATCTCGGCGGAGATGAGGTACACGAGATTGGTTTTCGTGTTGGCCGAGTCGATCTGGCGCGGCTTGGGATCGTCGTTTTTGGTCGCCAGCGAGCCGACGGCGTAGAGCGCGACGGACGGCTCGACGTGCAGGCCGGTGACGTCGCCGCGGTTGGCGTCCGTGCCGCCGTCCTGGCACTCGTCGTCGGCGTCGTAGATCAGCACGTCGCGGGAAAGCAGCAACTGTCCCTGCGAGGAAAAGACGATGGCGAAGTCGTTGCGATGCCGCTGCGGTTCGTACTGCTCGCTGCTGCTGTAGCCCTGCGGGTTGTCGAAGTCGTTGTTGGCCAGTTCCACGTCGCTGTAGCGCTCGAAGGAAAGCTTGCGGTCCGCCGAGGCCGGCAGCAGCGCGCTGCTCGGCGCGGCGCGCATCGGCTTGGGCAGGGTGAAGCTCTGGCCCGGCACGAGGGCGAAGCGATTCGTCGAGATCAGATCGACGCGCACGCCGAGGGGCTGGTCGACCATATCATCAGGGCACCTCTCCGTCGTGCCGTCATCCTCGTAGCGCGCCGACGACGGCTCGTCCTCCCGCTGGATGAGGGCGATGTGCTGCGTGCCGGTGGCGTCGAGGTAGAAGAACAGGCCGGTGTCGGAGTGCCCCAGCGCCTTCTGGCGGGCGTTCATCAGCGCGCCACGGAGGATCGTCTCGGCCTCGGAGATTTTCCGCTGCTCCCACATCTGGTTGATGGCGGGGATGGCCACGAGCGCCAGCAGGATGATGATGCCGATGACGACGAGAAGCTCGGTGAGCGTGAAGGCGCGCCGGCTCGGAGAGCCGCCCCACCTTGCGCGCCGGTGCGCCGATCTGCGGGATGTGCATGTCTTATGGTTCATGGCAAGCGCTGTTAGCTGTTGGCTGTTGGCCAGAGCTTCGCAATCCGACCCTCGATTCACGATTCACCATTCACGAGTGCCCGATCCCCGACTACCCGATCCCCGCCCCTCACTTGCCCTTCGAGAGGATCTCCGACAGCGCGGGGTTGGCGTACACGTTGTCGGTGTTGAGCGGGAAGTCCACGCGGTCCTTGGCGGAGTTGTCCAGCGTCGTCATCCAGTCGGCGCCGAGGTGGGCCTTGCCTTCCGCGCCCATGCCGGCCTCGGTGAGCTGCTCGCGCCCGTCCGGACCCCAGGAGAAGATGACGGGCGCGTCGCCGTTGAGCTTGACCAGCCGCGAGGAGACCTGATTCCAACTCCAGTCGGTCTTATGGTTGCTGGAATCCACCGGATTCGACGCGCGGTAGTCGCGCTGCGCCATGTAGGCGATCGGCACGGTCCAGTTGTCCACCACGTAGCGGATCGGCTCGTCGCCGTCCGTGTAGTCGTCGCTGGCGTCGCGGTCGATGTACACCAGCGGCTTGCCGCCCGAGTCGTTCGCCACGGGCTTCCAGTTCCGCGAGGGAATCCTCGCCAGCGTCGAGGCGGCCTCCTCGCTGAACAACTCAATCGCCAGCACGAGAGCGGCGTTGTCGCGATGCTCGAACTCGGGCTTCGCACCCGCGCCGGTGGTGTAGAACTTCATGTCGTCGTAGGGCTGCGGAAACAGATCAGGCCGAATGCTCGCCCCGCCCGGAATCAACGGGTTGCCGTCCGGCGGCTTCGGGTCGGAGCCGGGCAGACCGTGCTTGCTGAAGATCTCCAGCTCGTCGGGGGGATAATTCCCATACCGCCCGGCGTATGTCACGATGCCTGATGCGGACGCCGATTTCTGCTTCACCGCGCCCAACGGCGCGCTCTCTTTGAACTGGGTGCAGGCGTCCGCAAGGATTCCCAGCACGGCCTCGGTGTTCTTCGCCTGCCCCTTGTGAAAAGCCCATCCTCCGACATGCACGATCGCCGCCAGCAACACCAGGATGATCGCCACCACGACCAGCAGCTCAATCAGCGTAAAGCCGGCGCGCCGCGCACGGGGGGCGGAAGAAACGCCAAAACGCCGAAACGCCGAAATGCCGCAACTCGGAGTCGCTCCTGCGCGGCGGCGATCGTGCGAACGGCGGGCTTGATTGTGATCTGACCCGGTGGCCATAAGTGTGTCGCCTTCACCTTTCAGCATTCAGCATTCCGCATTCGGCAACCCCAACTGCGAGAGCGCCATCGCCGGCGCTGCGGGCTTTACTGCGCCGCTCGGCGGTTGCGCGCATGGCCCCTCACTTGCGTGAGGGGTTCTGATTTCGGCATTCAGCATTCGACCTGCAACATTCGCCATTCACCATTCGCCATTCGCCATTTCCCCTCTAGTCGCTCTTCGTCCAGTTCAGCACGTCGTCGCCCGTGCCGTAGATGAGGTCCGGGCCGGCGCTGACCAGCAGGAAGGCATCCTTGCGCACCGGCTCGTTGCGCGCCTTGACCGACTTGTCCCAGACGAACCTGGCGAACGTGTTGTCGAACGCGGCCGTGGAAATGTCGCTCGTGCCGTCGTTGGGCTTCGGGACGCTCTTGGGGTGCGTGTTCTTGTAGATCCGGTGGTAATACCCGGTCGCATCGGCCAGCTCGCCGCCGCCGAAATCCACGCCCTTGCCGTTGTACTGGGTGTCGAGCGTGTCGTTGCGCCCGGTCAGCACCGCGTTGTCCTCCAGCGCGTACACGCCGCCGCAGGCGCCGGCGTCCGTGTCCAGCCCGCACAGCGACTTGGCCGCGGGGTTGGCGCGGTAGTACAGAATCGGCGCGTTCCACGGGTCCACAAAGAAGCGCTGCTTGCGCGAGGCATCCGAAGGATTGTCGTGCGCCACCGCGCCGCCGGTGTTGATCAAGTCGTCCAACGTGGAAATCCGTCCCCGCGCCCCCTGGTCCACGAAGCCGTTTCCGCTGCCGTAGCGCGTCCACTTGGCCTGGCCCGTCGTCGGGTCCAGCGCGTACGTTCCGGGCGGGGTCTTGGTCGCGTCCGCATGGGTGTTGTCCGCCCACATGCCGTCGTTGTCGGGATCCTTAAAGCCCGGCGGACCGAGCAGGTCGGCGCCGAGGAGCGCCTGGACGAGCAGGTGCGCGCCGCCGATCAGCGGATCGCGGCTGCGGTCCGGGTCGTTGCCGCCGGTGGTGGCGCCGGGGTCGGCGATGAGCTGAACGTCCTTCTGGCCGCTGCCGTCCATGTAGTCGCTGCGCGAGGGCGGATAGCTGCCCCCCAGCGCCTGCTCGCCGCGGAAGACCTCGATCCCCGTCTCCAGCGACGTCATCTCCGCCTGCGCGGCCGCGACCTTCGCGCGCGTGCGCGCGGCGCTGATGGCCGGGATGAGGATGGCGATCAGGATGCCGATGATGAGGATCACCACCAGAAGCTCGATGAGCGTGAATGCCTTGTTGTGCGTGCGATTCATGTGAAATCCCCCGATGCGGATGGCTCCGCGAAGTCTCTCCCGCCGCCCGCGCCGTCACGTTCCCGGCAGGTTGGACACGTCGTCCACCGTGCCGTACAGCCCGTCGGCGCCGGGGCTGAGCAGGATGTAGGAATCCCCGTTCCGGGCGCGCATCGGCCAGTTGGCGCGCTCCTGCTGGTTGGCGTCGTGCGCCGTTTCGTCATGGACGTAGTGCGCGAACGTCTTTTCGTACTCGTCAATGTCGTCGGCCTTGAGCAGATGCCCCATGGCCGTGATGCCGTGCATTCCGCCGTTCTGCTCGCCGGCGAAGTTCCAGCCGGGCGTGGCGCCGGTGCCGTCAGGGTTGGCGCCGAAGCCGGTGAAGCCGCGGTTGTCCTGGTGGAAGTAGAAGGGCGGGCCGCCTTCGTCCGTGTAGTTGTGATCGAACTTGTGCTCGTCCTCGATGAGGTTGCGCGTCGAGGCCGCGCGGTTCGAGGCGTAGTACAGAACGGGGGTGTCGAAGTTGTCGAGGATGACCGGAAGATCCTTCATGTCGTCCCAGTCGGGGAAGAGCGTGATCATGTCGGCGGGCTGCGAGCCGCCCAGCTCTTCCGTTTCCAGCAGGCGCAGCTTGCCGGGGTCCATGTACAGCGTCGAGCGCTGGAGGAGGTGGCCGTTGGTGTCCGGCTCGTACCATTCCCACGGCTTGGCTTTCTTGTCCTTCGGCACGGAACTGGGACGGATGTACCCGTTGAAGTCCAGCCCCATCAGCATGACGGGCAGCAGTTGCGCGCCGTACACGTGCGGTTTGCTCTGGATGAAGGGGAACCGCCCCTCGGCGCTGTCCTGCTCGGTGAAGACGGGGTTGTTCTGATCGTCGAGGAGCGTGGGGTGCGAGAACGACGGTGGGTAGCCGTTGGTCCGCGTGAAGTCCCGCTCGTTCTCGTTCTTGAAGAGCTCCAGCGACGTGCCGATGGCGCGGACGGTGCCCGCCGTCGAGGCGCTCTTGGCTTGCCGGCGCGCGGCATTGAGCGAAGGAATGAGAATGGCGATCAGAATCCCGATGATGAAGATGACGGTGAGCAGCTCGATCAGCGTGAACGCCGGCGCGGCGGTGCTTGTGGAACGCTTCAAACGATTTGCCGTCATGACTCTCTTCTCCCCAGAGCGGCGCGGGTCGGCGCCGCTCGTTTCATCGTTGCCGCGGACGCCGGCTCAGAGAGCCGGCGGACCGTTGGCCGCTCACAGAGCGGCCCCACCCGCGACGCCCCGCATTCAATCCGTTGTGCGACGCTTACCTGCCCGCGACGCGCGATTCCAGATCTCAAATCTGAAATCTCAAATCTCCGATATCAGATCTCGACTCTCAAATCCGAAATCTCAAATCTCCGAGATCAGATCTCGACTCTCAAATCCGAAATCCCAAACCCTCCCATCATCCCGACACTGACTCGATCAGCTTCACCAGCGGCAGGAACAGCGCCACGACGATGAAGCCCACGATGCCGCCGAGGACCACGACCATCACCGGCTCGAGCAGCGAGATGAGGCTCGCCACGGCCGTTTCGACCTCTTCGTCGTAGTTGTCCGCCACCTTGATGAGCATCTTGTCGAGCTCGCCGGTTTCCTCGCCGACGTCCACCATGTTGACCACGATGGCATCGCAGGTCTTGGTGGCGCGGAGCGGGTTGGCGAAGCTGTCGCCCTCGCGGATGGAGTCGTGCACCGTCTCCATCGCACGGGAGAACACTTCGTTGCCCGCGGTGTCTTTGGTGATGTTCAGCGCCTCCAGAATCGGCACGCCGGCGTTGATCAGTGTGCCCAGTGTGCGCGTGAAGCGCGCGATGGCGGACTTCTGCAGCAGGCCGCCGATCACGGGAATGCGCATCAGCAGCCAGTCGGTGACGTACCGCCCTCCCTTCGCCGAGCGGATCAGCTTGATCGTCATGTATGCCACGATCGGGATCAGCGGAACCAGCACCACGCCCGGCGGCTTGCCGTTGGCGAACCAATACGACACGCCGATGAGCATCTTGGTCAGCCCCGGCAGCTCCACGTCGAAGTCGTCGAAGATCTCCTTGAACTTCGGGATGACCCAATACATGATGCCGCCGACGATCGCGCCGGCGAAGCAGATCACCACGATCGGGTAGATCATGGCGCCGATGACTTTGCGCTTGAGCTTCTGCGCCTTTTCGAGGAAGTCGGCCAGGCGGTTGAGAATCACGTCGAGCACGCCGCCTGTTTCGCCGGCGGCGATCATGTTCGTGAACAGCCGGTTGAACACGCGCGGGTGCTTGGCCATCGCCTCCGACAGCGTCGAACCGCCCTCGATGTCCTCCACGACGACGCGCAGCGTGTTCTTCAATTTGCCGGGACGAGCCTGCTCTTCGAGGATGTTGAGGCTGCGGAGAATCGGCAGACCGGCGTCTTGAAGCGTGGAAAGCTGGCGGGTGAACTGCACCAACTGCTTGTTGGAGACGCGCCCGATGCCGCCGCTGCCCTGCTTCTTCTTCTTGACCGCGCCGCCGTCCTTCTTGCCGCCCTTCTCCTTGATGCGCGTGGGGAAGTAGCCCAGTTGGCGGATCTTGGCGAGAGCGTCCTCCGTCGAGGCGGCCTCCACCTCGTCCTTGATCTCGTCGCCCGCCTGGCTCATGGCCTCAAAGGCGTAGGTTGCCATGATTGAAAAGACTCCACTTTGAAAGGCAAAAGCTATTGGCTCCTAGCTGTTAGCCAGAGCTTCGCAGATACGCTCCCCAATACACGCACACTCGGTCGTTGCCCGCAGCCCTGAATCCCGACTTCTGCTGAACCCCAAACCCTGACCCCTGAACCCTTTACTCCGCGATGATCGTCTCGCGGACCACTTCCTCGATCGACGTCAGCCCGTCGTAGATCGCGTTCAAGCCCGACTCGCGCAGCGTCCTCATGCCGCGCTTGATGGCCTCCTGCCGCAAAACTCCGGTGGACGCGTGACGCATGATCAGCTCGCGCATCACGTCGTCGGTCACCATGATCTCGTAAATCCCCATCCGGCCACGGTAGCCGGTGTTGTTGCAGAAGTCGCAACCCTTCCCGTAGAAGAAGATCTTGTCGCCGACGTCCTCGGGTCGCAGGTCCAGCTCAAAGAGTTGTTCTTCGTTCGGCTTGAACTCGGTCTTGCAATTCGTGCAGATGCGCCGAACCAGACGCTGCGCCACGATTGCTTCAAGCGTGGCTGTAATCAGGAACGCCTCAAGCCCCAGATCCAGCATGCGCGCAATCGCCGACGGCGCGTCGTTCGTGTGTAGAGTTGTAAATACCAGGTGTCCCGTCAAGGAGGCCTGCACCGCGATCTGCGCGGTCTCCAGGTCGCGGATTTCACCGACGAGAATGATGTCCGGGTCCTGACGCAGGAAGCTGCGCAGCGCCCGGGCGAAGGTCAGCCCGATCTCCGGCTTCACCTGCACCTGGATCAGCCCGTCGATGTCGTACTCCACCGGATCCTCGGCCGTCAGGAGTTTCGTGTCCGGCGTGTTCAGCTCGCTCAAGGCCGCGTAGAGGGTGGTGGTCTTACCGGAGCCGGTCGGACCGGTGTTGACGATGATGCCGTTGGGCTTGTTGATGAGCTGGCGGAAGATGGCCATCTCGTCCTCGCGGAGGCCGAGGCGTTCGAGCTTGAGCTGGACGTTGGACCGGTCGAGAACGCGAAGCACCACGCTTTCGCCGTGCATCACCGGCAGGACGCTGACGCGCAGGTCCACCGGGTTGCCCGCCACCGTCAGCTCGATGCGCCCGTCCTGCGGCAGGCGGCGCTCGGCGATGTCGAGGTTGGCCATGACCTTGATGCGCGACGTAATGGCCATGGCGATGTACCGCGGCGGCGGAACCATCTCGTAGAGCACGCCGTCGATGCGGTAACGCATCTTGAACTCGTCCTCAAACGGCTCGAAGTGGACGTCGCTCGCCTTATCCTTGATCGCCTGCAGAAGCACGAGGTTGAGCAGCTTCTTGACGGGGTTGGCGTCCGCCAACATGCGCAGGTCGTCGAGGTCGATGCTCTCGCCGCGACCCTGGAACTTGGCGAGGTCTTCGTCGGAGGACACCTCTTCAATCAGCGAGGCGATGGACTGCTGCTCCTGCTCGGGGTAGTAGCGGTCCAGCGCCCGGGAGATGTCGTCCGGCGTGCTCAAGGCCGGGCGGATGGTCATGCCCAGCAGCGTCCGCAGGTCGTCCACCGCGAGGAAGTTGTCGGGGCTGCCGATGGCCACGCCCAACTCGTTCTTCTGCGCGTCGTGCTCGAAGGGGATGACGCGGTAGGTGTGCGCCATCTGGCTGGGGATCATGGCGAGCACTTCCTTCGAGACGTCGTACTTGCCCAGCTCGACGGCCTCCATCCCGACCTGGGCGGCGAGCGCGAGGCTGAGGTCTTCCTCGGTGATGACGCCCTGCTCGACGAGGATGGTGCCGATGGGGGTGCGCTGCTGCTTCTGGATGTCCAGGGCGGTGGTGATGTGGGAGCGGCGGATTTTCCCCATTTTCATGAGGATGCGCCCAAGCTGCCGCCCGCGAAGCTGCTCGATGGGCGGCATCTTGGGGTCGCGCTTGCGACCTTTCTTGTCGTCGCTCACTTTGGGGGCGCTCCCAGTTGTCGGTTTCGTCGTTTCCACGCTTTCTCCGGGTTTCCGCGCGTCCTGTGAAGCGCGATGCTCCACGCTGCCCTCTATCCGCCCACCCTCCTCCCTCCAAGGGAGGGTCGGGAGCCCGGAGGATTCTAGGGGAAGGCGAGCGGCGCTACCATTGCGAAATCTCAAGAACGAATAAAAGCACGGTGAAGCCGCACAAACCACGCCCAAGCCCACGCCCGTGATCTCGCTTCAACCCCCGGCAGCGATTACGCCCGGACCCAGCGCATTCCGAAACCAGCGCCGTACCGCACCAAAAGAGAACGGGGGATGGAACCTCTGCGTTCCATCCCCCGCGGTTTTTCAACTCCCAGACGAGGAGCGCTCAGCAGCCCGTGCCAGAGCCACCGTTCTGCCCCGGCGGATTGCCGCTGCCGCCGCTGCCTCCTTGCCCGCAGGTTCCGCCGCCTCCCCCGTTGCTGCCTCCGTTTCCACCGTTGCCGCCTCCGCTTCCGCTGCTGTTGCCGCCATTCCCGCCGTTGCCACCGCTGCCGGGACCGGATCCGTTGCTCCCACCTATTCCGCCATTACCTCCAGTTCCTCCGGTCCCGTTTCCGCCCTTTCCGCCCTTTCCGCCCGTCCCGGTAGCGGAGTTGCCACCATTTCCGCCATCCCCGCCGGTCTGGCCGTTGCCGCCGTTGGCGCCATTGCCGCCGTCGCCCGAGCCGGAGGTGGTAGCTCCTGATCCTCCATCACCGCCCAGGCCGCCGCCAGTGCTATTACCCCCTGCGCCGCCGTTCCCGCCATTGCCTGAGCCGGTGGTACTGCCTCCATTGCCGCCGTTCCCGCCATTGCCGCCGGAGTTCGAGTTGTCTCCCCCTTCCCCGCCGTTCCCGCCATTGCCGTTGTTGCCGCCGATGCCCCCGTTGCCGCCGTTCCCCCCACCGGGACCGCCCTCCCCGCCATTTCCGCCATTCCCGGCGTTGGGACCGCCCGCGCCTCCAGTACCGCCATTCCCGCCGCCGCCGCCATTGCCGCCGTTTCCGCCCTTACCGTTCCCTGCACCGTTGCCGCCTGACCCTCCATTGCCGCCAGGCGCGCCATTTCCTCCCGCACCGCCCGTTCCATTGGGATTGATGTTCGGGTCGGCATTACCGCCAGGCCCACCATTCGGCTTATGGGAATTGTCAGGATGGTCGCCGGGGTACCCCGGGTTTCCATTGCCTGTGTCCGGATTGGTCCCGCCCCATCCTCCCGGCGGAGTTGGAGGCACGACCCCGGGTTGGGCTGCGAGGTACAGATTCATGAAAACAAAAAACGACGAGGCCCCCGTCGGCAGGTCACCCGTATTGGCGGCGAACGTCAGCGTGATCGGCATCACCGACTCATCCACCTGCCAGAAGCTCACATACGCAGGCAGGCCGTCGTCATCCAGCCAGATCGAGTAGTCGATCGGGTTCTCGGCCCCCACGTACACGGGCGCGGCCCCGGACGCCTGAATCCGAAACGGAACACTGCCCAGCAGGTTTCCGTCGAGGGTTACGCTGACCGCCACGAACGACGTAATCCCCGCCGCCCAGGCCTGCTTACTGATGACCAGGTCTCCCGCGCTGGTGCTGATCGTCCCAGGCAATTGCGATTGCGCCCGCGCCGTCTGCACCCCCGCGAAAAGCACCCCGGCCGCCAGCGCGCAAGACCATCCCCCACGAAACCCGCTTGCGTTCTTCATGGACACTTCTCCTTAAAGGGAAGGGAAGGGAAGGGAAGGGAAGGAACCACGAGGCGCCTCCCAACCTTTCCCGGGCATCATCCTGCTTCACTCTATCCCCTTTGACGCCCACATGGACGGCGAGCTGACGGCGACGTTAGCCACCGGTGTTTATCGGGCAGTCAAGCCAACCACCGAAAAAAAGCGGGAAAAGACCTTTGCTGGGTAGGATTTGTGCGGTTGCGTCAGGAGAGAGCAAGGGCACGAAAGCCCTCCCCCTGCCCCGCCTAAGCGGTAGCCTCCGCCATGCACCTCCCGAAGGGAGGTGGGAAAGCGATTGCACCCGCCGCGCCCCCCGCCCCAAGTCGTCCATGGGGGAATGCTCTTGAGCCATTCACCCCTCACCGAGCCTCTCCCCGGAGGGGAGAGGAGTAGGATCAAGGTCTCCGCAGTCCTCGCTGCGGGCATCGCGCAGCGGTCTTCGCACTTGTCCCGCCGTTGTCCCGCCGTTGTCCCGCGGTTGTCCCGCGGTCGTCCCGCAACCGTCGCTGCGTCAGGACCGCAACTGCAGGTCGTCCGCGCCCTCCCCCTCGCCCTCTTCGCCCTGCTGTCCGATCTCGGTCACCGACAGGCCTCGGCGGTGGCGGTCGATTTTGTCCTGCATCTGGCCGGGGTGGCGCGAGCGGTCGATGCAGTCCTCAGCGTTGATGTCGCCCTTGACGTAGAGCGACCACAGGTGCTCGTCGAGGAGCTGCATGCCGTATTTCTTGCCCGTCTGGATTGACGAGTCGATGCGGTACGTCTTGTTCTCGCGGATCAGGTTGGAGATGGCCGGCGTGGTCACCATGAACTCATACGCGGCCACCATGCCCTTGGGCTGCCGCGGCAGGAGCGCCTGCGACAGCACGGCGATGAGGTTGGTGGAGAGCTGCACGCGGATCTGCTCCTGCTGGTCCACCGGGAAGGCGTCGATGATGCGGTTGACCGTGCCCTGGCAGCCGGTGGTGTGAACGGTGCTGAAGACCAGGTGGCCCGTCTCGGCGGCGCGAATGGCGGACTCCATGGTCTCCAGGTCGCGAAGTTCGCCGACGAGGATCACGTCCGGGTCCATGCGCAGCACGCGACGCAGCGCCTCGGCGAAGCTGGGCACGTCGCTGCCGACCTCGCGCTGATTGATGACCGACTCTTTGTGGTTGTGGTAATACTCGATCGGGTCTTCCACCGTCACGATGTGGCGGTCGAAGTTCATGTTGATGTAATTGATCATCGACGCCAGCGTGGTCGTCTTGCCCGAGCCGGTCGGACCGGTCACCAGAAACAGCCCGCGCGGGCGGCGGCACAGGGCGGCGCAGATCTTCGGCAGACCGATCTCCTCGAAGCTCAGCAGCTTGAACGGGATCAAACGCAACACCATCGAGATGTTGCCCTTCTGCTTGAAGATGGAAACGCGGAAGCGCCCATGGTCGCCGAACGCGAAGCCGAAGTCCGTCCCGCCCTCCTCCTGAAGCTCCTGCTGGTTGCGGTCCGGCGTGATGGACTTCATCAGGCTGGTCGAGTCTTCCGGCCCCAGCGTCTTGGTTTCCAGACGGCGGAGGTGCCCGTGAAGCCGGATCACCGGCGGCTGACCCACGGAGATGTGCAGGTCGGACGCGCCCTGTTTGATGACCGTCTCGAGCAGACGGTCAATGTGTAGCATGGCCATGGATGTTCCCTCGTCTCCCAGCCCCACGGGGGGCTGCGTCGGTCTCATATCAGTTCGAATGCCACCCGCCTGATTTCGGATTTCGGATTTCGGATGACGAAAACAGAGAGCCGAGGGAGTTCGGGCGGTTCCGTTCCCGCAATCCCCAAGCACCCGTCACCATTCACCATTCGCTACTGCACGTGCACCCTCGCTGGCGCGGCGGGTTCTGTGCGCTGCTCGGCGGTCGCACGAATGGCCCCTCACTTGCGTGAGGGGTTCCGATTTCGCCATTCGCCATTCATCATTCGCCATTTCCTACGCCACCGCCTCCACGATGCCCTCGACCTGCGTGATGCGCAGCAGCTCTTCCGGCGTCGTCGTGCCCGCCAGGATCTTGCGCTTGCCGTCGTCCAGAAGGCTCTTCATGCCCGCGGCCCGGGCGGCGGCGCGGACCTGGTTGGCGGGGGCGCGGTTGAACGCCATCTCGCGCAGGTGCGCGCTCATGATCATAATCTCGAAGATGCCCTTGCGCCCGCGATAGCCGGTCCCCGTGCACCGCTTGCACCCCGTGCCCTTGTACACCGACTTGCCCACCAGATCCGATTCCTTGAAGCCCAGCAGCGCCAGGTGCTGGCGGTTCGGGTTGGTGTCCACCGTGCGGCACTCGGTGCAGATGATGCGCACGAGGCGCTGCGCCATGATCGCCTGAATCGAACTCGCCACCAGAAACGGCTTGATGCCCATGTCGATGAGGCGCGTGATCGACGACGGCGCGTCGTTGGTGTGCAGCGTGCTGAACACGAGGTGACCGGTCAACGCCGCCTGAATGGCGACCTCGCCCACCTCCCGATCGCGGATTTCGCCCACGAGGATGATGTTCGGCGCCTGACGCAGCATGGCGCGGAGGATCTTGGCGAAGGTCAGGCCGATGTCGTCGCGCACCTGGCACTGGTTCATGCCGGGGAAGTTGTACTCGACGGGGTCTTCGGCGGTGATGATCTTGCGGTCCGGGCGGTTGAGCTCCTGCAGCGCGGCATACAGGGTCGTGGTCTTGCCCGAGCCGGTCGGACCCGTGACGAGGAAGATGCCGTTGGGGCGGCGGATGATCTTCTGAAACGTGGCGTAGTCGTCGGCCTCGAAGCCCAGCGCCGCCAGACCGACCTGCGCCGACTCCGGTCGCAGAATACGCAGCACGATGCTCTCGCCGTGGTAGCCGGGGCAGGCGCTGACGCGGAAGTCGATGACGCTGCTGCCAAACTTCATCTTGATGCGCCCGTCCTGCGGCACGCGCTTTTCGGCGATGTCCATGCCCGCCATGATCTTGAGGCGCGTGGTCACCGGCGCCCGCAGCGTGACCGGCACGTCGTCGCGCACGATGCACACGCCGTCGATGCGGTAGCGCACCCGAACCCGGTTGCTCATCGGCTCCACGTGAATGTCGCTGGCGCGATTGTGCACGGCCTCGCTGATCATCTGGTTGATGAGCTTGATGATCGGGCTGTCGGCCTCGTCGGCCATGAGGCCGCGGAATCCGTCCTCCTCGGCGTCCTCCGGGGCGTCCTGGTCGATGCTGGCCATCGTCTTGGACAGCTCGTCGCCGCCGGTGTCCACGAACTTTTCGATGAACTGCCGAATCCGCGTCGGGGCCGCAAGCACCGGGATGATGTCGCAGTTGAGCCGGAAGCGGAGCAGGTCGAGGGTCTCCAGGTCGAGCGGGTCGGTGATGCCGACCTTCATGCGGCTGCCTTCCATGCCGAGTGGGACAACCGCGTACTGGCTGATGAGGTTGTTGGGAATGAGGGCGAGCGTGTCCTGCTCGATGTGCGTGTGCCCGAGATCGACGAACTCGAGGCCGAACTGCGACGCCAGGGCTTTACAAACTTCGTCCTCGCTGGACAGTTCGAGTTCGACCAGGGCCTCGCCGATCCGCTTGCCCTGAGACTGGGCATGTTGCAGGGCGTCGGCGAGGTTGTTGGGCGTGATGATCCCCCGCTCGACGAGGATTTCGCCCAACTTCTTGCGCTTCTTCGACATGGCGGTGATTCTAGTGTTCTTCGGCGCGGGGTTCAACAACGCGGGCAGACCCGAAGCTGGCCGCCCCGAAGCCGGGCAGCGGTTCCAACGCGTGATCGTTGCGTCGGCCGTGGCGCCCGCGCTGTTGGCGGTCGGACGGCTTCCGCGGGCCAGGGGCAGGCGCCGTCAGGGGATGCGGTCGCCCATCTGGTTCTGGAACTGGGAATAATCGGCGAGGTCCACGTCCCAGTCGCGGTCGAAGTCGAGCAGCTCGCAGCCGGGGGCGGTGTTCACCCGCGTGCCCCAGAGGCGCGGGTCGGTCATGCAGGTGTCGAACTTCGCGTAGTCGGCAAGGTCGATGCGCTGGTCATAGTTGAGGTCGCCGGCCGGGTCGCGGAAGGCATAGAGGTACTTGTCGCTGCACACCACGAAGAGCGTGCCGTCGGGGGCGAGGATCGGAGCGCCGAAGACCTTGTCCGGCATCGGGTGCTTCCAGAGTTCGCTTCCATCAGCGCGCACCGCCCAGAGAAACAAAGGCAAACTGAACGAACCGAAGTAAATGTTATTTAACCCGTCGACAATCGGCGGGTCAAAGCTCAGGTCGGCCACGTAGGTCCATTTGATCGAACCATCGTCGGTGTCGAAGGCGTATGTGACTCCGGCGCTGCCCCCGGGGGCGGCGTAGAGCGTCTTGGACTCGGGCGATCCGAGCGCGATGGCTTGCGCGACATTCTCGCATGGATTAGCCTGCCAGATACGCTCCCCGGTCCGCGAATCTAGGCAGTAGACGCGGCGGGGTGAACAACTGTTGGTGTACAGCCCGCCGTAAACTCGACCGTTTTCGACCGGGAGGGTCGTTTGCGTATACCCGTTTACGGGGAATTCCCACAGTGTGCTGCCATCCGTGATGTCGAAGGCGAAGTACCGGCCGAGGTCGAGGTTCGAATGGTAAAGGCGTCCCTCGCCGTCCAGCGAAGGGGACGAAATGATTTCCCCGCCGGCGTTCCGCGTCCACACGACGCTGCCGTCGTCGGCCCGCAGCGCATACAGGGTGCTCCCCAGCCACCCGTCGTTGAAATGAATGACGCCATGTTCGTCGATCGCAGGAGAAGCATTGATAGAACCGGGGTTGATGACGAAGCGCCAGATCTCCTCCCCCGTGTCGGCTCGCACACAGTAGAATTCAGCGTCGTCCCCGCTCGCGGTTCCGAAGTACACGCGGCCATCGAGCACGTACGGCGCCGTGTACACGGGATCAATGCTCTGAAATTCCCACAGGATATCTCTGGAGCGTAGGTCGACGCAGGTGACTTGGCCTCGGACACCTGTAAACAAACGCCCGTTCGCGTCGAGCGTCTGACGGGCCTCGATGTTCTCGTCATCCGGATCGAAATCGACCTGCAATGACCAGGAAACGGTAGGCGTCTGCGGGCCGATGGTGGCGGTCCGTCCGATGCGGGAGTTGGTTTTCTGCCAGGTGGGCCAGGGGTCGGCGGAGTCCTGGGCGTATAGCGAGACCGGCGCCAGGGCAGCCCATCCCAGGACGAACCCTGCCCCCGCCTGGACCCACCTCGTGCGTAAGTCCGGATTCATGATCGGCACGCTCCCGTTCGTCCCTGCGGATGAGAACCACCCTAGCCATCGCGAGCCGCCAGGGCAAGGGGTCGTAGGGGGCGACTTTCAATAATTCCATGAGAAAAAGTTATGCAAAACTTGATCGAGGCTCGCTCCACCCCTAGAGTCCGATATCCACCCGGAACCCGGCGAGCTTCAGGGGGAGAATCGTGACGCGTCGAGATCGAGCATTCCGTTCGAGTTTTGAGAGGAGCAAACCATGAAAACATGCCTCGCCGGCAGTATTGTTGTTGTCTTTATATTTGGTTTCGGTTCCCCGCCCGCGCTCGCCCAGACGGCACCGGACTTCCAGCGCACCAAAGTCGTCGATCCCAACGCGGATCCCGATGCGAATTTCGCCGAGATTCAGGACGCCATCGACGCCATCACGGTTGGCGCCGGTCAACATTGGACCGTCCTGATCTACCCCGGCGTTTACATCATCGACGGCAGCACCGCAGCGCTGATCCATCTCGACGGAGGTGACGAGCGCATCAGCCTGCGCGGGGTGGACCGCCAGTCGGTGATCATCGACGTCACCACGGCCGGCAGCGGAATCAAGATCACCAGCGGGACCGAGACCCTGCGCGAGTGCCGCATCTCCAACCTGACCATCAAGACCAGCAACGGCCACGGCATCGAAATTGTCAAGGGCGGCGGCGGCAGCGACCAGACCCCCAAGGACATCAGAATCGAAGGCGTCACGATCGAAGCCGCAGGCACGGACAAGAATGGAATCGTCGCGTCCGGCATACAGGATTGCCGCATTGCGGACTGTGAGATTGCCACGATGCAGGGGAATGCGATCGACATTGGCAAGGCGAGTGCCCGCGCTGAGGCCGCGAAGCACATTGTGTTGGGCAACCTGACGCTGCGGCCCGAGGGTTCGGGTGACGCGATCCGCATCGGCTGCCCGGTGGAGGACGTCTTGATCCAGAGCCTGGACATCCGCCTGAAGAGCAAGAGTCGCGCGCTTCACTTCCTTCCCTCGGCGGATGGAAGCAGAAACGTACGCGCATTTGGAATGCTGGTGGAGGGTCCGATGGAGAGTGAAGCGATCGTCAAGCCTCCGGGTGTGGATGTGAGACTGCTCTATTGTGATCTTCCCCAGGCGGTCTCCCCATCTGCCCAGGCCTCGCCCTGAAGCACTCCTGCTCGCGTCGCTCACAACGCCCGACGCTCGCTCCAGCCGCCGCAAGCCTCCGCGCATCCGACCTCATTCCACCAAACTACCGACCCGCGCCACGCACACCGCATGTCGCACATGCCGAAAACGATGACACAAACCCAGTGGTTTCAGGGTATGGCCGTGCCGAAGGCGTTCTGAAACGCGGCGTAATCGGCGAGGTCCACGTCCCAGTCGCGGTCGAAGTCGAGGAGTTCGCAGCCGGGGGCGGTGTTCACCCGCGTGCCCCAGAGGCGCGGGGCGGTCATGCAGGTGTCGAAGCTCGCGTAGTCCGCGAGGTCGATGCGCTGGTCATAGTTGAGGTCGCCGGCCGGGTCGCGGAAGGCGTACAGGTACTTGTCGCTGCACATGACGTAGAGCGTGCCGTCGGGGGCGAGGATGGGTGAGCCGAAGACGTTCTCCGGCATGGGATACGTCCACAAGATGACCCCATCGGCTTTGATCGCAAAAATGCGATGGGGCAGGCTGATGACCCCGAAGTAGATCGTGTTTTCACCATCGACGACCGGGGGATCAAAGGCCAAGTCGGCGAACGTCGCCCACAGTTCACGTCCATCGCGTGTGTCGAAACAGTACGCCTTCCCGTCGCTGCCCCCCGGGGTTGCGAAGAGCAAGTTGGACTCCGGTGAACCCAATGCCACGCCTTCCGTGGCGGTCCAACTTACGGGCGTGCGCCAGATCTCCGCTCCCGTTGTCGAATCCACGCAATAGACGTTGCGGTTCTGTCTGTTTCCGGCGTAAACAGCCCCGTAGAGCCGACCGCTCTCAGGAATCAACGCCGCGCGGGTGTACCCGGTAACGGGAAGCTGCCACAGCGGCTCGCCATCCGTAATGTCGTGCGCGCGGAATTCGTTATTGTCGAAGGTGAAATCGAAACGCCGTCCCTGTCCATCCAACGACGGAGCACCGTGGATGTTTTCCCGGTGTGTCCGAGTCCAGACTTCGCTTCCATCCTCGGCGTTCAGGGCGTACATCGTCTTGCCCGTGCTGAAATGAACCACATCGTTGTCGTCCATGACCGGGGACGTGTTGATCGTGCCGGGCGAGATAACATATCGCCAGTTTTCTTCACCCGTATCGGCGAGAAGGCAATAGAAGGTCGCATTATCTCCACTTGCTGTACCAAAAAACACATCATCGCGCGAGAGCAGAGGAGCGTTGAAGACGGAGTCCACGGTGTGGAAGAGCCACCGAATTGTCTTTGCCGCCGAATCAACGGATGCCAGGTTATTCGTCACGCCGATGTATAGGAATCCCTTCGAATCTAACGTGATCCGATACTCACCGTTATCCGCGATTGGGTGAGGATCGACGCGCAGCTTCCAATCCAGCGTGGGTGTTCGAGGTCCGAGATGTTCGGTGCGCCCCAGACGCGAATTCGTGCGTTGCCAGGTCGGCCAAGGGTCGATCCCATTGCCAGCAGGCGCCGATCGAGCCGGGATAGATCCTATCGAAACGAGAGCCGCTACGACCACCATCCAGAAGGCGCGTG
Source organism: uncultured Phycisphaeraceae bacterium (assembly GCA_964526695.1). Classification (GTDB taxonomy): domain Bacteria; phylum Planctomycetota; class Phycisphaerae; order UBA1845; family UBA1845; genus JABWBH01. The sequence goes on from CAZGJA010000130.1 coordinate 95,436, forward strand.
ATCCTGTCATCGGTCGACTCCCAAGCGTGGGTACACGTCCGCCGTCCGCCAAAGCCTTGAGTCTACCAAGCCCGATCAGGCTTATCCATCCGGCCGGGGTGGTTCCTCCTCCCCTGATGATCCAGAGATTCTGGGCAACGGCTACTGACAATCCTTGCCCGGACACTTGACTTGGTGGATCCTATAATCCGATGCGTCAACCGCCAAGTCGACGAGGAAATGCGCAAAGGGAGCTAATTCCGACCTCCCCGAATAGGAACATTTCATGAAGCTGCACCTCACTTTGAACTTGTTCGCCTGCGGTACGTTCCTCGCTCTCGACTCGATCGCCTCGGGCCAAGAACCCGATTTCAAGTTCACGAAGGTGGTCGACCAGAACGGCACTCCCGATGCCAATGAAACTGAGATTCAGGACGCCGTTGACGCCATCGGAACGCCCGGAGCAAATGAACATTGGACGGTGCTGATCTACCCCGGCATCTACACGATCGACGGCACCACCGCCGCCCTCATTGACCTCGGCTCAAACGACGAGCGCATCAGCCTTCGGGGAGTTGACCGCCAGTCGGTGATCATCGACGTCACCACGGCCGGCAGCGGGATCAAGATCACCAGCGGCACCGAGACCCTGCGCCAGTGCCGCATCTCCAACCTGACCATCAAGACCAGCAACGGGCACGGCATCGAGATCGTCAAGGGCGACACCCCGGCGCCGAAGGACATCAGAATCGAAGGCGTCACGATCGAAGCCGCGGGCAGCAGCAAGCACGGCATCGCCGGATCGGCGGCCGAGCAGGTGCGGGTGTTCGACTGCCGCGTCAGCACGACGGGAACCAGCGGCATCGGCCTTGACGCCGGCGAATCCTGG
>CAZGJA010000131.1:0-9119 GCA_964526695.1 uncultured Phycisphaeraceae bacterium
GCCGCCCTCCAGGCGGTATCAACCGTGTGCCTGTCAGCTCGATTGCCAGTGCATCATCATCCGCGGAGACGGCTGGCAGAAGGACACGCTCCCGTCGCCGCTGGTCCACACCTCGCTGGCCGCCCCGCCGACGGGACGCCCGTCGTATGAGGATTGCGTTTCCTGAAGGTCTGCATCGTCGCCTGAGTTGACAGCTACCAAAGAGGCGTAGAAACACACGGATCGCCGAACCCGGTTGCGGGTTCGGCGATCCGTTTTCTTGTGCCGGATCTGACTCGTTGTTCGGGGCGCCGCCGTCTCAACGCACCGCCACGGTCACGTCGAAATCCAGAATCTGCGACGAATGGTCGAACGTGAAGACCACCTCGTCGCCGCACGAGAAGTCATCCCCGTCGCGCAGCACATCCGTGTTCGCCTCCGGGCCCAGCCCCAACGCCACGTCCAGCTCGGCCTGCTCGATGATCATCGCCTGAAGCTCGTCGCACGGCCGGCTGAAGCTGACGGTCTGCCCGGCCGCCAGCGTGTACAGCAGCTTCTCGCCCACGCTCTCCTCGACCAGCAGCGACTCGAGAATGTCCTGATCGTCGGACACGAACATCGTCACATCCACGGGATAGTCGCTCGCGTTGACGAGCGTCACCGTCACGCGCGGATCGAGGATGATGTTCAGGGCGTCGCAGCCGCACACGCCCGCCAGCACGATACAACACACGATGGCTCGCTTCATAGCTCTGCTCCCTTCAGATGCACTGATGTGGCACAAACGCCCGCCGGTCGCCGCTGGGGAGATTCGACGTGACTTGTCACGCTCCGCGTCGATCCGCGCTCCGTTGCCCAGCGCACGTGCCGTGGTCGCACGCCCAGCATGCGCGTCATCCTACCTCAGCGCGGACGAGCCTCCAACCACGCGTCGGCCGCGCGGATCGCGCCCAGCAGCTCCCCGCCCGAGATCGACTCTTCGGCCGCCCCTTGCGCCAGCAGCTTGGCGTCCGCGCAGGCGCGAATCGCGTAGCGCCGGTCTCCAACGCCCGCCAGCGCGGCCTCGTTCGCCCCCGTCGGCAACTCGCACGCCCGGCGCAACATGTACGCCAGCACGCCCCGCGTCAGCACGTACTCGCCGCGCAGCCCCCAGCCCGCGCGGATCAAGCCCTTCCATTCCACCATCGCCATGCGCTCCTCCGCCGTAAGCAAAGCCGCGTCCGGCTCCAGCAGGATCAGCATGGCCCGCGATGCCTCATCCACGCTCGCCAGCGGCGCCGTGGCCAGGTAGTGCAGAAACGCCACGTCGTCCATGCCGTCCGGCGACTGCGGCGGCGTCCACGTGCGAACCCGCTGAGCGCATCCGCAAGTCGCCGCAAACACGGCCGCGCCGCCGATGAGAAGCCGCAATCGCTGGGCATTCCGACATTCAGCGTTCAGCATTCAGCATTTCCTCAAAAGCTCCACGTCACGCCCGTCAGGAAAAACGTCCGCGTGCCCCGGTCGTCAAACGAATCTCCCGGGAAAAACACGCCGACGCGCGTCGTCCACGCAAGGTCCGTGGCGATCGGCCAGTTGACATAGGCATCCAGCTCCCAGCCGACGAACCCGGAGCCGCGCGTGGCCGTCGGGTCTGAGATCGCCCCTGCGCGGTGGTTCTTGAAGTACAGGAACGCGTTTGCGCCCAGCTCCAGGTACTCAAACCGCGACTCGCCGGGCCAGGGCAGAAACGAGCCTCCGGCGCGCCATATGTGCAAGTTGGAGAATCGCGACGCGAGTGCCAGACCGGTGTCACGGTAGCCGAGCGCGACGAACCCGTTGTCCTCCGCGCCGCGGAAATTGCCGCCGACCGCGTCCGTCGGGCTGACGCGCCGCTGCCCGTCGCCGCTGCCGAAGAGGTACTCGACCGACGCGCGCGGGCGGTGCGCCCCGCTGAACAGATACTCCAGCTCCGCGTCGAACGCCCACGCGCGGATCACGTCGGGGTCCAGAAACGCCCGGTCGCCGAAGCTGTGCCCGCTCTCATATACCCACTCCGTGCGGTAGGCCAGCTTCGGGACGATCTCGCCCCGCGAGCCGATGCCCGCGTAGAAGGAATCGTAATCGTACTCCTGCAAGGGCGTGGGGTACGCTTCGCGGTTGTGGTCGCGCTGCCACAGCGCATAGACGAACGGCTCATGCCGCTGAAAACCCGTGTACGTCCACTCCCCGCCGAAGATCGCGCGCCGCGTGCGCAGCGTGGGTCTCGTCAGGTCGAAGTCCTGCGAGCTTCCCACCGTCCGCCCGACCAGACCGCGCAGCCGCCAGCTCGGCGCGTGCAGCGCGAGGTCCACGTGGTCCAGCGGCGTGGATAGCGCCAGCCCGGTCCCGAACTCCACAAGATCGCGCCCCAGAGCCAGCGTGACGTTCGTCGTCGGCGTCGCTCCGCCTCGCGCGGCCACCCATTTCCCTGGGTCGAAGCGATACGTGCCGCGCTCCAGGTTCATCCCCTCGATGTCGTCATCGTCGCCGTCGTAAGCGTGCCCGCTGTTGAAGTCCGGCAGGCTGAGTCGGCTGCGCAGGTAGAACTCGTGCGCCCCCTCGTCGAGCCGAAGGCGCGTCCAGAGCCGCAGGTCGTACCGCCGCAGCGTGCGCTCCTGCTCGATTCCGTCGTCGAACACGAAGAGGTTGAAGCTCGCCCAGCCGCCGTAGTCGAAGAAGGTCCGGTCCGCGGGTCCGCGATCCGACTCCCACGACGCGCCGGCCTGATCTTCAATCTGACGCTGGCGAAGGAGGAAGGAATCCGGCTCGGACGTCTGGGCCGACAGCGGAGCAGAGCCAAGCGCAACAACGGCCGCCGCGATCCCCGCCGTCCAACGCGTTGGATGGATTCCGCTCGACTGCGCCATCGTCGGCCAGATCCCCGATTCGCCGCGCCACGCTCCGCGTGCATGAACCGGCATCCTCCGCGCTCGCCGCGCAAAGATCAATCACACCGCCGCCGCGAAAGGAGCGAACACCCGCCATGCGCGGAATCTCGGCGAGTGGCACGCGCCCGCAAGACGAACCTGTCCCTTCCGCCAAGACGAACCTGGTCTTTCCGTCAAAACGAACCGGGACTTCCCGCACCGACGCGCCGTCCGAACCCGTTGCGCAAGCGAGGGCGACGTCACTTCGGCTCCGGGATGCGGTCGCCGCTGATCTCCCATTCGAGGATGCCGCCTGACCGCTCGGGCTGAAGATGCACCACCAGCCGCATCGCCGTCGTCTCAACGTCTTTGAACGTCACCTCACAGAATGCGTCCTTGCGGACCGGATATGCGGAAGCCGCGGACGCGCCGCCTGACGTCGACGCCCCGCCGATCACCTCGACGGGCAGCCACTCCTCCCCCTTCTTGTACTGCACCTCCCACGAGGCCGGCACGCGACAGCCGCCGCCGGCCAGCTCGTCGTCGAACCAGTACACTCGCGTCGAGGTCACCCGGCGCTTCGCGTCGAACAGGTACGTCACCCATTCCGTCGTGCCCTTGTGGTCCCACCACGTGAACCGCGGAACGTCGTGGTCGTTCGAGCTTTTCGGGGAAACCCCATCCGAGATCGCGGCGATCTCATCCGCCTCGTACGACGCCTCATGCCGCGACGGCGGCGGCGCCTTCCAGACGTTGCCGAACGATCCCGTCACCACCGTCGGAAACGCCGCAACGCGCAGCCGGGCACAGCCCATCGGAATCAGCCGGATCGTCTCCGGCTCGCCCGGCTCGACCCGCGCGGGGCTGGCTTGCACTTCCATGATCAGCCCGCGGCGATCGAGCTGCCACTGCGGAATGCGCAGCGCCTTCACCTCCATCGACACCGGCGCGCTCTCGACGCTGAACGGCTGCGATGCGTACATGCCCGCCAGCGGCGTGAACTTGAAGCTCGATCCGGGGTTCTTCTCATTCAGAATCAGCCCGTAATTCCACGGCGACCCGGCGCGAACCTCCCGCGCAGGCCACGCGTCCGTCCCCGCATAGGTCGTCCACTCCTCTTGGATGGCCAGCGCATACGTAAGCGGTCCGCGATCCACGGCCACGCAGCCGCCGTTCTTGCCAAACGTCCGGACGCTGATCCCCATCGGCAGCGTCAGCTCCAGCACGTCCCCATCGGACCACGTCCGTGTCACCGTGATGAACCCGCCCGCCACCACCTGCCGCTCGATGATCGCCCCGTTCAGCTTCAGCGTCCCGCGCCCCGACCACTTCGGCACCCGCAGGCTCAGCGGAAACGCCGCGGGCCTGTCCAGCGACATCTTGAACGTCATCACCTGATCGAACGGGTACGACGTCTCCTCGTCGATCGTCACCGTCGCCCCGTCGCCCACCTTCGCCTTGACGATGCTCGGCGCGTACATCACCGCCGCCAGCCCGTTGCCCGGCGTGGCCATCCAGAGATGCTCGGCGAAATAAGGCCAGCCCTGCCCCGCGTTGTGCTGACAGCAGCGATACGTCCACGCGTTGAACGACAGCATCTCCCCGCCGTTCTCGATGCCCGGCGCCTTGTTGCCGCGGTCGAGCTGCACCATGTTCGGCGACGTGAGGTAGTGCAGCCCCTTCAGGTCCGCCGTCATGCTCGCGGGCAGCGAATTGAACGCCACGTCTTCGCAGCGGTCCGCCCACTCCGCGCTGCCGTCGATCTTCATCAGCTCCTGGCACGAGTTCATGAACTCCACCATCGAGCACGTCTCCGCGGCCTGTCGCGGACCCGTGTACCCCTTGCGGCAGTTCTCGTCCGCCCCGAACATCCCGCCGGGAACCTGCCCATACTCGTTCCACACCGTGTCGTAATTGCGCTGCGTCGCCGCCAGATGCCCGGCCTCCTTCGACTGCTGATAGAACACCGCCGGCTCGCGGAAGCCCTGACAGATGTTCACCCCGTGCCACGTGGGCACGCCGCCCACCCAGTCCGCCGACCGCGCATGCACCCGCGCGGCAAGATCGAGCAGCCACGTCTCCCCCGTGCGGTTGTACGTCCAGTACAGCGATTGCAGCAGATCGGCGCTGCGCACACTCTGCCACCATTCCTTGCGATATGCCCCCTCCCCCCACTTGTACGGCAGCAGGTCGCCCTCCGGCCGGCTGTCCAGAAAGCGGAAGAACTTCAGCATCATGGGGATGACGCGCTCGTCGCCCGTGGCCTCGTGATAGCTGCGCAGCGCATAGAGCATCACCATGTGAGGCCACCAGTCGCGCCCCAGCTTGTTCTCGCGCGGGCCGAAGTAGCCGTCGTCCTGCTGGCTGGCGATGGCCGCGCCGAGCCACGCCTCCGCGCGGGAGGTCATGTCCGCGTCATGCAGCACGTACGCCGTGTCGCCGAACCCCTTCAGCCAGTAGGGCAGCTCCTCCCACCCCGGGTTGTCCGGCTGCATCCACCCGCTCTCGATGCGGACAAAGCGGCTCAGCTCGTCCAGATGCCCGATGAATCCGTCGCGCTGCAAATCAAGCTGCCGCCACAGCCACCCCTTAGGCTCGATCGCCCCGATGGGCAGCTTGATCAGCGGACTGGGTGCCAGCGGCTCGCGATTGCCGACGTAATGCGCATTGCCGGTCGTGCTCGCACTGGCCTTGCCACCCGCGACTCCGCCCGCGCCCGCGTTCCCGCCGACACCCGCGCTTCCGCCCGCGCCCGCCTTCCCACCGACGCTCGCAACCGCATTCCCGCCGACGTTCGCGCCGCCGGCCGAAAGCGACGGCGACTGCGAAATCTTCATGTCCTCCCCCCGCGCCGCAACAAAAGCGGCGCAGCACGCTGCGATGACGAGCCATGATCCGTTCATGCGGAAAATGCTCACCGGGGGCGGAAGGGATTGCAAGGTCGCTCGTGGTGATCGTCCTGCGATGGCAGATCGCGCGGCGCGCCGGCTTCACGAGTGCATCGCCCGAAAGCCATGAAGCCCACGCGGGCCCGATGCCTTGCAGGCCCTGATTCACGGGCATTCCACCGCGCGACAAAGCTCTTTGCATTCCTCAACGCAAAACGTGTGCGGAAGCGAGGACAGGCCCGGCCACGCGAGCTTGCCCCGGCCTTTCGCGCGGATGCGCAGCCGGCGCGTTTCGGTCTCGTCGCGTGTGACGTGCAGTGTTTTCCCCTCCGCAAAGGCCGTTTGGATAATGATCATCGCCCTGCCGGCGCCCTTGCAGCTTGCGCGGAAACTGCGGATGGAGACGCAAGGCTCCGAAGCCTCGTACGCGCCCATGTCCACGATCGGCCCCAGCCCGCGACCCGAGTCCGCCGCGAACGGGGCATCCACAAACCGATCGTTCCCATCGAGGTCGTGCGGGGAGGCTTCGCGCAGATCGCCGTCCAAGTCCAGATCGAACGTGTCCGGCGGGACGGCGAAGTTCCACCCGGCGTCCACGCACGGCGACCCCGCCCGCAGCCGCAGCTCGTCGTCCTCGGTCCCGATGATGCCGTCGGCGCCCATCGGATCAACAAATCGCGGGTTGGCCGCAATGTTCCCGACACCGCAGTAGTCGGAATCCAAATGCGGCAGGTTCGAGAAGTTAATGACGGTACGCTCCTCATCACTATAGATTTGTTTTTTCTGGACACCTTCGCGATCCGTGCGGTTTTTCCAGATTATGCTGTTTTCGATTTGCAGCCCTCCACTCGAATAGACGGCTGAGCCCCAATACATCGAAGTGTTGTACGCCATGGTGCAGTTCTCTATTAAGGCACCACCCGAGTAAATGGCGCCTCCGTATGTTTCTGCGAGATTGCCATGAAAAACGCAATTCGAGAAAGCGGACGGACATCCGTGTGCGAAGACGGCCCCGCCAGATTGGGCGGAATTCGCGATGAACCTCGAATTCTCGACCCTCAACCCGACGCGCATGGAGTCTACCCTCCACCCTTCCGCGTAGATTCCGCCTCCTTCATTAGCAATGAAGTCCGAGGCGATGATTCTTGCATTGGAAGCATCAAGCCCAATTGCCGCTTTCCGAATCCCGGCATTGCCTTGAAACAGGCAGTTCTTGATCCGTAAAACCGAGGAACCGCCCCAAACCGCGCTGCCTCCCTCATCGTGCGGCTCGCCCACAGATTGATTATTAAGAAACACGCAGTCATCAAATGTAGGAGCTGACAGAAACGCCGTGAAAGCTCCACTCCTGGGCGCCGCATTTTCACGGAATGTGCACTCTGTGAATACCGGCGCGCTGCGCGAGCAATACCCGCCTCCGCTTTCGCCGCGATTGTCAAAGAAGCGGCAATCGGTAGCGGACAGCCCGGATTGCCGGAGGGTGATCGCACCTTGGGTCTCCCACTCCGCCCGCGCGGCCGTCAGGTCAAGACCATCCAGTCTTGTCCATGTGCCGACATCCGTGGCCTGCACGAGGGCTCGGGCGTTGTCGCCAAACCCACCCGCGCCGTCATCACCGTTCAGGTCGCCGCTGAAGATCGTGTGATTCAGCGCCGTGTCCCGTTGGCTTCGTTGCGCCTCCCAGCCGCCAAAGCCACCGAAGAGACTGACGCGGTCGGGCAGGACGAAACGAGTCATGCGGTCGCCATCCGGAGGAGCCGGCGTATAGGTGCCGGCGGCGATCCAGATCTCGGTTCGCAGCCCCGCCGAGCTGGACGCGTTCCTCAGAGCGTCCTGAAGATCGCGGTAAGCGTCGTCCCAAGAGGAGCCGTCTTGGTTTCCCTCGGCGCCTGAGCTGACATAGATGATCCGCTCGCAGGCGTCGGGAACACCCGTGCCGTTCTCGTCCGCCCATTCACCGCTCGCCACATCGCAATCGTCCGGAACACCGTTGCCGTTGCAGTCGGCGGATTCGACATGGAATGCCGCGATTCTGCGCACCATGCTGCCAAGGTCGGATTCCTGCACTGGGCCGTTCAGCATGAAGTAATACATCCTCCGGACGGTTCCCAGACCGGTGAGTGACAGCAGGCCGCGATCCGGATCGAGTTTCACTTCTCCTCCATCGCCCGGGATCATGGCGAGGCAGGCCACACCGCCTGCCGAACCCCACCGTGCGAACACTGTGTACAGTTGGCCCTCGAATTCAACGGGGATTCTCGTAAATCGAGGAGTCTTCATCATTGCTTTGCCTGCGACGGAAAAAGTCTTGATGGCCATATCGTCCGCCGCGAGGAAGAACATACCCGGGTACTTTCGCGTGAAGTACCTGCTGCCGTCACCGAAAGCGGAGTCGTGGCTGCGGATTGCGCCGCGCGTGTAAGGTATGCGCTCCTGACGATCCGTATTCAGCACGTTTCCATTGTCAAACAGGTCCGAACCATCGGGAGGAATGGAATCACCCTCATCCCCGCCCTCAAAGTCCCGCAGTGCGCCGTGGATCGATGTGACCAGGCTGTGATTGACGTTCATGTGCAGACGAAGGCGCTCCAGTATCCCGGTCGGCGCTTCGCATTCGTCCGGAGTTCCGTTGGAATTGCAATCCGAACTGTTTCCGTCGGTCAGGTCACAGGCATCGGCAATTCCGTTGTCGTTGCAATCCGGCTCGCATTCGTCGGGGATGTCGTTCCAGTTGCAGTCAAGGCTCTCTGCATTGGTGATATCGCATTCATCGGGGACCACGTTGTTGTTGCAATCCGCGCTGCTCCCACTTTCGATGTCGCAGGCATCCGGACGCCCGTTGCCATTGCAGTCCACGTCGCAGGCATCGGGTTGGCCGTTCCCATCACAGTCCGCCGCCGTGGCGTCCGCGGTCTCTTCGAGGTCCGCCCGTCCGTTGCCGTCACAATCTTCCGTCCAGTCGATCCGCAGGAAGTAAACGTCCTGCTCCTCGTTGAAAGTCGCCGCGTACGCCACGTTAACGCCGTCGTTCTCCGAGATGATGTGGTAATAATCTCCGATTTTCTTTTGTTCCTCGGGATACCCTTGGAAGTGGTTGAACGCACGGCTGACCGGAATGCCTCTCGACCATGTTTCGCCCGCATCCAATGAAAAGGAGTAATACAACTCAGAGTGGATGAATTTGGCGTCGTGGCGCGTGTCATTCCACACGGCATCAAGCCTGCCGTTGGGCGCGACCGACAGGCATCCAAACCAGTCGAATGCGTTAACAGCCCGTGGTAGAACCCCATTCTCTGCGCCCGCCAACTTTAGGCGGCGCAGCGCGCCAGGGGGGAGATCGGCGCCACCGGAGTCCTTCTCCGGC
>CAZGJA010000132.1:0-70588 GCA_964526695.1 uncultured Phycisphaeraceae bacterium
CTCCTCGGCCGTTTCTTCCGGCTTGATCGCCGTGGAGCGCGTCACCAGGATCGGCCCGGCGTCCATGCGCTCGACGATGCGGAAGACGCTGACGCCCGTTTCCTCCATGCCGCGAAGGATCGCCCATTGGATCGGGGCGGCGCCGCGCAGCTTCGGCAGCACGGACGCGTGGAGGTTGACACACGCCCGCGCGAAGGAGGCGCGCACGCCCTCGCCGAGCTTCGGACCGAAGGCGATGACCAACCCGAGGTCCACACGGGCCGAGCGAAGCCGCTCGATCTCGGCGGGCGCGTTGATGTCCTCAACCTCCGCCACGGTCAGCCCCGCCTCGCGCAGCGTCCGCGCACGCAGATCGCCCAACCCTGCCTCGTCCGATCCCTGACAGGCTTCGCATGGATTACAACTCTGCGTTTGACGTCAAAACAGCGGTCCATCAAGGCCATTCCTGCGAGTCGGACCGCGTCATTCCGGGCCGAGCCCGCAAGGAAGCGATTTCCTCAAGCCCGCAGGATGCCGCGTGACGGACCACGAGCATGAACGACATCGCCTCTCCGATTGCAGCGCCCGTCGTGGCGACACGACTTTGCCTTCCCAGGTGTCAAGGAAAACGCCGCCCGCGTGGAACATCGTCCACGCGGGCGGTCGGAGTCCCCTTGTTGATGTCGCCGTCCTACGGCAGGCGGTTCGAGCCGAAGTTGTTGCCGTAGATGACGTACACGTCGCCGGTGTTGCGACGGCGGCCCACGGAAGCGTCCTCGTTCGACGCGTTCGGACCCTGCGGGAAGTTCAGGTTGATGAAGTCCGCCCGCGGGTTTCCGATGGCGATGTCGTGATAGCCGTCGTTGTTGATGTCGCCCAGCCAAGTGGCCACCTCCGGCGCGGCCTCGTTCGGGCGTTTGGCGACATACGGGCTGAGGAAGTAGACGCCCGGCAGGCGGTCGGTGCCCACGTCATCCAGCGAGAAGATGCGGTTCTGCAGGTGCGATCCGCCGAAGATGAGGTACACCAGCCCCTTGCGCACCCGGCTGTTTGCATCCAGCTTGGTCTCGCCCGGCGCGACGATGAGGAGGTCGCCGTAGCCGTCGCGGTTGAAGTCTCCCGCGGAGCTGACATCCGTGCCCGCGCGATCCAGCGAATGCGCGCCGTAGAAGATGACGCCCGGCATGTCCGTGGTGGCGACCTGACTCAGCTCGAAATCGCCGTCGATGGTGACGCCGCCGAAGATGACGCCGATGTAGCCGTTGTCCGCCACGGTGTCGCAGCAAGTGGTGCCGCCGTCGGCCAGGCAGTCGAAGACCTCGCGGTCCAGATCGTCGATGACCGAGTCGTTGTTGTAATCGAACGCCTTGCACGCGTCGTCGGTGAACACGTCGTTGCCGACGCTGTCCACGCAATCGTTGAAGTCGGTCGCGACGAAGTCGTTGACGTCCACTACGTCGTCGCCGTTGAAGTCCTCGCCGCAGTCCTGCGTGCGCGCCACGCCGTAATCCGCAAACGGCGACGCGAAGAACACGTCGTCGAGCCGGTCGCCGTTGACGTCCAGTCCGGCCGCTTGCGCCGTGCCGATGCGGTCGTTGGCCTTGGCGCCGCGGATGCGCACCATCGGATGGCGACTCGTGGGGTCGTCGGCGTCGCCCAGATCGACCTCGCCCATGAAGTTCTTGCCCTGGATGATGTACACGGCTCCGCTGTCAACGAGCGAACCGCGGTTGTTCAGAGGCGCCCCGCACAGGATGTCGGGCACGTTGTCAAGGTTGATGTCGCCGGCGTACTGGCCGTCCTGGAGGAAGTCGTCGATATCCTCCGCGAAAATCTCGTAAGTGTCCACGGGGATGTGCAACTCGCGCCGCACTCCCGGCGGCGGGCAGGCACCGAACTCACGGATGGGGATCTGCGAGTTCCCCGCTTCATCCGCCCAGTCGTTGGTGGCGCCAAGCACCAGGCTGTAGTCGCGGCCCGGAAAGATCACGATGCTGCCCCGGGTCCGCGTGGACGACCATTGCGTCGAACTGAAAATGCCGAACTCGTCCTCGAGATTCTGCAAGTACCGCTCATTCAGCGGTGAGGAGATGATGATCTCCGGCTGGTTGTCGAGATTCATGTCCGGAATGGACGCGACTTGACTTCCGAACAAGTCGCGGCGGATGGGTTGATTCAGAATGAAAGGATCGAGGTAGTCGTAATACCCGTTCTGGAAGCGGCAGCCGTCGATGCGATTGGGGATTCGCCCCTCGGCGCGCTGCGTAAAGCCGGGATTGAGCACGATACCCGGCTCCTGTCCGACAAGCTCCAAGGTCACAGCCGTGTTCCAAAGTCGGTCCGGATCGACGATGCCGCTGTTGTCGCGGTTTTCGCTGTTGATCATCATCGCCACGCCGCCCGCGTCGAACGAGTCGTCGTTCACCAGTCCGCCTGGCGGAGCGTCGGTGTCGTTGTTGACCAGATTGTCGGGATAGCAGGCTCGGGCAGCCGCGATGCGCCGTGTGTAGGTGATGGAGAGCGTCGGTCGCAGCGCCTGGTTCGTGCTGAATTCGCTGGACCGGATGGCGCCCGGCGACGGAGAGGCGTCGGTTTCGCCCGCTGCGTCCACCAGGAAGCGAAGCTCGTCAATGTCCACGAGCGGATCGCTGACGTCGTCACCTTCGTTCGAGCCTTGCAGCGTCCCCTGGAGGAGTTCCTGGATCAGTTCGGAGACGTCGATGGCGACCTCGCTGATGTCTCCCGCGTCGATCGTGCCGATGGGCGTGTCCGCGCCGCCGTCGTCCGAGGAAACGTAATCCACTCCCAGAACCGGATCGTCGCCGCCCTGGGCAAACGTCGAGTGCGTCGTGGACTCGGTGAAGAACGTGTACGCCTGGTAGAGCCGACCGCTGTCACCCGTCCGGAAAACGTTCATCGTGAGCGAGGCCTGAACCTCGGGAATATCAAGCTCGCCCGGCTGATCGCCGCGATCGGAGAGAACTTCAAGAATGTCCTTGAACTTCAGCAGCGTCCACTGGGTGCCGGTGGTGGTGCTTTCGTTCCAGTTCAGCTCCACACCCTGCCCGTTGCTGGTGGTGTCGTCGCCAAGCGTGCAGCCGGAGCCGCGGCAGTTGCTGATGATGAGATCGTCGACGCCGCTGTAGGTCGTGTCCACGACGGTTTCCGCGCCGCCGATGACCTCCACCACCTGCCCTTGACGAATGCGCAGGGTCACCTGCTGCTCAAGGATGCCGGAGATGTCCTGATCCGCCGGATCCCAGTCCATGCCCTGCCAGATGCCGTGCGCCAGCGACATGCCGACCAGAATCTCCGGGCGCCCGTCGCCGGACACGTCAGGGATGAAAGAGGCATCGGTGATGCCGTTGGTCTCGCCGTCCGTGGTCAGCCAGAAGTCACGAATCGGCGGAGCTTCGAAAATGCACCCTTGAATCGCTTCGGCGGTGCCGTTCGCCGGGAATGTCCCGCCGTAACGACGATTGGGCGCGCCATAGATCAGGTAGGATTCGCCCACGGCGCCGACGCCGCGCGGATTGCCGAACTGGGCGATCATCATGAAGTCGGCCGCGCCGTCGGCATCAAAGTCCGAGACGCTCGCCACGCGCGAGCCCAGCTTGGCGCTGGGCGTGAAGCCGTAGAATCGGGAGCCTGAAACGGTTCGCCCGGCGTTGTAGAGGTCCACCTCGCCAAACGCGAGCGTCACGACGCTGATGGTTCCGTCCGCGTAGTCGTGAACGGGCGGGTTGTCGTTGTCGGTGATCGTCGCGCGGATGAAGTACGGCTCCCCGCCGGCCCGCGCCGGGATTTCAGAGAGGGATATTGGTGTCGGGAATCGGATCTCATCAAATGCGCCTTGTGCGATCTGTCGTGTATCCAGGACGATGATGCTGCTGTCGGGGTTGGCCGGGTCGTCGTTGTCGGGGTTTTCGTCCGTATCGAGCAGGATGTAGAGCGTGCACTCGCTGTCGTCGTCGTACGGTTCGTTCTGGTCGTTGGGGTTCAGGGCGTTGGCGTTCACGAGGATATCCAGCGTGTCCTGCTCGGCGACGCTCAAGTCAAAAGCCGGAGCATCGACGTTGACCTGCGGCGGGCTGGTTGGGGGCGCCTCGCCCTCGCCCGCTACCGTGATGACGATGCGCTGCGGGTTCGGCGGCGGGGTCTGAGCATACACGACCACCGGCGGATTCTGGCGGTCGTCGATCACGCCCTGGAGGTTGTACTCGCCCTGCGGGACCAGCGCGGTCGAGGCCGCGAACTCGTCCGGTCCTTGATCGTCGTTCTCGACCAAGCTGGAGACAAGCGTCACCGAATTGTTGGAGGAGGTGTTGACGAGTCTGAAACTGATGCTGGCGTTACTGTCCGTGTCGCTGTCCACCCAGCGGATCAGCAGCGGCTGCCCCTGTCCGACGGACAAGTCGCGCGTGGGGCTGGTGATCTCGAGCGTCGGGCGGTTGTTGCCCTCCACGTTCGGGCCGATAATGACGTTGGGTTGAGGCGCCACGCCGCAGCCCGAAAGATAGGCGGCGAAGGCAAGCCCGAAACCGCACCGCAAGGTCACGCAGATTGTCGAACACTTTGGCAGCCTCATGTGTTCCATCTCCTCAACGCCTGGCTCGAACCTAACTCCAGCCAAGACAGCAAGTTACAGGTTTCAACCCTAACGCGACATGGTATCGGGATTCAATAATGACGTCGGCATAGCCGATCGAGCCTGATCCACTCCGCTCGCATCCCGCCGGCCTTGAGCCGACTTCGCGCTCGCCGGAAGCCGCGCCCCGCAGCGTGCCGCGCCCCGGCCGCCGGCTGGAGACATCGTAGGGCGTAATCAGATGTCCCGTCAATTGCGTTTCGGGGGTTTGGGCGTGATTTCCGGGCAACCGCTTTCTGAGGACTGCAGCCGCGCCGCGTAGCTCGGGTCCGCGGCAGCGGACCCGCGTACCCCGCGAACACAGCGGGAGGCCCGGCCTCCACGGCCTGGCGAGTACGCCAGACCGTGCCACCCAGCAGGATTAATTCTGTGTTCCAACTCAGGTGCCGGACATGCCGAACCAGGCCGGCGAAAGCGATAGCCCCAGCGCCAACAGCAGCCGCGTGTAAACCCCCGCCACCAGGTCATCGCCGACCACGCCCCACCCGCCGGGACAATTCCGCTCAATCCAGTTGCCCGGGGGCGCCTTTGCAATGTCGATCGCTCGCTCCAAGAAGAAAGCTGCGAGCGCGATCTGCCACGTCCACGGCAGCGCCGCTACCGCGACGAGATACCCGAAGACCTCGTCCCACACGAGCGTCCCACTGTCTTCTTCTCCCAGCAGCCGATCCCCCACCTGATGAATCCACACCGAAACCAGGCCCATCGGCAGCAAAACCGCGCACCATGTAATCCACGTCATGCCCGACATCAGCCAGAACAGCGGCACACCGACCAGCCCGACCGTCACCGTTCCCGACGCCGGCATCCATCCCAGCGGTCCCAGCGATCCAACGAGCAGCAGCACGCGATGAGCGATCGGGCGCTGCTGCGCCGCCGGCCGCGAATCCGTCGAAGTCACAACATCGGGTTGATCACTTGCAACGCCGCTCTTCATGTGTCCCGAGCCTCGCTGGTCTCCCAACGCACGTTTAGCCCGTGCGCGACGCCCACGAGGTCCAGCACCTTGCCCGCCACGAAATCCACGATGTCTTCCAGCGTCCGCGGCAGCATGTAAAACCCCGGCGATGCCGGACAGAGGATCGCGCCGGCCTCGCTGAGGCGCACGGCGTTGAGCAGGTCAATGTGCGTCAGCGGCATCTCCCGCACGACAAGAATCAGCCGCCGCCGTTCCTTGAGCGTGACCGCGGCCGCGCGGTTGATGAGGTTGTCGCCCAGTCCGGCGGCGATGGCGGCGAGCGTGTGCGTGCTGCACGGGCAGACGATCATGCCGTCCGTGCGGAACGATCCGCTGCTCAGCAGGCTTCCCACGTCCTTGTACGCGTGGAGCACAAGCCGTGCGTCTTCGCGTCCGAGCAGCGTCGCGGCGCTGAAGCCGGTGATGCCCAGCTCGTCGCGCAGGAGTCGGCGACCGAACGTGGAGACAATCAGGTGGACTTCGACTCCGGCGCAAAGCAACTGGTCCACCACGCGCCGGGCGTAGGCCGCGCCGCTGGCGCCGGTGATGGCGACGACGATCCGTCGTGTGCTTTCCGGGTTCATGGGACGGGCGGCTCCTGCGAAAACGGGACGGGGGAGGCCATGAGCGGCTTGGCTTCCGCGGCCCAGAGGCTCTCGGGAAAGAGGCGGAGGAGCGTATCGAACTCCGCGGCGGCCTCGGACGGCCGGTTGGCCTGTTGCAGCGCCGCGCCCAGCAGGAATCTCGCTTCCGGCTCCGCATCGCGGCCTTTTCCGGCATGTTCGCCGAGGAATGTCGTCAATCGCTCGATCCGTGTCTCGGGGGCGAATTCGACGCGCGCCACTTCAAGGTCGAGATTGTCGATCCACAGCGAGTTCGGGCAGGCGTTTTTGATCGCCTGCACATGGCTTGCGTAGTCGGCGCCGTGCGGGTCCAGATGAAGGAGCCCGAACGGCAGTTTGGCTTCAGGGCGATCGTCGCCGCACAGCGGGGTATAACCGACGACCGAATCGTTGTTGTGCTCGATCAGCTCGCTGAGCCGCCGCGCCTCCATGCGAATGTGCTTGAGATTCACGATCAGGCCTTGCGACGGGGGGCGGCGCTGGAGAAAGCCCCGCCCCGTGGATGTCGCGGCGCTCGCAGCATCCGCTTCGTTGAGAGGTCGCGGGCTGCCACTGAGCAGGTCGTCGAGAAGTTCGCGCGCCGCGTCGATGCGGCCCCGTCGCGCCTCCAGTTGGGCCAGCCGCAGCCGAGCCACGTCGGACAGCCCCGATTTCGGAAAGTTCACCAGCAGCCGCTGCCACTCGAACGCCGAAGCGGGGTGCGGGAAGTCGTCGTAGAAGCGGATCCAGTTCCCGCGCCGGAACTCGCGCAGGTCCACGCGCTTGCACCAGGCCGACGCCTTGAGGAACAGCACGTTCGGCGCGTAGCGGCTGTCGGGGTAGTACCGCAGGAACTCGTCGCATTGGCGGGCAAACGCGACCTGATGCTCCAGCAGAACGGAGCCTTCGATCGCCAGGAACCCTTCGACGTCGCGGCGCTCGCGCTCGGAGCCCAGCAGGCTCCACTGGAGCTTGACGCGCTCCAGCACTTCGTCGAACCGCGGGCGCGGCTCGGGCGTGCTGAACCACTCATGATTGGCCATCCGGTACAAGTCCGCTGAGGAGTCGAGCGTGGCCCAATCTTCGAGCCGGTCGGCGAAGAAGCTGCGGTTGCCCTGCTCGATCAGGCGGTAGTGCAACTCGTCGCGCCCGACCTGAAGCTCAAAGAGCACGGCGGGCAGGCAGAACATCAGCGCCAGCACCGGCGCGATGGCGCCCGGGCGATAGTTCACCGCGCGGGCAATGCCCAGCACCAGCGCCACCAGCAGCGCGCCCGAGACGATGGCGATCGCCCACGGCGCCAGAAACCGGATTTTGTCCAGCGGGTCGAGCAGGTCTCCCACCTGCGCCTCCGTCCCGCGCGACGCCAGCACAAAGTAGAGCACCACCGGCAGCAGCGCGATCATCGCGGACATGAACGGCGATTTCTGCCGAAATGGGCGGCACGTCGCCAGCACGCAACAGCCCAGCATCGTGATCGCCAGCCACGGCATCACTGCCAGGAACGCCACGACGGCCACGAACGGCAGAGAAGACGTCAGCCGGTAGAGAATCGCCACCAGCACCGGGATGGTGACCATGCCCGCCACCAGCAACCCGAGGATCGGGATCAGCCCCGGCACGTCCGACACGCGCATCGGACCCAGTAGAAACGACGCCAGCGTGACGTGCGTCTCTCCGGTGAACCGGAACGTGAGGAACAGGACGCTCCAGTACCCCTCCTGCCACGGCGCGAGGAACACGCCGGTGCGCAGCCAGTAGGCGAAGCAGCACACGCTCGAGAACAGGAGGACGTTCAGACACAGCAGCAGGATGGCCCGCGCGCGATACTGCCCCCCGTGGCGCGACCAGACATCAGTGGAGGGTCGCGCCGCCGACTGCGGCTCCAATGTCATCACCGCTTCCGCCATCACGTCTCTTTCCACGCCACGTAGATCGTCACCACGCCGAACGTGCGCGGCGACGCCAACACGCGTGAAAAGCCCGCCGCGCGGAGCCGATCCGACATCTCCGACGCGCCCGGAAACGATACCACCGACCGCGGCAGGTAGCGATACGCGCCGCTGCGGTCGCGCGACATCCACGTCGCCAAAAGCGGCATGACCTTGCCGCTGTACCACTCATACGCGCCGCGGATCGCGCGCCGCGCGGGCCGCGTGAACTCCAGAATCACCGCCCGCCCGCCGCGACGCAGCACGCGGTGAAACTCCCGCAGCCCCGTGTCCAAATCCTGAAAGTTGCGCACGCCGAACGCGCAACTGGCGATCTCAAACGTTCCATCCGCAAACGGCAATGAGAGGGCATCTCCCGCGCACCAGGTCACGCGCGACACGGGCCTTTCCGCCGCCAGCTTCAGCATCCCCAGCGCGAAGTCGCACCCGACCACCTGCCTCGCACCCGACGCCGCGAACGCCCGCGACAGATCCCCCGTCCCGCAGGCCGCGTCCAGCACCGCCTCCGCCGCGCCGACCCCCGCCAGCCGCACGGCCTCCCGCCGCCACGCCGCGTCGCGCCCGAAGCTGAACCAGCGGTTGACGCGCTCGTAAGACGGCGCGATCGCGTCGAACATGACGCGCACGCGCCGCGATTTGTCGCTCGCTTCGTGCGGGTCGCGCAGCGAATCTTCATTCCAGACCGGCGGAGTCGTCGATGCATTCATGCGGTCAGCAACATCCTTCGGTCTGGGCAACATCCTGCGCGTCGAGTCACACAAAGTTCGTCACGGGGCTTGGAACGCAAACGAGCGCATCTCCGAACCACGATACGGGGCGCTCGGCGCTTTGGCGCTGTTTCAACACCGGCACAGGTTGAAAACCTGTGCTCCACCCCCCGGTTGGAAACCGGGGCCACACTGGGTCTTGCGACGACGCCCTACATCGGCTGCCCGCAGGAACCGCACACCAGTTGCTTCTCGCGGAGCTGGGGAATCGTCCACCGCCCCCCGCAGGATTTGGAAAAACACTGCCGAGCCTGTTGCCCGCCGAGCTTGCCGCAGCGCGGACACTTCACCGGAAAATCGTCAAAGCTCTTCTTCTCGTAGATGGTGAAATGATGCCGGCACGCGGCGTCGGAGCAGATCACGTGGAAATACGCGCGGTCCGACGGTGCCTGCGCGTCCGCCGGCGGCGGGAGCGCCACCAGGTTCACGCCCGTCGAAACGAGCCACACCACGACCAGCCCGCCCAGACCCAGCAGCGTGCACCGCACCGCCCGCGATTCCCACAGCAGCGCCGGCTCCGCCCGAACCTGCGCCACCCAATCCTCAACGCCGCGCCGCGCCACGGGCAGCCATGCGCGAATCGCCAGGTACCACTCCACCAGCCTGTTCGGAGACTCCTGCGCCATCTCGCCTGATCCCTCCAGACCACGACATCATACTCCATCCGTCGCCCGAAACGAGCCTTGGCGCGCCGTCGAGTTTGCCGGGCCGCGTCGCCGCCGCACGCTTGCTCCTCATGGTGTAAGGAAAGCGGCGTTCCACTCGAAGGAACCAGGGAGGCTGGTTCCGGGCATCCGGGCGCAACAGCCTCGGGATGATTCGAAAAGGTAAGTCACCAGAACAGGAGAAAGACCATGTTGCTTACAAGCAGCCATCTGAGGAACGGGGTGTGTTTGATCGTGACGGCGATCGCCGTGCAGGCGGCCAGCGCGGTGGACATCGTCGTGGACGACTCGCGCGGCGCGCTGGTCAAGAAACGCGGGACGGACGAATACGTCGATCTCGCGGCCGGGACCGTGTTGTCCACGTGCGACACGATCTGTTTGCCGGGCAATTTCTCGGAGATCACGTGGCGGCGCGTCGGCGATTGCCCCAATTCGGGAAAAGTCGTCGGCACGGGCCTGTCCAAGATCAAGTACCTGCACGTCGGCACGGACATCGGCGCCGGTCCGGGCAACCTGCCGCCCGGCGGCTACTTCGACCTGACGCTCGGCGAAGGATCGCAGGAATCCACGGCCACCATCGTCGAAGGTGAATTCTGCGAGGGCAACGGGCACTGCGGCATGAACAGCGCGATGGCCGCCGCCGTCGCGATCGACCCTACCCCGCCGGGCGAGTCCACGGTGTACAGCGGGAGCTACGGCATCAGCGACGACGGGCAGGAGTACGCGCAGTTCGTCAACTACCCGACGAACCACATCCCGATCGTGTCCACGCCATACTTTGGCCCGTTCCGAGACCGGCTCATCCAGGTGCCGCCGGGACAGATGATCACGTGGTATCCGGACGGCACGTTCGCGCTGGATCCCGCGCCGCCCTGCACCGGGTTGGAAGAGCTGACCGTCACCGCCTGCCGCCCGCGCACCTGCGGCAATCAGTTTAAGGCCAAGCTGGCAAACGCCCTGCCGGGCGCGCCCGCCACCTTCACGCTCGACGGACGCGTGTTCGCCCGCAAGACGGTCAACGACCGCGGCAAGGCCGTGGGCAAGTTCTGCGGCAACGTGCAGGGCGTTCACGAGGTCGGCGCAACCGAGTGCGGCGCCGTCGAAAAGGCGGAGTGCCAGTAAGTTGACACTGATTGAACCGCGCACCGCGGGAGATCAGGCTCCGTGCACGCGGAACAGCCGAACCGAACCACGACCTTGGGGGAGCGTATTCCGAAGAACTGAGCCGCGACCGTAAGGGAGCGGACCTTTAAAAGCCGAACCGCGACCGTAAGGGAGCGAACCTTTAAAAGCCGAGCCGCGACCATCCTTGGGAGACGCGCTCCCAGACGGTCGCGGCTCTGTGCCGCGCGTCCGCGTCGTTTGGAGACTCCCCACGAGTGATGGACCGTGCCCTCTCGCCTTGCCGTTTTCTTGCCGGATACGCCTTCCTGCTGGATCATGGCCGCATGAACGATCATGTGACGACCGTCATGGACCTTCGCAAGCAGGTCGCGGATTTCGTGGCCGAGCGCGACTGGCAGCAGTTTCACGACCCCAAGAACCTCGCGGCCTCCATCCTCATCGAAGCCGCGGAACTGATGGAGCACTTCCAGTGGCTGCGCTCCGATCAGCTCGACGCCGTGCGGCAGGACGCGGCCAAGTGCGCCGAAATCCGCGAGGAGGCGGCCGATGTCCTGGCCTTTCTGCTCTCCTTCGCCAACGCGATGGACATTGATCTTGCGGCCGCGCTGGCGGACAAGATGCGGAAGAACGCGAGGAAGTACCCGGCGGAGGAGTACCGCGGAAGGTTCAAGTGAACCGCAAGGAGACCGGGCCTCATCAGGCTTGCGACATGAGCAGCGTCCTGGCGAAGATCACCTTCCCGTCGCCGGCGGCGTAGAAGTCCGGCAGCACGGCCTCGACGACGTATCCGCAGCGCTCATAAAACCGGCGCGTCGGCTCGTACTGCTGCCGGGAGGAAGTCTCGATGTACACCTTCCGCCCGCCTTCGCCGGCGATGCGGGATTCCACTTCGTTCATCAGGCGCCGCCCCAGCCCGCTGCCGCGGTGCGACTCGTGAACCGCGATCCAGTACAGGTCGAAGCTGCCCACCGTGCACGCGATCGGTCCGTAGCACGCATACCCCACAGGCCGTCCATCCGCCTCGGCAAAGATGAACCGGTAGTCGCTCGCGTCGCCGCGCTCCAGCCGGTCCTCCACCAGCTCAACGGCGACGTCGATCTCGAACGCGTGAAAGAAGCCGGATGAAGCAACAATCTCGCGCACGGCAGCGCGGTCCGAAGGGTGGACCTCTGTGCGCATCACCAGGTTGTCCGTTGTCCGCGACATCGACCGCAGCACCTTCGCCGGTGGCTCGCCCGAACGCAAGCTGGATGGTCGCATGCCCGAGCCGGCCGTTACTGAGAATCGTCGGGTATTGGCGGTTGGCGCGTTTTGGCATAGGGTGATTCGGAGGAATTCGACTAGCGTGCCACTCAAGCCAAGCGTGAGTTTCGGGGATGTTCCTTTGGCTGACACGATGGTTCAGAAGACACCCTTCGGTGGAGTTAACCCATCCGCGGCTCGGTCGACTTGTGGGGCAGAGAGGCCTGTGGGGTGGAACGGTCGAACGCGCAGGCTTGGACATCGATTTCTACATCGCTGGGACGGTCGGTGCCCCTGACCCGGTACTCATGGATAGCCTCGAATCACTTCTGAACCGGTTTGAGAGTCGTCAGGATCAGGCTCTCAGCTTTTTGCGAACGCAGGAAGCCTTGCTCGCGCATGCGGAGCTGACGTTCTATGCACTTGACTTCCTCTGGCCTGACAAACCGGACGATTTTGCGCTGGAGTTCTGCGAGGGGAATGCCATGTTTGGCGTGTGGCGGGTTGAATTCGTCAATGGCCGCCCCGAACGTGCGGGGTTCGACGACTGAGTACGGGCGTAGGGTTAGGACGACCGGCGAGGCACTGCAACATCCATGAACGACAAATGCTTGGTCTTGGTCGCGGTTTCGCTCATCGCATTGCACGCCTGCTCGCCGGACATTCGGCCGGGCGATGACGGCGGCTCAACGGGCAACGACAACATCGACGACGCCATCGACCCCGACATGCCTCCGGTATCGGACGGCGACTGGCATCGGCCCGCGGTCGGCGCGACGTGGCAGTGGCAGTTGCAACCGGGGGCGGATGGGGCGATCAACACAGCCTACGATGTGGACGTGTACGACATCGATCTGTTCGACGCGCCGGATGAAGTGATTGCGGAGCTTCACGCCGCCGGGCGGCGGGTCGTGTGTTACTTCTCCGCCGGCTCCTATGAGGAGTTTCGCGAGGACGCGGGCGATTTCGCTCTGGAGGATCTCGGGAAGACGCTCGATGGATTCGCGGATGAGCGCTGGCTGGACATTCGTTCGGAGAACGTGCGCGCCATCATGCTCGCGCGGCTCGACGTGGCCGTGGCGCGCGGGTGCGACTGCGTCGAGCCTGACAACGTGGACGGCTACGCCAACGAGAGCGGCTTTGATCTTTCAGCGGAGGACCAGCTCGCCTTCAACCGCTTTATTGCCAACGCGGCGCGGCAGCGGGGGCTGTGCGTCGGGCTGAAGAACGACCTCGATCAGATTCCGCAGCTCGTGCAATACTTCGACTTCGCGGTGAATGAGCAGTGCCACGAATACGACGAGTGCGAAGGGCTGACGCCGTTCGTCGAGGCCGGCAAGCCGGTGTTCAACGCGGAGTATGAGGATTCCTATGTGCGCGACGCCGACGCGCGAGAGGCGCTCTGTGCGGACGCAGCGGCGCTGAACTTGAGGACGCTTGTGCTTCCGCTTGATCTGGATGATTCGTTTCGGTTCAGTTGCGATGAGGATTAGCGGTTCTTTTCGAGTCAGAGTCGCCACTTGACCCGCACAGGTTGGAAACCTGTGCTACATCCACCGGTTGGAAACCGGTGCCACACTTCACCGGCTGGAAACCGGTGCCGCACTTCGCCGGTTGAAGACCGGTGCCACACTTCGCCAGCTCGGGACCGGTGCCACACTTGCCCGAACGGAGTCCGATCATCCGCCGCGCCGACCCTGTCCAGCGGTGTTCTCGCCCGTTCGGGGTTCAGCCCGCGCGGGGCCGCGCCGATGTACCCGTAATCGCCGGGATTGCGGAGACATGCCATGCTGGCATTGCTGAAACGAAAGCTTGGTCTGGCGGGAGATTCCGCCGACAGGGCGCGAGCCGAACATGCGGAACTCCCGCTTGGAGGCAATCCGCCCGCTGTGAAGCCGCCGGTCGCGAAACCGACGGATTTGCCGCCCGCCGTGCTGGACCCGATCTTCGGCGATCCGGACGCGCGTCGGCTGCGCGACGATCTGGAGGCCTGCCGATTCGACGCGGTCGAATCCTTCATGCGCACGCTGACGCATCCCGACGACCGGGCCTTCTACGCTCATGTGCTCTCGGAATGGCCCGGCAAGCCCGCGTGGGTGGACGCGTGGCTGTCGCAAAGTCCGCGGTCCGCGACGGCGAATCTGATCTGCGGGATGCACGGCGTGCTCTGGGCCTGGGAGGCGCGCGGGTATGGGTACGGCGAATCGGTCGGGGAGGACGCCCAGCGCCTCTTCGCCGATCGACTGCTCACGGCGGACGTGATACTGGAGCGTGCCACGGAGCTGGATCCAAAGGATCCGACGCCGTGGGCGCTGATGCTCCGCTCCGCCTACGGACTCGGGCTGGACGAGAAGGAGCATCGGCGGCGGTTCACGCAGGCCGTAAACCTCGCGCCGGAGCACCGGTTCGCGCATTCCTCGCTGATGCAGTCCCTGTGCGCGAAGTGGTATGGATCGCACGAGTTGATGTTCCGCTTCGTATCGAACGCCACGTCGCAGGTCGGACCCGGCAGCCCGGTGCACACGCTGGTGGCGGAGGCGCACATCGAGCGCTGGCTGGACATCCTCGGGGAAAACGAAGACCAGGCCCGCGCGTACTGGACTCAACCCGTGGTCCGCAGCGCGATCACGCACGCCGCGCACCTGTACTTCGATGCGCCCAACTTTCAGCCCAACAAGGACACCGTCCGCACGCGCAACATCTTTGTGTGGTGCCTCGTGGCCGTGGAGGCGATCGACGCCGCCGCACGCCTGTTCGAGGCGATCGGACCGTATGTCACTAGGACGCCCTGGATCCACATGGGCGATCCGGTCGAGCGATTTGAGAAAGCCCGCGCGTGGACGATGGGCAGGGCAAGCGCAGACTGACGCCACGGCCAAGTGGCGCGCAATGCCGATAACTATCTCAGCAGTCCGGGGCAGAAGTCCTTTTCCGTCCCGCGCGGAGGTTCGCGCCGCGCTGGAAGTCCGAACCACAGCGCGGCGGCGCCCGCGCGCTCCATGAAGTGACTGCAGACCCTTCAGACGCGCTTCAGAACTCCTCCACGCTCCACCCGTCCCCCGCGCCGACGCATCTGTCGCTTGCCGCGCGCGCCGTGAATGCGACGACGATACTCGCAGCAGCCCGGGGTGAAAGTCCCCTTCACCCCAAACTGACAGGTCGCCTCGCGCGCCGTGGATGCGGTTCACCTGCTCATCAATCGGATGCCCGCGGGGTTTCGGCAAGCCGGACGATGCAATCCAAAGCGAAGACCGTTCCCGCGGCTCCCGCCTGCCCATCGCCGCGAGAACCCTCCGTGACAAACTCTTGACGATGACGATGGTGCGTATATCAAACGCGCCAGGAGGGACTCTTGCCACCGGCCGTTAAGCATGAATGGCTGGGCCGCCCCCCCTTGATACGAATGCAGGAAGTTCTGCAACCTTCGGGCCGGCAATGCGCTGCGCGCCGGAGTCAGAGGAGACTCAGCGAACAACAATAATCTGCGTAATTCGCGGATGCCATTCTTCAGGCATTGCGGACAGTCGCGGATTAATACACCGAATCCGGGAAGTAGTATTGCTTCGCGTTCTCCGGCGTGATGAGTTCCACGTCGATCATCAGGTGCCGCGGCATGTATTGCATGATCTTGTCCTTCTCGCCGGAGAGCACCGAGACGCACAGGTGGATGCCCGTGGCGATCATCGACGGCGGGTAGGTGATGTCCGCGGGGATCAGTGGATCCTTCTCCATCACCATCTTCACCACGTCCTTCATCCCCGCGCCCGGAAACACGAACATGCCTTTTCCTCGACCGGCCTCCTTGATCGCCTGGATCGCGCCCAGCGCCATGTCGTCGTCGGACGCCCAGAGGCAGTCGATCTTCGGGAAGCGCTGCAGCATGTTTTCGGTCACTTCCAGCGCCTTCTGGCGGTTCCACATGGCCGGCTGGCTGGCGAGGACTTTGATGTCCGGATGCTGCGCGAACACCTCCTTGGCCGCGCTGACGCGATCCGTGTTCACCGTGCAGGGGATGCCTTCAAGGATGGCGACGTTCCCTTTGCCGCCAAGCTTTTCGACGATGTACTGCGCGCTTTTGCGACCGAAGGCCTTGTTGTCGCCCTCGATGAAAATGTCCGCGACGGGTTCGAGGAACCCGCGATCGACGTTGACGATGAAGATGCCGCGCTCGTGCGCTTTCTTCGCCACGGGCGTGAGCGGCGCGCTTTCGGTCGCCAGGATGACCAGGCCGTCGAGGCCCTTGACCATGAGATCCTCGATGTCGGCGACCTGCTTTTCCGGATTGAGCGCCGTCACCAGCGACCACTCGATCTGCGGGTTCAGCTCCATCGCCCGCTTCGCCCACCACGCCACGCCCGCCGTCCAGCCGTGGTCGGCCGCAGGGATGGACACGCCGATGCGGAGCTTCTTGCCCGGCGCGGACGCCGCGGGCTTGTCCGGCGGCGGGGAGGCTTCAGCGACCGCGGGGGATGCGGCAACGTATGCAGCGCCGCCGAGGAACGACATAACGGCGATGAATCCGATCGACATGAGTGAACGCTGCATGATCAACCTCCCTTATTAGACTTCCCTATTATTTGACTTCTCTGTTGCCTCGTTGCCTATTGCCTTTTTCCTCTTGCCTATTCCCTACTGCCTGCTCCCTCTCCCCTGCACCAGCACGGCCGCGATGATGATGGCCCCCTTCACCAGCCCGTGCAAGTACGGCGACACCTCGCTGAAGTTGAGCATGTTGTTGATGACCCCGAGCATCAGCACGCCCACGATCGTGCCGTAGATCGTGCCATACCCGCCCTCCATGCGCGTCCCGCCGATCACCACCGCGGCGATGGCGTCCAGCTCATACATCAGCCCCGTCTGCGAGCTGCTGACCGAGTTCATCCGCGATGAAATCAGCATGGCGGAAAGCCCGCACAGCCCGCCCATCAGCGTGTACGTCGCCGCCTTGATCCGCGCGACTTTCACGCCGGAGAAGATCGCGGCCTGCTCGTTGCTCCCGATGGCCACGACCTGCCGCCCGTACGGCGTGCGACGCAACACCAACCACGCGGCGACCGCCACCGCCGCCAGCACGACCACGGGATACGGAACCTGCAACACGCGCTCGGCCACCGGATACGGATCCTGCAGCACGCGCGCGGCGTCGAGCTTGATGAACGGAACGCGGAGCATCCCCTGCCCCACCTGCGGAAACGCGTTCATGCTGGAGGAACGAAACTCGCCGCCGTCCACCTGCGCCAGCGCCAGCGCGCGATATGCGGCCATCGCGCCGAGCGTGGCGATGAACGGGGCGATCCGCCCGTACGCGACGAGCAGCCCGTTCGCCAGCCCCAGCAGCGGACCCGTCAGCACGCACACGGCGCACGCCGCCGCCGCCGCCGTCCACTCCGGAACCGACGGCGTCAGCCGGTTGAGCACAAGAATCGCCGCCCCGCCGATGAACGCGACCATCGACCCGACGGACAGGTCAATCCCGCCCAGCGTGATAACGAAGGTCATGCCCACGGCCACGATGCCGACGAAGGACATCTGCCGCACGATGTTGAGCAGGTTTTCCGGCGTGAGGAAGTTGACGTTCTGCTGCGCGCTATAGGCGCACAGCCCCGCCAGCGCCACCAGCGCCCCATGCCGCTGCACCAGTCGCAGGCAAAAGCCCCCGAAACCCGAATGGACGTTCGCCGATCCCATGAAGAAGCAACCCGTGCCTCGGACAACCGCGTCGCCGGCCGGGGCAGATTAGCGGTGTCGGGTACCGGCGTCACGGCGCTCGGGATGGACGGGGGTTTCTCGAGAGGACAACCGCATTGTACGCATTGTCTGGCGATCGGGTGGAACGCGTCGGCCGCAGCGGACCCCCGTGGCGTCGCAGCGCAGGCGAGTTGCTCCGTCGCCACGGCCTGTTCCCGCCTACGCCGGACTGACGGAGTCCGCCGGACCGTGCCACCCCGCCTCCAAGCTGGAATGCGGTTGCCTTGGTCTTATCGAGACCGAGACACTTCAGGCGGTCAGGATCGCGGATTCACAGCGCTCGCTCCATGAACTAGAATGCGCGTGGCGGACGCCGGGGTGGGCGGCGGAGGTCTGCTCCCGGTAAGAGACCCGCGGCGCTGTCCGTCCGGGGCGATGATCGGAGTCCGCCCGCCCTTCGTGATCGAATGAGAATGTGCCTCTTTGCATGGCCATCCGGCGGTTGAGCACTGCCGACCCATGATAAGGAAAACACCCATGTCGGTTTCGCCATTGCCGGTCATTGATGAACCGAGCGGCCGGAATGCACCGGAGTCTGCGGCCGGGGAATCGAGCATCACGCTCGGACCGGTCAGCGGATCGAAGAAAACGTGGTTGCCGGGAACGCTCCATCCGAGCCTGCGCGTGCCGCTGCGGCGGATCGACCTGGCGCCGACACGAGTCGGCGATCGGTTTGAGGCCAACCCGCCGGTCTTCGTGTACGATACCTCCGGACCCTACACGGACCCGGACGTAGCCATCGACGTGCGCCGGGGACTTGCGCCCCTGCGGCTGGAGTGGGTCCGCGCGCGCGGCGATGTCGAATCCTGCGCCGGGCGGATGGTGCAGCCGAAGGACGACGGGTACGGCAGCGCCGAGGCCGTGCGCGTGCAGCGGTTTCCCGCGGAAAGCCGCCGGGCCGTGCTGCGCGCCGCCTCCGGCCGCCGCGTGACCCAGATGCACTACGCCCGGCGCGGCGAGATCACGCCGGAAATGGAGTTCGTCGCCATCCGTGAGAATCAGGGCATCGAGCAAATGCTCGAACACCCGGCCTATGCGGAGTTCTTCAAGCGGCGTCACCGCGGCGAGAGCTTCGGCGCGGCCCTTCCGCACCGCGTCACGCCGGAGTTCGTGCGCGACGAGGTGGCGCGCGGGCGGGCGATCATCCCGTGCAACGTCAACCACCCCGAGCTGGAGCCGATGATCATCGGGCGCAACTTCCTCACCAAGATCAACGCCAACATCGGCAACTCGGCCATCGCGTCCTCCATCGAGGAGGAGGTCGAGAAGATGGTCTGGGCGACGCGCTGGGGCGCGGACACGGTCATGGACCTGTCCACCGGCAAGAACATCCACGAGACGCGCGAGTGGATCCTGCGCAACAGCCCCGTGCCCATCGGGACCGTGCCGATCTACCAGGCGCTCGAAAAAGTGGACGGCCGGGCGGAAGAGCTGACGTGGGCCTTGTTCCGCGACACGCTCATCGAGCAGGCCGAGCAGGGCGTGGATTACTTCACCATCCACGCCGGCGTGCTGCTGCGCTACATCCCGCTGACCGCGCGGCGCGTGACGGGCATCGTCTCGCGCGGCGGGTCGATCCTGGCCAAGTGGTGCCTCGCGCATCATCAGGAGAACTTTCTCTACGCGCACTGGGACGAGATCTGCGAGATCATGGCGGCGTATGACATTTCGTTCTCCATCGGCGACGGCCTGCGCCCCGGCTGCATCGCGGATGCCAATGACGAGGCGCAGTTTGCGGAACTGTACACGCAAGGCGACCTGACGCGCCGCGCATGGCAGCAGGACGTGCAGGTGATGAACGAAGGGCCCGGGCACATCCCCATGCACCTCATCAAGGAGAACATGGACAAGCAGTTGGAATGGTGCGGCGAGGCGCCGTTCTACACGCTGGGCCCGCTGACCACCGACATCGCGCCGGGGTATGACCACCTCACCAGCGCCATCGGCGCGGCCATGATCGGCTGGTACGGCACGGCGCTGCTGTGCTACGTCACGCCCAAGGAGCATCTGGGCCTGCCCGACCGGGAGGACGTCAAGCAGGGCGTGATCGCCTACAAAGTAGCCGCCCATGCCGCCGACCTGGCGAAAGGGCACCCCGGCGCTCAACTGCGCGACGACGCGCTGAGCAAAGCCCGCTTCGAGTTCCGCTGGGAGGACCAGTTCAACCTCAGCCTCGATTCCGACACCGCCCGCGCCTTCCACGACGAAACGCTCCCGCAGGACGGCGCGAAGACGGCCCACTTCTGCTCGATGTGCGGCCCGCAGTTCTGCTCGATGAAGATCACCGAGGACGTGCGGGCGTACGCGGCGAAGATGGGCGTGGGCGCGGCGGCGGCGCTGGAGGTCGGCATGGCCGAAAAAGCCGCGGAATTCAAGGCGAGGGGCGGGGACGTGTATAATAAGGCAGGACAGGAACCCCGTAGGCTGGAGACAGACCATGAACGAAGGGTTGATCCGACTCGTTCTTGAACCGCTCGACGCCGGAGGATATGTCGCGACAAGCCCGGACGTACCGGGGCTGGTCGCCGAAGGGCGCAGCATGACCGAGGCCGTCGAGATCGCCCAGGGCCTGGCTCGAAAGATAGCGGAATCGTGCCTGGAACATGGCGATCCCTTGCCCGCCGCGCTGGCCCGTGTCGTCCAGAGCGGAACGATTGAGGCGGTCGTTCCTGTTGGAATCCGGTGATGGGGCTACTCAGCGGATTCAAGTACCGCGAAGTGACGAGCAAGCTCCGCTCGCTGGGCTGGGCATTCGACCGTCCCGGACCCGGAAGTCATGAAGTGTGGCGGCACACCGCATCCGGGCGCAAGGTGACGGTGCCGCGTCACGCCCGTGACATGCCCGAGGGTACGCTGCGCGCCATCCTGCGCGAGGCGGGCGTTGAAGTGGACGAGTTTCTCAAGGCGTGACCGGCTCGGTTGAGAACGAGACCGGACCCAAGCGGAACGGCGCCAAGACGGCGCACTTCTGCTCGATGAAGATCACCGAGGACGTGTGGGCGTATGCGGCGAAGATGGGGGTGGGGGAGGCGGCCGCGATCGAGCTTGGCATGGATGAGAAGTCGAAGCAGTTTAGGGAAGAGGGCGGGGACGTGTATAATGCCCGGTAGGGTGGGCGATGCCCTTGGGATCCGCGCTGGACCAGTGCAAGATCGCCACCAGGAGGCGACCATGACCATCCAAGGAACCATTCACGGCAAGACGATCGAGCTTCTCCAGCCTTTGCCGTTCGCCGACGGCCAGCGGGTGACGGTTTCTGTGATTCCGGAGGCCGGAAGCCCACCCATTGGATCCCCAGCCGCGATCCTCGAGGCCATGCGTCGGCCGCCCCACGTGGATCCCGAGACCGTGGACCTCATGGAACGCCTCATGGCAGAGGGGCGGCTTCCCGCGACCAAGGGCGAGATCTTCGAAGGGGAGTCCGGCGGGTGATCTATCTCCTTGATTCCTCGGTCGTGAGCGACATGATCCGCGAGAATCCGCATGTTGGGGCTCGATTCGAGATGCTGGCGTCGTCGGATCGAGTTGCGATTTGCACGATCGTCAGGGGCGAGATTCTCTTCGGCATTCGACGGCTGCCCGCCGGTCGAAAGAAACAGGAGTTGGAGATCAAGGCCGCGGACGTGTTCAGTCGACTGATCTGCGAACCTCTATCGGGTGAAGTGGGGGATGCCTATGCGGACATCAAGGCCATTCAGCAACGTCGCGGCCTGGCCCTGAATGACAACGATCTCTGGATCGCCGCGACGGCCTTGTGTTTGCAGGCGACGATCGTCACCCGCGACAAGGACTTCTTCCGCGTCGACGGGTTGGTCGTGGAGGATTGGACGAAGTGAAGCAGAGAACGGAATCCGAGGTGTTGTTCGAGGTGTACTTGAACGAGAATGGGTATTGCGGAACATGGGTGTTCGAGAAGGAGCAATTCGAGAAAAAGAAAAGGCCTGACTACACGCTGTCGTGGGAAGCCGAAGACGTTTTTCTCGAAGTGAAGCAGCTTGAACCCACTGACCAGATAAGCCAAGTTCGCTTCGTTGAAGTGTATGCTCCGATCCGCCAGGCCATAGTGAAGGCGAAGAAGAAGTTTCAAGAATTTGGAGACAAGCGATGCGCGCTTGTGCTCATGGATCTGTATTCTGGACGGACAATCCTCGATCCTCCGTTTGTCTACGCCGCGATGTGTGGTAATTTGGCGTATCAAATACCAATTAGCCCAACTTCCCAAGAAACGGGTGAGTATCCAAGGATGTGCTTTCTGGAACGAGGCGGTGCCATGCTGAGTTCTTACTCACCTCTGCGAGCGCAGAATAAGAGGATCGGAGCGGTGATAGTCTTGGATCGAATCCGTGTATGCACGCGCGCCTTTCAATCCCGCTGGGTCAAGGAGAGAGCGGATCAAGATGCGTCGCTTGGTCGAGCACCCACTGACAGGGAACGCCTGAAGCTTTTTTTTCGATTAACATACCAGACCCAAGAAAAGGAGCAATGTAATACGACACCTCGCGTGGTTGTGTTCCGGAACCCGTTTACACCACCCGAGAATCGTCTGCCTTCCACCTTATTCCGTGGAGAATATGACGAGCATTGGGATCTCTGGAATGATGGGCCAAGGAGGATGTTTGTGGGTGAGGGAATACTGCGACTTGAACAAACCTCGAATCTGTCGTGATACTCGGCATGATCAGCCTTCTCTCGTCGCATGAGATTCTATTCGCATGTCGGCAGAGACTGCCGACGATCGGTACGGACGAAGCGAAAACACCGACTCGATGTGCGCGTTAGCGGATTCATGTGCTGCATGATGAGGAGCCGCAATTCATGTGTACCCAGACTTCGTTTGTGCATGACTGTGGACAAGCAAACCCAACAGTTGCGCGTTACTGTGCCAGGTGCGGCCAGGAGCTTAGATCCCAGAACCAGGATTCGCTAACCTCAATTCGGTCGGACCCGACACCAGCGGTTAGCGTTCGTCTGGACTGGCTTAACTCGCAGGTGATTGTGCACAATGAATCACTGGTTGATCTCTTGATCTCGATGCTGTCTCTTGGGGAATTCTTCGACCTCAACATTGAGAATCTCCCGTTTACGCTTTCTCCTCGCGAAGCAAGAAGCATTCATGTAGCAGCTTTCCGTGGTAGGGACGGAGCGCGCGATTTTGAAGACGAGGTGGGAATCGAAAGTATAAGCTACATGATCTCGGCGAACGGCAAGGCTCTGCGCGGTGCGGCTACGGCGACTTGGTGAGCAGCAACGAGTTCTACCTTCTTAGAGCGACTTTATTCTCGGAGGATTGCGTCAAATAATACTCCACATCAGTAACTCTTATCGGGGAGCCGCGATGGCAGCAGCTTTCCGTATTTCGGCGAAAGGAATCAGGATAATTTGGCAAGACCCTATCTCGGTGAATCCAAACATCTGCCACGGCGAGGCCTGCATGCGGGAAACGCGCGTTGTGGTCTCAGTGATTCTCGCCAATATCGCCGCCCGAGTGAAACCGGAGGATCTGGCTGGCGCCTACCAGATTGAGATGGAGGACATTCAGGCTGCATCGCTCAACGCCGCAGAACTTGGTTAGTGAGCGAATGGTTCTCTTTCCGGCGGCTTCCTGATGCGATTCAAGATCAACCTGGCGTGCCATCAAAAAGCCGAGGCGATTCGGTGAAACCATGCCCAAATTCGTCGGCAAACCCGGATACCTCGACACGCTGCGCATTCAGTCCATCGAGGCGGCGCGGAAGGGGCACATTGCCCGCGGCCTGGACCTCGCCAAGCGCTACCGCGCCCACCGAGCCGACGATGTCGACGATGTCGACAATCTCAACCACCTCCTGTTGAACAACTCGACATGGCTCTGCACAACCCGTGATGCCTGCGGGAGAAGGCGTGCCCCGCAGATCCGTGCCACCCTGTTTCGAGAGGCTGCCGGGGGCGGATCCGCCCCTGCGGATGGCAAAGCGCCTGGCCGTCACGCTCCGCCCTTCCATTCCGGCGGAATCTCCCCATACAACACCAGGCACGTCGTCTCGTACCAGTCCTTGCCCCATTCATGCCGGCCGTGCAGGAGCAGGCCGCCTTCGCCGATCGGGGCGACCGGCCTGGAGCGCGACAGAAACGGGATCACTTCTTCCGGCAGGTCGAAGCACGATTCCAGCCGCGCATGCTCCTGATGGGGCGCCAGCGGATCGAAGCGCGCCAGTACGTCCGAGAGGCAAAGCGTCAGCACCGCATCGAAGAGGAACTCCGGCTGGAGCATCTCGCGGTCGCGCACCAGGCCGATGCAGGTCAGCGCGCGTATTTCATCCGGCGTCAGCCGCAGTTCCTCGCACAGCTCGCGCCGCGCGGCGCTGAAGAGGTCGAATCGCCGCGCCGCGCGGTCGTCGGCCTCCAGAGCCCCGCCGAACGGGTGCAGGAAGCCCGGATGGTAAGCGACGCGATCGTTGCGCCGACCCAGCAGGAGAAAGCCGTCCGCGGTGATGACGTTGCTGCTGACGCCGCAGGGGTTGCCCAGGCAGTCGTCCCCATGCTCCACCACCGCCGCGGCGTTGTGCAGGTTGGTCCCGACGAAATCGCGGTAACAGCCCGGACCCAGGTCCAGGTGCAGCGACGCGGGCGTCACCCGGCAGCGCAGCAGCCGCGCCAGCTCGCCGTCGTACAACAGGACGCCTTTCTCCTTCGCCTCGGCGCACTTCCGCTCCCACGTCTGCGCGATGAGCGCTTCGACCTGGGGAGGACTGCGTCGAGGGTGATCGTGCCACGTCTGTGTCACCTGCGAGGCGGCATACCTCCCGAACGCCTGCACGAGGAAGGGCGCGCCGACGTCGCACCCGTCCTCGACGGCGATAAGAGCCTCGGCGCGCTGAACCCTTCCACGGCGGCTCTCGAACAGCAAGGACGCCATCACCAGCAGCATCACGCCCGGCAGCGCGAAGAGAGCCGCCCGCAGCCCGAACTCCAGAAGCGAAGTCTGCGACGTGGCCGTGGGCAACGCCCGCGGCAACGCCCATGCGCCGCCCGCGGCCGCGATGCCCATCAGCATGGATGCCGTCGCCCACGCCTGCCATCGCGCCCGCGCCTTGGCCCGATCCAAATCCCGCGAGCGATGCGCCCGAACCGCCAGCAGCGCCAGCGCCATCAGCCCCACAGCGGCGCTGACCGCCGCGCCGAAGGCCATCAGGTCAAACAGGTCCTTCCACGAAAAGCGCGTGATCCCGATCAGGCGACGCGCGACCAGCAGGATGAACACCGCCAGCACCAGCGAGGCAATCGCCACGATCGCGCGAAACCGTGCCCCCGCGGCCAACGGCTTCGCACGCGTCAGCACCTCCAGCAGCCGCGCGTCGATCACCCACCCGCACTCGGGACAGCGCGATGAGGTCAGACCCGTGAGGTCATATCCGCACTCCGGACAGGGCGGTCGAGCCGGTACGGTCGAGCCTGTTCCGGCGGAGTCTTTCTTGTCTGAGCCTGTCTCGGCGGGCGGCATCTGAGATTCGGCGGAATTCGTCATTCAGCGCTCGGCGATGGGTTCATCGCACTTCGATCCCCGTGCGTGGCGGCATGCTTTGCCAGGATTCTCGGGCCCACTCGTTTCCGAGGAACCCAGCGTCCGAGCCGCGCATCAGAGCCGCGCATCAGAGCCGCGCCCGTAAGGAAGCGGTTTTCCCTGATGCGCGCGTGAACATCCGCGCCGGACGTCGTCGCCTTGCCTACGTCGCCGGTCCCAGGCCCATCATTCGCCGCCAGACGCTGAGCTGACCGAGGTGATTCTGCATGTGACCGCTGAGGTAAAACCCCATGGCCGCTCCGATCGTGGGGAACAGCTCGCGCATCCGCCCCTCGGTGGGATTGGGCCGGGTAAACACCGCGTCGTCCGCGGCCTCGACGGCGGCGATGGCGGCGCGGTAGCCCGTGAAGAAACGCCCGGTCAGCTCCTCCATCGACGGGTACAGGTTCCCATCGGCGTCGTCGCGGCACTCGCATCCGGCCTTGAAAAGACCTTCATACGTTGCGGGCGCGGCCGTTTCGCCGGCGGGCTTGTCGAGCAACTGCATGATGCGCGGCGGATAGAGGCAGAGGTGTCCGAGGTTGAAGGCCGGGTGGTTGCTCTGCACGACGTGTCCGCCGGGCGCGGCCAGCCTGCCGAACTGCTCGCGCTTCACGTCTTTGAGCACGCGCTCCGCATACACAAGACTGAGCCTGCCGGACGCGGCAAGCATGGGTCCGATCTGCACCATGGTGATCCCCTCCCGATGAAAACTCTCGTGCGGTCCGATGTGCGATTCGAGGCGCATGATAACCGGCAAGGCGATCAGGTGTCACTCTCAGGCGAAGCGCCGCCATACCGCAGGAAAACCGAGCGCAACTGCGGGGGATCCGCCCCCACGCCGAACTCCGGCTCCATCAGGACTACACGACGGTCACTTCGGCGCTTCGTGGGCGTTCGCGCCCGCCGTCTCCCACGAAGCCGCCAGCTCCCGAAGCCACGCCCCCGTCTCAACGACCCGGCCATCGGGAAAGCGGAGCTGATACCGCTTTCCGGTCAACGAGGACTCAGTGGCGACCTGCTCGATGAACTGCTCAACGGTGGTGATCGGCTTGCCCGCGTGCGCCAACTTGAGACGCATGTGATCGGCGGCCTGCTTGCCGGAATACTCGATGTCGTTGCGCACGAACACCGCGTCCGAGGATTCGACCCGCGCGATCAATCGCTCGATCTTCTCCTGCTGCCAGGCGTCGGCGGGGCGCACAGTGATCGTCGCGTAATCCGTCCCGATGAGGAGGTTCACCAGCTTGTCCAGCGTCACCACGTAGCGCGCTTCGCCCAAGGTGAACGGCACGGCCTGCCCTTCGCGCACCGATACGGTTGCCGTGATCGTCGATCCGTCCTTGCCGCCGATGTGGAGGAGCACCTGGCCGGAGGTGATGTCGGCCAGGTGAATGTAGATGTTGCCGTATGAGCCGGGCATGGGTTTCGAGGATCGCTGCTGGATGGTGAGCGTGAGGCGGTCCCAGGGGAAATCAAGCTGCGGCGGCGGCAGCTTGGAATCGTAAACCACCGGAACGCTGCGCATGACGGTCGCCGTGGCTTTCTCACCCTGCTTCGCCGCGGGGCGCACGAAGACGGTGAACTGCGAGACTTGCGGTTGCCGGCGGACGAACTCGACGAACTCAGCCCCGGCAAGATTGATCTGGTATCGCCCCTCCGCGACTCGCAGCGGCGTGAGGCGACTGGCAGACGTCTCCTCCGCGGCCAGGTAGATCTCATCCACCGGACCGCCCTCAACGCAGATGTCGATGATGTCGTTCCGCCCGGGTGGCAGCGGAATGACGATCCATCCCGGGATGTTCTTCAGCTCGACGGTGAGGTCGGCGCTGACATGGGGCGCGGTGATTCCCATACTGACAAGCACGATCCCGACGCAGGGGAGAAGGCATGACGGACGCATGAGTTTCCTCCAAGGGGCATGAACGTCCACGTGCTCTTGATCCTACCGTATATTACCCGTTCGTTCAAGGTCGGGCGCAGGTTGCCACGACGCCGCGACAGGCGTTACGCTGGATCCCGGCATGGGTTTTGGCAAGCAGAACATCCTTATCATCGGCGGCGGCGGGCGCGAGCACGCAATGGCCGAGGCCGCGGCGCGATCGAGCCGCGCCGGGCGCATCTACTGCGCGCCCGGCAACGCGGGCACGGAGCAGGCCGCGGAGAACGTGGCGCTGGACGTGATGGACTTCGACGCCTTGATCGCCTTTGCGCGCGAGCGGCAGGTGGACCTCACGCTCGTGGGGCCTGAGGCGCCGCTGTGCGCCGGCATCGTCGATCGCTTTCAGAAAGCCGGGCTGCGCATCTTCGGTCCCACGAAGTCCGCCGCGAAGATCGAGGGCGACAAGGCGTATGCCAAGTCGCTGATGCGCTCGGCGGACATCCCCACGGCCGAGGCCCGCGTCTTCACCGAGTTCGCCGACGCGCGGGCGTACCTTCTGACGCGAGATGAAGGCCTGGTGGTTAAGGCGTCGGGGCTGGCCGCGGGCAAGGGCGTGATCGTCTGCGACACGCCGGCGCAGGCGGTTTTCGCGTGCGAGAAGCTGATGGTCGAGCGCCCGTTCGGCGATGCCGGGCGGACGGTGGTTGTTGAAGAGCGGCTCAAAGGCGAGGAGCTTTCCGTGCTGGCGCTGGTCTCGGGGCGCGCCATCTGCATGCTTGAGAGCGCGCAGGACCACAAGACGCTCAACGACGGCGACACGGGTCCGAACACCGGCGGCATGGGCGCGTACAGCCCCGCGCCGCGCGCGACGCAGGCCGTCCTGCGCGGCGTGGAGCGCGACATCCTCCTGCCCATCGTCGATTGCCTCGACCGCGAGGGGCATCCGTATCAGGGCGTGCTCTACGTCGGGTTGATGCTCACCGTCGCCGGGCCGAAGGTGCTCGAGTTCAACTGCCGCTTCGGCGACCCGGAGGCGCAGGTGATCCTGCCGCGCATCCGATCGGACTTCGTCTCGCTCGTCGAGGCCGTGGTGGACGAGCGACTGGAGGACGCGGCCATAGACTGGGATCCGCGTCCGACGGTGGGCGTGGTGATGGCTTCAGGCGGCTACCCCGGCACGGTGGAGGATGGCAAAGTCATCACCGGTCTGGATGAGGTCGCGGCGCTGCCGGACGTGACCGTGTATCACAGCGGCACGCGCCGGCTGGATCATCACGTCCTCACGAAAGGGGGGCGGATTCTCACCGTCACCGCCTCCGGCGAGACCCACGCCGAAGCCCAGCGGCGGGCGTATCAGGCTGCGGAACGGATCCACTTCGACGGCATGCACTTCCGCCGGGACATCGCCCACCGGGCCATCAACGCAGCCCAAACGGATAGTGCCTGACTGGCAGCGGCGGAATTCGGGGTAGTTCGCCGCTCCGCGACGAGACTGGACCGCGCCCAAGTGGGAATGGCGAACCGGATCGCCGCCGGCACTGGGAAAGAGGAGCGGCTGGAAGATCGGACCGTGCCCCCGCCGCCGACTTGAATCCCGCCGCCAAGCCGGGTAAAAACACGGGCCGCAGTGGGCTGTAGTTCAATTGGTAGAACGCCTGACTCTGGATCAGGAAGTTCAAGGTTCGAGTCCTTGCAGCCCAGTACGTTTTCCGGCGAAAAAACGCTTGTTTTCCCGGTGTTTTCGCGCCGTAACACTTCCGTGACGCTTCCGCCCGTCATGCCGCCCAATGCCGCGTTTACCCCCTGTCTGCCGGTTAGAAGTGCAACCGGGAGTGCAACGGGGTTGCCTCGCGCACGCACGCGCGTGGAAGTCGGCTGGCGGGGCGAGTTAAGTACCCTCCCGGTCGGCGTCGGGTCCGTCCCGGTCGCTTTGAGGGATGCGGCTTGCGTCGCTTGCGGGATCGCCGGCAGCTTGCGAATCTCCGCCCACAGGTCCAGGAGCCGGGCATCCGTGTAATTCCGTTCGGTCACGCCCACCGCCGCGTGACGGGCAAGCACGCGCTTGGCCGTTCCGGTCACGCCCGCCGCTTCAAGCCAGCTTACAAACGTCGTGCGCAGCGCGTGCCGGTCGATGCTCGCCCCGTCGTCATGGTCGGCTTTCCGCCACGTGATCGCCGCACGGTCCAAGTCGAGCTTGAACGTCCGCAGGATCGGCGTCGCGGCAAACACGCGGTCCGTCGGTTGGGCAAACGGAACGGCCTTCCGCGCCGCCGCCAGCACGTCACACAAGCCCGGATGCAACGGCACGATGTCCGCGCGCTTGGCCTTGGTCGCTTCCGCCCGAAGCCGGATCGCCGGTCGATTCCCTTCAAGCTCCACGTCCCTCCATTCGAGCGCCGCGACTTCACTGACGCGAGGCCCGGTCCAAAGCTGCACCGCGAAGAAGTCGCGCCGCGGTCCGGCCACGTTCAACAGCCGCGCGGCTTCCTCGACGGTCAGCGCCCGCCGCAGCTTCCGCGTGTCGGCCCTCCAGGATCGGATGCCGACGGCCTCGACGGGGTTCGCCGTCATCAGCTTCGCGTGACGGATCGCATAGCGGCACAAGCCGTGCATAAGCGAACGGTACAGATTGCACGTGCGAGCGCTGCGTCCGCTGTCCGCCAGCTTGCCGAGCGCCCGGTCGATGCGCTCTTCGGTCACGTCGGCCAGCCGGGTGATTTCGGCGTGATCGGCAAACCACTTGCCGACTTGGATCGTCTGCGCCAGGTGATCCCGGCTGACGCGCTTCCGCCGAAGATGCCGGGCGTAGTCGGCCAGCAGCCTGCGAAACGGGACCAGCGCCGCTTCCAGCGTCCGGTCCACCATGCCCGCCGCTTCCCGCTCGGCGCGCTGCAGAATCTTGTCCAGTTCGCAGCGCGCCACGTCCTTGTCCGTGACGCGCACGCCGCCGGGCAGGGTCAGGGCGTGACGCTGCGGCTGGCCCGATCCGTCCGTGTACCGCGCCCAGTAGAACGCCGACTTCCGCTTGGATCGCTTCCCGTTGACCGTCCGCGTCACTGTCGGTCGAAACAGCGTGCCCTTGCTTCGCCGCATGTTCACCGCCCCCCTTTCTTCGCCTTCGGGCGCAGCTCCAGCTCAAACAGGTCCGCCAGCTTCGACGCCGACGTGACCGTAATGTCCCGTTCCTTCGTCAGGAAGCCGTGGACGATTTGATACGCCAAGCCCGTGCGCTTCGACATGGCGTTCATGCTCATCCCGCTGCGCCGGGCAGCCGCTTTCAATGCTCCGATCAGGTTCATAACGTGAGTGATATCCCGGTTATTTCTAATGTCAAGCGCCATATCTGGATTTCTTTCCGCCGGTCCCCGCGCCGTTGTCCGCCGGGGGGTTCGGCAACAGGTCCGCCGCGCGTCGGTAAAGGTCCGCGATGTCAGGGTTCAACTCCGCGCAAAGGTCGCTCAGGTACAGCAGTCGGTCGGCCCACGCTTCCGGCGTCCAGCCCTCGCGCGGCATGACCAGCCCTTGCAAGTCCGCAGGCAGCGCTGCCAGCCGGTCCCCGGTGATCCAGCCTTGATCTTGCCAGCGGACCGTCTGCCGAATCGTGTCCGCCCACGCCGCCCGGTCCGCCGCCTCGCGGGTCGGGTGCGCATCCAGGGCGTCGGCTTCCATAATCGCCGCCCGCTCGGCGAAATGCTCCCGCCACTCCGCAGGCAAGTCGCCCGCGTTCCCACGCCCGGCATTCGGGGAACCCCCGGCGTCCGTCCGGTCCGCCGATACCCCCAGCACGTCCCGGCGCGGGTTGGCATCGACGGGGCGGGATTGGCCGTTCGGTCTGTCCGGAGATATAATCGGGGCATGACCATCGAATTGCTTCAAGGGTTTCTGCGGAAGCAGCCGTTCGAGCCGTTCCGCGTCGTCGCGTCCAGCGGCCAGGGGTACGACGTAACCCACCCTGAGAACGCGATTCTCGTCAAGGGCGGCTTGGTCGTCGCCTACGGCGGACACAACGGGGACTTGCCCGAGCGCGTGGCCACGCTTTCGCTCCTTCATATCGCCACCGTCGAAGCAATCCCCGACGCCGCGCGATCCCAGCGCCGCCAGTAACTCGGCCTTGTGCGCCCGAAGCATCGCCAGCAGGTCCGGCGTCAGCACGCCTTTCGCCGCTTCAACGTGCAACCGGTCGCCGCTCGCCGACACGCGAACGCCCAGCGCGGAAAGATCGGTCAGGATCGCGGAGCGGGTCATATCTCGACCACCTCCACATCATCCGGCGCATCGAAGGTGCGCAAGTCCTGAGCAACATCTTGAGCATCTTCGGCAAAGGCGGGTTCCGATGGGTTGGGAACCGCGTTTTCGATAGCGCCGCCCGAAGGTGCGCAGCCCGCCGCAGAATTGAGCATCTTCGAAGGTGCGCAAGGTGCGAAGCTCTGGGATTGAGCGCCTTCGGGAAGCCCCCACATCCAGGGGCCTTCCATGCCGTCCTTCTTGGGGACGATGCGGAGTACCTCCTTTGCGCGGCGCACCGTTGACACCGTATAACCCGCAGCTCTCGCCTCTTGATCGACGACGGGCTTTGGGACGGGTCCGCTGGCCAGCACGTCCCGCAGGAAGTCCACGGCCTTGTCGAGTTCGCTGTCTTTCCGATCCAGCTCCGCCGCCAGCACGTCGTTGGCGGTCCGGTCGTTCCCCGCCGCGTCCCATGCGACGATCGGGCGTCCCTCGTCATCCTGCTGAATTGAGCAGCCCCAGCTCCGCGCCGCGCGTCCGACGTTCAGCTTCATGGGCAGCAGGAGCCGGTGATCCTTGTCGTCCGGGTCTTCGGCCACGAGCCACGCCGCCCGCGCCGCCGCCGCGAACGCCAGCGAACCCGTCGCGCGATAGATCGCCTTCCCGCCCGCGCCCTTGGACAGGTGCGTCACGGCCAGCACCGCCACCCCATGATTCGCCGCCAGCGTGCCCAGCGGCGCGAGCACGGCGCGAACGTCGGAGTTGCGGTGCGAGTCGAGTTTCGTCCCCATGTAGGCGGAGATCGGATCGACGATGACCAGGCGCGTACCCGGCTGGGAGACAATCGCGGCCTCAAGGTGTGACAGGTCAGCCGACAGATCGAAGCCGCGCAGCGCGTCGCCGCATCGGATCGCCGTCAGGCACGTCACGCGCGACACGTCCGCCAGCGCCGCGTCGAGCCGGGGGCGGATCGTGTCCGCCGCGTCGTGCTTCCCGGCGCAGCAGCGTCCAGCACGTCAATCGGGTAAACGCCGCTGGGTGGTGGCGTCGGGCTCACAGCCCCATGGAACTCGCGCCGGATGATCGGGAGTCTTGTGTTGAAGGATCTCGCGCAGGATGTTGCGGCAGCGGGCCACAAACCCTGTTTCCTTGACCTGCTGCAGTGGCAGCGGCAGCGTCGGCAAACCACAGTGCTCGGTAATGTCAGCGCCGCTGACTCCCTTGACAATCGCAAGGCTGTACTTGCACATGGGTGAGCTGCAGATCAGCGTTTGCTCCTCGCTTCCCGGCGCCACGAAGTGGAACAAGGTGCCGTGCATCTCGGCCGGGCAGACGGGGCAGGACTGGCCCTCGAAGACGATTCGCCGCTCGCGGCTGCTTTCCGTGGGGACGAGGCACCACCAGGGTCGGCCCAACATCTTGGCGGTCTGCTCAGGCATCCGCAGCACGACGCGGGCGAGCTGCTCGAGGCACATCACCTCATGCGCAAGCGCAGCCGCGACCTCGTCAAGCTGCTTGGGCGGCTCGATGAACTCAGCCTGACGGCTGAGAATGGCGCCGCAATGGTTGCAACGGAGGACCGACCCGTCGAGTTGCAGGCGACCGCGAGGGCACAGCGTGCAGTACTCCGCCACGTGCAATCGCTGGGTCGCCGTCTGCACCGTGCGCCCGATATCGGCCAGCGCAATGCCGTCCCAGCAGCCCCCCAGCGCAGCCCAGAGCGCCCCGTGTTCGCGGGCATCGTCGATGTCGGCGCGGTCGCTCGAGTTCGTCATGGCGAGGTTGGATACCCGGAACGCTTGCCCTTAATTCGGTCAGATCTCCCCTCGGCACCGGTGCAATAGACCTACTCAAGCCACGCCTCTAATAGGGACAACGCAAAGTCCGGCCCGAGCGCAACGGACTCGGTGAAAAACCCGAGATCGGTCCCTTCAGGGAGGCGGCGCGCTTCACGGCTGAGATGCTCCGCTCAGCCGGCGCGCCCAAGGGAACAGGATCGAGGCTCCCGGGCGGCCAGCGAGGTCGCGCCATGTCGGAATCGTTCGCCTGAACCCGTCGGCGCGGGTTTCTGTCTCGAAGCGGCCCGGGTGCCGCCGCCTCTCCGCGACATCTCGCTGTACATATCGCCCATGCCTGATCGGCGTGCGCCGGCAAGGCCAGTGCGCAGCGCTCCCACGAACGAGATCGAAGTCCCTCGGCTCGGAAAACGCGGCGTTGCCTCAACGACGGGTCGGCATCTGTGAGTTCGAGCATCGGGAACATGCCTGCTCAAAAATAAATCAAGCTGTCGCGTGCGCCAGGGATTCAGTTTCCGTTTGCACTCATGGAGGGATGCGGCTGAACATCAGCCGCCCACGTGCGGACGCACCGCAGTGCACAACGGCGCACGTCCGCAGTGCAAGTCTCGATTCACTCTGAGTACGCCGACCCGGTCCTGTCCCGAGGCGAGAAATGTCTTCGCTCCGCCGTAGTGGCGGTGCGCGCCGACGAACGGACCCGTCATGGGAGATTGTCGATGAACCGTTTACCTCGCATGTTTGTGATCGCAATGTTAGCTCTGGCGGCGCCGGCTCTTGCCGCCACCTTTCCGAATCACCTCGTCCGGCAGATGGAAATGCTGGCCCAAGTAAATCCACCCAATAGTTTGTTGCTCGATGGTTCACCCGCTGATGATGCGCTTCTGCCATCCATCGCTTTGCCTGCAGGATTGGAAGCTCCAAACCCGTCGAATGCGGAGCTGGACGGGGAAGCGCCGGTTTCTGATGGCGCGTCCGCGTTGCCGTCGGGCCTGCCTTCCGATGCCGCCGTGATTGAAATTCACCCGAGCGGTGCGGAAGACGATCCTTTTGTCGAGGCGACGGCCATCGAACTGACGTTCAATGTGCCTGTTGAACTCACGTTGGAGGATTTAACATTGGCGAGCTCGCGGGAACCTCGCTTGACGCTCGCGGGTTTGCAGGGGGAAGGAAATCGTTGGTGGGTTTATCTTGAGGAAGGACTACGCGGAGATGAATTGCCCACGATCATCATCGGTCACGGACAGCAGATCGTGCAATATCGCGCCCAGGGACTGGAGGGAGATTCCCACACGTTGACCCCCGGTCAATCAAACTTGGAGTTCGCATGGTTTGACGGACCTGGGAGCGATCCCCCTGTCGTATCTTGTTGTTGCGACTCCAGCGGGGTGTGTCGGCTGCTAATCGGTATACCGTGCGGAGTGGGACAGACGCCGGTTGCTTGTCCGTGTACGGAGAACTCCTGTCCGCCGACAGGCCCGTGAGTTCGTCCGCTGGACGCGTGACGGTTCGCCGTATCAATGGGTTGATGCGGGCGGGGGAGGACGCAGCTCGCCTACGACTGGGCGGACTACGATGCATCAGGGCATCGTTAATCGAACCGGCGACATCGACGGGAAGAACTGGAGACAGGAGCACTCAGCGCACCATTCGGGCAGCGAATGAAGATGGAGAACCGCCTCCGGCGATATCTGGGGTGCTGATCGGATGCTCCAGCGCCCATCGATCGACATGGCGACAAGCGGGGTCCGCGT
This sequence comes from uncultured Phycisphaeraceae bacterium, assembly GCA_964526695.1. GTDB lineage: Bacteria > Planctomycetota > Phycisphaerae > UBA1845 > UBA1845 > JABWBH01. The sequence goes on from CAZGJA010000132.1 coordinate 34,886, forward strand.
GAGCGGGTCGATCCCCGCGGTCGGCGGCTGTTCAGTCCCGTCGCTGGCAGGAATCTCGCCGTTCGCGACGCGGTCGGTGCGACGATGGCTGTGTGCCTGTCCGATCCAACGCAATGCTCGTCGAGTGGCCACCGAACGTCCCCAGCGGCAAAAGATGGGAGGAACATAGGGCCGCATGCACAAAAACGGGTTCTCTCGCACGCGGGCGCGCCAAACCGCCTCAGCCGAATGCACTTCGGCAGCATACTGGGCATAGGGCAGGCGGTCGAAGGATTCGTAAACGGACATCAGATCGTCGAATTGCCCCAGCACCTCCGATGCCGGAATGATATCCCTGTAGGGCGCATGGCCCTGAGAAATCCGGAGCTGCTCCAGAAAATTGGACGTCGCCAGATTGAACTGAGACACGCTGAAGCCGGCCGGCTCGCCCGCGGCATCGCTGACCGCGGCCAAGCTGACGTATTGGCGGTACTGGAACCTGAAGGTATCGCACACGGGTTGAAGATCGGGCAACTCCGGATCGGTCTGGATGAAGCGGCGATACGGCTCCAGACTCGCTTCGGCTCCATTTAGCTCGCCAAAGGCTGCATCCACAAGTGCGTAGCACCACATGCGGATGGACAACCCGCTCTGGACAGGATTTTCATGCACCTGGTCGTTCAGGTCGAGCGCCAGCCAGCGAGCGGCCGCCAATCGGCGCGCCGCCGTATCGTAATCGTGTTCGCAGTGGCTCTTCCATGCGGCAGCCAGCAGCACCTTCGCGCTCAACTCAACCGAATTGACCTCGGACAAATCCATGTTAAGCGCGGAGGATCGGTGGCCTCGAATCTGGATCCGGACCGGTGAAGCATCGAGAATCCCAACCCATTCCGAAATGGCAGGCTCTTGTTGGTTCAGCCATGCGACCGTCGCCGCGTCGAGCCTGCGCTCCGTTTGAAACGTAAAAAGCCGCTGGAACTGTTCCGGCGCACCCGTAATAACAGGAGAGAAGACCACTCCGGGCTCGACCGGCGTGCCCTGATAGCGAGCCTCATAATCGAGTCTTGCGGACTCGGGCAGCGAATCGGCTTCAATTCGCCGGCTCAACCGGGCGCGCGTCTTGCTCAACTGAGGCAGGAATTGGGCGGGGAGCCGCAGGGCCTCCTGGTGGCGCAGTTCCGCGGAGGCAATCCGGATGCGGGTCTCAAGGGTCCGGCGAATCCAGGCCGCGCTGAATCCCGCGATCGCTACTAGGATGAATGTCGCGAGGAACAACCCGCGCCGGTGGCGACGTGCGAACTTCCTGACCTGGTACGCGCGATGGCCGGCGCGTGCTGCCACCGCGTCCCCCTCAGTGAACCGCTTGAGATCCTCGGCGAGCGCCGCGGCCGAGACGTAACGCTGCGACTTCTCCTTCTCCAACGCCTTCGTCAGGATCGCCTGCAGGTCATCGTTGAGTTGCTTGACGTATTCCGGCGCGTGGCCAGTCAACTGGGCGGCGCGACGCACACGGAAAGGCTCGTCCTTGATAATCGTCTCGCGGATGGCGTGGGAGCCGCCCTCCATCGGGTAGGGCAACTGCCCGGCCGCAAGCTGAAACAGCAGCACGCCCAGCGCATACACGTCGGATCGCACGTCCACGTCGTGGATCCGGCCCGCGGCCTGTTCCGGGCTGAGGTAGTGCAGCGTGCCGAGAATCAGCCCGTCGCTGGTCAGCGACGCCTCGGGCTGGAGCAGATCCTTGGCCAGCCCGAAGTCGAGGACATGAGGCTCCCCGTGCTCGTCGATGAGGACGTTCGAGGGCTTCAGGTCGCGATGGATCACGCCGTACTGGTGCGCAGCGTCGATGGCGCGGCAGATGCATTCCATGAGCCGCACCCGATCCCGCAGCGGCGGCTCGCGCAGCAGCGCGTAGTCGTCGAGCGGCAAGCCGTCGATGAACTCCATCGCGAAATAACAGAAGTCGCCCGCCACTCCGCCGTCGTACACCGCGACGATATGGGGATGGCGGAAGCGGGACAGCAGCTCGATCTCACGCAGGAAACGCGCCCGTTGACGCTCGTGAGCGAAAGGTCCGCGCGACAGCACTTTGAGCGCCACGCGCCGCCGCGTGGATTTCTGGATGGCCTCATAGACGTGGCCCTGTCCGCCGCGCTGGATCGGGGCGAGGATGTCAAAATCGGGGAGCAACTCCCGAAGAACCCGGATTTGCGAACTCCCTGCGCCGTTGTCGGCAGCTTTGATCGCTTGGCGCACGCCGCGAGCCGTGCTCGCCGCGGCCGCCAGGCTTCGCAAGGAATCCAACTGCTCGGCAATCTCGGCCCCGAACTGAGGGTATTGGGCCATGAGCTCCCGGTCGTTGAGCGGCTCGCCCTGCAGCAATCGTTGCAGGATGTCATCAAGTATTGCTTGCGGATCGCTCATGACCACGGCATCCCAGCCGACCGAGGAGATTAAACGGGAGTCCTCCTGCGAGAGGCGTCTTCCGAAGACACCGCGTCGCTGAAGAAACGAGTCGCGCGGCCGAGGAGTTCGCCCAGCCGGCAACGGCCGCGGTAGAGGCTGCTTCGCGTCTGGTCAAAGGTCAGCCCCAACGCCTCGGCCACCTGCTGCACCGAGCGCCCCTCGAAGTGGTGGAAGCGGATGGCGGATTTCTGCGGTTCGGGCAATTGGGCAATCGCCGCGAGCATCGCCTCGCGCATCTCGTTGCAGGCCGCCTCCCGGCTCGGGGTCTTGACGCCGGACATCGAGGCCAGCGCGGCCGCCAGCGACTCCGCGTCGCCGTCGAACTGACCTCCAAGCACGAGCATTCCGGCCCCCCGCTTCAGCGCCGACTGCGCGCGAATCTCGTCGATTAGCTTGCGCCGAGCCACCGTAAACACCCAGGACTCGAAGTCGGCATCATCGCGGAAGAAGCAGTCCGGCCCCTTGGCCAGCACGGTGATTTGCACTTCCTGGAGGAGGTCATCGGCGTCGATGCTGGGACGATGGCGAGGTGAGATCTGATCCGTCAGGAACGATCGCAACCTTCGGGTCAGAGGTCGAAGCCGTCGGGTCAATTCCAGTTCACTCCACACGTTAGAGCCTGCCCTTCGTCCGTTCCCGCCAAGTTCCGGCTTCGTCCACCGTCAGCCCCCGGTTCCGGATTCATCGAAAACGCGAAAAAAAGGCGGTGCGCCCCCCGCGTGCTTTGCGTTCTATGCCTATAGAGAAAGCCCGAGGCGGCGCAGACGCTTGCCGAGCACTCCCGGGAACGGCGGAGGTTTCTCGCTGGGCGAACGCCTTAGCCCCCTATGGCGGCAACCTGCGCAGAAACCTCCGCAATCTTTACAACTTGGGCCATTGTACCCTCCCGGCCGGCCGATTCCACGTTTCTTTTTTTGACAAACAGCGGCGCCTGAGGCTTCCGTAGGCTTCGCCCATGTCGCCCGCCGCCCTTTGCCACAGGCGGGCCAGCGTGTCCGGGCGGCCGCGCGGACCGTGCCGGCCGGGCTTGTACATCTCGGGCATCGCCTCATCCAGTCGGGTCAAGAGCGCGTAGGCGATTCCTTCCAACCGGTCCACGCGCTCGGCCATCTTGTGCGGTCGTCCAGCCATTCGATTTCACTCCCACCGAAAACCGCTTGAAGCGCGCTTCCCCGCGTCCGGCTCCGCTGCCGAAAGTGGAAAAACGCAAATCGTTGCGGAGAGTACACGGGACTCCGGCAGCGCACCCGCCGGGGGGCGTGGGACGATTCCCGCCAGCGGAGTCCGTCATCGCCGCAGTCCGCCCGTCGTCGGCGTCCACCCGTTGTCGCAGTCCCCTCGTCGGCACAGTCCCCAGTCATCGCGTCGTCGCCCGCGTCCCGCCCGCCTTGCTCTCGAATCGGCGCGGCGTCTGCATCCACCCCGCAGCGCCCAACAGAAGCGGGCTATCTTCACCTCAGTCCCCCGCGCGAAGGGCACGGCGCGGGCAAGAATCTTCCGCCTGCCGAGTAGCGCCCGACGCGAGATCGTCGCGCCACGGGCCTGCCATCGCGTCCTTGGCCCATCCGGTGAATCCTGTTCCTCCTGTCCCCGATTTCCGCATCGACGCCGCTTGCCCGATGCCTCGCGCTTCACCGGCTCCCGCATCATCCCGTCCGCCCGTCACGGAAACCCCCGGCCACGCCGCCGGGTCCGGGGTTTAGATGACGTGACACGGGGGACGTGTCCGAAGTCGAGCCGTCCGCCGATCGTCGCGCCACGGGCTTCCGCGTGCGTCTGCCGGGTATCGCCGCGCGGATGCGCCGTCTGCCCGTGCGTCATCAGCCCGTGCGGATGCGTCGATGCGCCTGCCGGTCATCTTGAAACGGTCCCGCCCGCGCCGTCGGCCACGGGCACGGTCAGCGCCGTCGCCTTGAACATGGATTCGATTGCCAACCGGATCGGCTCGGGCACGGAAGTCCATGCGGAAAACCCGTCCTTGACCGGCTCCGGGATTTCTTGCCAGCCTTTAATCAGAGTCCACAAACGGGGGTCATCGGGAGCGCAAGTGCAATCGGGAGTACAACGGGCATCGACAACCCCGCTTTTCGCCGTCGAAAACGCGGTTTTTCGCGGTGTATCGCCTGACTCTGGATCAGGAAGTTCAAGGTTCGAGTCCTTGCAGCCCAGGTAGGTCAGTCGCAGCTGGATTCGGAGTCGCTTGGCCTCAAGCTGCCCGACTTCCCGCGCCCCGATCCCGGCACCTTGGCGGAGGTCCGATCGAATCTCAGATCGCGTTCGGAGCCCGCGCTCTCGTGACCAGGAGATTCAGGCGCAAATCGAGCGGCTGCCGCCCTTTAGGCACAGCCTCGCCAGCCGCTCGCCGGCGGGAGGGTCCGTGCCGAGCCAGACGCGGTGCTCATTTCGTGAACACTCCACCCGTCCGTCCCGTAGAGTGGTGTATCGCCCCCGCCGTGTGTGCGTGGACCGACATGTTGCGGTGGATACACTTTCCACCATCTACTCTCGCAAGGAGCGAACCCATGATCCGATTGGCGAATCGGGCGAGGAGAGCGTGCACGGTCGCGGTATGTGCTGTGCAGCTTGGCGCGGCATCCACGGCGACTGCGGAGCAGCGTTATTCCATGGTGCGCATTGCGGAACTGGGAGCAAGCGGCGCCAGGCCGATCGCCATGAACAGCCGCTCACAGGTTGTCGGGAGTTCCGACACGTTCAGCTATGAAGATCACGCCTTTGTCTGGTCCGTCGAAAAGGGCATCACGGATCTTACGCCCGATTGGCCCGACGACAGTTATGCCTATGACGTTAACGAGTCGGGTGTGATTGTCGGACAGATCATTGAGGATCTCCATCCGGACGACGTGCTGAGCGCGTTCGTCTGGGCGAACGGGCAATGGGAAGACTTGAACCAGCGAATCCCGCCCGGAAGCGGCTGGACGCTTGAGACCGCGCGCGGCATTAACGACGCGGGGCAGATTGTCGGCTGGGGGAAGATCCAGCGAGCGACCCACGGCTTCCTGCTCACGCCGGGTAGCCCCTATTACAGCATCGTCGATCTCGGCACGCTCGGCGGGCCGGGAACCAAGGCGTACGCGGTGAACAATCACGGGGTCGTGGTGGGGATTTCCACGAATGGCTACTTGTTGCAACACGCGTTTCGGTGGCACGAGGGCAACATGCAGGATCTCGGAACGCTCGGGGGCGACAGGTCCGAGGCGCAGGGCATCAACGATCTCGGGCAAATCGTCGGATTCTCCCGAACAGGACCGTATCAAAGCTACGGTCATGCATTCCTCTGGCAGGACGGGGTGATGACCGACTTGGGAACTTTGGGGGGCGAGGAAAGTTATGCCTGGAGGATCAACGAGTCGGGCACGGTGCTTGGCGGCGCGGAAGGCGTGCTCGCATGGGGTGGCGAGGCGGCGATATGGACGGACGGCCGAATCGAGGCGCTCAACACGCTTCTGCCGCGCGGCGCGGACATGCGGCTGCATTTTGAGGAGCCGGCGCTTAACGATGCAGGACGGATCGCGATGAGCGCCAGCGACGGCAACTGCTGGCTGCTCGTTCCCCTGGAAGGGGCCATTTTGAGGTTTAACGTCACGGTTTTTGGCGGCAGCACGATCGAAGTGCAGATGGGCACGACGCTCCCGGAGGATGCGCAATTCAGCGTATCCCTTGAAACGGGAGAGTTTCAGATGGTTTCCGTGCGACCGGACGGGCGGGCGGGGGCGCGGTTCCTCAATCAAACGGGTCCGCACACCGTGTGCATTGATGGTCAGGACGCGTTTTGTGAGTTTGTAGAGTGTGCGCCGGTCCCCGGTGGTTACGTGATCCAGGAACTCCCGCCCCTGCCCAACGGCGCTCGCTCCGGCTGTAACGCGGTTGGCGACTCGGGAATTGTCGTCGGGGAGGCGGAAGGCATCTATGGCAACTATGTGTACCACGCCGTGTTGTGGGAGCAAGGTCAAACGATCGATCTGGGCACGCTGGGGGGCCAGACCAGCTATGCAAACGACGTGAACGCAATGGGCTGGATTGTGGGTTACGCTGAGTCGGCTGATCAGGTGGATCACGCCGTCCTGTGGGTTGATGGGCGAATCACGGAGTTGGGCAACTTGGGCGGCTCAAATGCCTTCGCACATGCCGTGAACGATGCCGGGCAGATCGCGGGCTGGTCCGGCACAAGCGAGGGAAAGGTGGGGGCCTTTCTTTGGCAGAACGAAATCATGACTGCGATCCCCGTGCCGGGCGGTTTCGGTTCCTCGGCGCGAGCCATCAACTCCGTCGGCGAGGTGGTCGGCTACTGGGACTCCGGCGATCAGGACTATCACCCGTTCCGCTGGAGATCCGGCGGAGAAGTCGTGGAGATGCAACGAACGGGGAAATTCACAATCCCTTACGCCATCAACGACCACGGAGTTGCGGCGGGCGTATCCAGCGAAGCTCACTTCGGAGACCGGGCTGTGGTCTGGGCGCCCGACGGATCGATCCGCGTCCTCATTCCTGAGGAGTCATACAAATCGCGGGCCAAGGGGATCAACAGTGCGGGTGAGATCGTTGGCGTGATCTGGGACGACCTGACCGGCAACCAGGCGGTCCGATGGGATGCGGATGGGCGGGTCAACCTGAATGACTACCTGCACCACGGCTGCCCCTGGGATCGCTTGACCGATGCCAGCACCATCAACGAGGGCGGGCAGATCGGCGGCAGCGGCTCGCTTGCTGGCGAAGATCGCGCCTTTCTCATGACACCGGCCTATCCCGGCAACATCCAGCGGCTCTCGGCAAGCTGCAAGCGGGGCGACATCGTCGTTCGCGTGAAGTCCTGGCTTCCGGCGCGCACGACGCTGACCGCCTCCACCGACACGGGGCGGACGGACTGCATGACCCTCGACGCGTCGGGCCGGGGCAAGACCCGGCTTTATGGCGCGGCGGGCGCTGCGAACGTCTGTCTCCTGGAGTATGACAACGTGTGCCAGACCGTGTCCTGCCGCTGAGGCGATCGGGCCCGGTCGCGCCGCGATCATCAACTTGCGGATTCACGCCCCGGCCTTCGCAGGCTCGTCACCCCGGCGCAGGCTCGTCACCCTTGCGCAGGCGGGGGTCCAGAGTGCACCGCCGAGCTGCTGGATTCCAGCCCGCGCGGGAATGACGGGATTCAGGGTAGTTCGTCGCTCCGCGACGAGACTGAATCCCCCGTTGTGCGGGAACGACGAATCTGAATTCCCGCCTGCGCGGGAATGACGAACTTCACCCACTGCCACGGACCGACCGGGCTGGCCCCTCCTTGGACGGGCTTCCGGTCGCGCTGCGCAGGGGCTACAATGCCTCGGTGGTACCGCATTTTGGGAATCGCCAGGTCGCAGGTCACGATCGCCGCAGTCAGCGGGGACCGGCCGCTTTGCTGATCGGCGCGCGGGGACGGACGCACGGCTGGCTCATCGTGTCGTGGGCGTTGGTTGGCTGGGCAGGGTGCTCACAGCCGTCCGGATCGGCGATGGAGACTTCGACGTTGGCGCCCCCTGCTTCGGGTGAGGCGCCAGCTGCTTCGGGCACGGCGCCCCCTGCTTCCGGTGAGGCGGCCGCGACTTCGGCTCAGGCGAGCGGCTCGGGCCATGAGAAGAACATGAATCTACCGGAAATCAATGTGCAGGAGGCGCGGAAGCGGCTCGAAAGCGGCGAGGGGTATGTGTATCTCGACGTGCGCACCGTCGAGGAGTTCGCGGAGGGACACGCTCCGGGAGCGATCAACATTCCGGTCGCCTTCCGCAATCCCGCCACCGGGCGCATGGAGCCGAACCCCAACTTTGTGGCCGAGGTCGAGCGAGCGCTGGCGCACGACCGGAAGATCATCTGCGGGTGCCGCTCGGGCGGGCGGTCGGCCACGGCGCAGGATCTGCTCACGCGCGACGGGTTCACCGGCGCGATCAACATGATGGGCGGGTTCCACGGCAAGTCGGACATGGCGGGGCAGTTGCTCGCGCCGGGCTGGGCAACGCTGGGGTACCCCACGTGCACGCACGGCGCGGCGGGGTGCAAGCCCTATCACGGCGGGAAAGAATGAAGCGGGGGTCGCGACGCGGAGCGAATTGAGGCGGACTGGCGCGGCACGGTGCGGCGCGAACGCGTGCGGGTTCGAAGGGGAGCTGGGAAGCCCGCTTGCTTACGCTCGCGGCTCCGATGGACCGATGGCGCGCCGGAGGAGAAGTTCGAGACTTGGTTTCTGACTCGCGCGACGCTTCAGCCTTATGACGACTTCCATTCACGCGCCGCAACTCGACTCGCCGCTGGGCTGGCTGAACACGGATCGTCCGCTGCGCCTCGACGGCGAGCTGCGCGGGTGCGTCGTCGTGCTGGACTTCTGGACCTACTGCTGCATCAACTGCATGCACATCCTGCCCGATCTCGCCTTTCTGGAGGAGAAATACGCCGCGCAGCCCGTCGTCTTCCTCGGCGTGCACAGCGCCAAGTTCACCAACGAGAGCGACCGGGAGACCATCCGCGCGGCCATCCTGCGCTACGAGATCAGGCACCCGGTCGTGATCGACGAGCGGATGAAGCTGTGGCGCGCGTATGCGGTGCGGAGCTGGCCCACGGTGGTCGTCGTGGACTCGACGGGTCGGGTCGCGGCCTCGCTGGCGGGCGAGGGTCAGCGCGAGGCGCTGGATCGCGCCATCGGCGAGGCGCTCCAGCAGGGTCGCGCCGCGGGGACACTGGCGGCAAGCCCGCTGACGGTACAGCGGGAAGCGTCCGTGGCCGCCACGTCGCCGCTGTGCTTCCCGGGCAAGGTGTTCGCCGACGCGGAGCTGCGCCGCATCTTCATTGCCGACTCGAACCACAACCGCATCGTGATCGCCGATTGGCCTGATGAGCAGGGACAGTGCCGCGTCATCCGCGTCGTGGGCAGAGGGGCGATCGGCGCGGACGACGGTCCAGCCGAGCGCGCGACGTTCAATCATCCTCAGGGTCTGGTGACGGGACAGGGCAAGCTCTACGTCGCGGATACCGAGAATCACCTGATCCGCGCCGTCGATCTGAACGACGGCTCGGTGACGACGGTGGTCGGCACGGGCAAGATGACCTACGACTTCGCCGGCGGGGCGATGGGCGTCGATCAGGGCATCAACTCTCCGTGGGACGTGACGCGCGAAGGCTCGACGCTGTACGTCGCCATGGCGGGGCAGCATCAAATCTGGCGGATCGACATGCCCGTGGGCTTCGCGCGGGCGCTGGCGGGCACGGGGCGCGAAAACCTCGCCGACGGTTCCACGGAGCGCGCGGCCTTCGCTCAGCCGTCCGGCATCTGCCTGCACAACGGACACCTGTTCATCGCCGACAGCGAGGTCAGCGCCGTTCGCGGCATCGACCTGGCCACGGAGCGCGTGTACACCGTGTTGGGCGAAGGGCTGTTCACGTTCGGCGACGTCGATGGGGCGCATCCGGCCGCGCGCCTGCAGCATCCACTGGGCGTGGCGTCGGGGTCCGGCGGGTTGATCGTCGCGGACACGTACAATCACAAGATCAAGATCGTCGATCCCGCCGGGCGCAGCGCCCGCACGATTCTCGGCACCGGCAGGCCGGGGACCACGAGCGACGGCGGCGGGCCGATGTTCTTCGAGCCGGGCGGAGTAAGCTGCGCGGGCGACGACCTGTTCATCGCCGACACCAACAACCACCGCGTCGTGCATATCAACCTGACCACCCGGCGATGGAATGTGCTCGTGCTGAAGGGTTTGTCCGCGCCGGCGGCGGCGGGCGACGGCGCAGGCTCGCGGGCGGCGGGTCACGACGCAGGCTCGCGGGCGTCGGGCCCATCCGTCGGCGAGCACGTCGAAGACGTGCTGGCTCCGCTGGACGTTCCAGCGAGCCGGGCGTTTGATCTGCTGCTCGAACCGCAACTTCCTCACCGCGTTCACGTCAGCGACGAGGCGCCATGGTCGGTGGTCGTGGAATCGGATGGCCGGGCGATGGCAAACGCAAAGGGCAAGGCGTTGCCGATTCGAGTCAACCTCGCTGCGGCGCCGATGAATGGACGCGCCGGCGCGAAGTGGACGGTCCGCGCCGATTTTGTCTGCTGCACGGAGGGCGACCGCGGCCTCTGCCTGCCGGTGAGCAAGACGTGGCGGGTCGAGGTCCGGTCTGCGTCCAGCGCGGTGCAAGAGGTCACGTTGAGTCCGACGCTCAGCGAGGCGGACTGCGGGTTGCCGTAGGGCGGCGCGCATCGGCCTCGCTTGGAGTCCATGCCTTTCGGCGCCGCGAGTCATCAGCCTGCGCGGAGTTTCTCGCGGGCGCAAGCCTCGCGGCTCGGGCGGGAGCTTCCGCGGCGCGCCAGCTCGCCCGGGTTAATGCCCCGGCTGCGACGCGGGCGGCTCGAGTCCGGCGCCGGCGGACGGCTTGGCAGGCTTTTCGCCGGAGGATACGGCGTATTCCGGCGCTACGTCCTCCGTCAGAATCAGCTCGACGCGCTGATTCAGCCCGTGCCCTTCCGCGTCGTATGCGGCCGCTTTCACGCGATCCATGTCGCCGGAGGGGATCGGGCGAAGCTGCCCGCGGCTCAGCCCCAGGCGGACCAGGGCGTCCACCACGACCATGGCGCGCTCGAACGAGAGCCGCACGCCGCGGTCCTTCGTGTTGGACGCCTCCAGCGCGCTGACGTGCCCGCGCACATCGATCACCATGTTGTAGCCGCGAAGGTGCTCGTGCACGTTGGCGAGCGTCCGCTCGGCCTCCTCGGTGAACGCCGTGGAGTCCGTGGCGAAGGGGATGCTGCCGCAGATCGCAGGGTACTTCCCGCGCCGCAGCGACTGAAGCTCATACGCGTTGCCGCGCGGACCGTCCTCGTCGATGGGAACCTGTCCGCGTCGCTGCATCATGCGATCGATCAGCGGCTTGTCGTCCGGATCCATCGATGCCGGATTGACGGGATTGTGGAACGCCTCGCGCAGCGAAATCGCCAGATCGAGCATGTCCGCGGTGGGACCGGCGGCCGCCTGCTCCGCGCCTGACTTCTTGCCGTCGGAGTCGGATCCGCCCTTGGGACCGAGGTTCAGAGCCAGCATGATGACGAAGAAGCCCATCATGAGCGTGACGTTGTCGGCGAAGGAGATGAGCCACTCGGGCGCGCCTTCGTGCCCTTCCTCATGCCCGCCGCCGCCGCCGTGCCCCCCGCCGTGCCCGCCGTGGGAGCCGCCGGACTTGGCGGCATGACCCTCAGCGTGGGCGTCATCATGATGTTCTTCGTGATCGCTCATCGCTTACGTCCGGCCCGGTCGTCGCGTCACGCGGCCGCCTTCACCTTGGCCCGCGCGGCGAGCGGCAGGAACGCCATCATCTTGTCGATGGTGATGCGCGGGTTGTCGCCGCACTGCATGGAGAGCAGCGCCTGCAGCACCATCTCGCGGTTCATGATCTCCTCGGTGGAGCGCGTGCCGAGCTTGTCCCCGATGGGTCCGGCGATGGCGTTGGCCACCACGGTCCCGTACATCGTGGCGCAGACGGCAATGGCCAGGCTCTTGCCCAGCGCGCCGATGCTGCCGCCTTCGAGGTTGCCGAACATGCCGATCTGCCCGATCAGCGTGCCGACCAGTCCCCAACCCGGTCCATACAGCTTGATGAGATCAAAGAACTTTTTGCCCGCCTTGTGGCGCTCCTGCATCGCCGAGATCTCGAGGCGCATGGTGCCTTCGATCGCGCCGCCGTCCGTGCCGTCGATCAGCATCCGGATGCCGCTCGCCAGAAACGGGTCCACCGACTCGGCCTTCTTGCACTCCGCCTCCAGCGCCAGCACGCCGTCGCGCCGGCTCTTGTCCGCCAGTTCGCTCATCACCTTGATCAGCTCCACCGGGCTTCGCGTCTTGTTGAACATGAACCGGCGCAGGAACCCGAAGACGTTCTTCACCTTGTCCAGCGGCATGGCCATGAAGCAGACGCTGATGCTGCCGCCGAACACGGTCAGCACGCCCTCCAGCGAGTAGAACATCATGAAGTGGCCGTGCGACGTGTGGAACGCCACCAGGCCCAGACAGATGCACCCGATGATGACGCCGATGAGACTGGAAATGTCCATGAAACACAGCTCCGGCCTCGCTGCGCACGGAACTGACAGGCGCGAGGCTTCGCTGATCTATCGGTCAGCGGGCGCAGGGGCTGTTCGGCGCGGGAGCGGGATCGTGTGTGACTCCGATAAACGACCGAGGCGGAGAAGGCGGACGGTCCGAGTTCGCGCGGAAGGTCCGTGAATCCCGACGCGCGGATCGTCAGTGAATCCCAGGTCCTCGCGCGCAGGGCGGGCTACGCACGCCTCTCTCCGGCGAGACAAGGTCGGCGGGCATAGCCCGCCCCGCGCCGGCCAACACGGTCCAAAGGAAAACTCGCTGCGTCTTGAGAGCAGTATCCCAGCTCGACGCCCGTGCCCACGGCGATGCCGCACCACACGCCCGCGCCGACCATTGCCCCGACAAAGCTGAAGATGCAACCGAGCATGAACTTGCCCGCGCCTTTCGCCAGGCCGCCGGCGAGGGAAGCGGGACCGGAGGATGTCCTCGACTTCGCCGGACCGCCGCTCATCGCCGCGGGTCTGGGAGCCGGTGCTTCAACCGGCTTGGGGCGCTCGATGGCGGCCGCGCTGTTCGCCTCGGACACGAGGTCGTCGAGCACGGACGGACCTTGCGGTTCGGGCAGTGGCGCGGCGGGGCGAATGGTGATCCCAACGGGGTCGCGGCACTCGGCGCAATCCTTTCAGGGTTGGTCGAGCCGGGGGATGCCGGGAGCCCAAGGTAGGCCGCCTTCGGCGTCTAACCTTGGGCTGGAGGCCGCAATCCCTTCGGGATTGAAACGCAGGCACCTCGCGATTCCCGGTTTCGGTGGGGTTTCGCAGTGGATGAGCGAATGATTTTCTGGTGAACCTCGACAAGCTGCGCGAGAAGATGGGGATCGAAAAGCCGCCGGGCTGGGGAACGTGATCGCGGCGCTTACGGCTTCTCATAAATGCGCAGCACGCAGCGCATGGGCGAAGGCTCATCCGGCAGTTCGTAGGTGAACGGCTCGCATTCTCGCAGGCGAAGTCGCTTGGCGAGATGTGCGCCGGCCTGCGATTCGTCGTCGCCCATCGACGCGGATTTCCAAACGACGATGCGACCGCCGGGCTTCGCCCAGGGCGCCAGCCATCCCAGCAGCGGATCGAGCCGACCCACCGCGCGCGCGAGGACGAGGTCATGCTGAGTGGCGGGCTTGCTGTGGTCCGCGCGGGCGTGCAGCGCGGTGACGTGCGCGAGCTTCAGCTCCAAGGCGACCTTTCGCACGAACGCCGCCTTCTTGCCCGTGCCGTCCATCGCGGTGATCCGCCAGTCGGTCCGCATGATGCCCAGCGGAATCGCTGGGAAGCCCGCGCCCGTGCCCACGTCGAGCAGGCGGAGCGGTCCGCTCAGTCCCGCCGAGGCCGCCCAGGCCAGCAGCGCGATCGAGTCCGCGTAATGTCGGCTCGCGGCCTGTTGGGGTGAGGTGATGCGCGTGAGGTTCATCACACGGTTGGTTTCGACGACGGCGGAGTAATGGGCAAAGCACAGGGCTTCCTGCTCATCCGTCAACCGCATCCGCCAGGGCGAAAGCGTGTCGCGCAAGGCGAGCAGGAGTGCGTCACGATCCGCCGCGGTGGGTGCGGCGCTGAGGGGCGTCTCCTGATTGTCGTGGCCTTGCGTCATTGAGTTTCGTTCAACAGCCGTCGCTGACCGCGTCCCGAAGCCGCGTGCGCCGGACATGCCTCATTCATAGACTCAGATTCCTTTGCACAGGTGCACAGGTTGGGAAACCTGTGCTACACACACCGGTTTGGAAACCGGTGCCCCACAAGCATTCAGCATTCAGCTTTCGGCATTCAGCATTCAGAATTCACCATTCGCCATTCGCCATTCACCATTAACCCACAATCGCCTGCTGACCCACCGCGAGGATATTCGGATTGCCCTTTTGAAGCTCGGCGATCTGCGCGTCGGTGAGCGCGCCGCTGAGGGCGATCTGCGCACAGGCCGAGACCGCGCCTTCGCAGATGATGTTCTGCATCTCCTCGACGTTGATGTTGGCGAGGCTGATGCCGTTGAGCACGTGCGCGAGGACGCCGGGCTTGTTGAGGTGACGCACCAACAGCAGCGAGCGGGCCGACGTGCGTGCGCAGAGGTTGACGCAGTTGAGCACTTCGCCGGTCGTCATGTAATGCGTGACGATGCGGACGGTTTCCGTGGCGATGGCGTCCTGGGCCTGGTCGGTCGAGGCGCCGATGTGCGGCGTGCCATAGACCACGCCGCCGGAGGCCAGGATGCGATCCGTGAACTCCGTCGTGCTGCCGGGCGGCTCGTGCTCGAACACGTCCAGCCCGACGCGGAGACGCTTCGTGGCGATGGCTTTCAGCAGCGCGTCGTAGTCCACCACGTCGCCGCGCGAGGTGTTGATGAAGTACGACCCGGGCTTCAGCGCGTCCAGCACCGCGGCGCTGATGCAGCGCTTTGTGTCCGGCGTGGACGCGAGGTGAACCGAGAGAATGTCGCACGCCGCGGCGCACTCCGCGATCGACGCCACGCGGCGCACGCCCATTGCCGCCGCCTCCTCAAACGTCAGCGACCGGCTCCACGCGACGATCTCCATCTCCATCGCCAGCGCCCGCGCGATCACCAGCCGGCCGATCTGCCCCTTGCCGACGACGCCGAGCGTCCGCCCTTTCAGCCCGCGCGCCTCGGAATAACCCTTCTTGTCCCATGTGCCCTTGCGCAGGTCGTTCGTGGCGTCCACAATGCGGCGGTCCACCGCGAGGATCAGCCCGATCGTCAGCTCCGCCACGGCCGCGGCGTTCTTGCCGGGGCAGTTGGCGACGAAGACGCTGCGCTGCGAAGCGGCCTTCACGTCGATCGTGTCAAAGCCCGCTCCCGCGCGAATCACCAGCGCCAGGCTCGGCGAATGGTGGAAGACGTCGGCGATCACCTTCGTGCCGCGGACGATGAGAATGGGGCAGCCGCTGCGCGCGACCGCCTCCGCCAGCGCGGCCCCCTGCAGGCCCGCCTGCTCGACAACCTCGCACCCGGCAGCCTCGAGCTTCTCGACGCCCCACGTTTGGAACTTCTCGGCGATGAAGACTTTCATAAGCGGGGCATGGTGGAAGTCAGGACGGCGAGCGTCAAGCTTCGGTGCGGCCATGGCGGGCGCATGTGGCTGAAGCAGGCCTATCGGGCGGGCGCGGCCGGGTGGCACGGCCTGGCTGGGTGGCACGGCCTGGCGTACTTCGTCATTCCCGCGCAAGCGGGAACAGGCCGTGGCGGATGAGCAAGGAGTACCTCGTGCGGACCCGCAGCCTCGCGGGTCAACCAAAACGGCGCGGGGCAACGGCCACATAGGGCTTGCCGAGGAGCTTCTTGATGAGGATCACCTCGCCCATGTCGTTGCCCTCGATCAAGTGCCCGATCCACTGAAGCAGGTAGCTAAGCGCGAACAGCCCTGCGGGTCTCCACCAGAGGTTCCACGCCCCGTCGGCGAGTTGCACGACGGCAAGGACGCCCGCGACGGGGAGCATCGGGATGGCTACGAGGTGAAGCACCAGCGACGCGGGGTGTCGGTGTCGCTCGCGCCAGTTGTTCAGCCAGTGCCTCATTGGACGTGGAGGATACCGGGTCGAAGCCCAGTGGGTAGCGGTGTCGCACGCTTGCCACGGCCTGTTCCCGCCTACGCGGGAATGACGGAGTACGCCAGACCGTGCCACCCCGTCGTGCCACGCGGCTTGGCATGGCGGCGCCGCGCCACCCCAAGACGTGCGGAGCCGCGAATGACAAATTGGCAAGGCCCCCACCATGCCGGTTGACCCTTCGGACAAGCTGACAGAACCGTCGCTGCATGGGCACATCGGGCTGATGCCGTAAAGCGTTGGCATTCCAGAGGTTGTGTGGTACGCTGCCGGGCGAGTCGCTGGCATCGGGCTTGCTCATGGCCGGAGGGGGACGGTCTTGCCCGGTCCGTCCCCGCCGTCGAATCGACGAACAACATGCGACGCCGCGGACCTTGGGCCGCCGTCATCTTGGACCTTTGCAGGAGCAGGAGTTCATGGCAGTCAAGCAACTGGCGTTCGATCAGGAAGCGCGGCAGGCCCTGCTGCGAGGCGTGGAAAAGCTCGCCAACGCGGTCAAGGCCACCCTCGGCCCCCGCGGGCGCAACGCAATCATCGACAAAGGCTGGGGCAGCCCGACCGTCACCAAGGACGGCGTGACCGTCGCCGAGGAAGTCGAGCTTAAAGACAAGTACGAGAACATGGGCGCGCAGCTCATCAAGGAGGCCGCCAGCAAGACGAGCGAGGTCGCCGGCGACGGCACGACCACGGCGACGGTGCTGGCGGAGGCGATCTATCGCGCGGGACTGAAGAACATCGCCGCCGGCGCGGACCCCAACGCCCTCAATCGCGGCATCGAGATCGCGGTCCGGCGCATCTCCGAGCATCTCAAGACGCTGTCCACTCCCGTCAAGGTCAACCGGCGCGAGGACATCGTCAACGTCGCGAGCATCTCCGCCAACAACGACCGCGCCATCGGCGAGATTCTGGCGGACTGCTTCGACAAGGTCGGCAAGGACGGCGTCATCACCATCGAGGAAGGCAAGTCGTCCGAGACGACGTTCGACGTGGTCGAGGGCATGCAGTTCGACCGCGGGTTCCTCTCGCCGCACTTCGTCACCGATCAGGACGCCATCGAGTGCGTCTTCGACAAGGCGTTCGTGCTCATCCATGAAGACAAGATCACCAGCGTGCAGAAGCTGGTCCCCATTCTCGAAAAGGTCTCCAAGTCCAAGCGCCCGCTGCTCATCATCGCCGAGGACGTCGAGGGCGACGCACTGGCGACGCTGGTGGTCAACAAGCTTCGCGGCATCCTCAACGTCTGTGCGGTGAAGGCGCCGGGCTATGGCGACCGCCGCAAGGCCATGCTGGAGGACATCGCCATCCTCACCGGCGGCAAGGCCATCATGAAGGACATCGGGTTCGACATGGAGAACCTGGCGATCAGCGACCTCGGTCAGGCCAAGCGCATCCACGTGGACGCCAAGGACACGACGATCGTGGAAGGCGCCGGCGAGACGGGGAAGATCAAGGCCCGCATCTCGCAGATTCAGCAGGAAATCGAGAAGACGACCTCCGACTACGACCGTGAGAAGCTCCAGGAGCGCATGGCCAAGCTCGCGGGCGGCGTGGCGCTGGTGAAGGTCGGCGCTGCGACGGAAGCGGAGATGAAGGAGAAGAAGGCCCGTCTGGAAGACGCGCTGCACGCCACCCGCGCGGCGCTGGAGGAGGGCATCGTTCCGGGCGGCGGCGTGGCGCTGCTGCGATCGGCCTCGGCGCTGGATGACCTCAAGCTCAAGATCGACGACGAGATGACGGGCGTGCAGATCGTTCGCGGCTGCCTGACCGCGCCGATCCGCCAGATCGCCATCAACGCGGGACTGGAGCCGGGCGTCGTCGTCCACAAGGTGTTGCAGAAGGGCGGCGCGTTCGGACTGAACGCCGACACCGGCGAGTACACCGACCTTATCAAGGACGGCGTCATCGACCCGACCAAGGTCGTCCGCAGCGCGCTGGAGAACGCCGCCAGCGTCGCGCGCATCCTGCTGTCCACCGACTGCTGCGTCTCGGAAAAGCCCGGCGACGCGAAGGGCGACGATCACGCGGGGCACGGGCATGACGACGACATGGACATGATGTAGGAAATGGCGAATGCTGAATGGCGAATGCCGAAAGGGCTGCATGCGGGCCTTGGGCGTTTCTTTCAGCATTCGGCATTCAGCATTCCGCATTTGCCGTTCAGCATTCAGTATTTGGCAATCAATACTCAATAAGTTCAGCTTTACCCATCAGGAGGATTTGCACACATGGCAACCGCGACTGCATCGCCCAGGACGAAGAGCAAGACCAGCACGAACGTGAAGTTTCGTCCGCTGGACGACCGGATCATGATCGAAGTGCGCGAGGCCGAGGAGACGACCGCGGGCGGCATCGTGCTGCCTGACACGGCGCGGGAAAAGCCGCAGCGCGGCACGGTCATCGCCGTCGGGCCGGGCAAGCTCCTCGACAGCGGCAAGCGCGGGGAAATGGCCGTGAGGGTCGGCATGGAGCTGCTCTACGGAAAATACAGCGGCACGGAGATTGACGTAAACGGCGAGACGTACGTCGTGCTGCGCGAGTCGGACGTTCTCGGCATCGTGGAGTAGCAGTGCCGCGTCCCTGGCTGGCTGTTAGCTACTAGCTATGAGCTGCTAGCCAGAAGCGATGCGGGCCATCAGTCCGCGGTTTAGTTTGCAAGCGTGGATTAGACGTCCGCGCACCACGCCGCGTCTGGCTAACAGCGAGAAGCCAACAGCTAGCAGCTTTGAGTTCGGCTGCCGGCATTTGAAGGATATGGATCTATGTCAAAACAAATGATGTTCTCCCAGGACGCCCGGCAGCAGGTGCTGGAGGGCGTGTCCAAGCTTGCGGCGGTGGTGAAGATCACGATGGGTCCGACGGGGCGCAACGTGCTCCTGCAGAAGTCCTACGGCGCGCCGCGCGTCACCAAGGACGGTGTCACCGTCGCCAAGGAAGTCGAGCTGCCCGACAACTTCCAGAACATGGGCGCGAAGATGATCAACCAGGTCGCCTCCAAGACCAGCGACGTGGTCGGCGACGGCACCACCACGGCCACGGTCTTCGCCGAGGCGATCTACCGCGAAGGGCTCAAGCACGTCACGGCCGGCGCGAATCCGATGGCGTTGAAGCGCGGCATCGACATGGCGGTGAAAGCCGCGATCGAGTCCATCGCCAAGCTCTCCGTCAAGGTGAAGGGCAACGAGGACCTCGCGAAGGTGGCGACGATCTCCGCCAACGGCAACGAGAAGGTCGGCAAGCTGCTCGCTGACGCGCTGGCCAAGGTCGGCAGCGAAGGCGTCGTCGAGATCGAGGAGGGCAAGAGCCTCGAAGACGAGCTGGACGTGGTCGAGGGCATGCAGTTCGACAAGGGCTACATTTCGCCCTACTTCATGACCGATCCCGGCACGCTCGAATGCGTGCTCGAAGACCCGCACATCCTCATCTACGAAAAGAAGATCAGCAGCCTGCGCGAGTTCGTAAAGCTGCTGGAGGGCGTGGTCACGTCGAGCCGGCCTCTGCTGCTCATCGCGGAGGACGTGGACGGCGAGGCGCTGGCGACGCTGGTGGTCAACAAGCTGCGCGGGATTCTCAAGTGCTGCGCGGTGAAAGCGCCGGGCTTCGGCGATCGGCGCAAGGCGCTGCTGGGCGACATCGCCTGCGTCACCGGCGGACAACTCATCAGCGAAGACCTCGGCATCAAGCTCGAGAACATCACGACGGCGCAGATGGGCACCGCGAAGCGCGTGGTCATCACCAAGGACGATACGACGATCATCCAGGGCGCCGGCAAGAAGAACGACATCAAGGCGAA
The DNA here is from genome assembly GCA_964526695.1 of uncultured Phycisphaeraceae bacterium. Lineage (GTDB taxonomy): Bacteria > Planctomycetota > Phycisphaerae > UBA1845 > UBA1845 > JABWBH01. The sequence continues at coordinate 54,787 of CAZGJA010000132.1, forward strand.
GGCGGACCAGATCCGCACGCAGATCGACCAGACGACCAGCGATTACGATCGCGAGAAGCTCCAGGAGCGCCTGGCGAAGCTGACCGGCGGCGTGGCCGTGATTCGCGTCGGCGGCTCGACCGAGATCGAAGTCAAGGAGCGCAAGGATCTGGTGGACGACGCGCTGCACGCGACCAAGGCCGCGTCCGAGGAAGGCATCGTGCCGGGCGGCGGCGTGGTGTTCCTTCGGGCGATCGAGGCGGTGGACGCGGTTCGCGGCAAGGCCCGCGGCGACGAGAAGACCGGCGTGGAGATCGTGGCGCACGCGCTGCGCCTGCCAACGCGCACCATCGTCGAGAACTGCGGCGAGGACGGCGACGTGGTGATCGAGCAGATTCTGGAGAAGAGCGGCTCGTACGGCTACGACGCGCGCAAGGGCGAGTTCACCGACATGGTCAAGGCGGGCATCGTCGATCCGGCGAAGGTTTCCCGCATCGCGCTGGAGAACGCAGCGAGCGTGGCGGGGCTGCTGCTGACCACGGAAGTCATGCTGACCGAGCTGAAGGACGACGCCAAGCCAATCGCCCACGCGATCCGGTGAAAGCCGCCGCGACGGGATGGACGATAAGGACTTTGAGGGGCGGGCGCGAGCGGTCTCGGCCCGCCCTTTGGTTTGAATGGCGAATGGCGAATGGCGAAAGGGGCGGCGTTGCGGCTGTTCATCCACAGGGCAGCTTGTGGGTCGTCGCTTCCGTAGGGCGAGCTATGCCCGCCTTCCGCTGACGAGGCGGGGCCGGCGGGCATAGCCCGCCCTACGGCGACTCGGCATTCACCGCCTGACATTCAGTATTCGGCATTCAGCATTCGGAATTCAGCATTCGGCATTGAGTATTCAGCATTCGCCATTCGCCATTCGCCATTCGCAATTCTAAACCATGTCCGCGCAGAAGCGTGATTATTATGAAGTCCTCGGTGTCGCCAAGACCGCGACCGACGAGGAGATTAAAAAGGCGTACCGCCGCTGCGCGCACAAGTTCCATCCGGACCGCAACCCCGAAGACTCGTCCGCCGAGACGAAATTCAAGGAGGCGGCCGAGGCGTATGACGTGCTCTCCGACGGGCAGAAGCGCCAGCGATACGATCAGTTCGGCCACGCGGGACTGAACGGCGCGGGGATGCGCGACTACTCGCACATGAACGTCGAGGACATCTTCTCGATGTTCAACGACTTCTTCGGCGGCTTCAGCGGCGGCCCGCGGCGCTCGCGCGGAGCGGACCTTCAGACGGAGATGACCGTCTCGCTTCTCGAAGCCAGCATGGGCGCCTCGCGCGAGATGACCTTCGAGCGGCACGAAGTCTGCGACGGCTGCGCGGGCAGTGGGGCGAAACCGGGCGGCCGCAAGCAGGCGTGCTCAACGTGCGGTGGGTATGGGCAGGTCGAGCAGGTCAGCGGGATGGGCGGGTTCTTCACCAGCCGCGTGGTGACGGCCTGTCCGCACTGCCGCGGGCGCGGGCAGGTGACGTCGTCGCCGTGCACGTCGTGTCGCGGTTCGGGTCGGGCCGTGCGTCCGAGAACGCTGACGGTGCAGATTCCGGCGGGGATTCACGACGGGCAGGCGATCCGCGTGCGCGGCGAGGGCGAGCCTTCGGAAGACGGCCAGCGGCGCGGCGATCTGCACTGCTACGTGCACATCGAGTCGCACCCGCTTTTGGAGCGGCATGACAATGACCTGGTCTGCCGCGTGCCGGTGTCGTTTACGCAGGCGGCGCTGGGCGCGAAGATCGACGTGCCGACACTCTCGGGCCGGGCGGACGTGACGCTGCCGCCGGGCACGCAGCACGGGCAGATGTTCCGGCTCAAGGGGCTGGGCATGCCGGATCTTCGCGGCGGGCGAAGGGGCGACGAAATCGTGCAGGTGCTCGTCGAGATTCCGCGCAGGCTGAGCAAGCCGCAGGAGCAGCTCCTGCGCCAGTTCGCGGACAGCGAGGACCGCTCCGTGCTGCCGGAGTCGAAGGGCTGGCTGGAGAAGCTGCTGGAGTACTTCTCCGGCTTTGAGAAGGGCAAGGGCGATTCCTGAGAAAACGCCGGAAAGTCGAGTTACAGAGCCGCGACCGTCAGGGAGCGAACGGTTGAGGAGGTCAGAGCCGCGACCGTAAGGGAGCGAACGGCGAGGCAAGGTAACGCTTGCGGAGAACAGCGTCCCGAACGTCGCGGCATCAGAACCCCTCACGCAAGTGAGGGGCCATGCAGCGAGTGCCGGCGAGACTCGGTCGGCATGACGCATGTTCAAGATATCCGTCAGGATCCGAAAGCGAAGAGGAACACTAAGCGGTGCAGACGCAAGATCCCAAGGTGGTGGATTCCAGAGCGACGCCGGTTGACGCCGTGGCGGGTGGCGCGGAAGGCACGCGCGAGGCGGGCGCTGAGGCGGGCGCGGGGCCGGCTTCGTCCGCGGAGCCGTTGCAGTCGCGGATCGAGGAGCTGGAGAACCGGCTGCTCCGCGCCAAGGCGGATTTCGCCAACTTGCAGCGAAGCTCCGCCTTCGAGCGCGAGCAGGCCATTCGCTACGCCAACGCCGACCTGATCCGCTCGCTGCTGAACGTGGTGGACGACTTCGAGCGGTCGCTGACGATCGAGGCGAAGTCTGAGGACGCGGTCAAGCTGCGCGACGGCGTGCGGCTGGTGTATGAGAACATGCTCAAGGCGCTGCGCGAGCGCGGCGTCGAGGTGATCGACCCGCTGCATCAGCCGTTCGACCCGACGTATCACGAAGCGCTCCTGCGTCAGCCCAGCGCCGATCACCCGGCCGGCACGGTGCTGACGGTTCTGGCGCGCGGATACCGCATGGGCGACCGGCTGCTTCGCGCCGCGCGCGTGGTGATCGCCGCGGAGCCGCAGCCGGCGCAGACCCAGTAAGCGAAGACGGATCGAATGAAGGGGCGGGCCGGACGAGGGCCGTCCCGCGGGAGATTTGATCGTGCCGACGTATGATTATGAATGCACGCGCTGTGGCGAGAAGTTTGAGCTGTTCCAGTCCATCAAGGACAAGGCGAAGAAGACGCTCGCGGTGGGCTGCAAGGACTGCAACGGCAAGGCGCCCGTGGTTCGATGCATCGGCACGGGCGGCGGATTGATCTTCAAAGGCTCGGGCTTCTACATCACCGACTACCGCAGCGACGGCTACAAGCAGGCCGCCAAGGCGGACGGCGACAGCGGCAAGCCCGGCGGCGATGCCAAGCCCGATTCGAGCGGCGGCAAGGGGGATGGCGGCAAGAGCGACGGCGGGAGCAAGAGCGACGCCGCGTCCAAATCCGACAGCGGCGGCAAGTCGGAAAGCGGCGCGAAACCCGACGGCGCGACGAAACCGGGCAGTGGCAAGAGCGGCGGTTCATCTGAAGGGAACCCGGCGCCCAGGAAATCGGCACGCAAGTCTGCCAGACGGTAGCGCGGCGACTCATGGGAATTGCGTCTTGTCAGAGCCGCGACCGTAAGGGAGCGAACCTCAGGAACCCGGAGCCGCAACCGTCAGGAAGCGAACTCCAAGCAAACAGAGCCGCGACCGTAAGGGAGCGAACTGCAAGAACCCGGAGCCGCAACCGTCAAGAAGCGAACTCCAAGAAAACAGAGCCGCGACCGCGCTCGGAACAACTCGCTTCCTCACGGGCGCGGCTCTGACTTGCACACGATGCGGTATGGGTGAGGCACGACAGGAGTGCGGCGGCAACTTCACGAACGCAGGCGCGCGAGGCAACGCTGAACATGGTCGCATTTCAATGCCCAACCTGTCGGCAGATGTTCCACGTCGAGCGACGAGAGGACGCGCCGTGGAGGCCCTTCTGCTCGCAGCGATGCAAGCAGGTTGACCTGGGTCGCTGGCTCGACGGGTCGTATCGCATCAGCGAGCCGCTCACCCCGCAGCCGCCGACGGTCGGCGCGGATGACGAAGCGGAGGGGACTGACGCGGGCGCATGAAGGCGGGGTGCCGATGCCCGCGCCGCCGGCGGCTGCGAGGATGGTCACAAGCATGACGCGCGGGCCTGCCAATCGACTGGGACTCGACTATCACGCCGCGCCTGCTCGCAAGGTCGCGTGCCCGATCGTCGATGCCCATTGTCACATTCACGTCTGCGCGCAGACCGACGCCTTCTTTGACGCGGCGCAGCGCTACGGCATCACGGCCCACCTGACCATGACTCCGCTGAGCGACGTATCCGCGCTGCGCGAGCGGCGCGGCGAGCGCGTGGGATTCATCGCCATTCCGAACTGGAAGAGCATGGCCGACTCGCGCGAGTTCATTGGCCAGTGGATGGCCGATCTCGATGCGTTTCGGCGACTGGACGCCCGCGTGTGCAAGTTCTGGATGGCGCCGCGCATCCGCAAAGACCTCGGCTGGACGCTGGAGCACGCCGCGGTGCGGCCGGTGATCGACCACGCGAAGGGTTTGGGCTACCGCTTCATGGTCCACGTGGGCGACCCGAGCGTGTGGTGGGGCGACGGCAAGCCGTACGCGGACACGGGCGTATTCGGGACCAAGCTCGATCAGTATCCGGCGCTGGAGTGGTTTCTCGATCATGTCGCGCCGGCCACGGTGATCGCCGCGCACATGGGGGGATTCGTGGAAGACCCGGCGTTCCTGGACGGCTTGCTGGCGCGGCACGACAACCTTGTGCTCGACAGCAGCGCGACGAAGTGGATCGTGCGCGAGGTGGCCCGCAGACCCGATGAGGTGCGCGAGCTGATGCTTCGGCGAAGCGACCGGATTCTCTTCGGCAGCGACCTCGTGGTGCGCGATTCGTTCGAGGGCTTCGACCACTACGCCAGCCGCTACTGGGCGCACCAGATGATGTGGGAAACCCCCGGCCGCGGCGAGTCGCCCATCGACGACCCGGACGCGGACGACCCGCCGAAGCTCGCCGGAGTCGATCTGCCCGCCGGCGTTCTGGAGGCGATGTACGTCGGCAACGCGCGGCGGCTGGGGCTGGTTCCGGGGGCGAGCTGATCTCGGAGACCGCGCGGCTTCAGGCGGCAGTTGCCCCTCAGAAACAGTCCGGCAGTACCCCGCCCGCTCCGGTCCAAGCCCCCTCAGGCCAGTGAATCGGCCTCCGCGGGTCAAGGCAGCGTGTTCTCATCTTTGGGATGGTCCGTGCCAGGTCGGTCGGCTGCGACCCTGATTCCCCGTGACCCGGCCCGGCGGACCCGATCGGGCGTGGTTTTTTTCACTTACGGGCGAACCTTTTCCTTGGCCATTCGTCGTGAATCAAAGGGGGCGACCGCCGTCCGCCGCATCGGCGTCGGGGAGTCGCGCCCCCATCGGCGATCGGATTCATACATTCTCATTCGAAAGGGAGGTGCGGGGTGGCTCAATCAGGATCCATGGGGATTCGGCTCCGGCGCGCGCGGTGCGCCCAGGCGGCCATGATGGCGGTCATGGTTGCGTGTGTTGCAAGGGCCGAGCAGCGGTACACAGTGAAGGCTCTGGAGGCAGGCCCGGCGTCGTTCAGTTATACGACGGCGTTGAATGATCTGGGGCACGCGGCCGGTTTCAGTTACGCCGGTTCCGAAGACACGAGTTTCTTCTGGAGCGAGGAATCGGGTCGAATCGATCTCGCGCCCGACTGGAACGGCAAAAGCCTTGCACGAGCGATCAACAACACCGATGTGATTGTCGGGCAGCTCACGGGGCCTTGGCCGGACTATACTAAGTTCGCATTCATGTGGAGGGATGGGCGATGGACGAAGGTCGCCGATCTGGTCGCGCCGGGTTCAGGGTGGACCTTCACGGATGCGTTGGACGTTAACGATGCCGGGCAGATCGTGGGCCAGGGCAACCGGGGCGGGTTCCTGCTTATTCCCGGCGAACCCTATTACGAGATTGTGCGCCTCCGGGATCGACTCGGGTACGAGGTCACCCCGTATGCCATCAACAATAGCGGGGCGATTGCCGGCACAGCTTCCGTGAACTACAGGAAGGTCGCCTTTCTCTGGAGCGACAACACTTTTCATCGGATCGGAACGCTTGGAGGCGATGAAGGCCACGCCCTCGATGTCAGCGAATCGCTTCAGGTGGTCGGATACGCACAGACTGCCGCCGATGAGACGTATGGTCACGCATTCCTGTGGGATTCGGGCGTGATGCAGGATCTGGGAACGTTCGGCGGCGAGAACAGTTACGCGTATCGCATCAACGACAACGGACTGATTCTCGGCGGCGCCGAGAGCCTGCTGGCCTGGGGTGGCGACGCCTGCATCTGGAGGGAGGGTCGCATTCGCCGTTTGAAAGAGCTTGTGCCCTGCGGGATGAGCACGCGGCTGGCGTTCGAGCTGTCCGGCTTGAACAACCTGGACCAGATGACGATGGGCGCCGATCAAGAGTACGGCACACAACCCTGGCTGCTGTCGCCGCTGAGCGGCGCCATTCGCACCCTCGACGTTTCCGTTTTTCGCGGCAGCACCATCGAGGTCGACCTGGAAACCAGCCTGCCCGAGGAATCGGAGGTCGGCATCCAATTCGATGACGAATGCATCCGGGTTACGATTGATGCGCGCGGGCGCGCGCGGACTCGTCGGCTCAACCAGAGCGGAGCGCACACGGTGTGCCTCGAAGGCATGGACGATTCGTGCGTTCAAGTCGAGTGCGATCCCCGCCCGGCAGGCTTTGTAATCTGCGAACCGCCCCAGCTTCCAGAGGGCGATTCGGCGCGGGTGAGTGCGATCAACGATCGCGGCGAAGTGGTCGGCCAGTCGGACAATTGGTATGGGCGGTATCACGAGCATGCCGCCTTGTGGCGATCGGGAGAGGTGATAGACCTGGGGACCATGGGCGGTGCATGGAGCGATGCCCGGGACATCAATGAACTCGGCTGGGTCGTGGGTGTGGCCGAGAACAGCAGCGGAGCCAACCGCGCGTGCCTTTGGCGCGACGGCCAGATTATCGATGTCGGCACGCCGGAACGAGAATGGGGTGACGCAGAGGCCGTCAACGCTCGCGGACAGATTGTCGGCTCCGTGGATGATGGCGACAGGTCGCGGGCCTTCCTCTGGGAGAATGGCGTGCTCAATCCGCTTCCATGTCCCGATGAAACGCGCGGCTGCGATGCGGTTGACATCAATGACGAAGGTGAAGTCGTCGGCACTTGGTCTGATGCCAACTATGAACGTCAGGGTTATCGGTGGTCCTCTTCAGAGGGGATCGTACTGCTGGAAACGCTGGGGCACGGCGCGTGGGTGCATGCCCTCAAGCGAGACGGCGACGCGGTTGGCAGCGTCTGGGACTACTCTCTGAGCGGGAATCACCCGGCCCTATGGGATCGCGCCGGCAGATTGACGTCGCTCCCGTTGCTCTACCGGCGCAGCGGCACGGCGCGCGGCGTCAACGAATCCGGGGACATCGTCGGAAGTGAGGAAGTCTCCGAGGGGAATTGGCACGCAATGCTCTGGCGCGACGACGCGCCGAAAGACCTCAACGATCTGATCTATCCCGGATGCGCCTGGGATGTCCTCACCTCTGCCGGCGACATCAACAACGCAGGGCAGATCATCGGCTACGGTTATCGCGATGGCGAGGGCGCTCCGTTTGTGATGACGCCCGCCTACCCCGGCAACATCAAGCGCCTCTCCGTCCGGTGCAAAGGCGAAGATCTCGTCGTCGGCGTGAAGTCCTGGCTGCCCGCGCGCACCACGCTCACCGCCGCCTCGGACACCGGACCCACGGACTGCATGACCACGGACGCGTCGGGGCGCGGCAAGGTGCGGCTCTACGGCGCGGCCGGGGCTTCGAGCGTGTGTCTGTTGGAGTACGCGGACATGTGCGAGGCCGTGCAATGCAACTAGGGCAGATCTCCCACGGCGGTGCGAGCAGCGGGCTTGCGTCCGCATTGAGCGGCGAGCGTGTGAACCTCGCCGAAATCATCGTCTTGCACGACACTAAAACCAGGGAGGACTCTCATGTCGCACTCACATAGGTCCGTTCTCAGCGCGTCGCTATCAGCATGGAGCGTCTTTACGATTCTCACCGCCGCCGCCGCCGAGCAGCGATATGCGGCTCTACCTCTCGATGCGTTCGGGCGCGCAGTGACCCGGGCCAACGCCATGAACGAGCAGGGCTGCGTCGTGGGCAAGGCGGATTTGGCCTCCGGCGTGGACCATGCATTTCTATGGTGCGACTGGGCCGGCTTCATCGACCTGACGCCCGACTTGGATGGAGAAGGCTCGGGCGCGGACGTGAACGCAAACTTGGAAGTCGTCGGTTTCGAGAGAGAAGACCGCTACAACGGCGGTCGCGCGCGAGCATTTCTCTGGAAGGACGGCGTCCTGAAACGCCTCGACTCGCTGCTGCCGCCCGATTCCGGCTGGAAACTGCGCTACGCCCATGCGATCAATGACCAGGGTCAAATCGTCGGTGTGGGCGAAAAGGACGACCAGACGCGGGGATTTCTCCTCACACCCGGAAACCCGGACTACGGCATCGTCATGATCGGCGAACCGGGCGTCGTGACCACCACTCCCTATGACATCAACAATCTCGGCGAAGTCGTCGGGCAGTGTTCAGGGTCGGGCTGCGGGCGTGGCGCGTTTCTTTGGAAGGACGGGGAATTCACGGACCTTGGCTCGCTGAGCGAACGCGGGTACGCCGTGGCTCGAGCGATCAACAACCTCTCGCAGGTCGTGGGCATGTCAGAGATCGAGGACCGCACTCCGCACGCCTTTTTGTGGGAGGGCGGCGTGATGCAGGATCTCGGCACGATGGGCGGCTCGGAAAGCTGGGCCTGGGGGATCAGCGATGAATCCGAGGTTCTTGGCAAGTGGAAGACGTGGGATTGGGAGCCGCAGTATCGCTCCTTCGTCTGGAAGGACGGCGTGAGCCTTACCCTGGAAGAAAGCCTCCCGCGCGGGCTGGACGTGGAATTCGGCACCACCGGCAAGGGGATCAACAGCCATGGGGAGATCGCCTTGACCGGTCGCTTCGAAGGGAACACCGAGGCCTGGCTGCTCGTCCCGCTTGCGGATCACGTGCGAAGCCTGAATGCCGCCGTATTCAAGGGCACCACGATCGAAGCCCGGGCATCGGCTTCGCTCCCCGCCGGCACAATGTTCAGCGTTTCCCTCGACGACGAAGATGCCCGGCTCGTTGTCGTCAATGCCGACGGGCGGGGCACCGCGCGATGGATCGAACAAAGCGGCCCGCACTCCGTGTGCATCGACGGGCAACAGGTGGACTGCGCCTTCGTCGAGTGCGATCCTCAGCCGCAAACCTACGTGGTCGCTGAATTGCCGCCTCTTCCCTTTGGGGGGCAGACTTTCGCACGATCACTGAATGCCGGCGCCCAGTGCGTGGGCGACACGTACAGCAGCTTCTACGGAACCTATCGAGCGACGCTGTGGACGCGGCGCGAACCCGTCGATCTGGGCACCCTCGGCGGCGCCGGCGCTTCGGGCGTCAATGGCGCGGGTTGGGTCGTGGGCCGCGCCGAGAACCCGGATGGAGAATACCGGCCCTGCATCTGGAAAGACGGTCCGGCGGAGGATCTCGGCACACTCGGGGGACCGGCAGGGGCCGCGACGGACATCAATGATCTGGGCTTGATTGTGGGATATGCCGAGCGTCCCGATGAGACATCGTCCGCCGCATTGTGGGTGAACGGCAGGATCGAGGATCTGGGCATCCCGGAAGACGGTACGCAGTCGTTTGCAAAGGACATCAACGAGCGGGGCAACGTTGTTGGCACATGGTCTCCACCGCGAGAGCGCGGCTACTACCGCCCATTCCGCTGGACGCGCGATTCGGGCATCGTCGCCCTCGAAACGCTTGAGGACGGCGACGGCATTGCGTATGCGATCAACAACCACGGTATTGCGGTGGGCTTCTCGGAAACGGATGACCTGATGCAGTATCCCGTCATGTGGGATGCGGAAGGCAACCTCACAAACCTGGGACTGGTCCGCGGTGAAAGCGCCTGGGCAACCGGCATCAACGACGAGAACCTCATGGTCGGGCGCGCGTTCTTTCCCGTGATCGACGACTCGCACGCCGTGCTCTGGCGCGAAGGCGTCGTAATGGACCTGAATGACTTTCTGTTCGGCGGTTGCGGGTGGAACTACCTGCAGGGCGCGACAGGAATCAACGCGAGAGGGCAGATCCTCGGCTACGGCGACTTCGCGGGCGAGAGCCGCGCGTTCCTCATGACGCCCGCCTACCCCGGCAACATCAAGCGACTGGCCGTGCGATGCAAGAGCGCCGACCTTGTCGTCAGCGTGAAGTCCTGGCTCCCCGCGCGGACCACGCTCACCGCCGCCGCGGACAACGGACCGACGGACTGCATGACCACGGACGCGTCGGGGCGCGGCAAGGTGCGGCTCTACGGCGCGGCCGGGGCTTCGAGCGTGCGTTTGCTGGAGTATGCGAACTTGTGTGAGCCGGTTTCGTGCAGGTAGGAGCAGCGTCAGCCGGACGCCAGGCGGTGTATGGCGAGGGGCGGAGCATTGGCTCGCCGGGGGTGTGCTTGCGGAGTGCAGGGCCGCGATGTTGCAGTGAGAAGTCCCGTTCATGCGCGCACAGGTTGGAAACCTGTGCTACATCCACCGGTTGAAAACCGGTGCCACACTTGGCGGCGCTGCAGTAGTGAGCGGCGCGGGATCATCCGCGCGGTGCGGCGCGGGATCAGCCGCTCGCGCGACCCGAGATCATCCCGGCGCGCGGTGCGCGCTGACCGAGGCGTCGGTCAGGCCGAGCTTGCGGACGGCCAGTTCGCGGATCTTGAACTTCTGCACTTTGCCGGAGACGGTGAGCGGGAACTCGTCCACGGTCATCCAGTAGCGCGGAACCTTGAACTTGGCGATCTTGCCTTCGCACAGGGCGCGGAACTCCTCGTCGGTGGGCGTGCGCGGCGGGCGGCCGTCGGGGGCTTTTTGGAGCTTGACGCAGGCCACCAGCTCCTCGCCGTATTTCTCGTCGGGGACGCCGACCACCTGCGCGTCCTCGATCATGGGCAGCGTGTGCAGAAACTCCTCAATCTCGCGCGGGTAGAGATTCTCGCCGCCGCGAATGACCATGTCCTTGATCCGCCCGGTGATGCGCACGAAGCCCTCCGCGTCCATCGTGCCCAGATCGCCGGAGTGCAGCCATGCGTGCTCGTCGATCGCCTCACGCGTGGCTTCGGGGTTGTGGTCGTAACCGGCCATGACGTGGTAGCCGCGGAAGCAGATTTCGCCCTGCACGCCGCGCGGGAGGGTCTGCCCGCCGAGGGGATCGATGACCTTGATTTCCTGATGCGGGACGATCGTGCCGACAGTGCTGACGCGCAGATCGACGGGCGTGTCTGCGCGGGTGCACGTGCAGACCGGCGAGGATTCGGTCATGCCGTAGGCGATGAGCACGTCGCGCATGTGCATCTTCTCCAGCACTTTGCGCATGACCTCGACCGGGCAGGGCGCGCCGGCCATGATGCCGGTGCGCAGCGTCGAGAGGTCGTAAGCGTTGAACTCGGGATGCGCCAGTTGCGCGATGAACATGGTGGGCACGCCGTGAAGCACGGTGGCGCGCTCGTCCTGCACGGTTTTCAGCGTCGCCAGCGGATCAAACGTCGGCGAGGGAATGAGGATGCACGCGCCGTGCGTCATGGCCGCGAGGTTGCTGACCACCATGCCGAAGCAGTGGTAGAACGGCACGGGCACGCAAAGCCGGTCCTTGGGCGTGAGGCGCAGCATCTCGCCGACCCAGTAGCTGTTGTTGAGGATGTTGTTGTGCGTCAGGAGGACGCCCTTGGGGAAGCCGGTCGTGCCGGAGGTGTACTGAATGTTGATGATGTCGTCGATGTCCAGCTCGCGCTGGCGCTCGGCGAGCGCGGCATCGGGCAGCTCGTCGCCCAGCTCGGCGAACTCGCGCCGCGTGAACATGCCGGGGTGGTGCTTGCTGCCGATGAAGATCACGTCGCGCAGATCGGGAAAACGCCAGGAGTCGATCTGCCCCGGCTCGCACGTGCGGACTTCCGGGCACACTTCGTAGAGCATCTCCACGTAGTTCGAGGATTTGTACGACTCCACCAGCAGCAGCGCCTTGGCGTGCGACTCGCGCAGGACGTACTCGAACTCGTGCGTGCGGTAGGCCGGGTTGACGTTCACCAGGATCGCGCCGATGCGCGCGGTGGCGTACTGCGCGACGACCCATTCGTAGTTGTTGGGCGACCAGATGGCCACGCGGTCGCCGTGCGCGATGCCGAGCTTCATGAAGGCCTTGGCGGCGCGGGTGACGATCTGATTGAACTCGGCGTACTTGAAGCGGCGCGCCTGGTGAACCGAGACCAGCGCGTCGCTGAGCGGGAACTGCGCGGCGACGCGGTCGAGGCATTCGCCGATGGTCTCGCCCAGGAGTCGAACCTCGGAGCCGCAGTGGTCGTAACTGAGCCGTCTCATGCGTTGAACTCCACGTTGAGATGCGCGGCCGGACGCGGGACTCGTCACGCTGAAAGGGACGAAGCCCGGCACATGCTCACGCCGAGTACGGCGAGAGCATGCCACCCCAAAGACTGGGGCAACCTGCGTGCCAGTGCGGGGCGGGCGTCCATCGTGCCACGACGGCTGGATTCCCGCCTGCGCGGGAATGACGGGGGTAGTTCGTCGCTCCGCGACGAGAAGGGTAGTTCGTCGCTCCGCGACGAGAAGGGTAGTTCGTCGCTCCGCGACGAACGCTCGCCACGGAGTGGCGAACTACCCGGATCGCTCCGCGACCAAACTGGATTCCCGCCTGCGCGGGAATGACGGAGTCGGTCCTCGCCCAAGAACCCTCCCCCGGCCTCTGCCTTGCAGGGAGGGGAGTTGTTGGCACACAGGAGGGGAGTTGCGGGAGCGCGTGACGAATGCCTGAAACGGTGAAGATCACTCTGGCGAGGCGATACGACCGGCCGGTGCTTGCGCTGGGGTCGCAAACGCGCAACAGGATTTGCGCGCTGCGGGGCGATGAGGCGGTGCTGAGCGAAGAACATGCCGACCTGGACGACGCTCCCACCTATCGCCGGTTTGTCGAAACCGTCCAGCGGATGAGCGAGCCGTGTCTGCGCGAGGGCGGGATCGTGGCGTGCGACCTTCATCCGACGTACGCCTCGTCGCGCCTGGCGCGGAGCCTCGGGCATCGCACGGTTGAAGTTCAGCACCATTTCGCCCACGCCGTAAGCTGCGCCGCCGAGGCCGGGCTTGAGTTTCCGGTCGTCGGCATCGTCTGCGACGGGACGGGTTGGGGCACGGACGGGACCATCTGGGGCGGAGAGGTGCTGCTGTGCGATCCCCCGCGTTTGCAGAGGGTGGCGCATCTGCGGACCTTCGCGCTGCCGGGTGGAGACGCGGCCATTCGCGCGCCGTGGCGCACGGCGCTGGCGGTGCTGGAGGCGGTGCATGCGGCGCAAGAGGCGGTGCATTTGGATGGATCGTGCGCGAATCTCCCCCCGAGCTTCGCGCAAGTTCGCGCTGCCGAGTTGGAGCTTGTGCAACGTCAGATGCGCGCGGGCTTGTATCTGCCGCGCACGTCGAGCCTCGGACGATTGTTCGACGCGGCGGCGTTCCTCATGGGAGCGTGTCCGCCTGAACCGGCGCTGGGGCAGGCGCCGGTGCTGCTCGAACGCGAGGCTGGAAATGCAGGCGACGAATCGCCATATCCATTCGAGACTCGCATTGCGGGTTCAACGACTGAGCTGGATTGGATTCCCGCGCTGAGGGCGATGCTCGACGAGCAGAAGTCAGGCGCGCCGACGCGGGTGCTGAGTGCGCGTTTCCACGCAACCGTGGCGGAAATGTTCGCGTCCTCCGCGGCAGAAGCGGCGCAGCAATGTGTAACAAGTCGCGTGGTGCTCTCCGGCGGCTGCTTTCTCAACGTCCGACTTCGCGAGGGAATTGTCCGGCGGATGCTGGCCCGCGGCATTCAGGTTGCCGTACATCAACGGGTGTCCACGGGTGACGCGGGTCTGGCGCTGGGTCAGGCCGTTGTCGCAGCGCACGCGCGAGACTGAGCCGCTCGGCGCGCGGCGGGCATGTCGGTACGCACTTGGGAGATGACATGCTCACGCCGAGTACGGCGAGAGCATGCCACCCCGGGTGGCATGGCTTCACGCGCAGCGGGTAGCCAGGCAGGCCCGCCGCGCGTGGCGCTTGCGCAGACGTTGGAAAGGAGGCCTCGAATCGTGTGCCTTGCCGTACCAGGTCGAGTGCTTGAAGTGTCCGGGGATCGGGCGCGCGTGGACTTCAACGGCAATCAGTCGGAAGTCTGCACCGCGCTGACGCCGCAGGCCGCGCCGGGCGAGTGGGTGCTCGTTCACGCGGGGTTCGCAATCACGATGCTGGACGAAGCCGACGCGCGGGAAACGTGGAAGTACCTTGAGGGCGTGGATCCGCGGGATATCCGCGAGGGCGCCGGGACGGAGGCCTGATCGACATGCGCGCCGAGGCCGGACAACTGGCGGCTGAACTGCACCGGCTCGCGGAGCGGATCGGGCGCGAGGCGCGCTTCATGGAGGTCTGCGGCACGCACACCGTGTCCATGTTCCGGCATGGGCTGCGCTCGCTACTTCCGGCGAACGTGCTGCTGATCAGCGGACCGGGCTGCCCGGTCTGCGTGACGGCGCAGCGGCACATCGACGCGGCCATCGCGCTGAGCCAGGTGAGCCACGTGATCCTTGCGACGTACGGCGACATGATCCGTGTGCCGGGTCGGCTGGGGAGTCTGGAGGCGTCGCGGGCGCGGGGGGCGGACGTGCGGGCGGTGAATTCGACGCTGACGGCGCTCAAGCTGGCGAGAGACCACCCGCTGCGCGAGGTCGTGTTCGTGGCGGTCGGGTTTGAGACGACCGCGCCGGCGACCGCCGCGGCGCTGAAGCGCGCATCGCAGGAAGGCGTGCGCAACTTCAGCGTGCTCGTCGCGCACAAGCTGGTGGTGCCGGCGATGATGGCGCTGCTGGAAAGCGGCGATGATCGGCTGGACGGGTTCCTCTGTCCCGGGCACGTCAGCGTCATCATCGGCGCGGAAGCGTATCGCCCGGTCGTCGAGCGCCATCACCGCCCCTGCGTCGTGGCGGGTTTCGAACCGGAAGGCATGATGGCGGGACTGCTCGCGCTGCTGCGTCAAACGGCCGCGGGCGAGGCGCGACTGGAAAACGTGTATCCGCAAGTGGTTTCGGCCGAGGGCAATCGCGCGGCGCTGAAACTGCTGGATGAAGTGTTCACGGTGGCCGACGAGCCGTGGCGCGAGCTGGGCGTGATTGCGAAAAGCGGACTGAAGCTGCGGCCTGCGTATGAGCGGTTCGACGCGCTGACGCGCTTCGGCATCGAGCTGGGCGAGGACGAGGACCACCCGGCGTGCCGCTGCGGCGAAGTGATTCAGGGGCGGATTCACCCGAAGGAGTGCAAGGTCTTCGGAACGGCGTGCACGCCGCTGTCGCCGCTGGGACCGTGCATGGTCAGCAGCGAGGGCACGTGCAGCGCGTGGTACAAGTACGGGCGGGCGATGGCCGTGGGGTAGAGCACTTGAGGTGGTGCTGCCGGAGGTGGGGCCGCTCTCCGAGCGGCCACCGGTCCGCCGGCTCTCTGAGCCGGCGCACAAAGCCGTGCGACACGCAGCAGACTCCGGCTCTGCATCCATCCAAGCCAGCCCTCCCCCAACCCCTCCCTGGGAGGGAGGGGGGTAGGAGAGGACACCCTCCCCCAGCTCCTCCCTGGGAGGGAGGGGGGTAGGAGAGGTCACCCTCCCCCAGCTCCTCCCTGGGAGGGGGGGGGTAGGAGAGGATACCCTCCCCCAACCCCTCCCTGGGAGGGGGGGGGTAGGCGAGGAGACACTCCCCCCAC
>CAZGJA010000133.1:0-124488 GCA_964526695.1 uncultured Phycisphaeraceae bacterium
GGGGGTTGCAAACCGTCGCCGCGCCAATCCGCGCCGCGCCCGTAAGGAGGCGGTCTGCACCTTCTACCCCCCCCCGCTCCCTTCCGGGCGCGGCTCTGTCGTCGTGGGCTTGCTGCGATCTTCCCGTCGGTGGAAGAACAGGAACCGTTCAAGCGCCGATTCGCCGTGACATTGCGTGCAGAGATTCGGCGCGATGAACGGGCGCAGCATCGGCTGCATCGAACGCAGGAGCGTGGTCGAGCCTTCGCTTGGCAGCAGGGCGGAAACCTCGTCGGCGTGGAATCGACCGTGCGCGACGTGGCACGTGGTGCAAGAAATGTTGCCGGCGGTTCCGGGCATTCCCGCGTCATCCGAGAGGGGCATGAAGCCCGGCGCGCCTGAAGGCACGGCGCTGGTGATCGTCAAGGCGGGGTGGTCAAATCGACCCGGCGCGGCGGCCGGGCCGTTTTCGCGATGGCACTCGATGCACCATGCCGGTCCGGGCGGCGCGGCCGAAAGGGATGCCGTCGATTGGCCCAGCTTGAGATCGGTTTGCATCTCATCGACGGCATGAACCGCGTGGCACGGCCCGCAGGTCTGACCGGGCGGCAGCGCCGCGGAGAGCGTCTCCGCCGAGTGCAGGCTGGCGGGGATCGTGTCCGCGGCGTCGTGGCAGCGCGCACACAACGTTGCGTCGTCGGCGCCGGCGCTGCGCCGCAGCATTGCGCGGCTTGAATCCGCGCCGGCGTGCGGATCGTGGCAGGTTCCGCAGGAGACGCGGCCGGGCGAGCAGCGTTTCCCTCGTTCATCAAACAGCGGAAGGGCGGCATCCGTCGGGCGCATCGGCGAGGCCGCGGCAAGCCCAAGGGGATGGAGCAGCTCGCGCGCCGGCGGCGCGGGGAGGCGGCTTGCAGTCTGATGGCATTCGAGGCACAGCCCTTCCGCGGTCGTCGGCGTGGAATCGGCGGCCCGCCAGAGAGCGAGTCGAGGCTGACCGTGTACGCCGTGACAAAAGCCGCAGCGCCCGGTGCGATCGGCCGCGGCGCCTTGCCCGTTGCGCCAGTCGGGATTGTCGAGGAAGTCGTGCGGACCGCCGGTCATTGCGAGCTTCTCGGCATGGCAGGCGGCGCAGAGATCATCCGGCGCGGCGCGAAGAAAGTCGGCATGTCGATCGGCGTGCGGATCGTGACAGTGCGTGCAGCGCAGCCCCAAGGCGTCCTGCGAAGCCGGCGCGGACGCGCCTGATAAAGCGGAGAGCGAGGCAAGACGATCCTCTTCAACCTGCGTGGGATGCGCGAACGGAAGCCCGCGCCTGAAGGGCGAGCATCCGTCCGGCTGATGACAGGTCACGCAGCGCCCCGCGCCCATCTCTCGCGCGGAGGCGGCCTGCGGGAGCGTCGCGAGCGCGTCCTCGACGGATGGACGAGCGTTGGCGTGAACGGCGTGGCAGGCGCCGCACGGACCGGATTCCTCCGCCGTCTGGCCGAGAGCGTTCCGTTCCGCGGGGGCAGCGAGTCGCAGATCGTGCGCCGTGCCCAGCACCGATTGTTGCCCCGCGTGGCAGGTCCGGCACAAGGTTCCGTCGCAGGAGGAAGTCACGAGCAGCGCTTCCGGCGCAGGCGCGTTGTGCATCTTATGGCACGCAAGACAGCCGCTGGTCCGCGTCCACGCGTCGCGCACCCCAAGCTCGCGCAACGCGCTGCGCTGAAGCAGGCCCAGCGGCGCGGAGGTCGGATGCGGTGACGCACCCAGTACGCCCGCTGCGCCTTGCTCCTTCGTCTCGTGGCATCCGAGGCACAGCGCGCCGGCCGAGCCGTCAACGGCGAGCAGCGCCTCTCGCGCCGAGCCGTGCGGCGTGTGGCAGTCCAGGCACGCCGCGCCCTTTGCGGCATCCAATCCCAACTCCGCCCGCCCTCGCCCTGCGTCCGCCGGCTCCGGCGCTGCGCCCCCCGGTGGCGCGGACTCCGCAGCGCCGATCTCGATCGGATGCATTCCGCTCGCGCCGGCCGCGCCCATGTCCACATGGCAGCGCAGACACAACTCCGACGGGCTGCTCTGCACGCGCAGGAAGACGGCCTCCTTGAGCATGTTGCCCGAGCCGCCGCGCGTGTGCGCGCTGTGGCACGTGCGGCAGACGACCTGACCCGCAACGAGGGGAAGATCGGCTGGAACGTCCATGCCCGCCGGCGGCGTCACGCCGGATCCATGCCCGTGATCCTGCCAGACGCGACGGCGCGAGTCGGCCACTGAGCCGTCATGGCACGAGAGGCAGTTGTCCTCGCGGCTGGCGAGCGGATGCTCCGGTGGGTTTTCCGGCAGCGGGATCAGTTCAGTCGAACGCCCCTCCACCAGCGACGGCGTCCACTCGATGTGGCACACCACGCAAGCTTGCGGCTGGCGACCGGCGACGGGAGGGGGCGGCGCGCGGCGGACGGGGGCTTTGACGTTCTCGCTGATTTCCACCTTGAGCACGCGCGCGGCGCGGACCTCGACGACGTACGCATGGCCCGTCGCGTCCCATGCCAATCCGGAAGGCGAGTCGAATTTCATCGGCCCGCCCTCGCTGTCGCGAAGGACGTCGATGAACTCCCCCTCTTTCGTAAAGACCGAAACGGCGCCCAGCCGACCATCCGCGACCCAGACGCGCTGCGCGGAGTCGTACGCGACGCCCTTGGGGCGGTAGAGCTGACCCGGCTCGGCGCCGAAGCTGCCCGCCACGCCGTTGCACGTGCCGTCCTCCTGCCACAGACCCACGCGACCGTTGATCACGTCGGACACGCACAGGCTCCCCCGTCCGTCCGCCGCGATCAGAAAAGGGTGATCGAACTGCCAGCGTGCGGCGCCCGCGGATCCGATGACGGCCCCCGCGCCGCTGGTCAGATCGACGCGCAGGAGGTGATGCTGCTGATTGTCCACAGCAAACGCGAACCGCTCGTCCGTCGAAAGGGCGAGGTCGGTGAAGTCCTCCCCTCCTTCGGCGGAGGCCGAGACCGGCAGCGTTCTCGACCAGCGTCCGTCCACCTCGCAGGCGACGAGGCGACAATGGCCCGTGTCCGTAATCCAGAGTCGGCCCGCGCGATCGAACGTGACGCCCATCGGGCGGCTGAGACTGTCGTCGCCGTGCGATGCGACGATCGCGGAGACGCCGGCGTCGGGGGAGAAGATGACGACGCGGTCGTTGACGCCATCGGCCACGGCGACACGCCCGTCCGCGGCGACGGCGACATCGGAAGGCAGGCGCATCGGGGCTTCGTCGGGCGCGGCAAACGTCTGCACGATGCGACCGGTGAAGCGGTTGAATGCGTCTTCGCGGTTCGGCTCGGCTGGAAGCGGTGTCGCGGCATGCGCGGACGCGGCGAGAGTCGCGGCGGGCACAAACGCGGCACGATCCGCCGCGGATTGCACGAGGAACAGGCCGACAAGGAACGCAGACCCGCAGATCCCCGCCCGCCGCCTCATCAGAGGTCGGCTCATGGCGAGGGAAGCTCCTGCTTGCCGGGTGCGTCGCCCGGCGGGTTTGCGCCGGCTGCGTCCGCCGGAGGCGCCGCGCCGGATGCGTCGTCCCGCGGGCGCATGAACCTCGGCAGGTAGAAGGGGCTGCCCTCGGAAATGTGCTGAATCATCCGCACGACGATCGAGCCGGTCAGATCGGCCGTGCGTTTCGCCGAGTATCCCAGGGACGTGAAGTCGATCAGGCCTGAAGGCGCGTGGCAGTCGCTGCACTGAAGCGTCTGCGGTCGGCGCAGGGGATGAATCTCCGCCAGCAGCGCCGCCTTCGCGGCGTCATCGAGACGGTCTCGCTCCGCCACGTATCGACGCACGTGTGATTCCACGCCGGGGTGGGCCAGCACGGGCGACCTGGACGCGCCGTCCACCAGCGCCAGCTTCGCGCCGTACTCGCCGCGAAAGAAGTGCGGAACGACTTCGAGCGCCGTGTTGATCATGCCCGTGTACTCGTCGCTGCCCGACGTCGTGCCCGCAAGGTGGTCGGCCAGCGTGTTGAGGATTTTCCCGTTCTGCGCCGCCGTGTCGGCCTCGCGCAGCAGCTCAATGAGCCGCCGGCGGTCAGCCTCCGCATCGCGTGCCCCATGCCTTGGGGCTGTCATGTCCAGCAGAAGCGAATGCGCCGCCAGCACGCTCGGCGTGCCCCGCTTCTCCCCGGTGGCGGGATCATACCACGTTACGCCCAGCGGACGACTCTCGCTTTGGAGGTGGCAGACGCCGCAGTGGATGCTGGTGGCGTGCATGTTGAGGAACGCCCGCGTCTCCTTGCGACCGGCGTGGGGCAGGGCGGGGTGGCAGCCGCTGGTGGTGCAGTTGTTGGCGCGGTCCGGCTGGATCCACGTGTCGAGGCGATGGTAATGCGCCAGCGGCGCGCGAGCGTGCTCGACCGTCTCCAGACCCGCCCAGGCGTGGCGATTGGTCTCCAGCGTCGTCGTGTCGAGGCGGCGGGGCCACTGCGTCACCTGCGCCGGAGGCGGCGCGGAGACCATCAGCGAGACGGCGAGATAGCGAAACGCCCGATACGACGTGTAACCGATGATCGCGATCAGGGCGAGAGCATAGGCTCGAAGCGTCAGCCCTCGCGCCGCGCGCCCCGCCCAGGCGATCAGCCGTGCCGCGCGGCTGCGTGTTCCACCGCCGCTTGTCGTTGGAGTCGTCGTCATGAGCCGCCTCCCGCGTGGGGTGTGGAAAGTCCGAGGTCGCGGGCGGCCTCCTCAACAAACTCCGCGTGCCCCTCGACGAGTTCGCCGATGGGCGTCGTGCCGGTCAGCGTCGCGGGCGAGAGCGGGAAGACGTGCGGCGAGAGCATGACGTTGTAGGTGTGCAGGATGCCGACGTGAATGAGCGCGAGGAAGGCCTCATACGTATGAGCGATGCCCGCCAGATTGAGGATCCTCCCGGACAGCACGTGCGACGCCAGTTGCTCGCCCCACAGCAGCACGCCGGTGACGCCGAGGATCATCGTGCCCCAGAACACGCCGATGTACTCGAATTTTTCCTTCAGCGCGAAGCGGCCGAACTTGGGGCGGTCCGAACGCAGGAAGCAGAGATATTGCAGCAGGTGCAGCGTTTTGCGCGCGTCGTCGATCGTCATCCACATCGGCAGGGCGACGAAGGTCCGCAGGAATCCGCGCGGCGTCACGCCCGATGAAGCGGATCGAGAGCGGACCCACACCAGGGCGAGCGTGTAGCCCATGTGCCCGAGGAATCCAACGACGAGCAAAATGCCGCAAACGTGGTGGATGAGTCGAGCAACGCCGAGTCCGCCGAAGCCCGAAATCAGCCACGCCGCCCACGGCTCCGCGGCGAACTTCATCGGAAACCCCGTCAGGACGAGCAGCACGAAAAGCAGGGCCAGCGTCCAATGCTGAATCCGCTGCGACACGCTGAAGCGGACCAGTCGCTTGCGGCCTTTCGAGCCGTCCATGAGCTGGACCGCCAGATCGCGCACATGCTCGTCGCGCGGCGACTCGCGCCCCACCGCCAGTTGCAGCAGTTCCAGCAGCGACAGCACCGCCGACGGACCGAACGTCATGACCGTCAGAATGATGAACGCGGCCGCGAGGAGGTACTCCAGCGATCCGTGCGACGTCGGCAGGTCGAGGTGCACGCCCATGTCCCCGATGCTCGGGGCGGCGCCCGGGTGACATTCGACGGTGCCGCAGGTTGCGGCGATGCGGCTTTCATGCGCCGGCGACTGCGGCGCCGTGTGCGGCACGATCGCATGGACGCTCCCGCCGCGCGTCGCATGGCAGGACAGGCAGGACGCCGTCGATTCGTCGCCGAGGAGGGCGGCCTTGCCGTGGAAGGTGCGCATGTAGCTGGCGACGGTGTCGGTCAGCCCGAGCGTTTCGAGAACTTTCGCGTCGCTGTGGCAGACGGAGCAGACCTGCGCGACTTCGAGCGTCGGGCGCGCCGGCTGCAGTCGCGCGGAGACGTGGCGCAGCGCGTAGGCGATGTTCACGTCGAGAGGCTGCTCGTGGCAGGCGCGGCAGCGGTGCAGCGCCTCGTCGCCCAGCAGCGCGAGCTGCGGAATGGTCTTGCCCGCATCGCGAAAAACCGGCTCGTCGTGACAGTAGAGGCAGGCGGATTGGTCCTGCTCCAGAAGCGCGCCGCTGCTGAACGTCAGCGCCGTCAAGTCCTCCGGGCGGTGCACGCTGCCCAGGAGCGCGTCGGCGATGCCGGCGTGCGTGAAGCGCTGCACGCGGCCGCCCGGATCAGCCAGATGGCAGGCGCGCGTGCAATCCACCCGCGCCACGGGGCCGTGCGGCACGACGCCCACGCCGTCGCCCACGTGGCAATCCGTGCAGGCGAGCCGCCCATGCGGACCGGCGAGCGAATGCGAATAATCGGGATCGACGAAAAAAACGTGCAGCCGATCCAGCTCGCGATCGTAACGTGACAGGCCTCGGAACTGATGGCAGAGCAGACAGTTCTCCGGATCGGGGGATTGCGCGCTGACGGTGGCCACGCTGCAACACACCACTGCGGGGATCAACAACGCGGCGATCCTGAACCGCGCGCGGCGGGGATATTCGTAGGGCGGGCTATGCCCGCCGCCGTAAAACCCACCACGCCCGCCGCCCGCTCGGCCCCGGCCCCTCGAAGACGTTGCTGTCCGCTGCTCCCATGCCACGTCTATTCCCCCGACGGCCAGGCCGCTTTGCGCGGCGCAGGCCGGAGGTTGCCTTCACATCGATCCCGTCCGCCCGCCGTCGAGCGTGAGGTTGATCCCGGTCACGTAGCTCGCCTCCGCTGACGCGAGGAACGCCACGCCCATCGCAATTTCCCGCGGCGCGGCGAATCGGCCCATCGGAATCTTCGCCTTCATGCCCGCGATGATCTGCTCGTTCGAGGCGCCTTCGTGCTTCGCGCGGGCTTCGATGAGCGATCCCAGTCGCGCCGTGTCCGTGTACCCCGGCAGGACGTTGTTCACCGTAATTCCCAGCGGCGCGACTTCCATCGCCCACGTCTTCGCCCAGTTGGCCACGGCGTTGCGAATGGTGTTCGACACGCCCAGCCCGGGGATCGGCTCTTTGACCGACGTGGAGATGATGTTGATGATGCGCCCGTAGCCGCGCTCCTTCATGCCCGGCAGCAGCGACTGCGCGAGAAGCTGGTTGCACAGGACGTGCCGCGTGAAGGCGTCCACGAAGGCCTGCGGCTGCGCCTGGGTGATCGGTCCGTGCGGCGGGCCACCGGTGTTGTTGACGAGGATCTCGATCGGTCCGTGCGCGGCGACATGCGCGACGACCCGATCGCGCAGCGCGGCGGGGTCGTCGAAGTTCGCCACAAGGTAAGCGTGTCGCTGATCGCGCGGGCGCGGCAGTCCGTCTTTCACGCGACGCAGGGTGCTCTCATCCCGCGCCGCAAGCACCACGATCGCGCCTTGCTCCGCCAGCACCTCCGCGCACGCCCGACCGATGCCCTGCGTGCTCCCGCAGACCAGCGCCGTCTTGTTGTGCAGGTCGATCATGGCAGAGGGATAACGCGGCATTCCGGCATCGGCAAGGCGATCGCGCCCCGGCGACCGGTACGCCAAGCGCGCAACCAGAGCCGCGCCCATCTACAGGACCGCGCCCGTAGTACCGCACCTTCAGGGTCGCGGGTCTGATCGCGGACTTTCGGTTCGTGCCCCTCCGTCGTTGCAAGCCGCGTGCCACCGCATGGCAATCCGTCCCCGCCGAAGCGGCATTTCAACACCCTCCCCCGCGTCCGGATCGCGATATCAACCCAGGTGAAGCTCGATCGGCGCCGGATCGCACAGCATCGTGAGCGCACGCTCGTCCACTTCAGCACCCCAGCCGAAGCCCGTCAGCGCGGGCGGCCGCCCCGCGTAGCCGAACTTCAGCGAACGCCGCGTCACGTCCTTCGCGAGGAGCCGCGTCCCGAAACACCCCTCCGCCCACTCCACGTGCGGACAGATTTCCAGAAAACGAAGCCCCGCGCCGGAGAGGACGCTGGTCTCGCCCACCATGCAGCCGAGCTGAACCCGCGCCCCGCCGCGCCACGCCAGCGCCGCCAGCCGCAGCGATGCCAACATTCCGCCGCACTTGCTGAGCCGAATGTTGAACACGTCGGCCACGCCCAGCTCGATCAGCCGCTGCGCGTCCTGCTGCGTGACCAGCGACTCATCATGAATCAGCGGCAGCCCGATCTCGCCGCGCAGCCCCGGCAGGTCCGCCTCCTGTCCGCGCGGCAACGGCTGCTCAATGCCGGCCAGTGCCATGATGTTGGCTCCCACCGTGCCGCGCTCGCTATCGGAGCCGCGCTCGCTTTCAGAGCCGCGCCCGTAAGGAAGCGTTTCTTTCGCATCCCCTGCGATCCCGAAATCCCTCCAACGCGACAACCGCTCCCGAGCCTGCTGAAGCGTCCAAGCGCCGTTGGCGTCCAGTCGCAGGCTCACCCGCCCCCGCGCGATGCCCCGCCCCAGCTTCCTCACGACGGCGAGCAGCCGTTCCTCATCGCCGTCGTCGCCCACCTTGAGCTTGAAGTCGCGCAGCCCGCCGAGGCGCATGAGACGCAGTTGGCGCAGCGTCCGGCCCAGATCGCTGGAGGCCAGCACGCCGCTGAAGCGCGGTGCTGCGGAGCGCGGCGTGGCAGGCGCGCCGGCGCGCTTCGCGGGACCGGCGGCCGTGGTGAACGTCAGCCCCATCCAGCCCGCGACCTCGGCCATGCCCCGTCGAAAGTGCCGCAGCGACGCGTCGAGCAACGCCAGCTCCACGCCCGCCCGCGCGGCCGGGAAGCCGATGACTGCCGCTGTGTCGCTCACGCCCGTTTCCGCCGTCGCCGCCTCGGCTCGCTCCGCGGAATCCCCCCGCCACGGCAGCGCCTCCAGCGCCTCCAGCGCGGGGCTGAGCGAATCCGCATGAAAGGACATCACCGCGTCGAGCAGCGGACCTTGCATCGCGCGCAGCGCCGACTCACGGTCCTCGCCCGTCACGTACGTCCGCGGCAGCGTCTCGCCATACCCCACGCCGCCGCCGGCCAACTCGACCTTCACCACGATCGGATCGGCGAAAGCGCGCGTCGCCCGCGCGTGCTCCACCGCGCCGCGCAGCGGAATCCGCAGCGGATACAGCGTCATGCGTCGAACAATCGCCGGCGCGGGCAAGTGACTCCTCACTCCGTTTCGGACCTGGAAACATCGCAGTCGTGCCGCGAACCGCTTCTGCGGCTCTGCGGAGTATTCCCAGCCTTCGCTTCCGGGTCCAGTCGGCATGGGCCAATGCGGATCCCTGCTCCGCGCGCCGGGATAGTCCAACGTGCCGGCCTGCGGTAAGCTCAGGCGGACGCGAATACACAAGGAGCGGGCACGATCACATAAGGAGGTTTCGCCATGCCGCGTCCCGTCACGCTCTTCACCGGTCAGTGGGCCGATCTGCCGTTTGAGGTCATGTGCGAAAAGGCCGCGGGGTTCGGGTATGACGGCATCGAGCTGGCCTGCTGGGGGGATCACTTCGACGTCGGTCGCGCCAAGGACAGCGACGACTACTGCCGCGCGCGCTGGGCGACGCTGACCAAGCACAAGCTCGGCTGCTACGCCGTCAGCTCGCACCTCGTCGGGCAGGCCGTCTGCGATCGCATCGACGAGCGGCACAAAGGGATTCTCCCGGCGCACGTCTGGGGCGACGGCGACCCGGAGGGCGTCCGCAAGCGGGCGGCCGCGGAAATGATGGACACCGCCCGCGCCGCCCGGCGGTTCTTCAATCTCGCTCCGCCGTCCGTGCGACAGAGCCTCAAGCGCGTCGTCGTCAACGGCTTCACCGGCAGCAGCATCTGGCCTCTTGTCTATTCCTTCCCGCCCAACCTGCCCAGGCAGATCGACGAAGGCTACGCCGATTTCGCCCGGCGGTGGCGGCCGATCCTCGACGTCTTCGATCAGTGCGACGCGCATTTCGCGCTGGAAGTGCATCCGACGGAGATCGCGTTCGACCTCGTCACGGCGGAGCGGGCGCTGCAGGCCGTGGGGAATCATCCGCGATTCGGCTTCAACTACGATCCGTCGCACTTCGGCTATCAGGGCGTGGACACCGTCGCGTTCATCCGGCGGTTCGGCCCGCGGCTCTTTCACATGCACGTCAAGGACGTGTGGTGGTCGCCGACGCCTACGCCCATCGGCGTCTTCGGCGGACACGCGGACTTCGGACATGCCGACCGATTCTGGGACTTCCGCTCGCCGGGCCGGGGGCGCATCGACTTCGAGGCCATCATCCGCGCGCTCAACGCCGTCGGTTATGACGGACCGCTTTCCGTCGAGTGGGAAGACGGCGCGATGGACCGCGAGCACGGCGCGCGCGAGGCGTGCCAGTTCGTGCGCCGGCTGCAGTTCGCTCCGTCGGCGGCGGCGTTCGATGCGGCGTTCGCGCGGGACTAACAGTCCGCGGACGAACCTCATGTGGCACAGGTTTCCGATCCTGGGGCTGGAGCCCATGTTTCCAGCCGGTGCCGGATCCTTCCGCGGCTTTCAATCGCGATCGATGGTAAGCGAATCCACTTCCCGATTTAGAACCGCGAGTCTATCATGGAGGGATGACCAAGGACGAGTGGAAGGAGTTGCTGGCCCGCGAGCCGTTCGTGCCGCTTCGCGTGCGCCTGTCCAGCGGGGAGAAGTTCGACATCCACGACCCGCAGTCCGTGGCGCTGATGAAGCATCAGCTTTTCGTCGCGCTCCCGGATGGTGAGCATTGGGCGTTCATCCGCTTTCTCCACGTCGCTTCCGTTCAGTCCATCACCAACGGACATTCAGGCGGCTCGCGTCGGAAAAAGAGCGGACGTTAAAGGCGGCCCCGGCCTACCGGCCATTGGGATTGTGGGCTGGACGGCCGCGCCCAAACGAATCCCCATATTCGCCCTGAACGCGCCCGTGCCCGACTTCAGGATGACTGCCCTCCCAAAGCCGCAGCGGGGAGGTGAAGGGCGTACTTCTCCTCCACAACATCCGCGCCCCACATCCGGCCCGGTTTCTCCTCGACCTTGACGAAGCCGAAAGCCCGGTAGAGCCGCGCCGCGGAGGTCAGCGCGCTGACGGTCCAAAGTTGGATCGAGGCGTAGTCGCTGTTTTGGGAGAACCGGACAGCTTCCCCCAGCAGTCGCCGCCCCAGGCCCTGTCCACGCGCGGAAGGATGCACGAGGAACCAGCGAAGCTGCGCCACGTTTGCGTGAGGCGCTGCGCCCGTCGCCGGGGCGGTCGCCATCGAGCCGCTGTCGGCTTCCGCCTGATCGCGCGCTCCATCGCGTTGATCGGCCGTATGCCCAGCCGGTTGCGTCGAATGCCCAAGCCCCATGTGGTCGCGCACGCCGCCCGACTCCGCCGACACGATGGCGATGCAGCCGACGAGGTCCGCATCGCACTCGGCGATCCACAGGCGCTCGCGCGCCGCGCCCCGCTTGACGAACTCCGCCATCGGTCCGGCCACGTAGGCCTCGAAGGTCGCGTCGAACCCGGACTCCTTCGCGTAAAGCACGCCGTGCAGACGCACCACAGCGCCGAGATCGCCGGGACGAAGGTCGTGGCGGAGAGAGATTGGCAGCCTCATGAGGCGATGCTCACGCAACCAACGAATTCAGCAGCCCTCGGGTTCGCCCGCCGGTGCAGCGTGATCCACAGAGGTATGCTCACTCGGGCGTGTCAATCTTGGGCTTCCGGGCCGGCAGGCATTTAGATTCCAGCTCCCGCATCCGCGTGAGGAGTTCGTCCACGCCGACGTTCTGAAAATGCGCGTCCCGCCAAGCCTGATAATCCCGGGGTTTGGATCGCATCCAACTCAGGAAGCGAAGAGTCTGCGCCGCTCCCAACTGCTTCGTGAGCACGTCCAAGGCCCGTTCGCGGAGCTGCTCGTCGGTCAATTCTCTAATCATCGCCCACCTCGCCCCAGTATTCTATGGGATTCAGGATCCGAATCAAAGCGCCTGCGGCTCTTGCACGCCGAACGAAGCGATCGTCACACGTAACCAGCACGTTGCATCGTGCTGCCTCGGCGAACGCAAGGTGTACCGCATCCAGTGATCCGAGGCCGACCGCAGAGAGTCGCCTCGCCCGTGACTCGATTTCCGGCGACAGCGACAGCGAGGCCGTCGCGGCGAGCAAGGCGTACTTAGCGACTTCAATCCGAGGCTCCGGTTCGGGATCTGCCTCATTCTCAAGTGTGAGCGCGGTGGACCAGACCAACTCGTCATGCCCGGACTCGATTCTCTGGATAATAGCCAACATCGCCCGAGCTTCCTCCATGATCCGAGTGTCTGATGGATCATCAAAGGGACGCTTCAAGGCGCACATATCCAGATACAATCTCATGAAGACTCACAATGGTTTTGGGCTGGTTTCGAATTGATACCCCAGCAGCTCATACAAATCCTGCCGCGTTTGCATCCGATCGACGAGGTCGCGCTGGGTGCGGTCCTTCTTCAGCACGCGCAGCGCGGCTTCCATGGCCTTCATGGCGATGCGCTGGAGTGTCACGGGAAAGATCACGATCCGATACCCCATTGCGCCGAACTCATCGACCGTCAGCATCGGCGTCTTGCCGAACTCCGTCATGTTGGCGAGCAGGATCGTCGGCACGTCCTTGGCGAAGCGGGCGAACTCCTCCTTCGACTGAAGCGCCTCAGGGAAAATGCCGTCCGCGCCGGCCTTGAGATACAGGTGCGCCCGCCGCACGGCGTCGTCGTAACCCGTCACTCCGCGGGCGTCGGTCCGCGCGAGAATGAGAAAATCCGGCGATCCCTTCGCGGCGGCCGCGGCGGTGAGTTTTTCGCACATCTCGCTTTCGGGCACGAGCTTCTTGCCGTCCAGGTGTCCGCATCGCTTGGGGAACTCCTGATCCTCGAGATGGATCGCGCTGACGCCGACGTTTTCCAGCTCGCGCACGGTCCGGGCCGCGTTGTCCGGCCCGCCGTAGCCGGTGTCCGCGTCCATGAGAATGGGGATCGTGGTCACGGACGCGATCCGCGCCGCATGCTCGCGCGCCTCCGTCAGCGTCATCAGCCCCACGTCCGGCACGCCGCCCACGCTGTTGGCCAGCACCGCCCCGGACAGGTACATCGCCTCGAAGCCCTCGCGCTCGATCATCCGCGCGGACAGCGCGTTGATCGCGCCGGGCATCATGACCGGACCCTTTTCGATCAGTTCGCGCAATCGAAGCGACCGCTGTTCAGCTTGAATCACCGGCATTCGTGCGTTCCTTCCGCCTCAGACCCACGGCCCCAAGTCACACCCATGCCCTGTCGTTCTTCGCCCATCGCCTGTTCCCTGTTGCAGATTGCCGGATGCCTGTTGCCTGGACCTCGAATCATGGGCCGCAATCAACCGTCTTGCTGAAGTCCGGACACTCCACGATGAACACGGTGTGCGCGCCCGACTGGCGATGCCACTTCACCTTGCCCTTGCCTCGATTGTCGATGGTCATGGACCCTCGGAACCCGTTGTTATCCAAAGTCAGGATGTTCCCTTCGGCGAGTGTCGATTTCACGATAGCTTTGAGCGTCTGGCTACGGCATCTTAATCTGAACGAGTCAATCAAAGAACAGGAGTTGACCCCGTACTCCCACGTCTGGTCACTCATTCGATAGTCGTATCCTCCGAAGAGCACCGTGATATCCCGGGCGGCGTCGTAGGCCATCGCATGCCCGTCAAGGAGGCCTGGCCCGCTAATGGGGCGAACAGTCCACGTGTTCCCATCCCAGTCCCAGGTTTCAGTGTCAAGTCCGCCGTTGTTCCCTCCGAATAGCACCGTCAGTCCCCGGGCGCTGTCGTAGGCCATGGCGTGTTCGGTGCGCGGACTAGGCCCGCTGCTGGCCCGCAGGCTCCAAGTCTTGCCGTCCCATTCCCAGGTTTCGCCGTTGCGCTCGCCGTCGAATCCGCCGAACAAGACCGTGACTCTACGGGCGCTGTCGTAGGCCATGGCGTGGGAGGTGCGCGGACTGGGGCCGGTCGTGCTTTGCAGTGTCCAGGCGAGGCCGTCCCACTCCCAGGTTTCCCCGCTGTAGGAACGGGAGAATCCTCCGAAAAGCACCGTGACGCATCGAACGCGGTCGTAGGCCATGGCATGCCGATGTCGGGGGCTGGGTCCGGTCACGGCGCGAAGTGTCCAAACGCTGCCGTCCCACTCCCAAGTCTCGCCATCGTTGAAGGGGTCGACATCGTCTCCACCAAACAGAACCGACACTCCTCGGGAGCTGTCGTAAGCCATGGCGTGATCCTCTCGAGCGCTGGGGCCGTCGGTGGCGCGCAGCGTCCACATGGTCCCGTCCCATTCCCATGTGTCGCCAAAGCGCACTTGATAATTGGCTCCGCCGAACAGCACGGTCGCACCACGACGGCTATCGTAGATCAAGGCGCCTCTTTCTCGCCGGTCGGGCCACGTCGTGCCGCCTCGCGTCCATGTGCTCCCGTTCCACTCCCAGGTCTCGCCGTTCAGCGACCCCGTCATCCCTCCAAAGAGCACCGTCAAGCCCCGTGCTGTGTCGTAGACCAAGGCGTGTTCCATGCGCCGCATCGGCCCAGTGTCGGACACCAACGTCCATGTGTTGCCGTCCCATTGCCAGGTTTCACCGTTGTAGACGTTCGCGTCTCTCCCCCCGAACAAAACCGTCACGCCCAGCGCGCTGTCGTAGGCCGTGGCGTGTTGTCGGCGCGGGCTAGGTCCGCCTGTCGCCCGCACCGTCCATGTACTCCCGTTCCACTCCCAAGTCTCGCCATTGTATCCGATGCTGTTATCCCCTCCGAACAGAACGGTCACGCCCCGAGCGCCGTCGTAGGCCATGGAGTGTTCCCGGCGCGAACTGGGGCCGTCCGCAGCGAGCAGCGTCCACGCGATCCCGTTCCATTCCCACGTGTCGCCGTAGAATCGTTCGTATTCGTCGAACGTGTTCCCTCCGAACAGAACGGTCACGCCCCGG
Organism: uncultured Phycisphaeraceae bacterium; assembly: GCA_964526695.1. Classification (GTDB taxonomy): domain Bacteria; phylum Planctomycetota; class Phycisphaerae; order UBA1845; family UBA1845; genus JABWBH01. The sequence continues at coordinate 14,884 of CAZGJA010000133.1, forward strand.
ATGCTGTCGTAGCTCATCGCGTGCCCTTGGCGCGGTCTGGGTCCACTGTTGGCGCGCCGCTTCCATTTGCAGCCATCCCATTCCCATGTCTCGCCGGAGTATCCCTTTTCGTCGTGTCCTCCAAAAAGCACCGTCACTCCCCTGACGCTGTCGTAGGCCATGGCGCATCCCCAGCGTGGACTAGGCCCTTCGGTGGCTCGCAGTTTCCAAGTGAGGCCATCCCATTCCCAGGTCTCGCCTGAATCGGGGCTGCGCGATCCTCCGAAAAGCACGGTCACACATCGACGCGCGTCATACGCCATGGCGTGACCATCGCGCGTGCTGGGGGAGCCACTTACGAAGCGCCATTCGGGTTCACCGCCGGTGCCGCGCGAAGCGAACCCGAGAACAAGCAACAAGGGGAGGAGGGACTTGGCCTGAATCCTTGGCATGGACTCGCTCCTATCAAGAGGGGCGGGCGAGAAACGGACCCCGGCATCCGCCCTCGCGCCCGCCGGACCGCGGAAACGAACCCCGATGCTCCTCGGGGCCGGACTGGGCCAAGACGTCGGCCGGAGCGTCACTTGGACCGCAGGCGTCCAATTCTCATCCGCTCAAGCCAGAAGCCCGGTATCGCCCTGGACACTCTGCGGATCATCGCTTACAAGCGCTCGAACCGTTCCCCGATGAGCGGCACGCCCTGCCCTGCTTACGGCTCCCGCGCGTCGGGGGTTCACGGCTTTCGAGACTTGCGTCAAAAAAAAACCAGTTTCACGGCGTCCCGTACACCCGCAGCCGCGCCCACACCGGGTAATGATCCGACAGGTTCCGGTCGCAGTGGCCTTCGTCGCACATTTGTTGGCCCGCCAGCGGGATCAGCACCGCGTAGTCCAGCGGGTCGATCCGCACTCGTCCGTTGCGGCTGTCGCCGATCAGCACGTAGTCCAGCCGGCCGCTGGGGCCGTCTTCGTTGTCGGGGTAGAAGTAGCGCGTCAGCGTGTTGTTGTCCTGGTCCCACGTGTAGGTGTAATCCTGCACGTCGGCGTCGTGCGTCACGTCCCGCAGGTTCGCCCCGTTGAGCATCAGGTCCGTGAACGTCGTGCTGTATTCGTCGGTCTTCACGTCCTCGCCGTACACGTTGTAGTCGCCGACGGCCACGACCGGGCGCGAGGGGTGATCCGCCTGGTATTCGCGGATGCGCTTGGCGAGCTGCTTCATCTGCTTGCGGCGGGCGGCGATGGCGTCCTGGTAATAGTCCGACTGCATGTGCGTGTTGAACACGCCGATGGCCAGCCCGTCCTTGAGGATCGTCGCCTCCAGCCAGCCCTTGGCGGCGAAGAACTCGAAGCCCGCGCCGTTGTGGTACTCGCGCTGCCGCGCGTCGAGCATTTCGAAGCGGCTGCGCATCGCCAGCCCGGAGTGCTCGATGTTGCCCTTGTATTTGAAGCCGGTGAACGAGCAGCACATCGAGTCGTCATAGTGGAAGCGCAGGTACGGACGCCAGATGTCGTCGTCATCCCACACCTCCTCATACGCGATCCAGTCGAGGTCGCCCATCCACGTGCGGCTGATCCAGTCCGCCCGAGGCGGGTCCGCCCAACTGTCCACGAACGAGTCGCCCGCCAGGTGCGTGTTGTAGGCCACGACCTCGAACGTCGTCTCCGCGGCCGGAGCAGGCCCGTCGTCGCCGGCGTCGGTCGCCAGCGCCACGGCCGCGCGATCGTTCACGCCGGGATCGTCGCCTTCGCCAAGCACGATCTTGTCGCAGCCCGCCGCGGCGAGCAGCGCCCCGCCGCACCACGCCCACCCATGCCACATGCTCCCGCGTCTCATGCCCGGTCTCCGACGGCGTTGCCCCTGGACCCTGCGCGCGGTGCGCAGGAACCGGTCATCTTACTGCGCCGCGAAGTCCGCTCCAAAGGGCGCTTCAGGCTTGGATCGCACACAAGAAAAAAGCCGCCGGACCGCGCGTAGAGCGCGACCCGGCGGCTGGATGTCATCGGTTCAGTCGGCCCCGTCTTACGGCGCCGTGCAGGTCTTCGTCACGCAGATCAGCGGGCAGTCCTCCAGGCAGGCCGTGTGGTCGCCGGCGGAGAGTCCGCTCCACTTGACCACGACCTTGCCGCGCGCGTTGACCGTGCCGGTGCGCACGTCCGTGCCATCAAGCACCACGACGATCGTCGTGCCCACCGGCAGCGTCGTCTTGACCGTCGCCTTGAACTGGAACGCGCCGCCGCGGTCCTTGCATTTGCCGACCAGGCTGGTCACCTTCGCGCAGTTGATCGTGCACACGTCGCCGTCCGAGCAGGACACGCCGAACTCCCGAGGTCTGCCGCCCTGCGCGAAGCACTGTCCCTCGGCGAGATCCAGGCACGAGCCGTCGTCGAAGCAGCACGCGGGCACGGGCAGCTCGCACACCGCGTCCTCGCAGCTCACACCCTTGTTGCGCGGAATGCCCGGCTCCTCAAGGCACTGGAACGGCGGCAGGAACGTGCATGATCCGTTCTGCAGACAGCACGCCACCGGATCGAGGCAATGCACCGTGTCGCACGTCGTCCCCTGCCCCAGTGGTACGCCGCCGTTGGCGAGGCACTCGCTGCGCGGAAGCTCGGAGCAGCTTTCATTGAAGAAGCAGCACGCCTCCAAGCCCTCGGAGCACTCGACGATGACGCAACTCGATCCGTCGCCCATCGGCGTTCCGCCCTGCTCGCCGCAGGCGAACGCGCTGGTCTCGATGCAGGCGCGACCATCGTCGAAGCAGCAGGCCTGCGGCGGGCAGTTCAGCTCGCTGCACTGCTGATCCGGCGAAAAGGAGCCTTCCAGATGTTCGCAGCTAAAGTCGCTGGTGAAGAAGCAGCGACCGTCCGGCAGGCAGCACGCGCCGTACTGCACTTCCTCGCCGCAGGGGGCCGGGAAGTCGCTGCACAGCTTGCCGTAGCCGTAGAACTTGTGCTCGGGCAACTGCTCGCAGTCCTCCGGCGAAAGCATGTCGCAGCGGTCGAAGCCGTCCAGCGTCCAGCAGCACACGCCGGTGCAATGCGGGTCGAGCGTGTCGCAGGCCGTTCCCTCGCCGCGCCACGTGCCGCGCAGGCTCTGGCACAGCGTGCGGGAAACGTCCTCGACGCAGCCTTCCTTCACGCAGCACGCGCCGTTGCCGCAGTCCGGGAACACCGTCGCGCACTCCGTGTCCTCGCCGCGGAAGAAGCCGCCCAGCGAGGCGCAATGCTCCGGCGTCGTCCCGTCGAGGCACTCCCCGGTGGTGAAGCAGCACGCGCCCTGCACGCAGCTCGTGTCGCAGGTCGTGAAATGTCCCATGTACGTTCCACCCGCGTCATCGCAGGCGAACTTGTTCGAGCCGTCCTCGCAGCCTTCGTCGAAGCAGCACGCGCCGTCCGGCAGCGGGCAGCCCTGCTCCCAGTATTCCAGCGCGTCCTCGCACGTCACGCCCGGCGCGGTGAACTGCCCGGCGCACACTTCCTCAAACTCCGACGTGCACTCCCAATCCTCGCCCACCTGCACGCAGCACACGCCCTGCTGCTTGATGCACAGCTTCAGCGAATACGCGCCGGTGGTGCCCGGGGATAGTTCCATTTCATCCGGCAGCGGCGGCGGCAGCGACCCGCCGGTAAGCCCCAGCGTGTTGCCCACCGAGAATGGCCGCGGGTACGTGCGGTTGTCGCGCCCATAGGCCACGGTCCGACCCGTTCCCCATGCGCACCCGACGAAATACGTCTTCCCCGCCAGCAGCGACACCGGCTGCGGCAACTGATTCTCATCCACGAACACGCCGCTGCAGTAGAACGTCGGCGTCCCCGCGCCGTCCACTTCTACGATCACTTCCTTGATCTTCACGTAGGTGCCCGGCTCGGCGTCCTTCGCCTCATAGACGTTGAAATAGACGTCGAAGGACTCGTTGGCCGGGATGTTGAGCTGCATGCAGAACTCGGTGAGTTGCGCCGGCTCCAGAATCTCGTAGATGTTGCCGCGGAATCTCGGAGCGCCGCTGAAGACGGTGATGTACTCGCCGGTCTGCTCGCACCCCTCTCCGCCCGCGAGACCCGGCCCGTCGCCGTCGTCGCACGAGTCCACCGTGATGAAGGGCAGCCCCGCGTCCGGATCGCCGGAAAACGACGGCGGACCGTGGCCCGCCGATGAAGACGAGATCACCGTCGCAGCGGCCGGCACTGCCGCGCCGCTCGCCGCGCCCGGCAGGAGCACGCCGCACGCCAGGAGCAAGCCCACGATCGTCCGCCCGGCGCAAACCCGCGACGCCCCGTGCGTCCGCGCCACCAACGCCTCACGCATCCGCGCCCCCGGCGCCGACGCGAGCTTCTTTCCTCTCAAGCTGTCCATAGTCCCTCCGATGCGCGATGGTCCCCGCGATCCCCTTGACGGATTCCGCGGGGCGGCTTGTTCCCCTGCTTCAACACCCCTCCGCGTCCAGGTCGCCCGACACCCCCACGCAACCCGCGCGACAAGTTCCGCCCTCGATTCTACTCTCTGCCCCCGCCAAAAGCGAAACCCGCAGGCCTTATCAGAGCCTTGCGGGATCAGAGTTCGCTAATCTTCCATGCGCCGCCGCGGGCCGATCATCCCGACGGACGCGAGCAACAATTGCGCGACCCCGCAAGCCCCGCCCCGGCACACGCAAGGCCATCGCACGAGCGTCCCCGTTGCAACACCTCGCCGCCGCAATACTGCGCCGCCGTCCCAACAATCGACGCCCCGCTCAAGGGCGCCGCGTTATCGGTCAAGCCCAACCCGTCCAAGCCCGGCACCCCCAGGCCCAACCCCCCTGTTGCCTGTTGGGGCGTGGCCATCCTTTGGGGAATCCCCGTTGCGGCGGATTCTCCGCCCGGAGGGCGTGCGTTCGTTGCCAGTGCCTTCAGGCACTGGAAGCCGTGGCCCAACCGATCTCCACATCACTTTGCTCTCCGCCTCCGGCGGAGAGCAAAGTGATGTGGAGGGTAATCCGCCTGTCCTGGGGTCCAGGGGCTCAAAGCCCCTGGCAACGCTCGTGCGCCCTACGGGCGAAGAGAGGCTGCCAAGATCCGTGGCCACACCCGCCTGTTGCCTGTTGCCTGTTCCTTCAATCCGAATACGCATCCGAATACGAGCCGATCACCCGCTGACCGACCGACGCGGGCTTCGACTTGCCCAGCAGCGCCGGGAACCGGTCCAGCGTCTCCTCAAACCGGATCGCGCGCTTGTCCAACTCGCCCAGCCGCGCGGCCTCGGTCGGGTCGATGTACCCGCCGCCGTCGAAGTCCGCATTCCCACGGATCGTTCCGTACACTGTGAACACGTGCGACCGCGTCGTCCCCCAGTCGCTCATCGCCGCCAGCAGCGCCACGGCCTCGCCGTAGTTCTCATCCACGAACTGGTAGGTGTTATTGACGTTGAGCGTCCGGCCATTGACGCCCAGATCGAAACGAACACCGCTGTACAGCGTTCCCGCCCACGTCGTCGCATCCGGATGGCGCACGTTGGCCAGTTCACCGACGGTCATCAGACCCGTCCCGCGTCGCCACTGCGGAGTCGCCCCGAACCAGGTTCGCCCGCCCGCGCCGTCGACGCTGTAATCGCCAGTCTCCTCGGTTGTCTCCTCTTTCCCGTCGCCGTCCATGTCCGCCATGTCCGTCAGCGCCGTCGCCTCGCGATAGCCCGTGATCGCCTTCGCCAGCCGGTAGCCGACAGGGTACGTCGTGTAGGCGTTGAGCAGCGTGCCGCTCTTGATTTCCGCATCGGTCAGCAGCGCGTAACGCAGCGCGCTGTCGATGTTCGGCTTGAGCAGCCAGCGCACCTCGTTCTTGCCGTCGCGGTCCGAATCGACGCCGGTGTCCTCCGGAGTGAAGACGTACGGCAGCGGCATGGCCGACATCTGCGACACCGGAAGCCCCGACATCACCGACCACGGCGCGGAGTTGAGGTTGATGCGTCCGTTCACGCGGAACCCGCCCTGATCCACCACCGGCCTGTCATGCTCCGGGTCAACGACGGTTTCCAGCGGCAACGCCGTGAAGTAATCGAACACCGTCTGCCCCCACGGAAGCTGCTTCAGCCCGCCGGGCTGATCCGCGGCGGAGCCGGTCGGATCCAGATGATGCACCGGAATGCGTGAATTCGGATTGTTCGGGTCGGGCACGCCGTTGTCGAACACCGGCAGCCGGCCGTTGTCGATCTGCCCCTTCTCGCCGACCAACATGCGCGTGAACGCCCCGTCGCGCAAGTTGGCGTAGCGCATCATGTACAGCATCGACGCGGTCGTCGGATAGGCCGCTTCGAGGCTCCCCGTGTCGGCGAACTCGATCTCGACGTCCCGGATGGCCGCGAGGTTCACCGTGCCGCCGATCGGGATCGAGTCGTCATCCGTGTTCTTGCCGTTCTCGAAGCCCAGCGAGTGCAGACAGTTGTCGGCCCCGTCGAATGCGTTGAAGTCGCCGTCCGGCGCTTCCCCGATGGCCGCCATCCAGCGGTGCTTGGCACCGGGACGCTGCGTGGGATCGAGCGCCCAGTAGTACGGATCGACCTGGTCGTCCGAGGCGCGCCGCATCCGGCGCTCCATGGTGTAGGCCCCATCCTTCCAACCCCGCGGAGTGCACGAGACAACGCTAGCCTCGCTGCCAATGTTCGGACCATCTAAGGCGAAGCTATCCACCGCGTGGAACGCGCCGTCATAGCCCTGGTTGAACTTGACCAGATGAACAACATCTCCATTCCCGACCTCGAACGTAGCCTCCAGCGCGTACCGCAGGGCCGGTTCCCACTGCGTGCAATCCGCATACAAATCGTCCTTCAGAAGCCCAGCCTCCAAGACACAGAAATAGCCATGCGGCCGCAACTCGACAGGCACCGCCGAGAGCATCTGCGGCTGCGGCAGAAATGTCGGAGGCTTGATGTCGATGCGATAGAGCTTGCCGTTCTCGTAACCGCCGGGCCGTGCGACGTACAATGCGTAGCGGCTCAGATCGAACACCATGTCGTTGTACGGCGTGAACAACTCGACGGCGTAGATCGGAGGACACTTTGTGCCATCGTTTGCAACAGACTTCGCAACCACCACCTCCGTGATGTAGGGCTGGCGCTCCAGACCGTAGGCAGTCTCGGGGATTCCGAGCGGGCCCCCCTGCGCGTCCAGCGCTTCGATGACCTGCCCGAACCGCCCCGAGCCGGGGTCGCTGACGCGCAGCGGCACCGCCGTCGACGGATCGTCGTACAGCAGATCCTCATAGCCGGGCCGTGTGCGCCCGTCCGCGTCCTTCACCAGATGCTGCGCGTCCCAGCCCTGATCGGCGAAGTCGATCAGGTTCGCGGTCATCGAGGCCGCGAGGTACGTGACCAGGTCGTACATGTCCTCGTCGCCGTCGTAATCGAGATCGCCCTTGCCGCGGCCGCCGTGCAGTTTCGCCAGCGCCGCGCCCAGCGTCCAATTCGGGTCGGTGGAGTTGAAGAACAGGGGCACGTCGTCCAGCACGCCATCGTTGTTGACGTCCTGATTGCCGATGGCGTAATTGAGCAGCAGACGGGTGAACGTCGCCTGAATCAGCGCGATCGTCGCGTCGGCCTTGGCCAGGTCCGCGGGGTCCACCGCCCCGCCGATCGCAAGCTGCTGCTGGAGGTAGCCAATGCCGTTGACGCCCACGGGAACGTCCGGCTTCGCGAACGCGCCCAGGAGCTCCTTCTCAATCCACGGCAGCGACAGCATCAGCCGCCCGCCGAGGTTCTGCTCCATCGCCCCGTCGCCGTCGAAGTCCGGGCAACTCGACACATCCGCGACGCCGTTGCCGTCCACGTCCACGCACGGGTACTGATAGTACGCCAGGAACGGCAGCGAGCTGCGCACCGTCGGATCGGCGCTCGACTCGTTCTGGATATACAGGCGGCGCATCACGTCCGTCAGATCGCGTCCGCCCTGTCGCTGCACATACCTCGAGAACAGATCGTCGTGGCTGACGGTCGTGACCCAGCGGCGGCGGTCGTAGAACAGGCCCGCGCCCACGCCGACTGAGGTCTGCCGCGTGCCGAGCACGTTGTACAGCCACACGTCGCCGCCCTGGTCGTACGGCTCGTCGAAGGTCATCGCCCACCAGTGATGCTGACCCTGCGCCAGCAGCGGCAGCGGGAGCAGCAGCTTGTCGCCCAGTTCGCCGGGATCGGTGCCGTAGTCGATGTCGGGGATGAACGGATTGCCCGTCAGCTTCGTCGGCGGCAGCACGCGAGACGGAACCAGCCCGCCACGACGCCGCAGCGGCGGCTCTTCCACCGCCGGCGAGTATTCGCGCGAGAGCATCCCGGCGCGGTCCACGGTCGGCCGGGTCTTGTAATCGTCGGCCAGCAGCGTGTTGATCAGCAAGGGGTGAGCGTAGTTGAGGTTCACCATCGCACCGTGATCGACGACGGTCATGCCCACGCCCGGCTCGGCCGCGGCGTTGATCGGATCGTTCACCAGGCGCTTCAGCTCACGCACCTGCTCGTCGGCGATGCCCAGCGCGCTGAGCCGGAACTGCCGCGCGTCGTTGATTCCGTCGCCGTCGGAATCGACCCAGTCGATCATGCCGTCCGGCGTCCACACGTCGTTGCCGCGGTAGTTGTAGTCGCCCCACAACTGCACCACGTTGCCGTTGGCGTCCTCCCAGTCCCAGACCCAGTCCGTGCCGTCGATCACGCCGTCGTTGGAGTCCACAAACTTCGGCGCGGTCAGCGGGATGCGCACGTCAACCTTCCCGGGCCAGAACTGCTCGTTCGACGGCAGAACCGGCGGAACCTGGAAGTTGCGGCCGGAAACGAAGGCTCCCATATCCGAAGCGATCGGCGATCCGCGACCGCCCTGCCACAGGGCATTCGGGTCGACCGCCGTGGCTTCCGGCTGACCGATCAGCGAATGCACGCCCAGCACTTCGCCGTAGGTCGGCTGGATCAGACGGCCCTGATTGTCAAGCAAACCGTTCGTCTGCTTGGACGCGTACGCCACGCCGCCGTCGCCGACGACGTCGCTGATCAGCGCTTCGCTGACGCGGTTCACGATGGACCCGATGGCCGTGTCGCGGTCCACGCGCTCCTGCTGAATCTGCAAGCTCTGCGCCTCGAAGCGCATGCTCTTGAGGAACACGACGCCGACGACGAACAGAATCCCCAGCAGCGCCACGACCACCACCAGCGCCACGCCCTCGCGCCGCGACGCCCGCGTGCCCCGTGCCCGGGTCGTTTTCATCATGTTGCCCTCAAGTCGCATCGTGCTTCGTGCCTCACTCATCGTGCTTCGTGCTTCGTGCTTCGTGTACTCGGGTACTCGGGTTGTGTAACCGTCCCTCGTTGCCTGTTGCCTACTGCCTATTGCCTGTTGCCTATTGCCTGTTCCCTACTGCCCCACCGGGATCACCATCACGTGCCGCACGGGCCTGTCTAGCCGGCCCAGGTCGTCCATCACGTCCACCGTGATCCGCAGCGCCGTCGGGAAGAACGGGTCCGGTCCGACGCTCAGCGCCGGATCATCCCAGTCCGGCGTTCTGCACGTCCCCGACACGGTGCGCGGGAACCAGTACATGCCCATCGCCGACGGCGCGTCAGGACCGTACACCCCGATCGGATCGAACCGGCACGGCGCCATCTGCGTGTCCGTGTCTTGCAGCACTTCGTGCATCTCCATGAACGCCTGCCGTCGCTGCCGGTCCTTCTTCTCGTCGTAGTATTTCTCTTCGTCTTCAAGTGTCTTGAGAAGGTTGACGTCCTTTTCGATCAGCGTGTCGAACCAGACCACGTGGTCCCCCGTGCCCAGCACGCCGTCCGGATAACCGTAGGGGGCCATCAGCGAGCGGTCATCGAACGTCCACTCCACCTTGAAGGAGCAGCAATGCGAGAGCAGGTATCCCGCCAGGCCGCCTTGTTCAGCGAGTGCGGCCGGGAGGGTCGCGTCCAGCGTGCTGCGCCCCTGCGACGGCTTCACCAGCCAGTCGAAAAGGTGGTCCCACGTCCGGTTCGCCTTGCCGGTGTATTGCGGACCGTCCAGCCCCGAACTCGGACTGACGAACGGCCAGGGGATCGTGGGCTGCAGAACGATGTCGTCGTGGTCGAAGCCGTAAAGCACGTCCGCGTAGCCGTTGAGCAGGGCGTAATGGTCGGGATCGTCCGGCTCGTTCTCCATGGCGTCGATCGGGTCCACCAAGCCAAGCTCAGGCTTGCGTTGAGGGTCCGTTTGAACCCACTTGCGCCAGCGAATCGAGTAATCGTTGTCGATCGGGTCGCGGTAGTTCTTGTCGTCCTGCGGCGGCGTGCCGTTCGGCATCAGCAGCAGCGCCCGACGCGACATGTGCCAGTCCCTTGCCGGCAGGTCGGCCACTTTGTACTTCGAATTCGGATCCGCAAGCGGGAACCCATCCTTGTCCGGGTTCCACTGCTCCTGCTTGTAGCCCTTCTTCTTCGACGCATCCGTCTTGTACTCGCACGGATTGACGTGGCCGTACACGACGAACTGCGAATTGGACGACGCGCCGGGATATGTGGCGCTCGTGCCCCAGCGCGACGTGAAAAACGCCAGCATGTCCGCGCGCGGCGGAACGAGGTTGCCCGCGGCGTCCTCTCGCTCCGGATCGGGCAGATGCGGGTAGCCGTCCAGCGGATCCTTCCCGCCCGTGCCCGCGCTGTCGGCGTCGCGCCCCTGCTGCGTCCAATACGCCTTCACCGGCCTGCCCACCGCGACGAGGATCGAGTTCTGCGGCGAGACGTAGCGAAGGTCTTCGCGGAGTGACTGCTCCAACGCCCGAACGCGCTGGTTCACCGTCGCCAGTGCCGTGGCCTGCCCGGTGGACTTCACGGTGATGGTGAAGACCTGCCCGGCCAGCAGCATCATCAAGGCGAGGATGGCCACCGCGACGACCAGCTCGGAAAGGGTGAACCCCGGGCGCGTGCGACCCCGATGGGTAACGGCAGGATGAATGCGTCGCCGTTTCATGTGCAATCGCCTTTTATGAAGCGAAAGTGTACTCTGGACCCGGTTTCCCCTGATTCCCCACGCCGCAGCACGGCCCGTCGGCTGGGAAGCCGGGTGTATTATTGTCAGACACAAGTGTCGGTCCAGCCCCAAGTTCCGTTATTTGGACGGATTTAAGGGAAAGGCAAGCCAGGTGGGGCAGCTCTCCTGAGCTGCAAGGCCCAGCGAGGCGTTCTCAGGCGTTGTGGCTGAGTAATCGCACTCCAGCGCCGGCAAGTCAGCAGCGGATCGAGGTCTCTGGGTTAGCTTCCAAACCGCCCGTGGATGAGCGGGCCGCAGTTGCGGTTCCAACCTACCTACCATTCTTCCTTCACAGATTCCCGCCGGGGCAGTGTCCAAAGTCGGCGTCCCGATGGCTACTCCTCTGTAGCTGGGAATTCCGACGGCCGAGGTGGCGCCCTGGCCTGGACGAATCAGCTTGTCTCGCGGCAATCCAAATCTGGAAGGAGTTGCAGTGATGTCTGGACGTCTGGCAGCAAGGGTCTCCAGCCTTGCACGAATCGGCGTGCTTGCAGGGCTTCCGAGTTTGTTCTGGTCGGAGCCGGCCTCGGCGCTTCCTGATTGGCCGCAGGAAGCGAAGCTGCTGGCTTCAGACGGTGCGCAGTACGACACTCTGGGCCAGTCCGTCTCGCTCAGCGGGAACGCCGCCCTGGTTGGAGCGCCAACTGCAGACGGCAACGTCCAGGATAGCGGTGCAGCCTACATCTTCCGTTTCGACGGGACGAGCTGGGCGCAGGAAGCCAAACTGCTGGCTGCTGACGGCTGGTATTACGGCAGCTTCGGCGATTCCGTCGCCTTGGATGGGGCCGTAGCCCTGGTTGGAGCATATGGTGACGACGATAACGGAAACCTATCGGGTTCGGCTTACGTCTTTCGCTTCGACGGGACGAACTGGAGCCAGGAAGCCAAGCTGGTCCCTTCCGACGGCGGGACGGAGGATAACTTCGGCTGGTCCGTCGCTTTGGATGGGGACGTGGCTCTGGTCGGGGCTTGGGCGGATGACGTGAACGGGACCAACACAGGCTCGGCCTACGTCTTCCGGTTCGACGGGACGAATTGGACCCAGGAAGCCAAGCTGCTGGCTGGAGACCGGGCGTCCTACGATGAGTTTGGATTCTCGGTTTCGGTCAGCGGGGATGCAGCTCTGGTTGGGGCCCGCACCGAAAGCAACAGCAACGGAGGCAGCAGCGGCTCAGCATACCTCTTCCGCTTTGACGGAACGAACTGGAACGCGGAGACCAAGCTGATTCCTTCGGACGGCAAAGCAAATGAGAACTTCGGGTGGTCCGTGTCGCTTAGCGGTGACGTCGCCCTCATCGGAGCGGGCATGGACGACGACATGGGCTCCTTTTCCGGCTCGGCTTATGTCTTCCGTTTTGACGGGACGGACTGGAATGAGGAAGCCAAGCTGCTTCCATCCAACGGTGGCGGCTTCGGCAGGTCTGTCTCGATCAGTGAAGACGTGGCGCTGATTGGGGCACTGGCAGAGAGCAGTCGCGGATCGGCCTACATCTTCCGCTATGACGGTACGAGTTGGGGGCGGGAGGCGGTGCTGCTGGCTTCCGACGGCGCGACGAACGACTTATTCGGTGAGAGCGTCTCGTTGAGCGGTGATGCAGTGCTGGTTGGGGCATATGGGAATGACGACCGCGGATCTGAGTCCGGCTCGGCCTACGTCTTTCGCCTGGACTCCGGTGGCGAGTGCTTCGGTGAAGAGCGGATCAAGAAAGCCTCCTGCCGGGATCGCAACGGCGCGAATCAGGTGAAGGTGTCCCTCGCCGGGGGACAACCCGGCGACCCGTTCACCGTTACGTTGACCGACGGCTCGACCAAATCCGGTACGATCAACGACCGCGGAACAGGCAAGGCGAAGTTCTCCGATCGCCCTTCAGGCGACAGCGGTGACGCGCTTGCAGAATGGGGTTGTGGCGCAAGCGATACGAAGGCGTACACCTGCCCGTGATTGCACGATGGCGTTACCTCCGCCAACAGCGCGTGACGTCGGCTTTGAGCATGGTGTGTGCATGGCATGGATCCTCTACAGAGGATCCATGCCGCCCACACCGTGCCGGCCACCCGCGCGTACGGATCCTGCTGCGGTTCCAATTGGAAGGGTGGAGCAGACTTCCAAGGCACGCGGCTGTGTGAAGAAGCGCCGGGCGGCAGGTCAGCGCCGCCGCATTGAGCAGCCGTCGCGCGGGCGTGCGCGCCGGTTCATCCCGGTCTGGGCAGCCGCTGTGCTGCGGGCGGTAGCGGCGGGCCTCCGCACTGCGGCTTGGACAGGTAGTAGTAGGCCGTGCTGCTGTAGTCGTTGCCGAGCTTGTTGGCGTGACCGTGCTCGATGGTGGCCAGAATCGACTTGCGGAAGCGGATCGGATCCTCGATGTAGTAACGGTAAACGCTCTGCTTGCCCTTCCACTTCCACTCCGGCGTGCCGTTGTACAGCAGGATGCCGTGATACGGCGCGGCGAACTCCGTGTGCGGACCGAACGCCGTGTTGCACCAGTCCTCCGTCCCGGTGCCGTGCAGCGACGGGGGCCAGGTCTGCCCGTCGATGAACACCATGTCGTCGCCTTCGCCGTACCAGTCGTTCTTCTGCCGTTCGAAGACGTCGATGTCGAGGTGCGCGCCGCAGTAGATGCCGTCGCCGAGCGCGTCGAGAATCACGTAGTTGTCGCGGCCCGTCTTGTTGAGACTCCGCGGATCGCCGCCGTGCCAGGTCTGCCGCGCCCACTGGTTCCAGTCGGCCTTGCGCAGCGCTTCATGCTCTTCGCCCCAGCCGACCGTGGGATTCTCCCGCCGCCATTGCACGTGGAAATAGCTCTGGCCCTCCAGCGCCGCCGGCGAGTCGTAGGCTTCGTAGTCCACGTAGAAATAGAAAGGGAACTTCTCCTCGCCGTCGGTGTTGTCGATCTCCAGCCGCGCGCCGCAGCGAAACGGCATGGGCCACCAACTGTTGAACGCCCGCCCGTCCTGCGGGCTCATCGACAGCACGGCCGTGTGGAAGTCCTTGCGCATCGCGTGCCCCAGGCCGAAGAAGTCTCCGATGGGGCACTCGACGCTCGGCTCCGCGCAGCCGTCCCAGTGCATCTTCAGCAGGACGCGTCGCAGGTGCCGATCGTCTTTGAATAGCATGGTCATCCAGATATGCCGGATGCAGCCGGGCCCGGCGATCTCCGCGAAGACGCGCCGCTGCCCCGGCTCGATGTCGATCCAGTCCCGGTTCCCGCCGGTGGGGTCGTAGCTGCTGACGCGCTCGCTGCGGTAGTCGCGCAGGCGGGGCAGACAGGCCAGCGAACCCGAGACGATCATGCAAGCTTCCCTCTAAAGGCTGTCAAGGAGTCGCAGGAAGGCCGCGCGCGCCGGCGGCGCGCTCAGCGCATTGGCCACTTCCGTCAGAACCCACGGGGTCGTGAGTGTGCCGGCTGAGATTGTCTTGGAGAATTGGACCGCCCGCGCGTGCGCCGCATCCGCCCGATTGAGCAGAGCCATGTAATAGAACGAATCGGCGAAGCGCAGCGTCACTTCCGCGGAGTTCCGTACAAGTAGTGATCGTGGTTCTCGGCCAGTTCGGCGGGGAGACCCTCGGCGATGCCCACCACGTCCGCAAGCGTGTCATAAAGCGTCGGCGGCGTCGCCTCCTTGCGGTTGGGCAGCACCACGACTTCGACGATCGCCCCATCCGGTAGCTTCGCACCGGCATCCAGAACGACGACACCCTTGTTGACGACCCCGCGGCAAGTCATGCGATTGCTCCCGCGTGCATTTTAGCATCCGCGGCGGAGATCACCAAGGACCGCGCACTGCAAGGCGCAAGAATCGCCCCGGGCCCCCGGCTCACGCCGAGGTTCCCGGGGCGCGTTCGTGCCCCTCACGATGGTTTCACGTCCATGCCGTCGCTTCCGGCATCACTCGCACGTCGTGTCGCGGCTCAGCCCGCACTCCTCCACGCTGATGGTGTGCGCGCCCGCCGACGTCGTGAACTTGTGCTTGGCGCGACCATTCGCATTGGCCGTCACCGTCACGCAGCCGCCGCCGTCGATGCACATCGTGTAGTCCTGCCCGGGCGTTGCGTTCTTCAGCACGCCCTTGGCATAGAAGACGCCGTTCTTCAGCCGGCACGACGCCTTGAGCGTTTCATTGCCGTTGCAGGACACGCCTTCCGCCATGTAGGTGTTGAAGGCGATGTCGAACTGCCCCGTGCCGACGTACACACTGCCGTTGAGCCACAGCTCGCCGCGATCGTAGAGACCGGGGAACCCGCTGCCCGTGAAGCCCAGGTTCTGGTCCGTGCCCTGGATGCCGATCACGAAGCGGTCGTCCACGCTCAGGTTGATGTTCGCCGACGACACGTCGATGGACAGCGTGCCGGTGTTCGAGGCCGTGATCGTCGCCGCGAAATCGTTGGCGTCCGTCTGCCAGGGCGAGCCGACGTTGATGAAGAAGAACGCCGAGCCGGGATTGTTGATGTCGATCTCGACCCGCGTGAGCTTCCCGGCGATGCCCACGCGCACCTCCTGCTGCCACGTCAGGCTGCTGGCGCTGCCGTTGAACCCGGTGTTGAACACCGGCGACGACTGATCCAGCACTTCCGCCCGCGCCGCGCCCACCAGCGCCAGCACGACACTCATTGCACACAGCTTCCTCATGGTTGAAACCCTCCTCCTTTGGACAAGCTCCGCGCCCTCGCGCCTGCGGCAGGATCGGCTGGAACAAACCACCGGACCGCGCCGCATGACGCGCAGGGCGACCGCTTCCGAGTCTGTATCATACGGCGCTTGCGGCTGTGCGCAAAGCGGTTTCCCCGCATGGACGGTGCATTTGCGCGACGCCATGCCTCTGGGTCGAGCAAGGCGACAGGCACCGCCTCCCCAACGCCGCTCGCCTGAGAATGGGGTGGCACGGTCTGGCGTACTCGCCAGGCCGTGGCGGGGGAGAAACCCACGCACGTTTGCGCGCCACACGGGTCCGCTGCTGCGGACTCGTGCCACCCGACAAGAAACCGTGCCACCCGATGTGAAACCACGCCATGCGGTGTGGACGTCCGCCACTGGACGTGGAAGCCTGTCGCCCGCCGGAACGGTTACGCGCCGTCGAGCCAACCGAGGGCGGCGAGCTTCTCGGCAATCGCCTCGGCGATCGTCCGGTAGCCCCGCGGGTTGGGGTGGTAATCGACCGGGGCGAGGTGTTGCGGGCCTTCCTTTGTCGCGGCGCGGAGGGCCGGCGTCAGGTCGAAGAACGCAACGTTTAGCGCCTCGACTCGCGCCTGCAGGAGGAGATGCAACGTCTGCGACGTTTCAGGCAAGTACAGCTCCGGGTAGGACGGGTCATACACGAAGAGCAGTCGCACACCGTCCGCGCGGCACAGCTCCGCCAGCCGCCGCAGAACCTCCGCGTAGTTGTCCAATGCCCGCATCACGCCCTCGTCGAGCGGCTCCTTCAGCAGCCTCGCGTCCTCGGTCGCCCAGCCTTCGATGAAGCGACGCGCGTTCTCCTCGTAACGATCGTTGCCCGCAATCACATAACGCTGATCCGTCCCCGTCGAAGCATCCGCCGATGACCTGCCTTCATTCGCTGCGGGAACTGCCGCGCCGGATCGCGCCTCTCGCCGGTAGTTGGGCGAACGCATCCGCAGATACAGGTCCATCAGCCCTTCGCCCAGCGCGGTGCGCGTCACGAGCATCTCGGCTGGCGACGTTCGGGCGTCGCGCTGGAGCTCGACTTTGAGCAGTTGCTCGACCGTGCGGGAACCCAGGTCGGTGATGTCGTTGGTGACGAACAGGACGATGACGATGTCCGGCGCGAGCGTGCGGGCGATGTCGCGGTAGATGATGTACTCCTTGTTGATCGAGCCGCCCGCGCGCGCGGCGTTGACGACTTCGACATCGTGCCCTTTCGCGTTGAGTGCCCGGTTGAGGAAGTGCGGGTAGGTGGCGTCGTTGTCCACGTTGAAGCCGTCGGTCACGGAATCGCCGAGGCAGACGATGCGCGTCCGCGCCGCGTCCAGACCGGTGCGCAGCGGCGGGCCGCGGAACCCGTGCTCGTTGGCCTCGACGTGGTACGTGTACGGTCCGAACTCCAGGTCGCCGCGGAAGTTCGGCTCCCACAGCCCCGTCGTGGTGGCGAACGCGCCGCGGAACAGACCTCGCGGAAGTCCGCACACGCGGAGCACGACCTCCACGACGCCCAGCAGCATCACGCACACGAGCAGACCCAAGACGGCTTTGCGCGGCATCGAGCGAACACGCGAGCGATGCGTGACGCCGGGTGAGCGCGGCGGCGTTTCGCGCGGCAGAGACGAGGCGGCACTGACAGGAGGGTTTGCGAAATCGCTTGCGGGATTGCGTAATGGATCGCTGACGGGATCGCTGGTGGAATTGCCGGCGGCCACCCGCGCGGGCGAATCCGCTCGCGCGGCCGCGTGGATTTCGGGAGCCTGGTTTTCCGGGCGATTCTCCATCGAGCTCCTCCGGGGCCATGCTCCCACCATCGTCGCAGGAAACCCAGCGATTTCGAGTCGAGGCCGAAAGCGGCCAGGCGGGGTGGCCACCGATGGAAGGCGACCCAGGCTGAAGCCGGCTTGTGGCGCGGCATGATTTGGCGGCGGGGCGGCACGGTCTGGCGTACTCGCCAGGCCGTGGCCGAAATCGAACGCATGTCAGTTCGTTCGCTCCATGGGTCTGCTGCCGCGGACCCCTGCCACCCGACAGGCAGTTTGACTTCCTCCCGCGGCCGGACTAGGATCCCCTCGTGAAGTACGCTTAATCTCGCTGGCGCGGGAGCGGGGGAACCACTTATCATCGGGGCGCATCGCCAAGCGGCGTAGGGCAACTCTTTCGGCCCAAGCCCGTCAGCTAACCTCGCAGGCGTCGAAAGAGAGACCCTTCCGGACACCGCCGGAGGCCGACTCTCAAAGAGGGATGTTCTCCGGAGGAATACCATGAGCGGTCCGACGCAGACGTCGGATGGTCCGGCGCAGGCGCCGGCAGGCCCGTTGCCGCCCCCCCCGCAAGAAGAGCCGACCTGGTTCGATCGAGGCAAGCGGCTGGTTCTCGGTCCGCCGCGCGACCTGCGCGATCGCAGCGTCTTCCATCAGCTTTCGATGGTGGCGTTTCTGGCATGGGTGGGATTCGGCGCCGACGGTCTGTCCTCTTCCGCCTACGGTCCCGAGGAAGCCTACCGCACGCTGGGCGAGCATACCTACCTCGCCATCGGGCTGGCCGTCATGACCGCCATCACCGTGGTCATCATCTCTTCCGCCTATCGCGGCGTGATCGAGGAGTTTCCCCAGGGTGGCGGCGGTTATGCCGTGGCCTCCTCGTTGCTGGGCGAAAACGCCGGCGCGGTGTCGGGCGGCGCGCTGCTGGTGGACTACGTGCTGACGATCACGATTTCGATCGCGGCGGCGGGCGACGCGCTGTTCAGCTTTCTGCCGCTGGAATGGCAGCCGCTGAAGCTCTCGGGCGAGACGCTGGCCATCGTCGGGCTGACGCTGCTGAATCTGCGCGGCGTGCGTGAATCGGTGATGACGTTGACGCCCTTTTTCCTGCTCTTCGTCCTGACCCACCTGGTGCTCATCGGCGTGGGCATCGCCGTCAAGTCGCCGCATCTGCCCGAGCTGTTCAGCCACGCGTCCGCCGGGTTCTCCCAGGGCGCGTCCACGCTCGGCATCGGCGGCTTGCTCCTGCTCTTCGCGCACGCCTACTCCCTCGGCGGCGGCACCTACACCGGCATCGAGGCCGTCTCCAACGGCATGGCCGTCCTGCGCGAGCCGCGCGTGCAGACGGGCAAGCGCACGATGGTGTACATGGCCGTTTCGCTGTCCATCACCGCCGCGGGGCTGCTGTTCTGCTACCTCCTCTGGAACGTCACGTTCGTGGAGGGCAAGACGCTGAACGCGGTGCTCATGGAGCGCTTTGTGGAGGTCGTCCCGCTCGGGCGGACCTTTGTCGTGCTCACGCTGGTCTCCGAGGGAGCGATCCTGATCGTCGCGGCGCAGACCGGCTTCGTCGGCGGTCCGCGCGTGCTGTCCAACATGGCGCTGGACAACTGGGTGCCGCGCCGGTTCGCGTCGCTGTCCGACCGGCTGACGACGCAGAACGGCATCCTCATGATGGGGCTCGCCTCGCTGGCGGCGCTGGTGTACACCCAGGGCGACGTCAGTCACATCGTCATCATGTACAGCATCAACGTGTTCATCACCTTCACGATGACGGAACTGGCGATGTGCCGGCTGTGGTGGCAGCGGCGGCAGCGGCCTGAATGGAAGAAAAAGATCGCCATTCAGCTTGTCGCCCTGGTGCTGTGCGCCACGATCCTCGTCGTCACGGTGCTGGAGAAATTCCTGCACGGCGGCTGGGTCACGCTGGTGGTGACGGGCGCGGTCGTCGCGCTGTGCTTCTGGATTCGCCGGCACTACCGCACGCTCAACACGCGGCTTGCCGCCCTGTTCGCCGGGCTGATCGAGAACCCGCGCGTGCCGCGCGTCGCGCCCGGCAAGCTCGATCCGCACCAGCCGACCGCGGCCGTGCTCGTCGGCGGGTACAGCGGTCTGGGCATTCACACGATCATGACCGCGTTCAAGAACTTCCCCTCGCAGTTCAAGAACGTCGTGTTCATTTCCGTCAGTGCGGTGGACTCCGGCGCGTTCCGGGCCGAGTCCGTCATCGAGGAGCAGCGCCGCCGCACCGAGCAGGACCTGCAGCGCTACGTGGACTTCGTGCAGGCGCACGGCATCCCCGCCACCGCGCGCACCTCGATGGCCACCGATGTCATCACCGAGCTGGAGAAGGTCTGCGAGCAGGTCGCGCAGGAGTTTCCGCGCGTGACGTTCTTCGCCGGGCAGTTGGTGTTCCAGCGCGAGCGCTGGTATCAGCCGCTGCTGCACAACCAGACGGCCTTCGCGCTGCAGAAGCGCCTGCACTGGGCGGGCTTGACGATGGTCATCCTGCCGACGCGCGTGCCGGGGTAGAGCGCGCGACGCCGCGGCATGACAGTGCCAACTGAGCCGCGCCCGTCAGGAAGCGGGTTTTCAACCGAACCGCGCCCGTCGGGAAGCGGGTTCCGGATCCCCCAACCGAGCCGCGTCCGCCAGGTCGTGAGCTTATCGTCTGAATGCGTGCGGTCTTTGCAGAAAACGGTCAGCAGAACGATCCGCAGAGGACGCAGATGCGCACAGAGAGGAAAGCGGTTGGGCACGAGAATGAGGATTTGAGAGTGCGGGTTTGTCCCGGCCGATCCTCTTGCAGCGCTGGCGACCGCCGACGCGGGGAGAACGAACCGAGTCGGCGCATGGTCAACATTCCTCTGCGTTCCTCTGCGTTCATCTGCGGACGAATCTCCGCGGTCGACCCGGTCCGATCCGGACTCGTCAGGAAGCAGTTCCCATCCGTGTCGCGCCTGCAATCAGACGGAGCGCGGCGAGGCCCCTCACTTGCGTGAGGGGTTCTGATGCCGCGCCGATTCGGCACGACCGCCTCAGGGGGCGATTGGATTACACCCTCCGCCGTCGTCGGGCGAGCGGCTTCAGCGCGATCAGCCCCAGCAGGCTGACGAAGCCGCTGGTGAAGATGTTGGCGCCGCAGAGCTGCAGACCGGGGCTGTCCGGCTCGTCGGGGCAGTCCTCCACGACGAGCGTCGCGCGGTCGCTGAAGGTGCGCGTGCCATCGACGTCGATCACCTCGCAGTAGTAGCTGCCCGCGTCGTCAAAGTCGATCGAAGAGAAAACCAGAGCCACGTCCGTTGCGCCGATGATCAGGCTGTCGTTGCCGCGATACCACTGAAAGCCGTCGATGTTGGTGCCGACGGTCTCGATGAAGAGCGTCAATCGGTCGCCCGCGCAGACCGTGTCGCTGACCGGCTGGGTGACGATTTCCGTGACCAGCGGCTCGCCGGGGCAGTCTTCCTCGCGGTCCCAGAACTCGCAGGCGTCGCAGGGGACGTCGATGAAATCCGTCGGTCGATCCCCCGTCGTGAAAGGATCGAGCGTCACCGGGTCCAGCCCGATGACGTTGTCAAAGTTGTCCACCCACCACAGCGTCGCCAGCCCGTCGCCGTCTTCGAGAAACGCCACGCGACCGAACAACTCGTCGCCGAAGAACACGTTGAGATCGTCGTCGATCTCGCTGCTGCTGAGCGTCACGTCCGTTCCGGTCACCAGCGCGAAGCGACGGAAGGGATCCTCCGCAATGGGCTCCAGCACGACCAGATGCGCGTCGTTGGCCGTGTTGATCAGGTTGCACGTGCTGCCGGAGGCCTGATCCGTGTACGTCTCCACGCCGGGAATCTGACCGAAAGCCGCCGAGGCCGCGCTGACCGCCAGACTTGTGACCAGGGCCCGATGAATGATGGTTCGTCGCATGTTGTTGCCTTTTCCTCTCTCCAGAACATGGCGATTCTCGACGCCCAGGTCGTCAGCCCACGAGTGAATCCGCACTCAGGGGTCCGCTCAAATCGCCTGCATGAACGCTAGGGGCAACCCGCGCCGCGCGGGAGGTGAAATATACTCCCCGCCAACCGCCCCGGCAACGCCGCCCCGGCGAGCGAAGAAAGCGTTCCGCCCGGGGGGGGCAGCACGTGGGGGTGGAACGCGTGGGTGACGGGGCAGGTGGAATTCGCGGAAGGAGAAGCGGGCAACACGCGCGGCTGGCACGCGCGGGTGGCACGGTCTGGCGTACTCGCCAGGCCGTGGGGGAATTGAGCAAGCCTCGCATGGTTGCGCGATCCACGAGTCCGCTGCTGCGCACCCGCGCCACCCCCGAAGTGCGACGTTTCCCGCGTTCTGGCAGTTCTACGTCTTGACGGAATGCCCCTCACTTGCGTGAGGGGTTCTGATCCCGGCGTTTCGGCTTTTCGGCGTTTCGGCGTTTCGACGTTTCGAGGTTTCAACCGGGCGGCACGGTCTGGCGTCCTCGCCACGCCGCGCCTGCCCTAAGCGGCGGACTCTCGGACCTCGCCCGCCGCGCCTTGGAGGTCTTGCCGCCTAGAATCCTGCGGGAGGGAAGGAGCATGAGCACGCGACCAAGGTCCGCATCCTCGGCGTCCGACGCCGCGGTTCCGTTTCAAGTGCCGGAACGAGTAGGCCGCACGCCCGGCAAGCGCGAGATCTTTCGCGCCATGCTTGAGTGGGAAGCGATGAGCGGCTCGCTGACGCCGTCGCGACGCCGACGACTGGTGCGTTACGCGGCGCAGTTAGGCTTGTCGGCCACGCAGGCGGGCGAGCTGATCCGCGCGTGCGTCGATCGCCCCTCCGTGGAGCGTGCGGGCATCGATCCTCAGTCGGCGGAAACCGAAAGCCCGCCGCCGAATCTTCGGTACGTGCCCGCGCCAGGATCGGAATCGGAGGCGACTAGCTGGTGGAGATGGGCACGTCTGGCGCCGTTTTGTCTGGCGTCATTGGCGATCGCGGCGCTGCTCGCGTTGCGACTCCTGCGGTAGCCCTGACATCAGTCCAGCTCGGCCGCTTCCTTGTACGCCGGCACGTCTACATTCCAGCCGCTTCGCGCGTTGAGCTCCCGTGCGAGATGCCGGGCGGACTTCTCCTCGCCATGCGTGAGAAAGACCTTGTGCGGCGGTTGGCGGAAGTGCCTGATCCAGCGGAGCAGGTCGGTGCGATCCGCGTGAGCAGACAGGCCGAAGATCTGCCGGACCTTCGCGCGGACGTCGTGCGTGCGACCGAGGATGCGCACCTGATCGTTCCCATCGAGAATGGCCCGCCCGAGCGTGCCTTCGGCCTGATACCCGGTGAAGCACACGGTGCAGCGCGGGTCGGCGATGTTGTGCGCGAGGTGGTGCTTGATGCGCCCGGCGTTGCACATGCCCGATCCCGCCATGATGACGCAGCCGCGCAGGCGATTGATGGCCTTGGACTCGCGCTGCGACGCGATCAGCTTGAACCCGGGGAAGTCGAAGAGCGACCGCCCGGAGGCGAGGATCTCCATCGCCTCGCGGTCCATGTACGGCTTGAAGCGGCCGAAGACGCCCAGCACCTCCGCGGCCATCGGGCTGTCGAGGAACACAAGCACGTCGGGGATGCGATCCGCGGCGGCGAGTCGCGCGAGGCGGTACACGAGTTCCTGCGCCCGCTCGACGGCGAAGGTCGGAATGAGCAGATTGCCGCCTCCCTCCAGCGTCTCGTTGATGGCCGTGGCGAGCTGGTCCTGCACGTCGCCGCCTTCCACGTGCTCCCGGTCGCCGTAGGTGGATTCCATCACCACGTAGTCGGCCTGATCCAGCAGCGTCGGATCCTTGATGATCGGCTTGTCCCATTGGCCCAGGTCGCCGGAGAAGACGATGGTCGTCGTCCGCCCTTCCCGTTCGGCGCGAACCTCGATCATGGCCGAGCCGAGAATGTGCCCGGCGTCGTGCCAGACGGCGGAGAGTCCGTTGCCCAGCGATTGCACGCGCCCGTAGGGAACGGGCTTCAGCAGCGGGATGACGCGCTCCACGTCGCGTTGCGTGTAGAGAGGCTCGTCGGTGTGCGGCCCGCAGCGTCCCTCGCGCTCGTGGCGTTTCTGCTTGAACGCGGCGTCTTCCTCCTGAATCACCGCGGCGTCTTCGAGAATGATGCGCGCCAGCTCGACGGACGGCGGCGTGGTGTAGATCGGACCCTTGAACCCGGCCTTGACCAGCCGGGGGATCAGACCGCAATGGTCGAGATGGGCGTGCGTCAGCAGCATGGCGTCGAACGTGTTCGGCGCGATCGGCGGCGGCTCCCAGTTGCGGCATTGAAACGCCCGCTCCTGAAACAAGCCGCAGTCGATCATGATTCGCGCGGCCCCGTTTTCCAGCGCGTAGCACGATCCCGTCACCTGCCGCGCGGCCCCGAGGAAATGCAGCTTCATGCGTGTCCCTTCTGCGGCGCCAAGCGGTCTTGCGCCGGCTACTGGTATTCCGCCCGTTCATCCCAGACGCTTTGCAGCACCGTCAGCTCGTGCTTGATCGCCTCGATCGACTCCTGCAGATCTTCCACCTTCTCCGCGTCGCGGTACACCGACGGGTCGCTGAACTTCTCACCGAGCCGCGTCAGCTCCTGCTCATGCTCGTAAATCTTGATCTCGATGGCCTCGATGGAGATGGAATCGTACTTCGCCCGGTCCCGCGCGATCGCATCATCGCGCCGCGTCGCTTCCCGCGTCGCGCTTGCCGTCGACCCGCCTTTCGAGCCGCCGCCTTGAGCCTCGCCATCACGGCGCCTGTCGGACGGCGTGGCGCGAGGCGTCGTTTCCGCCGCTTTTTGCGCTGCCTGCGCGGCGTCCGTCTTCGCCTGCTCGCTCTCCAGCGTCTCGATGTACGTCGTGTAGTTGCCGGTGAAAAGCCTGTGCCCCTCCGGGCGCATGACGAGGAGCCGCTCTACGATGCGGTCGAGGAAGTAACGGTCGTGGCTGACGGCGATGATCGTCCCGGGGAAGTCCGAGAGCGCCTCTTCCAGCGCTTCGCGCGAGGGGATGTCGAGGTGGTTCGTCGGCTCGTCGAGGACGAGAACGTCCGGGTTGGAGAGGATCAGCTTGATGAGCCGCACGCGCGATTGCTCGCCGCCGGAGAGCTTGCCCAGCGGCTTGAAGACATCCTCCCCGGTGAACAGGAACGCGCCGAGGTAGTTGCGCACGTGCTGCTCGGAGAGATGAGGCTGGTCCGCGCGAATCTCTTCCATGATCGTCCGCGTCGGCTCCAGTTCGGCCGACTCCTGTGCGTAATACCCGATGGCCAGCTTCTTGTCCCAGCGCACCATGCCCTCATCGGGCGGCACCGCGTCCAGCAGAATCTTCAGCAGCGTCGATTTCCCCGTGCCGTTGGGACCGGTGATGCCGAGGCGCAGCCCCGCGGCGACCTGCAGGTTCAGACCCGCGAACAATCGCTTTTCGCCGTAGGATTTGGCCAGATCCTCCACGCGGAGAATCTCGCCCCCCTTCGCTCGCGTCTCCGTGAACTGCAGACGGACGCGCTGCCGATGCGCCGGACGCTCGGTGACGAATTCGCCCGCGGCCAGGCGCCGCTCCAGGCGCGTGCGGCGACCCTGCGCCTCCTTGCTCCGCTGCCCGGCGAGGAAGCGGGCGATGAAGTCGCGCTCTTTCTCGATGAACTCGCGGTCTTTTTCGTACTGCCGATCCAGCGTCAGCCGGCGCATCTCGCGCGCCTGATGATAACTGGAGTAGTTGCCGGGGTACGAGTGCGCGCGGCCACGATCGATTTCGACGATGCGATCCGCCAGCCGATCCAGCAGGTAGCGGTCGTGCGAGATGACGACGACGCCGCCGTCGTGACCCTTGAGGAACTTCTCCAGCCAGCGCACGGCGTCTATGTCGAGATGGTTGGTCGGCTCGTCCAGCAGGAGGAATCCGCGCTCGCGCAGCAGCAGCTTGGCGAGCGCCGCACGGCACTTTTGCCCGCCTGACAGGGCGCTCAGCGGCAGCGCGTTGTCCGCCGGATCGAAGCCCAGTCCGCCGAGAATCTCGCCGACGCGCGCCTCGATCTTGTAACCCCCCGCCGCCTCAAAGCGCGCGTGCAGGCGATCGTACTGCGCAAGCAGCTCCTGCTGCTGCGGACCGTGCTCCAGCCGCGCGAGACGCTCGGACACGTCGTGCATGCGATGCTCGATGTCGAGCAGCTCCGTGAACACTTCGGCCACTTCGTCGTGGAGCGAGTTGGTGAGATTCAGCTCGGGTTCCTGTGAGAGGTATCCCACCTCGAGTCCTCTGGCGCGGGTGACGGTCCCGAGGTCCGGCGCGAGCTGGCCGGTAATGAGGCGGAAGAGCGTGGTCTTGCCGGCGCCGTTGGGTCCGACCAGCCCGACGATCTCGCCGTCGCCCAGTTCGAGCGACAGATCGCTGAGGACGACGCGCTGCCCGAACTGGCGCGTGACGTTTTGTATGCTGATGACACCCATATCGAACCGCGCGGCTCCCCCACGCTCGCGTAACTCGTCGCGCTGAGAAAAGGTCCGGCAACGTAGCACGAACCGCCGCACCGTGCATGGGCGCGCGATCGCATTCGTTGCAGGATGCAGGTCGCATCTGCACCTTGCCGCAACGACTCCGGACGCCCGTCATCCACGAGGCCCGGCGGTGCCGTCAGCTTCGACTTATCGGACTATTTTCCGAACGCTCAGGCTGCCGCATCGTCCGTGGCTGCAAGAAGATACGGTCTCCCAGCACGGTTTCCGACCCCTTGTGATAATTGTCGTCTGCTTACGCAGGAAATCGACCGACATGAATGTAAGTATTTGTAAAATAACAACTTAGAAGTCGGCGATCCGCCGGCCAATTCGTGCCGCCAGTTTGACATGCGGCCTGTTCTCGATTACCGATACCCATTCAGAAGCAAACATTGACCGTCTCGATCGAGGCCTCGGTCGAGAGGGGAGCGGATCATGCGGCTTACACAAGCCGTGGCGCACTTCCGGGTTTGGAGAAGTCCAAGCCCGGAAGTTGTTTTTACACCCGCCGCTTGAAGAAATTCACAGCCCTGACGCATCCGCGCGCCACGCCTTATCATCGCCGGCGTGAGCGAGCGACCGATCCTCTGGAAGACCGTGGCCGAAGCGCGCGAGGGCGTCCGCGCGGCGCAGCGCGCGGGGCAGCGCGTCGGGCTGGTGCCCACGATGGGCGCGCTGCACGAAGGGCACGCTTCGCTCATGCGCGCGGCGCGGCGCGACTGCGGCTTCGTCGTCGTGACGCTCTTCGTTAACCCCACGCAGTTCGCGCCGGGCGAGGACTTCAACCGCTACCCGCGCACGCTGGAGCGCGACCTCGACCTGCTGGGCGCGGAGGGGGTCAGCGCCGTTTTCATGCCCGAGGTTGCGGAGATGTATCCGCGCGACGCCGCCACGGTCGTGCATGTGTCCGGGCTGACCGACGGGCTGTGCGGACCGCTGCGCCCGGGGCACTTCGACGGCGTCGCCACCATCGTCGCCAAGTTGCTGAACGCCCTGCCCGCCGACGCGGCCTACTTCGGCGAGAAGGACTATCAGCAGCTTCAAGTCGTGCGCCGGCTCGCGCGCGACCTGAACATGCCCATCGACATCATTGGCTGCCCGACGGTTCGCGAGCAGGATGGACTGGCGCTCTCCAGCCGCAACGCGTACCTTTCGCCAACCGATCGCGCACAGGCCGTCTGCCTCAGCGCGGCGCTCTTCCAGGCGCAGCGCCGCATCGCCGAAGGAGAGCGAGACTCCGCGGTTGTCGCCGATCGTATCCGCAAGCAGATCCTCGCCGCAGGCCCCGCGGTCATTCAGTATGTTGAGATCGTCGATCCGCGGACGCTGCGCCCCGTGGACCGCATTCAAGCCGAAGTTCGCATTATCCTGGCCGTGCTCATCGGCAACTGCCGGCTGATCGACAACGTCGCGGCCTTGCCACCGGGCGCATGACCGGTCGCGCGCGAAGCTCCCATGCAACAACTCACGGGAATTGCGGCAAATCAGAGCCGAAACCGTGAGGGAGCGAGCGGACAAGTGGACAGCGAAACCGCTTCACCTGAGTCTCCATCTGACTCCGGTTGCCGGGCTTTGGAATGGCATGAACTTACGATCATACAGGGGAATCGACGGGACGTCTTGTGCCCCGGAGGGGCAGCCGAAAGTAGCCCGGCGATTTATCGCTGGGGGGTTCGTGGGGAAGGACCGGAAGTCCCGGAGGGACGGCTGAAGCACGGAGACGAGGTCAGACCATCGCGTTGGAAATCAGCCGTCCCTCCGGGACTGCGCCCTCCATCGCCGCGTCCCCAGCCATAAATGCTTAGGTTTACCCACATCTCGCGTGCTCCATAGCCAGCACGCCGAGCATCATGTTTTCGAGTTTGGTCCATCCTCGCCACAGCACCAGCCAGCCCGGCGGGGGATCGTGCTTGCGGTTCTGGTGACCGCCAAGGCGCGCCACGGCCATGTAGAATTCGTGGACCGTCAGCTCGCGCACGGTCCGGTACCGCCAGGCGGATATCACCTCCACGTAGGTCTTCGGCACATACTCCGACGCCGGTTGCGTGCGGGTCTGCGGCGATCGGGCTGCGTATCGCATGCGCAATAACTCCACCGCGACGACCGAGAGCAGCGCGATCACCGGCTCGAGACGCTCGCACGAGGTGAACTGCGGCAATTCGATGCCGCACCCCGTCTTTTGAGCCTTGTGAAGCTCTTCGATGATCCAACGATGCGCATACCATTCGACGCGCTCCCGAGCCTCAACCGCCGTTTCAACGGAGATGTTGGTGAGCAGTACCCACTCCACAGGATCGACGCCCTCGGGCGGGTCATTCTCACCGACGTAAACCCCCCACACCGTCAGCGGTGCGTCGCCGTGCTGCCCGCGCGGATCGCGCGGCGCGAGCACGTTCACGCGACCGGCCGTGATACGCACGTTCGCCGTCCGAGCCGGCCGCCGATCACGCGCCGGAACCTCAATGGTGTATTCGCCCCAGGCCGGCAAGGCGCGCACGAAGTCATGCAATCGCGCCGGACGCGGACCTTGCAACGTGTCGATCTGACATCGGCGATCGTGCCGGCTGCGCACCACGTAGCGCCGACCCTGGACGTGCGCGTACTCCAGAAATTCGAACACGTCCGCTCCCCGGTCGGCGAGGTCGATCACGGTTCCCGGTCGGCGATGTCGATCACGGTTTCCGGGGAACCGCTGGACGCGCGGGGCGGCGAGCCGCAGACCTCGCAGCCTTGCGGCCAGAGCCGCGACTCGCGATCCGGCTTGTCACGACGCTGCCGGCGCGTCTCGTGCCGCGGCGCGGCCGGTCGGCGATGCAGAATCTGACTGGCCAGTCCCAACACCTCCCGCGTGCCCGCGACCACGGCCAGCGAGTGGTGACAGATATACCCCCGCTGCCGGTGACCCTTGCCGACATAACCCAGGTCGCTCAACGTGGTTTTTCCCGTGTAATCCAGCTCTGTGCTGTCATGCAGCAACAGCACCTGGCCGCCGCAGGCTTCGATCCGCTGCCGCACCCGCTCACGATGCGGCGCCAGGACCGCGGCATGCGTCACCTCCTCCTGATCGACCAGGCGGTAAAGCCCTTTCAGCTCGGCCGGCTCGTGCAGCTTGTCCGGCAAGGTCCCCTGCGGACGCTGCATCATCCGATCCGCCGTCCGCACGAGCCGCCGCGTCCGACGAGCATCGCCGAGCTGGGCCCCGCCAAAATTCAATTCACCAAACCCCACGCCGCCCCCGTCCGCCCGAGCATCCATGCTCATCTCCCCAAAAAAAAACTCGAAAAGAGCCGCTCCCGACGGAGGGAGTATATCCAAGAATGTGGGTAAACCTAAGCATAAATGGCTGGGCTATTCTCGGATGCCCCTCCGGGGCACAAAGGCACGCTGCGTCGCAATCTCAAAACGATCCACGCGTTGCGCACCGGAGTCAGATAGAGACTCAGGCCGCTTCATTGCGGGCGCGGCTCGGAAAGCGGCGGTCCGACTCGCAATGTCCGCCGTGACGCTCCAGCAGCAGGGATGGAGGAATCCTCGGACACTCGCATGCTCCACGGGTCCGCTGCTGCGGAGCCGTGCCCCCTGAGCTGCTGCAGATCCCGTCCATTCGCCGCGCCGATGGCGTGAGCGGACACGCGCCCATCCGCAAACGTAAAACGGCCTGACCGGCGGGACCGCCGATCAGGCCGCTCGTTCACGCTTCATCTCGACGCCATGCGTCGCCGAAGGAGCCCGTCGCCGCAACTGGATTCGGGAATCAGTCGCCGCAACTCGATTTGACGCACTCGTCGTATTGCGTGTGATACGTCGCGCTGCACTCGTCGACGGACTTGCCCGCGGCAAGGCACTCGGTCTGAGCGGCTGCGGCGGCTTCGACACAACGGGCGGTGCACTCCGAATCATCCGTCGCGTCGTCGTCATCGCCTTCGCCGTCGCCACAATAAAGGGCGATGCACTCGTCATAGACGCCGGCGTAGTCCGACCCGCAGCCGTCCTCCGAACCGCCCGCCGCGAGGCATTCCCCGTACACGATTTCCGCCGTCATGGCACAGTATTCCGTGCAATCCTCGTCGCCCTCATCGTCGCACCCTTCCTCGATGCACTCCGCCACCGCTTCAAGGGCGTAAGCGCCGCACAAGTCGGCGGACGTGTCCGTGGCGGTGCACTCGGCGTAGATGGCCGACCCTTCCGCGTTGCAGGTTTCCGGGCAGTCCGACGTTTCGCCGCACTCATCGACCATGCAAACATTCAATCCGTTGAACGCGGCCAGGGCGCAGGTCTCGGCATCGCCGGTATCGACGTAGCAACCGGCGTAATAACTCATCGCGCTTTCCAGGCAGTACGAGCCGCAGTCGCCCTCCAGCCCGCAGTGGTCCTCAAGGCAGGCGAGGAAATCGTCCTCCGCGGCGAAGATGCAGTCGTCCTCCGTTCCGCCGAGCGAGAGGCACTCGCTGATCATCGCGTCGGCCATGGCGCCGCATTCCTCTTCGCAGTCGCCCGGACCTTCATCGCAATGCTCGCTTTGACAGGTCATGTAGAAGTCGTCGG
Organism: uncultured Phycisphaeraceae bacterium; assembly: GCA_964526695.1. Lineage (GTDB taxonomy): Bacteria > Planctomycetota > Phycisphaerae > UBA1845 > UBA1845 > JABWBH01. The sequence goes on from CAZGJA010000133.1 coordinate 45,327, forward strand.
TCTTCTCGGCGCAGTCCTCCTCGGCATTGCCCTCGGCGACGCACTGGTCGTACACGCGGTGCGCCTCGGAGCCGCACAGCTCGGCGCAGTCGCCGCTGCCGCCGCATTTGTCGTCGAGGCACGATTCGACCAGCTTGCGGGCGCGGGCGCCGCATTCCAGCTCGCTGCCGCCGTTGTTGATGCACTCGTCGAAACCGCGCTGCGCCTTGCCGCCGCATTTCTCCTCACAGCCGCGCGCCTCGTCGCAACCGGTCTCCGTGCATTCCACGTACACCTGCTCGTAGAAAGCGGCGCAGTCCTCCTCGCCGAGTCCCGCTGAAAGGCACTCGGAGTACACGGCCTCAGCGCCGGCCGCGCACAGCTCTTCGCAGTCCACCTCTTCGTCACACTGTTCCGTCAGGCAGCCGTCCAGCGCCTCCACGGCCTCCTGCTCGCAGTCCGCGTCCGACAGCCCGGACGCCGTACAGGATTCATAAGCCTCCTGCGCAGCTACGTGGCAGATCTTGGTGCAATCAAACTCCTCGCCGCACTCCGCCAGCGCGCATTCCTGGAGCGTGGCCTGCGCGCCCGGGCCGCAGTCCTCCTCCGTTCCGCCCGCCAGCAGGCAGTCGTAATACTCATCCTTCGCCGCGTCGAAGCACACGTCCTTGCAATCCTGCTCGTCATCCACGTGGACCACCACGGAGCCCTTGACGCGCTCGCCGCTTTCCGACGTGCCGATCACCACCACGACGTAATCGCCGCTTTCGTCGAAGGCGTGCTCAACGTCCTCACCCTCGCCGCTGGCGCCGTCGCCGAAGTTCCACAGGTAAGAGAAGCGATCGGAGTCCGAAGCGGCCGGGCCGTCAGCGCCGAGCGCGGTGAACATCACGGTTTCGCCCGGTCCCGGGTAGGCGCTGGAGACGAGGATGTCCGTGAAGCTGACGGTGTCGGAGGAGAACTCAATGTCGGCGCTGACCGTGTTGCCGTCCGCATCCGTCACGTTGACCTCGAAGATGTAGTCGCCGGCGACGAACACGTCCACGACGGCCGCGCCGCCGGGGAGGTTCTCGACCTCGGCGGTCGAATCGCCCGCGACGAAGGACCATTCCACGTCGTACGGTCTCGTCCCGCCGAAGGGCGTCGACGTCAGGATCAAGGTGACGCCATCATTCGACGCGGGTCGAACGGTGTAGAACGCCTCCACGCCGAGCGCGATGTCCTGCGCCTCGGTGCCCAGCGACGTCTCCACGTCCCCGACCTCCGAGAATTCCGTGGCGCACAGCGCCTTCAACTGCTCGGCCGCATCCGCCAGCGCGTCGTCGCAAGCCGCGTTGTCGTCCGCCGAGTCGCACGCGAAGAATGACTCGAGCACCGCAATGGCCTGGTCGAGGTTGTCGCACACCGTGTCCTGGGACTTGTTGAATCGCGGGCGGGGCTTGGCGGCCACCGCGGCATCGGCATCGGTCGCCGCGGTTTCGGTCACCGCGGTTTCCCCGTCGGCGGTCGTCACGTCGGCAATGACCGTGTCGGAGTCGTCGTCATAGGTGAATGTCGCCTCACCGCCGTCGGAGCTGGTCATGTAAACCGGCTGCCCGTCCTCATCGAACTCGACGGACACGGTGGTCCCGTCCGCCAGCGCCATGTCCACCTGATCCACCGAGGTCAGGTCGCCGTCCTCGTCCTTGTCGCCGTACACCGCGTACTCGCCGCCCTCGCCGTCATCGGCGGTCGCGGCCAGGTCGTCCTCCGGGTCCGAGTTGTAGCTGATGACGCGATTGGCGGTTCCATCATCCGAGCCGCCGCCCGTTCCGCCCGGGCTGCACCCGAGCAAAGTCCACAGGGGCAACGTCCCAAGCCCGGCCAACACGGTCCAACAAACAAGCGATCGCGGTTTCATCTAGTTATGGCTCCAGATTGCAAATGGGGAACACTGCGACAGATACGGCAATCATCGGACGCGGAGCTGGGGAGGTTCACCGATTTGACCGCGCAGAAACCGCGGTGCAGGGCTTTGGTCGCTGATGGCGCAGGAACCGCCGGGCGCGTCGGCGATCACCGACCGGCAGGAATGGCGCGAACGCTGCGGGTCGTCGCATGTGCGTCCGCGGCGGCGTGCGACTGCCCCGTTCGACGGAGGGTCGCCATCCACAGGGCCTTGCGCGGCGTTTAGAGCGCGCACCTCGGCTCGCCGTTGAATCCGGCGGGTTCTTCCAACGCGCCGAGCTTCTGAATCTCATCGAAGATGCGCATCGTCGCGCGGTGGACGGTTTCTCGGTCGCGCTTGCCTTGAAACTCGCTGAGGTCCACCGGTGGACCGAAGCGGAGCCGCGCCCGATGGCGAACGAACATCCCCTTCCACATTCCCTTGAAATACTTCGTGCCGCTGATGTGCGCGGGGATCACCTTCGCGCCGGTGGACAGCGCCAGCATGGCCACGCCGTCCTTGGGGTCGCTGCCCTGTCCCGGCGGGACGATGCGCCCCTCGATGAAGATGCCCATCGCGCCGCCGTCGCGCAGGAGGCGCATCGCCCGTCGCGTCGCTCCCGCGTCCATGCCGTCGCGCTTGACCGGAATGCAATCCACGGTGCGCATGAAGAAACCCAGGAAGCGCCCCTCGGTGTACTCCTTCGCCACCATGAAGCCGAACGGGCGATACGGCACCGCGCCGAGCAGCAGGAGCGGATCGCCGTAACAGGTGTGGTTGGCGACCACGAGCACGCCGCCCTTGTGCGGAACGGTCGGCTTGTTGACCACCTTCATCCGCCACCAGAACTTCGTGAGAAACTGGTTGACGTTCTCCAGGAAGAGAATCCACGCGCGATACGGCGCTCGCGCCAGGCGGATGCCGACGGAGGCGAATCCCGCGATCGACGCGCACACCGCCACGACGATAAGAATCACGCCGACCTTGCGGTCCAGATGATCCCACTCCGGCAGCGCCAGCGCGCCCGTGGCAATCAGCAGCGACGCCGTGGAAGCGAGGTCGTTGACGCCGAACACCCGTCCGCGGAAGCGATTGGGCACGATGCGTTGAAGCGAGGCGTTGAATGCCGCCATCACCGTCACCCCCGATATGCCTCCCAGCACGACGGCGACCGCCCCGACCCTCCCCGCGGCCGTGGGGGCGAAGCCCATGAACGCGGAAGCCGCCAGCAGCGCCATGCTCCCGCCAACGCCGAACAGCCCCCAGGTGATGAGCACCTCTCCGCGCAGCGCATCCCCCAGCGCCACCACGCACAGCGACCCGATCACGAACCCCAGCCCGATGCAGGCGCGGTAGTAACTGATGACCGCGTAGTCCGCCTGCTGATACACGTCGCGCACGATCGCCGGAATCGCGCTGAGCACCAGCGCGCCGCAGTACCACACCATGCACCCGGCGCCCACCAGCTCCAACACGCGCCGATGCGCCCGGACATAGCGAAAGCCCTCCGTCAGCTCCCGCCACGAGCTGACGTGCCCCGCCGCCGCCGCCGCCGGCGCCGAGCCGGTCGGCGGACGAATGAGAAAGACGAGCACGGCACTGGCCGCGAACGTGATCGCGTCGCACTTGAACGCCACCTCCGGCGCGTACGCCTGCGCGATCCACCCGCCCAGCACGGTCGCCGTCATGGTGGCAATGATCCCCAGTCCGCTGATCATGCCGTTGGCGCGGGCGAGCTGGTCGGGGTTGATCAGCGTCGGCAGAAGCGCGCTGCGCGCCGGCGAGAACAGCGCCGCGAACATGCCCGTCATCAGCAGCGGCGTCACGGAACCCCAACGCCCCCACGCATTGACCCTTTGCAGAAGGCCCGCGAACGCCAGCATGATCGCGCAGCGCACCACGTCGGCGAGGATCATCAGCGCCCGCCGCGGAAACCGGTCGGCCAGCATTCCCGCCAGCGGCCCCAGCAGGGCGAAAGGCACGAAGAAGACGAACGTGATGCGGGCCTGCAGCGGCGTGACATCCACCGCGGGACTGATGGCATTCTGCGTCTTAAGGATGGCCATCTCCGTCAGATGGTCGCCCAGCGCGCTGATCCCGTACGCGCACCACAACAGCATGAAGTTGCGGTTTGAGAGCAGGCGCTGCGGGATGTTCGCGGGACGATGCGTCATGCCATTCCATATCCTCAGCCGCCAAGCAAGCCGAGCCCCTCCCTCTCAGAGAGGCGTAGGGGAGGGTCTCCCATGACTCTCCTCTCCCTCCGGGAGGGTCGGGGGAGGGTCTCGCGTTCCCGCCTCCCACCCTGCCAGAACATACTCACGCGCCCGCGCCACGCAAACGTGGACGGATGGCGGTTGTGCCACAGGAACGCATTGTGTCACCGGGTAAGAAGTTGTGCATCGGCCGCATCCGCTTGCGGCGGCTTCCCGGCGTCCGGTAGAATCTCCGCTTCGGGACCGGAATCCTGTCATTTCTCGGGGAATGTTGCATGGCACCGCTGAAAACGCATCGGGGGCCGTTGTCGGATTGCGCGCGATTCTCGCTCATGGCGACGCTGACGCTGTGCGGCGCGGCCTGCGCGGGGGACATGGACTGGCTGCAATGGGGCGGTCCGAAGCGGGACTTCACGTTCCGCTCGGCGAAGAACATCGCCACGGCGTGGTCGGACTCTGGCCCTCCCAAGCTGTGGAGCCGCGAACTCGGCGATGGGTATTCATCCATCCTCGTCGAGGGCGACACGCTCTACACCATGTGCCGCCGCGGCGACAGTGACGCGGTTGTGGCACTGGAGGCCAAGACCGGCAAGACGCTGTGGGAGACCACCTACGAGGCGGCGACGAAGACGGAGCAGAACACCGCGTTCGGTCCCGGCCCGCACGCCACGCCGTTGATCGTCGGCGATCGCCTCTTCACCACCAGCGCGACGCTGAAGGTCAACGCCCTCGACAAGAAAACCGGCAAGATTCTCTGGACGCACGACCTCTATCAGGAGATGGAGGGCAGCGTGCTCATGTTCGGGTACGGCGCCAGCCCCACGGCGTACAAAGACCTCGTCATCATCACCGTCCCCGTCCGGGCGCCCGGCGACGCCGACCCGACCGCGGGCGCGCCGAAGGAGGCCAAGTGCTTCGTCGCCGCGTTCAAGCAGTCCGACGGCTCGAAAGCGTGGACCAGCGAGAAGTTCGTGCGCCTCGGCAACCCGTCGCCATTGCTGGTGAACATCGCCGGGCGCGACCAGCTCATCATGCAGCTTGGGCAGGATCTTGCCGGGCTGGATCCGGCGGACGGCAAGACGCTTTGGAAGATCAAAGCGAGCAACGACAAGATCGGCTTTGCGATCAGCACGCCGCTGTACAGCGAAGACGGGATGCTCTTCGTCTCCGCGGCCTACGGCGGCGGCACGTGGGCGTTCAAAGTCGAGAAGAAGGGTGACGTGTTCGAGGCGACGGAGCTGTGGTTCAACAAGTACCTCCGCGTGCAGCACGGCAGCTTCGTCCGCGTGGGCGATCACCTTTACGGCTCCAGCGGCGACTTCGCGGCCACCCTGCTGATGTGCGTGGACGTGAAGACCGGCGAGACGCTGTGGCGCGAGCGCGGCTTCGCCAAGGCCAACTGCCTGTACGCGGACGGCAAGCTCGTCATCCTCGATGAGAATGGCGACCTCGCGCTGGCGGAAGCGAAACCGGAGGCGCTGAAGATCCTCTGCCGCGCCAACATCCTCACGCATCAGGCGTGGACCGTGCCGACCATCATCGGCTCGACCATGTATGTCCGCGACCGCAAGACGATCATGGCGCTGGACCTTTCCGCCGGTGCGGCCAAGCCGGTGGGATGAGGCGGGGAATGGCGAATGGTGCATGGTGAATGCCGAATGCCGAATGGCGAATGGCGAAAGCCGAATGCCGAAAGGCAGAGGACAAGCCGCGTGTGGCACCGGTTTCCAACCGGTGTGTGTAGCACAGGTTTCCCAACCTGTGCATGATTGCAACCTGCCCTGGATGTGGGATGACTTGATCGCCGGCAGCACGCCGCTTCGTGGACGCCACGGGTAGCGGCATCGGATGATGCGGCGAGGCATCTTCAAATCTCAAATGAGGCTACCTTCCATGACTTTTTCCCGTATCGGGCTGGTTGTCAGTGCGTGGATCGCTTTCGCCGGCGTGGCGGCTCAGGAGCCGGCCCCGCAGGTTCCACTTCGCAGTGATTGCGGGCAGACGCTGGTCGTTGCGGATTCGGTTCTCGACTCCTGCGACGTGTATCACGTCATGCCCGGCGAGGATGGACAGCTTGTGGCGATGTCCGACGCGGCCATGAAGCGCGTGGTCGTCACGTGCAACCGGATCGTCGGGTTCATCGGCGTGCCCTTCGAGTTTGCGGCGGGGCAGAAGATGCTCGCGGCCGGGGCGTTCCGGGTGCCCGTGGCCTCGCTGACCACGGGCAACAGCGACCAGGACGACCAGCTTCGCGGGGCGATGCTGCTCAACGGCGCCCAGCACGCCGAAATGACGTTCCTCGTCACCGATTGCACACCCGCCGAGCAGACCGGCACGGATCAGGAGTTCGTCTCCTACCGCTTCACGGTGAAGGGTCAGGTGACGATTCTCGGTGTGAGCAAGGACATTGAGTGCCCGGTGACGGCCACGCGGATGCCGGTGAACTTCAAGCGCACGTTCATGCGCTATCCCGGCGAGTTCGTGTCGCTGCGCACGCGTTTCGACCTGAAGCCGGCGGATTTCGGCTGGAAGCGGCCGCCGTTCATGACGAAGGACCTGATCGCGGACACGGTGTCGGTGGACGTGGCGCTGTTTGTCAACGAGATCCCGCCGACACAGACGCTCGATCCGGAGTTTCCCGCGAGCGAACGAACGGCCGAGCTGCAGTTCCTCACGCTGCTGCGCGACCTCAACGCGCCGGACAGGGCTTACGCCTTCGCGCGCGAGCAGATGAAGGCTCAGCCGGACAACGCGCTGCTGCACAACCGCATCGCCTACGCCATCGCGGCCGAGCCGGGCATCCGTAAGCGCAACCTCGAGCTGGCGCTGGAGGCGGCGACGCGTGCCAACACGTTGACACAGGAGAAGAAGGCGGGCTACCTCGACACGCTCGCCCGGGTTCATTACGAGCGCGGCGACCTGAAGACCGCGCTGGCCACGTCGCGCAAGGCCGTGGCGAACCTCGCGGGCGTGGACCCGATGACCGCCGGCGGCATCCAGCAGAGCCTCGCCAAGTACGAGGGCGAGGCGAAGGCCGCAGGGCTGGCGGATGCGACCCCCGCCCCGGCGGGAGCAGACAAGCCGGCGGAGTCCAAGCCTCAAGCCACGACGGCAACCTCAGAGAAGACGTCCGGCGGATGACCTCATCAGGGATCGGATCGAGTGGGCGGACCGTTCTTCCCGCACTCCGAAGCGCCGCCCGCCTTTCCGAACCCGACGCGCAAGCAAGGGCGTGACCGCCGCGCGGCGCCGGCATCCGGGGCGCCCTCGCTGGCGCTTCGGGTTCTCAGCGCCGATGCATCAACCCACGATGGCGTTGCTGAGAACGCTGACGGTGACGGCCACCTGGGCGTATTGCCCGGATTCCAGTGGGCACCCACACACAAACTCAGCGTGTGAGTTCCTTGACTTCCGACGGGCGGTTCTGTAGAAAAGAACCGCGACCGTGATATGAAGCAACAATGGAAGGATTCCACACGGCATGTCATTCCGGTTCGCGCCATTGCTGCTTAAGTAAGGTTGTATCATGAGCGAAACACCGGCATGGGCGGACCGTCCGAACGATGGCTCGCATGCGCCCAGCGCACCTGAGCACTCCGCGACCCGATCTCTTGCCGACGCGCCCCCTCCCGCGGCCGTCGAGAGGAGCGGCGTTGCTTCGAGCGAAACCGGCTCCGGCGGATTGACCAGCGACATCGAGCGGGAGATCGCCGAGGCCATGAGCGAGATGTCCGCCGGCGACCTGGACGAGCTTGGCGGCGGGCTGGGGGCGGCCGTGGGCGGGCGGTCGCTGGAGCGAGGGAGCGAGATCACCGGCTCCGTGGTGGGCATGCGCGGCGACGACGTGTTCCTCGATTTCGGGGTCAAGGACCAGGGCGTCGTCCCCCGCAACCAGTTCGGCAAGAACGAGGAGATCAAGAACGGCCGGCGCGTGGACGTCGTCATCGAGCGCTTCGACGCGGACAACGGGCTGTTCATCTGCTATCGCAAGGGCGCCCTGCAGCGTGCGACGTGGATCAACCTCGAAAAAGGGATGATCGTCGAGGGCAAGATCACCGGTCTGAACAAGGGCGGGCTGGAGGTGGATGTCAACGGCATCCGCGCGTTCATGCCGGCGTCGCAGGTCGATCACCATTTCCTCAAGGACATCTCCACGCTGATCGGGCAGCCGGTGCGCTGCGAGGTGACGGACGTGGAGCGCCGCTCGCGCAACGTGCTGGTCAGCCGCCGCCGCGTGCAGGAACGCGAGATGGTGGAGAAGAAGGAGGAGTTGCTCAAGACGCTGGAAGTCGGGCAGATTCTTCCGGGCACGGTGCGGAACGTCACGGACTTCGGCGCGTTCGTCGATCTCGGCGGCGTCGAGGGGTTGATCCACATCAGCGACCTGAGCTTTCGGCCCGTGGCGAAGGTGACGGACGTGGTCGATGTCGGGCACCAGGTCGAGGTGCGGGTGCTGAAGATCGACCGCGAGCGGGACCGGATTTCGCTGGGGCTGAAGCAGACCCGGCCGGATCCGTGGACCGGCGCGGCGGACCGATATCCGGAAGGCATGGGTCTTCGCGTCACCGTCATGCGCGTGGTGGACTTCGGGGCGTTCGCCGAGTTGGAGGAAGGCGTCGAGGGGCTGATCCCGGTCAGCGAGATGAGCTGGGCGCGCATCGCGTCGCCCAGCGCCGTGGTCAAAGGCGGCGACGTGGTGGACGTGGTGGTCATCCGCAACGAGGCCGCCAAGCATCGCATCGCGCTGTCCATGAAACATGCTTCGCCGGACCCGTGGTCGGGCGTGATGGACAGTTTCACGAAGGGATCGCTCGTGAAGGGCACGGTGACGCGGCTGGAGAGTTTCGGCGTGTTCGTCGCCCTGGTGCCGGGCGTGGAGGCGATGATCCACATTTCGGAGTTGTCGGACCAGCGCGTGCGCGCCTGCGGCGACGTGGTGTCCGTCGGGCAGGAGATCGAGGCGAAGGTGCTCGACGTCGATGCCGCGAAACGCAGGATCGCGCTGTCGCTGAAGCAGGCCTCCGCAGCCGCGGGCTCGGAAGCGCCGGCGGGACACGGGGCGTCCGCGGCGAAGGCGGCGAAGAAGAAGCGTCCGGCTCGCGGCGGCCTAAGCGCCGACTGGGATTGGATGGGCGGCGGAATAGGCCGTTCGTAAAGGCGGACGCATGAGATTCGCGCTTCTGGATCGTATCGTGGAGCTTACGCCCGGCGAGCAGCTTCGCGCGATCAAGGCGGTTTCGGCGTCGGAAGAGTATCTGGCGGATCACTTTCCGACGTTCGCGGTGCTGCCGGGCGTGTTCATGCTGGAGGCCATGGTCGAGGCGGCGGCATGGCTGGTTCGCGTGACGCAGGACTTCGCGCCGAGCCTCGTCTTGCTGCGCGAGGCGAAGAACATAACATACAAGAGCTTCGTCAGGCCCGGCGACGTGCTCGACGTGACGGTGCAGTGCCGTCGTCTGGCGCGGGACGAGAGCGAGTTTTCCGGCGTCGGCGTCTGCCGTGAGCGCGAAGTCGTCAAGGGCCGGTTCAGTTTGATGCATCGTCGCCTGTCCGATCGCAATCCAACGCTGGCGCGGATTGACGAGGAGCTGGTCCGGGGGCTTCGCGCGCGGTATGCCGCGCTGCGGGACCATGCGGAGGGCGCGGGGTTCCTCGCGCCTGCCGTGGCGACGATATGACGCGAGGCGGCGGGATGCGGGTGACGGGATTCGGGGTAGTTCGTCGCTCCGCGACGAGACGCGATTCGCGCTTGCGCGGGAATGATGGAGTGGGTTTCCGCTTGCGCGGGAATGGCGAAGTGGATTCTAGCTGGCGTAGGAGTGACGAGATTCGCCTTTCGCCACGGAGTGTCTGGCTTGGCGGTGCAGTCGCCAACGTCAACTGCGAAATCGCCGGCGTCGAGGATGATCGAAAGACTCGGGAGGTAACGAGGACATGACCGCGACTCGGGAAGAAGTGCTGGCCAAGGTGCGCGACGTGCTCGTCGAGGCGCTCGGCGTGGACGACGATGAGATCACGCCCGAGGCCACGCTGGAGGGCGACCTCGGCGCGGAGAGCATCGACTTCCTGGACATCGTGTTCCGGTTGGAGAAGGCGTTCGCCATCAAGGTCAACAAGGTGGAGCTGTTTCCGGACGAGATCCTCAACAACCCCGACTTCGTCGAGGACGGCAAGATGACGGCGGAAGGCGTCAGCAAGCTCAAGGCCGCCATGCCCCACGCGGATTTCCGCGAGTTTGAGAAGGATCCTCAGATCGAGCGCATCCGCGATCTGTTCACCGTGGCGACCATCGTGAACTACGTCGAGTTGAAGTTGAAGGCGGCGTAGCCGTCGTCTGAACTCCCGCCATGCGCTGGATATGGATCGACAAGTTCACTCAGTTTGAGTCTGGTCGTCGCGCGGTGGCGGTTAAGAACGTCACCCGGGCCGAAGAGCATTTGCACGATCATTTCCCCGCTTATCCCGTCATGCCGCCCTCGCTCATCATCGAGGGCGTGGCGCAGACGGCCGGCATTCTGGTCGGCGAGGCGCGCGGGTTTTCCCTCAACGTCGTCCTTGCGAAGATTCGCGCCGCGACCTTCACGGATTACGCCGTGCCCGGGGACACGCTGTCGTACGAGGTCGAGATCGAGACGCTTGACGATCACGGCGCCACGACGCGCGGCGTCGTGCGGCGGGGCAACGAGGAACTGGCCCGCGTGGACCTGATGTTTTCTCACGTGGACGGCGCCGTGCAGGCGGGCCTGCCGCGGCACAAATTCGTCTTTACCGGGGCGTTCATGGATCTCGTCAGCTCGTTCCGAACCGCACCGCAAGAGAGCGGGGGGGGGGATGCGTGACCGGCGAACGGCGCGTGGTCATCACGGGACTGGGAGTGGCGACGCCGATCGGCATCGGCGCGGACACCTACTGGGAAGCGCTGCTCGCGCGTCGATGCGGCGTGGCGACGACGCGCGCGTTCGACGCCTCCGCGCTGCCCTGCCGCATTGCCGCGGAGCTGCCGGAGTTCTCGCTGGGCGACACCATCCCCAAGGGGTACCGCAAGGCCGCCAAGGTCATGTCGCGCGATACGCAGATCGCCGTGGTGTGCGCGTATCAGGCGGTGCGCGACGCAGGACTGATTACGTCGTGCTTGATCGGGCGCGGCGACGCGCCCGGACCGCCCAACCTCGACCCCGCGCGCTTCGGCGCCAACATCGGCGCGGGCCTGATCTGCGCCGACCTTCCGGAACTCGCCGCCGCGTTGAACACCGCTGTCGATGAGCGCGGGAAGTTCAACCATGATCTGTGGGGATCGGTCGGCATGGGCAACCTCACGCCGTTGTGGCTGCTGAAGTTCCTGCCCAACATGCTGGCCTGCCACGTCACCATCGTCCACGACGCGCAGGCGAACTCGAACACGATCACCTGCGGTGAGGCCTCCAGCCACCTGGCCATCGGCGAGGCGTTTCGCACGATCGCGCGCGGCTCGGCGGACGTGTGCATCTGCGGCGGAGCGGAAAGCAAGATCAACCCGATGGCGCTCACTCGACCGCTGCTGTATGGCCGCCTGACCACGAAGGGCAACGACGACCCCTCGCGCGCGTGCCGCCCGTTTGCGGCGGATGCGGAGGGCGCGGTGGCTTCGGAGGGGGGGGGCTTGGTCATCCTTGAAGCGCTGGATCGCGCCAGGGCCCGCGGCGCGCGCATCTACGGCGAACTCGTCGGCTTTGGTGCGAGCACCAACACGACGAGCTGGTCCGCGCCGGACCCCACGGGCGCGCCGGTTGCCTTGGCCCTGAACAATGCGCTGGGCGATGCGCGACTGACTGCGCAGAACGTCGATCTCGTGGTGACATTCGGCAGCGGCGTGGCCGCGTATGACGCCTCCGAAGCCGCCGGATGGAAATCCGTGATGGGCGATCGACTGGCGCAGTCGCACGCGGTGGCCGTCAAGGGCGCGATCGGCGTGAACGGCGCGGGCAGCGGCGCGATCGACTTCGCGACGGGCGTCCTGGCGTTGCATCATCAAACCGTTCCACCTTCCTTGAACGCGGAATCGGCCGGGGCTGGCGCGGCGCTGCGCTTCGCATCGAAGGATCCTCTCGACGCGAGAATCGACGCTGTGGCGAGCGTGGCTTATTCGCTGGTGGGATCGCAGGTCGCGGCGCTGGTGGTTCGCCGTTATCGAGAGTAGTGCGGAGTTCCGCCGGGAGCATCATCGGGCATGTCGCGCAGAGTCGTCATCTCAGGCATGGGTTGGGTCACGCCGCTCGGGCACGACATCGAGGGCGTCTGGAAAAAGCTGCTGGCCGGCGAAAGCGGCGTCAGCCCGACGGAGCTGTTCGATGCGAAGCGCTACCCCACGTCCTTCTCCGCGCAGGTGAAAGGCTTCGACCTGGCCGCGTTCCTCGGCGCGGACGCCGCTCGCCATGCGGGCGCCAGCCGCAATGCCGCGTTCGCGCTCGCTGCGGCGCAGATGGCCTGGTCCGACGCCGGACTTCTGCGGAGCGATCGGCTCGATCCGGCGCGCGTCGGCATCTACCTCGGGGGGGGGGAAGGCCCGATCGACTTTGAGCCGTTCGTCGAAGCCGCCATCGCCGGCTGCCGCGACGACGGGGGGGGGGCCATTCCGCTCGACACGCTGCGCTGGGCGGCTCGAGCGATGAACGTGCTCGACGCCGGCCGTGAGCTGGAGCAGGATCCGAATCTCGCCGCCAGCCATCTCGCGGTGCAGTTCAACGCGCAAGGTCCGAGCCTCAACACGCTCACCGCCTGCGCCGCCAGCACGCAGGCGATCGGCGAGGCCGCGCACATGATCCGCCGCGGCGACGCCGACGTCGTCATCGCCGGCGGCACGCACAGCATGATCCACCCGCTTGGTGTCACCGGGTTCAGCCGCCTCACCGCGTTGTCCACGCGCAACAACGACTACGTCCGCGCGTCGCGTCCGTTTGATCGACAGCGTGACGGCTTCGTCCTTGGCGAAGGCGCGGCGATGATCATCCTTGAGGATCTTGAGCACGCGACAAATCGCGGCGCGAAGATCCTCTGTGAGGTCATCGGCTACGGCTCGACGGCTGACGCTTTCCGGATCACCGACATTCATGAAGAGGGCCGCGGCGCGGTGGCGGCCATGCGCATTGCGCTGGACGCGGCCGGCGTGACCGTGGGCGACATCGACTACGTCTCCGCGCACGGCACCGGGACGCAGGAGAACGACAAGATCGAGACCCTGGCGATCCGCAGGCTGTTCGGCGCGCGGGCGAAGAGCGTGCCCATCAGCAGTGTTAAGAGTATGTTAGGTCACCTGATCGCCGCCGCCGGCGTTGTTGAACTCATCACCTGCGTGCTGGCGATCCGCGATCAGGTCGTGCCGCCGACTATCAACTACGAATCTCCCGACCCGGCCTGCGACCTCGACTACGTCCCGAACCAGGCCCGTCGCGCGCCGGTGCGCACGGCCATGTCCAACAGCTTCGGCTTCGGGGGCCAGAACGACACGGTGGTCGTTCGCCGCTTCGATGCCTGACAGCTCCGGGGCCGGGGGCTCAACTGCACAGAAGCCAAGCATTCGGTTTTCGCGGTCGCGATTCGCGCGGCGACGCGCTTGAATGGTTTCCGCCACGCGGAGATGCTCCCCTCGGGTACGCTTTGGAACCGCCCAGTGTATGTTTGGTTTATGTTAGCGTTCCGCGTCCGGTGGCGACTCCCGACGGGATGCAAGCGTGTGTCGCGTTGAGAGAACTAGCCAATGCGCATGATCCGAAGATAATCACGGTAGCGCGGTGACGCGGCGCGGGGTCGCCACCGGATGCGATGATGAGCAGAGATGCTCGGGTGGTTGGAGCCAATCGACTTGGGCGTTTGGAGGGATCTGACATGCAATCGGCCATTCTCGTAGTCATGCTCCTTGATCTTTGCAGCGCTCGCCTCATGACACAAAACCGCGAAGAACCGCCTGCCGACAAGCAAGCGAAACCGCCTGCCCAGGCGGTTCTCGACGAGATCCTCCGGGGAAGGCAAGGTCCGACCCTCGTACCGCCCACGACCACATCCGGATCAGCATCGAAGAAGCGGCTTCAGCTCCTCCCGGATGGTTCCCATCTGGCGAACCGGGTGGGACGGCTTAGCAGGGATGGAGACGACTGGCGGTTCGTGTTCGAAGGGGACGAAACGCAGGCCTCGATCGTCCTGCTCCCAAACCAGATGCTCGAACGCATGATCCAGCGATCCGCCTCGTCGCAGGCACCGCTCGTGTTCGTTGTTTCCGGCCAGATCACGGAGTTCATGGGGAATAATTACCTGCTGACAACGGTGGCGTTTGAACGGTCAGAAGGCCAGAACCTCAAGAAATAACTTCGGAGCCCGGGATGCCCATTGAACTGGCTCATGATTCGGAGAGGCTCGTGGCTACATTGTCCGGCGAGCTTGAGAAGGACGATTGGCTTGCCCTTTCCGAGGCCATCGGCGCTGCCCGGTCCGGCGCGGCTTCCATCGACCTGTCGAGCGTTGAGTACAGGGACTCTGCCGGACTGGGCGAACTCGTTCAACTTGCGTCCCGCACTCGGATCCGCGGCGGCACGGTCGTTCTCGTGAATCCATCCGCGTTCCTCCGCGGGGTACTGGAAGCCACACGGCTGAACACCTGGTTCGACATCCTCGACTCCCAGTAGCTTCCTACTCTCTTCATTCTGGAATCCCCTGTATCGAGCTTGCAACGAGTCCACCCTCTTGGCATCATGCCAATCCAACGGCATGCTGAGCGCTGTTCCACGTGAAACATGCTCACACCGCACCAAGGATGGCTGACATGAGTGCTTCCACCAAGCGACTCGGGCGAGGATTGGATTCGCTGATTTCGTCGTCGATGAACGCGCGATCGGAAGCTGGTCGTCCACCCACCCTAGATACCGCCGGGAAAGGAGAGGGTCCAGCGGTCCTGCGAATACCGATTGCGCAGGTCAAGCCGAATCGACGCCAACCGCGATTGGCGGCGGACGAGGCGGGTATCTCTCAGTTGGCGCAATCGCTCCGACAGACCGGCATACTCCAGCCGATCTTGGTCCGGCCGTTGGGAAACGAGTACGAGATCATCGCCGGCGAGCGGCGGTATCGCGCGGCACGGTTGCTTGGGTGGACAGAGATTCCGGTTCTCGTTCGGAGCGCGTCGGACGAAGAGATGTTGGAGATGGCCCTCATCGAGAACATCCATCGGGAGGATCTCAATGCGATTGACCGGGCCTCCGCCTATCGGGAGTACTGCACTCGCTTCCGAGCGACCCCTGACATGCTATCCGAGAAGCTGGGCGAAGATCGGACAACGATCACGAATTACCTCCGGATTCTCGAGCTTCCGGAATCGGTCAAGAACCTGGTCGCGTCGAAGCAGCTCAGCATGGGGCACGCGCGGTGTCTTCTGGGTGTCGATGGTGCGGCGGATCGAGAAACGCTGGCTCAGCGGATACTGCTTGAGCAACTCTCTGTTCGCGCAGCGGAGTCGCTGGTTCGAGGCCACAAGCTGGCTGGCAGGGCGACAAATCGACTCAAGCGAACGGCAACGGGGGAACTTGAAAAGCCCCAAGTCCTTGCGGTGCAATCGCAACTCGAGCGAGTCTTGGGGACCAAGGTCACGATCGTCGAGTCAGCCAAGAAGGGGCAGGGGCGAGTTATCATCGAGTACCAGTCGTTCGACGATTTCGACCGCTTGTGCCAGAGGCTTGGGGTCGTTCTGGAATAGTCAGTTCGCGGGAGAGCTTGCGATTGCCAGGTGTTCGGCAGGCGTGTTGACGTTGGTGAGCGATCGAGCCGAACATGAAGCCTCAGCCAAGTCCTCCTCGGATAGCATTCGAGTGCGTATCGCTGCGACGAAACCGAGAACTCGCGGCGCGCGAGTCTCCAGGAATCCGGCCAAGTCCCCCGCAAGTGAGGTCTTGTAGCAGGCCGCGAGAGGATGAAGGCGGCCTTGCACTTCTGGAATCGCCGCGTCATAGTCGCCGATTGCGGTGAGCAGCAATCCAGGGAACCCCGGCTCGATGAGCGGATAGTCGCAGCCGATTACAACCGCGACTGGCCCATGTTCAGACGCTGCCCGGAGACTCGCTTCCAACCCACCCAGCGGTCCAACTCCTTGGATTCGATCGTTGACAACGATCGCTCCATCAGCGGCTCGTTGCAACGTCTGATCCGGTCGGGCGGACACGATGATCGGCGCGCAGATGGCGGATAGGACTGCTTCGATGCGTTGAAGATACGTCTGACCGCCGATGGACAGCGTATCCTTCGCGATACCCATTCGCCGGCTGAGGCCGCCACAGAGGATGATGCCCGGAGTTTTCATCCGACTCTCTCAGGAGCATGGAATTGAAGCTATAGTGTAATTTATGGACTTTCACAGCCAACAAGCGATCTGCCGTATGTCACGCGCCGTATCGCGCTTGGTGGCGAATCGTGCGGTTCTGAAAGCGATACCGCCTCCAAGGACTCGCCGCTGAGTTTCTCCTGCGGACAGGACACCCCTCCTTCGGATATAAACAGCGGCCTTGGAGAGGTCAAATGCGTAACTTCGTTCTTGCGGCAGTCGGCATCTTGCTTGCGGTCATCGGCGGCACCCGGAGCCGCGCCATTCAGGAGGCGCCCAAACGAACTCCGAAAATCGAGGTTGAAAAAAGCTCGATCGACCTGGGAGAAGTGCTCGACGGCGACAAGGTGCCGTTGGAATATCGACTGCGGAACGTCGGCGACGGAGATCTGATCATCGGGCAAGTGGCGCCCGATTGCGGATGCACCGTGGTGGATCTCAGCGATCAGGATCGGGTGGTTCGCCCGGGTGAGTCGAGAGTGCTGAAGTTGACGTTTGATTCGACAGGCCGGGCGATGGATGTGGCGCAGAAGAAGACGATCGGAGTCGAAACGAACGACCCGGCGAATAAGGGGGTGACGCTGGATTTCTCGGTTGTGGTCAAGTCGCTGTTTCGGCTCAGTCCCTCGGGCAACTTTCACTTGCAGGCGCTTCGTCGAGGGGATGAGTCACGTCGTCCGCTCGATGTGTTTCCCGGTTCGCACGGCCAGGACGTGCGGGTGTTGAGCGCTGACATTCCCTCCGCGCTTCCTTTGTCCAAGCGCGATGAAGCCATCACCGAGAAGGGAATCAAGGGAACGCGCCTGACGTTCCGGGCCAACGAGGACGCGCCGTTGGGGCCTGCGGAAGCGCCGCTGACGCTGAAGCTGGAGGTGAACGGTCGAACGATCGAGCGCAAGATCACGTTGCAGGTCACGATTGTCGGGGACATCGAGTTTCGGCCGACGATGATCAACCTGGTGAATCAGCGCACGGCGCCGGGCCGCAAGCTCGCGCCCATCACGTTGACTTCGACGACGCGGCGCCCGCTGAAGGTTCTCAAGGCTGAGGGCGGCCCTGTGCTGGATTTGGAGGTTCGCCCGGGCACGCGCGCGGACCAGACGGAGCAGGTGGTTCAGCCGGTGGTCCGCGGCGATGCGCCGACCGGGCCTTTCGCGGCCATGGTGCGCATCACGACTGATTCGATCGACCAGCCGGTCGTGCGGGTTCCGGTGTACGGTCATGTTTCCGCTCCAGTGGAGATCGAGCCGGAGCTGGTGATCCTCCGCGACGACGGCAGCGTGGTCGGGGCGAGTCGCTTCGTGCGCCTTCTGTGCACGAGGACGGGCGGCGAGTTTCACGTGAAGCGCATCGAGTCCAGCTTGTCGCTGGTGGCCGCGAAGCGCGGGGCGGAGCCTGGAGAGGATCAGCCGCAAGTGGAAAACCTCGTGGTGTATCTGCTGGGGGAGGCGCCCTCCGGTGTACAACGAGGTACGCTGACGATTGAGACGACGCTGCCGGAGTTGCCCACGCTGACCCTTCCATTCGTGGTGTTGAGCAAGACGGCGGATCTGGCCGAAGTACTGGGAAAGGAATAGCGCATGGCCGAGGGAACGGATGCGAAGGGGGCGGGCGGTGACGCGGAGGCGCCGCAGGCGCGGCGCGAGCCGACCGTCTGGGAGGATCCGAGCATTCCGGTCGGGCTTTCGCCGCCCAGACCACGGGCACTGCTCTTTTGTTCCGTGCTGCTGTGGATGGCATGGGTCGTCGCGCTGGTGACAATGGCCTGGCACGCTCGCGCGTAGCCGGCCGCCATGCCTTCGCGGAGCGCCGGCCTGCGGGCGCGTGGCTTGGGTGCAAACATGACGGCGGTCACGGATGACATTCAGCGCAGCAGAGAGGAGCCTCCCACGACTCAGCCCCCCCCCCGCGAAGCGGTTTTGAACAGCAACATTGAGGCGCTGCGCGTCCTGCAGCCTGAACTTGCCGACCTGCTGCGGACCTTGCCTCGGTTGCCTGGCGCCGAGCTGCATCGTTCGCGCGACGGAGGCTGGACGTTTCGCGTTCTCGACGAATCCGGCGCATCCACATGGATGGGCGCATCGTCCATGCCCCGGGTCAGCGCGGAGGCGCAGTTCGGAAACCTCAGCAGCGCGGTATTGAGCGTCGTGTTGCCCGGCGTACTGACGGGGATGGAACCGCGGGTGGCCGCACAGTCGCTGGCTGCGTCGTGCGCCGTGTTCGTGTGCGAGGCGGACTTGGCGCGGATTCGTCTGGCGTTGGAGCTTTATGACTACCGTGAGATGTTGAGGTCGCGCCGGCTGGTGTTCATCACGCATGCGCGGGCGCGGGACGGCTTTCTGGATTTCTTTGATCGTCACGCGGGCTTTGAGTTTCCGCGTCGACTTCTGCGCACGCCGCAGGTTTCGGCGGAGCCGTTCGAGGCGCTGCAGCGCGAAGTTGAAGCGGCCGCGGCGGAGGTGCATCGTCTCCAGCAGGAGCGAGTCGATTCCATCCGCGCGGCGTTGCCTGCCGTGCCGAAAACGCGGCCGCGGGCCCCCGTCGTGGTGGCGATTTCCGCCGAGGCAGACGCAGCGCGCTGCGCCTGGATGACGCGAATCGAGCGCGCCATGCGACGCCTCGCGTGGTTGGGCACCGCTCTCACGCCGAGCGATCCAAGCTTGCGCCACGTTGCTGCGATCCTCTCGGCCGTTCAGGAGCATGATGCTGACACGGTCCTGCTGGTGGACGGAGCCGCACACACGCTGGCTTCCCTGCTGCCGCCGGATCGACAGGTCGTTGGGTGGTTCACGCCTGCCGTTGCGCCGGAAAGCGCGGTGGCCTTGTGCGGCGGGATGCAACATCCGGCGTTTGTTTCGACTACCGCGCAGCTTGCCGCCCTGCGAGCGGCTCATCCGCAGGCCCGGTGCGTGGAGCTGCTGGAGCCGCCGATCGGCGAGGACGTGATCGAGGGGGGGGGGGATCATCGACCGGCCGCCGAGCCTGGCGTGCAGTTTCTCGTTCATGCCGCGGACGACCGGCCCGAAGCCGTCGGCATTCGGCTGGCGAGTCACGAGTCGCTGGTTGCGGCGATGCAGCGGATCTGTCTGGAGCGCGTGCAGAGCGGTTCGGTCGTGCAGCCGCAGGGGATTCTCGCGGAGGCGGAGCGTCGCGCCGGATTCGCGCTGCAGGATGACGAGCTTCGCGCGCGGTTGGAATCGCTGGTGCCGTCGCGGCTGATGCCCGCCGCCTGGACGCGGGCGGTGTGGGCGAGCCTGGCGCGCGCGGGAGTGTGTCCGGTGGCACGCGGGGACCGGGCGTTTCCGCTGTCGCTGGATGGCGCGGGCGTGTCGGTGTCAAGCGATTGGCACTCCAGCGGCGCCGCGGCCACCGCGCAGCGCGCCGTTGCCGTCTGGCCGGTGTGCGGGGCCGCGGATGCCGTGTCGCTGATTGAGACGCTGGCGACGGGAAGCGCCGTAGTCGCGCGGCGTTACGCCAAGGATGTTACCGCGACGCATCCGATGCTGCACGCGTTGCTTAGCGCAGTGCACTGGTTTGACCGACCGGAGGAGGCCGCGCGACTCGTGCGCAAGCTCGTCGGCGCGCCGGGCGATCCCCCCCCCCGTCCCGTGTTGGATCCCGTTGAACTGGAGCGACACTCGATGACCGCGCGTCTGACGCACCTGATGACCTGTGCTCAAGCTATGCGGAATCCGTCGTCTGCGCCATGCGCGTGACGGGGCGCGCTCACCGACATGATCCTTCGATCCGGGTGGCATGCTCTCGCCGTACTCGGCGTGAGCATGTGGATTCCCAGCGGCGCAAAAGCATGGCTACCCGCTGCGCGTGAAGCCATGCCACCCCCTTTTTCGGTCCGGGTGGCATGCTCCCGCCGCACTGGGCGTGAGCATGTGGATTCCCCGGTGCGCAGAAGCATGGCTACCCGCTGCGCGTGAAGCCATGCCACCCCCGAGCGTGAAGCCATGCCATCCGCCGCGCAGCGTCCGACCGGTCAAGCGCAATTCCATCTGCGAAGGCGGCGGGAATGTTAAACTTTCCTGCGATGCCCGGAACTCGACTCCGACAAGTTGCGTCCGCAAGAAACGCCGGCGCCGCCCGCGGACGAGGCGTGTGCCTGATGATGGTCCTCCTCGTCGTCACCGTGTGCGGCGTGTTATCGGTCACATTTCTGGCGGCGCAGTCCACTTCG
The DNA here is from genome assembly GCA_964526695.1 of uncultured Phycisphaeraceae bacterium. GTDB lineage: Bacteria > Planctomycetota > Phycisphaerae > UBA1845 > UBA1845 > JABWBH01. The sequence continues at coordinate 65,978 of CAZGJA010000133.1, forward strand.
ATCGGATTGGCGCACAACATCCAGCGGCGCGGGCAGGCGGCGCACATCGCCGAGTCCGCCGTCGCGCTGGGCATGGGCTACATCCGCACCAACGCCGATTGGCGCGATCGTCTGACGAACGGCTCATGGGTGACTGCTGAGCCGCTCTTGGGCGGCACGTTTGATCTGTCGATCCGGGACGGCGTCGATCTCGATGGCGACGGTGTCGTTGACGGCGACGCCGATCTGAAGGACGACCCGCGGGATCCGTTCACGCTCAAGATCACGGCTTCGCGCGATGGCTTCGCGCGGTCCATCACGGCCGAGGTTACGCCGATCGATCCGGCGACGATTCGTGTCGCGATGGTCGTGGTCAATGCCTCCAACCTGACGGCGGAGGAGCAGGCGCGGCGCGATCTGCTCGAAAGCTGGAACTGGGACGTTCGGATCTTTGACGACGACGCCAGCGACACGGCGTTCGCCAATGAAGTCAGGGCCGGCGCGGATGTGCTCTACGTCACCGGCGGCGTGACCCCGAACAAGCTCTCGTGGGCGCAGGGTCGCCTCGCGGTCGGGTTGGCGTGGGAGAAGGGCCGGCTTTGCCGCACGTTTCGGCTTTCCACCGGCAACAGCACGTTCAGCGACGACGACGTGGACATCGTCACCACCGGCTATCCGATCACGGAGGCGTTCGCCGCGGGCGCGCTGCGCCTGGTTGCCGGCGCGGCCACGATTGAACACCCCGCGGGGACGCTTGCGCCCTCGGCGATTGTGCTGGGAACGCGCAGCGGCGTACCCACCACGCCGGCGCTGGTCATGCTGGAAAAAGGCGGGACGTTGACCGGTGCGAGGATCGCGGCCGATCGGCGAGTCGCACTGCCCTTTGCGGCCATGCCGACGGCGTCGCTGACGGATGACGGCAAGAACTTGCTCAAGGCGGCGCTGCTCTGGGCCGGTCAGTCGGACGTCGCCGCGTTGTCGCTGCTGACCAACGGCGGCTTCGAGTCGTCAACATCGGACGGCGACAGCCTGATCGACCCCGGCTGGAAAGAGTACGAAGCGCGCTATGTTCAGCTCGTCGATAAGACGACCGGCATGGTCCACGGCGGCGTGTATTCCGCGAAGTTCGACGCCGTGTTTCAAGGCGGCGACGGGCAGCAGATGCTCCAGCGCGTCACGAACCTCGCGCCGAGCAAGGATTACGACGTGACGGCGTATGTGCGCATGACGGCGATCGACAGTAAGGGCTGGGCCGGATCGGGCCTGCAGATCTCGGCGGCGCACAGCGAACTTGGCGCGACCGTCGCGGGGCACGTGCAGGATGTCGTGACGTCGGACTGGAAGAAGGCGACGTTCACCGCCGCCGCGTCGGACCAGGGTGAGCTGTGGGTTCGCGCGAACTGGTACGGCGTGAATTCCGGCGTGTGCTATCTCGACGACGTGACGCTTGTGGATCCCGTCAAGGCGGCCGGCGAGTTCGAGTATCAGGTCCAGTGGCGCGAGTGACGCAGCGGATTGGGAAGCACCGCAGCCGATCGGGGAGCTTACGATCCGGCAGCCCTGCGGCTGGGTGGCATGGCTTCCCGCGCAGCGGGTAGCCATGCTGTGCGGCGGGTAGCCATGTCGGGCAGCGCCTGGGTGATCACATGCTCACGCTGAGTACAGCGAGAGCATGCCACCCACCCGGATCGAAACTGACGTTCCGGCAGCCCTGCGGCTGGGTGGCATGGCTTCACGCGCAGCGGGTAGCCATGCTGTCAGCGAGTTAGCTATGCTGCTCAGCGCCGCGGCGATCACATGCTCACGCTGAGTACAGCGAGAGCATGCCACCCACTCGGATCGACGCTTACGATCCGGCAGCCCTGCGGTTGGGTGGCATGGCTTCACGCGCAGCGGGTAGCCATGCTGTCAGCGAGTAGCCATGTCGGGCAGCGCCGGGGCGATCACATGCTCACGCTGAGTACAGCGAGAGCATGCCACCCACCGGCTTGCGACTTGCGACTTCCTGCCTGAACATCCCCGTCGGGCGTGCCGCGGCATCCATCCGTGCGGGCGATTTTCTTGCCTCCGCCGGCGGATCGCGCCGCCGCCTTGCGAGGCGACTTATGATTGTCGATGAAGCCTGTGAAGCGGGGTTGCTGGCTTATCTCGCCAAGGAGCGTCCGCTTGATGCTCGCGCGCTGGTGGATGCGCGGTTGGAGTCGGAGCTTTCGGGGCTGCCGCTGGTGGCGATGCTCATCAAGCGCGACGTCGTTGGCGACGCGGACGTGGCGAAGATCGTGGCCGAGCAGAACGGGCTGCGCTTCCTCGACCTGACGCGGCGCAAGCCGTCGGCGGCCTGGGCGCTGGTGCTGCCGGAGAACATCGCGCGGCGCAAATGCTGCCTCGTCTTCGGCGAGGTTTCCGGGCAGCTCGTCATTGCCGTGGCCGATCCGGTGGACCCCGCCGTTCGCGCTGCCGTCTCGACGCGGTTTCAACGTCCCCTGCAATACGTCGTCAGCCCGCGTTACCAGATTCTCGACTGCATCGACCAGATCTACGGGGAAGCCCGCGCCAAGGGGGCGCGCTTTGTCGATGTCGTGCCGATCTCCGAGGCCGTGGCGCGGATTACCGACACCGGGCTGAACATGGTCGAGCAGCTCGACAGCATCATCGACGAGGCCGTGGACCGCCGGGCGAGCGACATCCACATCGAGCCGCAGGAGGACCGGGTTCGCGTGCGGCTGCGGGTGGACGGGCGGCTTCTGGAGGCTCGGGCGTATCCGCTGGAAACGCTGCCGTCGATGATCTCGCGCATCAAGGTTCTGGCGAAGCTCGACATCACCGAGCATCGCCGCGGACTGGACGGGCGCATCAGCCACCGCAGCTTCGACCAGGACATCGACATCCGCGTGGCGATCATTCCGGCGGCCAATGGCGAGCGGATCACCATGCGCCTGCTCTCGACGGACCGGTCGAACCTGACGCTGGACAAGCTGGGGATGGGACTGCAACTGCGGCAGGGATTCGAGCGGTTGATTCGCCGCCCGCACGGCATCATTCTCATCACCGGCCCCACCGGCAGCGGCAAGAGCACCACGTTGTATGCGGCACTGTCGGTCATCAATACGCCGGATAAACATATTATTACGGTGGAGGACCCGGTGGAATATCGCATTGCCGGCGTCAACCAGGTCCAGGTGGACGAGGAATTCGGGGTATCGTTCGCTTCGGCGCTGCGCAGCATTGTGCGTCACGACCCGGACGTCATCATGGTCGGCGAAATCCGCGACCAGGAGACGGCGCACCTGGCGCTGGAGGCGTCGCTGACGGGGCACCTGGTGTTCGCCACACTGCACACCAATTCCGCCGTGGGCGCGGTGACGCGACTGCTCGACATGGGCTGCGAGGCGTATCTGGTCGCCAGTTCGCTCGTGGGATGCATCGCGCAGCGGCTGGTGCGCCGCATCTGCTCCCATTGCAAGCAGAAATATGAGCCTAATGCGACAGAGAAGAAGATGCTGGGCATTCCGATTGAACGGCTCGGCGCGACGATCGCCCGCGGGGCCGGGTGCGCCCGCTGCCTGCGCACGGGTTATTATGATCGTGTGGGCATCTTTGAGCACGTCGCGTTTGACGAGGGTCTCAGTGAACTGGTCATGCAAAAGGCCGCGACTGAGACTTTGCACAAGTATGCCGTGGCGCATGGCGCGATTACGCTGCGCGAGGACGCGATCACCAAAGTCAGAGATGAGCTGACCACGCTGGAGGATGCGCTGCGCGTCACCGTCGAGGCGGGTGCGGAAGTGTTGTAAATGGGGAGGGCTGGGATTCTCCTTCGGCCATGCACGGGTTTCCAACCGGTGCGTCCCCGGCTTCCGCGGCATCACATCAGACGCGACGCTTCCTCTTGAAACTCCTCCTCGCTTCCGGTCAGGTCGCGCAGCGTCTCCAGCGTGATCCGGCGGAACTCGCGCCGCGCGACCGCGAGGAAGTTCGTCACCTGCGTGACGGGCAGATCGAACTCGCGCGCGAGATCGTCATAGGTGAGCTTCTGGCCGCTCCCGCGCTCGCACAGGTCGTAGCGATGAAACACCTGGAACTGAACCTCGCGACCGGAGGATTGCAGTTGATCGCGCAGACGCTCCACGGAGAGCGAGAACAGGCTGCGCATCCACTCCCGGTTGAACGTCTCATCGGGGTCGCCCGGCGCCGCGGGATCATGCCGGCGCACCTCGCCCTCCGCGTCCTCGAAATCCAGCGACAGAGGGAGCGCTTCGCCGCCGCGCTTCTGTCGCCCCGCGGCCTTGCGCTCGTTGATGACAAAGCCGTCCAGGCAGGTGCGCAGAAACGTGCGGAATAAGGCCCGTGCGGCGTCGTAACGATCGAGGATCGCTTTCTCGAGCACGTGAGCGAAGAAGCCCTGGGTCAGGTCTTTCGCCTCCTCGTTGGACGCGCGCCACTTGATCCTCAGGTGCTTGTACACCGGCTTCCAATAGCACGCGATCACCGACTCAAACGCTTGCCGCCGAGCGCCCGCGTCGCCGGCGCGCAGCGAAGCAACCGCCGTCAGCCGCGTCTGCGGAAACCGCGCCTCCCCGCCGCCCATGTCCGTGTCGTGCCCCATCGTTCGCCGGAGGGGAGCATAACGGCGTCCCGCCGCCGCCGTCAGCGCCCTCTCGGACCGGTTGCGCGACCGGGCCTGTTCCGATGCCGACCGCAACCGCGGCCAAGCCCGACGAGCCTCCTGAAACCCGGCCGGGAATCAGTGTCGCCGGGACGGACAGCCGATATAATCAATGATGCCCAGCGTGGCAGGGCGCAGGATCCGCGCCATGGGCCTTCTGGCGAACAGCTAGCAGCGAATAGCTCGCAGCCGACATCAAGGAGCTTCTTCATGTGCGGAATCGTCGGATACCTCGGACCCAAGCCGGCCCTGCCGGTCGTGGTGGAAGGTCTCAAGCGCCTCGAGTATCGCGGCTACGACTCCGCGGGCGTGGCCATCGTCGGCAAGGGGCGGCTCTCGGTCCACAAGTCGGCCGGGCGGATTCACGTCCTGGAGCAATCCCTCGACATGAATGAACCCGGCAGGCTGGCCATTGCCCACACCCGCTGGGCCACCCACGGCGCGCCCAACGACGTCAACGCCCACCCGCACACCGACGCCTCCGGACGCATCGCCATCGTCCACAACGGCATCATCGAAAACTACCAGGCGCTGCGCAAGTACCTCACGCAGCAGGGCATCACCCTCGTCAGCGAGACCGACACCGAATGCCTCGCGCAGATGATCGGGCTGCGCTACCGCGGCGACATCGAGCAGGCCGTGCGCGAGGTGCTCCTCGACATCGACGGAACCTACGGCATCGCGGTGATCTGCAAGGACGAGCCGGACGTGCTCGTGGCGGCTCGCAAGGGAAGCCCGCTCATCGTCGGCGTGGGCAAGGACGAGTTCATTCTCGCGTCCGACGCCTCGGCCATTCTCGCGCACACCAGCCACGTCATCTACCTGTCCGACGGCGAGATCGTGCGCATCACGCCGCAGGGCGTCCGCACCACCACGCTCAACGCGCTGCCCGTCACCAAGGAGCTTGAGGAGATCGAGTGGACGCTGGAGCAGATCGAGCTGGGCGGGCACGAGCACTACATGGCCAAGGAGATCTTCGAGCAGCCCGAGGCCCTGCGCAACTGCATGCGCGGTCGCGTGGACGGCAAGCACGGCACGGTGCATCTCGGGGGACTGGCCGAGCACTGGCGCGAGCTGACCCGCGCGCGGCGCATCGTGCTGACCGGCTGCGGCACGGCCTGGCACGCGGCGCTCGTCGGCGAGTATCTTTTTGAAGAGCTGGCGCGCGTCCCCACGGAGACGGAGTACGCCAGCGAGTTTCGCTATCGAAATCCCATCATCGAAGACGGCACCGTCGTCGTGTCCATCTCACAGAGCGGCGAGACGCTCGATACGTATGCGGCGCTGCGCGAGGCGAAGCAGCGCGGCGCGCTCTCGCTCGGCGTCGTCAACGTCGTCGGCTCCACCATCGCACGCGAGACCGACGCCGGCGTGTATCTGCACGTCGGTCCGGAGATCGGCGTCGCCAGCACCAAGGCGTTCACCGGTCAAGTGACGGTCATGGCCATGATCGCCGCCGCGCTGGGCCGGCGAAAGCACATGTCCCAGCCGTCGATGGAATTGTTCCTCTCCGCGCTGAGCGAAGTGCCCGACAAGATGCAGCGCATCCTGGAACAGGCCGACCTCTGCCGCGAGGTCGCGCAGCGCTTCCACGAGCGCGACAACTGGCTGTATCTGGGTCGCGGTTACAATTACCCCGTCGCGCTGGAAGGCGCGCTGAAACTCAAGGAAATCAGCTACATTCATGCGGAAGGCCTCCCCGCCGCGGAAGTGAAGCACGGCCCGCTTGCGCTGATCGAGGAGGGCATGCCCGTCGTCTTCATCGCGCCCAACGGCTTCCAATACGACAAAATCGTCAACAACATCATGGAAGTGAAAAGCCGCGGCGGACACGTCATCGCCGTTGCCACCGAGGGCAACCGCGAAATCGCCCGCCTCGCCGAGCAGGTCATTTACGTCCCCGACATCATCGACCCGCTCCAGCCGCTGCTGACGGTTGTTCCGCTGCAACTCATCGCCTTCCACGCCGCCGTCCTCCGCGGCTGCAACGTGGACAAACCCCGCAACCTCGCCAAGAGCGTCACGGTGGAGTGAGGTTCCGTGCGCGTCACGCGGCGAGCAGGCAGACCTTCGCGGGGTTCGAGGCAGAAGATCCAGCCGGGGTCGAGCGCGGTCGCTCGCCCGCTCAAGCCGCCGGCCTGCTCCGCGTCTCGGGATGCGCTGTGCGGCGCTTTGGACCGGCGAAAACGCGGCCGCCCAGATGATCAGTTTTCGACGCCGCCCATCGCCGCGTGAAGGCGAGGCAGCCATCGCCTGATCGTGTTGATGCGCCGCCGCCGCGCGCTCTGGGAACCTGTCCGAGTCATCCCTCTCGACGGGCATCATAGGATGGGACGAGGGGACAGGGATGTTCTGCCGCTCTCGGAAAGGCTCCAAGAGGTCCGTCGCACGGAGTCTTGCGGGATCGCGGAAACTGCTTCCTTTCGGGCGCGGCTCGGAACGAGGCGGTCCGATTCGCAGGGCCGGCCGACACGCTCTCCTTGTTGAGCCATGCCACTTCGTGGACAGGCGCCCCCGGGAGAACTCATGCCCCCTCTCATGGCGGAAGCCCGGTTGGGCCCCTCGTAGTCTTGACGCCGGTGTGCGGAACCCGCGACGATCTCGCCGTGATCACGTTCTCCCTTCAGTCCGGGTCCAACGGCAACTCGATCTATGTCGAGGCGGAGGGCGTGCGCCTGCTTTTCGACGCGGGCATCAGCGGGCGGCAGGCGCAGCAGCGGATGGCGCGCCATGGGCGCGAGATCCGGCAGGTGGACGCGCTCATCATCAGCCACGACCACGAGGACCACATCCGCGCGGCCGGCGTGTTCCATCGCAAATTCAAGCTGCCGATCTACATGACGCGCAAGACGCACGAGGCGATCCCCCGCGATCTGGGGCGGCTGTCCGACGTGCGGTACTTCCGCTCCGGCGAGGCGCTGCGGTTTGACGGCGTGTGCGTGCACACCCTTCCCACCCCGCACGACGCGGCCGACGGCGTGGCGTTTGTGATCGAATGCGCGGGGCGGCGGCTGGGCATCTTCACGGACCTGGGGCACTGCTTTCCTGGATTGTGGGCGCTGCTGGCATCGGTGAACGCGGCGTATCTCGAGACGAATTACGATCCGGACATGCTGCAGCACGGGCCGTACCCCGAGCACCTCAAACGCCGCATTACCGGTCCGGGCGGGCACCTGTCCAACGACGAGGCCGCGGAATTGCTCTCCCAGTGCGGGCGAAGTCTTCCGCAGTGGGTGGCGGTGGCGCACTTAAGCGAGGAGAACAACCGGCCGGAGCTGGCGCTGGAGGCGCAGCATCGCGCGGTGGGGCGGATGTACCCCGTGCACCACGCGAGCCGGCATGACGTGTCGCCGGTGTGGGAGTGGTAGGAAGGGCGTGGGGCGAATGTCGTGCAGCGTGCGGTGTGAATCGTAAATTGTGAATCGTGAATCGTGAATCGTGAATTGTGCATCGTGCATCGTGCATCGTGCATTGTGCATTGTGCATCATTCTACGCGGTCGGCATCGAATGCACTGCGCGCCAGGTTTGAGAACGGGCGGCGACTCGGCATCTGAATCGTGAGATCGCAAATCTGAAATCTGAAATCTGAAATCTGAAATCTGAGATCTGAAATTTTAGATATGAAACCCGAGCCCCTGAACCCTGAACCCTGAACCCTGAACCCTGAACCCTGAACCCTGAACCCTGAACCCTGAACCCTGAACCCTGAAATCCCAAGCCCATGTCCAACTCCACGTCCACCTCGCTCGACGGTCTGCTGATCGTCAACAAGCCCGCGGGCATCACGTCGGCCAAGGCGTTGTACCGCGTGCGCCGGTTGACCGGGCAGCGCAAGAGCGGACACGCAGGAACGCTGGATCCGGCCGCCACGGGCGTGCTCATTATTTGCCTCGGCAAGGCGACAAAGCTGGTGGAGCGGCTGATGGACTTGCCGAAGGCATATCGCGCTGGGGCACGGCTGGACGTGACCAGTGCGAGCTTCGACAGCGACGAGCCGCTGGTCGAAGTGCCGGTGGATCGCGTGCCGACGGAGCTTGAGGTGCGCGACGCGTTCGCCGCTTTTGTCGGGACGATCGAGCAGGTTCCGCCGGCGCTGTCGGCGATCAAGGTCGGCGGGCTACCGTCTTACAAGCACGCGCGCCAAGGCGCGCCGGTTGAATTGAAATCGCGCCCCGTGCGGATCGACCGGATCGACGTGCTGGAGTATCGCTGGCCCGCGGTGACGTTCGAGATGGAGTGCGGCCGCGGGACGTATGTGCGGTCGTTGATCCGCGACGTGGGCGCGCGGCTGCGAACGGGCGGCTGCTTGGCGTCGCTGGAGCGGCGCTCGGTCGGTCCGTTTCACGTTCACGATGCCCTGCGGCTGGAAGACTCGCTGGACGGATCAAGCGTGATGGCCCGCATCATCAACATGGAACGCATTGAGGAAGTGCTGCGCGAGGAGACAAGCCGCCACGGCTGAGTACATGCGCCGCCGCGCGGGGAACTCCGCGAGGCGCCGGGCGTGGCCGCGTGGCGCAAAGGCACGCCGCGGGGCAACCTGAAAACGATCCGCTCGCCGCTCGCCGGAGTCAGATAGAGACTCAGGTTATCTGAATGCGGCTGCCCTGGCCACATTTTCGCCGAGTTCTGCATCGCCTTGACCATGCCCCGCTCATGGACCTACATTCCCCGATCCTGCCGCTCGGGCGACTCCATGCGGGCATGGAGGAGCGCAGGAGCCGTCGCGCCCACGGGCCGGGCCTGCCAGACCGGGCGGACAGGCCGCGCACGTCAACGGTCGGACGCAGCCAGGGTTGGCGGTTCGCGCGGTTGGAACCGTCGGGCAGCTCGAAGCGAGGAAGGAACGCTCGTGCCGCGAAAGAAGTTACCTGTCAAGACGAAGGTCGAATACCTGTCCATCCTCGACGAGCAAGGCGTCGCGGATGCCGCGCTCGACCCTAAACTTAAAGGCGACAAGAGCTTATATCTTTATCGCCTCATGCTCCTCGCCCGGCGCATGGATGAGCGCTGCATCAACCTCCAGCGCCAGGGACGCATCGGAACCTACGGCCCCTGTCGCGGGCAGGAGGCCGCCCACTGCGCTTCCGGCATCGTCATGGAACCGGACGATTGGGTCGTGTACGCCTTCCGCGAGCCGGGCACGGCCATCCACCGGGGCTGGCCCATCGAGCACGCCATGCTCTTCTGGGGCGGCTTCGAGGACGGCTGCCGCGTTCCCAACGGGGTGAAGGACCTGCCGCTGTGCGTGCCGATCGCGTCGCAAATCCCGCACGGCATGGGGCTGGGCTGGGCGATGAAGCTGCGGAACGATCCGCACTGCGTGCTCGTCTATCTCGGCGACGGCGCCACCAGCGAGGGCGACTTCCACGAGTCCATGAACTTCGCCGGCGTGTACAAGCTGCCTGTCATCTTCTTTGTGCAGAACAACCACTGGGCCATCTCCATCCCGGTGCACAACCAGACCGCGTCGGAGACGATCGCGCACAAGTGCGTCGCCTACGGGTTCGACGGGATTCAGGTGGACGGCAACGACCCGCTCGCCGTGTATGTCGCCACGCAGGAGGCCGCGGAGAAGGCGCGCAAGGGCGGAGGTCCGACGCTCATCGAGGCCGTGACGTACCGCATGAGCGTCCACACCACAGCCGACGATCCGACGAAATACCGCTCCGAAGCCGAAGTGAAGGCGTGGGAACACCGCGACCCGATCCATCGCTACGGCAAGTACCTCCGCAAGCGGCGGATGCTCAACGAGGATCTGGAGCAGAAGATCGAGAACGAAGTGCAAGGCGAGGTGAAGGCGGCCGTCGAGCGGTATGAAGCTCATTGCCGCAACGTCGATCCGTCCATCGTCTTCGACTACATGCACGCCGAGCTTCCGGCGGAGCTGGTCAAGCAGCGGGAGGAGTATCGGCGCTGCCTCGTGCAGGAAGGTGTGTTGAAGGAGTAGGACATGACTATCGACACGTTGCGGGCATATCACCAGGCAAAACCGTTTCATCCGTTTGTGCTGCAGTTGGCGGACGGACAGGAAGTCGAGATCCTGCATCCGGAGTGCTTGGCGTATTTTCCGAAGAGTCCCAGGACCATCTCGGTGGCGTTGACGGGCGATCTCGTGAAGGCGATTGACCTGCTCATGGTGGTTGCAATTGAACCCATGAACGGGCATCGCCAGCGAGGATCAAAGCGATCACACAAGTAGGGCTGACTCCCTGAGCACAACCCTGCTGAACACCTCCTGCCCCGGGACGTCGCGCGTGCATTCGATGTTGATGACGAGATTGTGGCGAGAACTCCATGCCTGAGCTAACGTTGGTCAAAGCCGTCAACAAGGCGCTCGACGAGGCGCTGTCCCTCGACGACACGGTCGTTCTGCTCGGTCAGGACATCGGTCAGGACGAGGGCGTGTTCCGCGTCACCGAGGGTCTGCTCAAAAAGCACGGCCCCAACCGCGTGATCGACACACCGCTCGCCGAGGCGGCCATCGTCGGCGGCGCGGTGGGCATGGCGGCGTACGGCCTCAAGCCCGTGCCGGAGATGCAGTTCTCCGGCTTCTTCTACCAGGCGTACCACCAGGTGGAGAACCACGTCGCCCGCATGCGCAATCGCACGCGCGGGCGCATCGCCATGAACATGGTCATTCGCATGCCCTACGGCGGCGGCATCCGCGCCGTCGAGCATCACAGCGAAAGCCGCGAGGCCATTTACGCGCATACGCCGGGCCTGACCATGGTCATCCCCTCCGGTCCGCGCAACGCCCGCGCGCTGCTGCTGACGTCGATCCTGAAATACCCGGACCCGGTCATCTTCTTCGAGCCGAAGCTGCTCTATCGCGCGTTCAAGGAGGACGTGCCGGAAGAGCCGGAATACCTGCCCCTCGGCAAGGCCCGCGTGGCGCGGGAAGGAAAGGACATTACGCTCATCTCTTACGGGGCGACCATGCGTCCCACGCTGGAGGCCGCACGCGATTTGAAGGAAGATGACGGCATCGAGGCCGAGGTGATCGACCTGCTGACCGTCGCGCCCATGGACACGGAGACGATCGCGGCGTCCGCGGCGAAGACCGGGCGCGTGGTGGTGATCCACGAAGGGCATCGCCGCTGCGGCATCGGCGCGGAGGTGGTGGCGCGGATCGTGGAGGAGTCGATGATGCACCTGGAGGCGCCGATCAAGCGCGTCACGGGGTACGACATCATCTTCCCCTACTTCTCGCGCGAGGCGCCGTATCTCATCAATGCGGACCGCGTGAAGAACGCGGCGAAGGAAGTGTTGGCGTTTTAGGAAATGAAAAATGGCGAATGGCGAATGGCGAATGGAGAGTGCTTCAGCGCCGAGGTGGCGCATGAGCCATGAACGGGATCAGCTCGTCGCTTTCCTCCTGCATTCGGCGTTCACGATTCACCTCTTAACATTCACCATTCACCATTCACCATTCACCATTGACGGAGTCCATCATGCCACGTGACTTCAAACTACCCGATCTGGGCGAGGGCATTCACGAAGCCCAGGTCGTCCGCGTCCTGGTGAAAACCGGCGATATCATCAAGGAAGACCAGCCGCTGATGGAGGTGGAAACCGACAAGGCTGCGGTGGAGATTCCCTCCCCGTTCGGCGGTCGGGTCAGCGCCGTGAACGTCAAGGAAGCGCAGACGATCCACGTCGGCGATGTCATCGTCTCCTTCGACGAAGCCGGGGGCGCCCCCGCGCAGGTCGCCGCGCCGAGTAGGACCGACGGCAAGCCCGTCGTCGCTACGATGGCAGGCCCGGCAGCGCCGACCTTGGCGGGGGCAGGACCAGCAGTCGCATCGAGCGGAACAGCCGTGGCCGCGAGCACGCAGGCGACTGGGCGAACCACGACGCCCGCCGCGCCGGCCGTGCGGAAGATGGCGCGGGAGTTGGGTCTGGACATCGACACGCTCAAGGGCAGCGGCCCCGGCGGTCGCGTCACGCGAGAAGACCTGCTCGCGCGACAATCGGGCGGCCCGTCAAACCTCGCACCAACGCCAGTGTCCGCTCCGCCGGTGGGGCAGCTCTCCGAGCTGCCACCGGTCCGGCAGGTCTTGGACCTGCCGAAAGCTCCAACAATGTCCCTGGTCGCCGCCATGCCTACCGCCCCTCCACCCGGCAACCTGGGCAAGGACAACTGGGGTCCGATCCGCACCGCTTCGCTGACGCAAATCCGCAAGACCATCGCCAAGCAAATGGCCAAGTCCGCCTTCACGATTCCGCACGTCACCCACGGCGACGAGGCCGACATCACCGAGCTGGAGCGCCTGCGCAAGGAGCTGAGCGCCGCCAGCGGAGTCAAGCTCACGCTGATGGCCCTGCTCGTCCGCGCCCTGTGCGTCGCACTGAAAAAGTTCCCGATCCTCAACAGCACGTTCGATGACGAAGGCGGGGCGATCATCTACAAGGAATACGTGAACATGGGCATCGCCGTGGACACGGACCGCGGCCTGGTCGTGCCCAACATCCGCAACGCCGACCGCCTCAGCGTCGTCGGCGCGGGCGAGGCGCTCGTCGCGCTGGCCAACAAGGCGCGGGCCAATCAGTTCAGCATTGACGACCTTCGAGGCGGGACCTTTACGATTACGAATGTCGGACCCATGGGCGGCACGTTCGCCACGCCGATCATCAACCACCCCGAGGTGGCGATCCTCGGTCTGGGCCGGTCGCGCCGCATGCCGGTGTTCGGCGCGGGCGACGTCGTGAAAGCCGCCACGATCCTCCCCGTGTACATCTCCTTCGATCATCGCGCCATCGACGGCGTCACCGCGGCGAAGTTCACCCGCGAGGTCGTGGCCATGCTGGAGAAGCCGCAGTTGTTGTTGCTCTATTAGGAAAATGCCGAATGCTGAATGACGAATGCTGAAATAGCGCCGGACCATTCCAGCCGCCAACCCGATGGCGGCCGAGTTTCGGTATTCAGCATTCGGCATTCGCCATTCATCATTGGATTTCACCTATGGTCGTCGGCGAATTCACTCAGGAAACGGATCTTCTCATCCTCGGCGGCGGACCCGGCGGGTATCACGCCGCCTTCCGCGCGGCCGAGCACGGCATCCAGACCACGATCGTCGATAGCCTGCCGGCGCTGGGCGGCGTGTGCCTGCATCGCGGGTGCATCCCGTCGAAGACTCTGCTCGCCGCCACCGAGCTGATGCACGCCGCCGCCTCCGCGACGCAAATGGGGCTGAACTTCGGCAAGCCCAAGGTGGACCTCGACGCGCTGCGGAAGTGGAAGCAGGGCGTCATCGACAAGCTCTCCGCCGGGCTGGACAGCCAGTGCAAGAAGCTCAAGGTCGATAAGGTCACGGCAACAGCCAAGTTCGAGGACTCGAAGACCGTCGTCCTAGAAGGCGGCACCATCTCGCGCATCAAGTTCCGGCGCTGCGTCATTGCCGTCGGATCGAAAGCCATTCCCTTGCCGCCCGCGCTGGCGATCGACAGCCCGCGCGTCATGAACTCGCGCGGCGCGCTCATGCTGGAGGACGTGCCCAAGACGCTTCTCGTCATCGGCGGCGGCTACATCGGCCTGGAACTCGGCTCGGTCTATGCCGCCCTCGGCTCGAAGGTCACCGTGGTCGAGATGCTGCCCGCGATTCTGGCGGGCGTGGACGCGGACCTCGCCCGGCCCCTGCAGCGCCGCCTTGGCGAACTCTTCGAGGAAATCTGCGTGGAAACCAAGGTGACCGGGCTGAAGGAAACCAAGGGCGGCGTCGAGGTCTCGTTCGACGGCAAGAACCTGCCGAAGACGAAGACGTTTGAAAAAGTGCTCGTCTCCATCGGCCGCAAGCCCAACACGCAGGACCTCGGCCTGGAGAAAACGAAAGTCCAGCTCGACGCGAAGGGCTTCATCGCGGTGGACGCGCAGTTTCGCACCGGCGACCCGAAGATCTACGCCATCGGCGACTGCATCGGCAACCCCATGCTGGCGCACAAGGCGCTGCACGAGGGCCGCGTCGTCGCCGACATCCTCGCCGGCAAGAACGAAGTCTTCGACGCACGCTCCATCCCCGCCGTGGTATTCACCGATCCGGAGATCGCCTGGACCGGCGTGACCGAGGCCGAGGCGAAGGACAAGGGGCTGGATGTGGTCATCAAGAAGATCCCGTGGGGCGCGTCCGGCCGCGCCGTGGCGATCGGCAGGACCGACGGGCTGACGAAGCTCATCTGCGACAAGGCGACTCACCGCGTGCTGGGTCTGGGCATCACCGGTCCGCACGCCGGCGAGATGATCGCCGAGGGCGTCCTGGCGATCGAAATGGGCGCGACGGCGTACGACCTCATGACCACGATCCACCCGCACCCGACGCTTTCGGAGATGATCGGGGACGCGGCGGGGATGGTGGGGTAGAATGGTGAATGGTGAAATCAGGGTAACGCCTAAGCGGATGCCCTGTCCTGAATCTCGAACCTCGCGACATGGCGACGAAGAGTCCAGATTTGGCCGCTGCCAGATGCGCAAGGTGCGATTATGTGCTGGCTGGGCTTCCCGAATCGCACACTTGTCCAGAGTGTGGCTTGGAATACGACCTGAATTGCGTGGTCGTGCCCTTGCCAGACCGGCAAAGCGAGTATAACCAGATTGCTAGTGCGACCTTTCTGCTGGCAATCGCGATCTTGGGTGGTGTTTCATCCGGCCATTATTACGCAATGATCGTGCTGGTCTCCGTCAGCGTTTTGATTCTTGTCCATCATCTCCTCAGGGCCGCAGGTATTGCACAGCGGTATGTCAGGCTTGAAATCAGCAAACGTGGATTACGATTCTTTCATATGGACTGGCGCGAGGATCGCATATCTTGGTTCGACGTCAAGCGCGCGAAATGCGGGTGGATCCTAGGTAATCTGCACTTGCACGATGCGGACGGAAAGCAGGTCAAGGTGATCAGTCCGGCGGCACTTGGCGGAAGTAAGGCGGCCAAGGACTGCGCTGCGAGAATCAACTATTTTTCCGCAGTTTACCGCTGACTTGTATTATTGCCTTAATGCACTCGACATTCCTATGATCCGTCTGCTCTCCAACCAACTCGCCGCCGACGGGCTTCTGGCCCGCGATGAGCTTCTCGTCGTCGGCGTCTCCGGCGGACCGGATTCGATGGCTTTGCTCCACCTGCTGCTCGACCTCAATCGCGCCGAACGCTGGTCGCTGCGGCCGCACGTGGCTCATCTGGATCACGCCCTGCGCGGCGCCGAGGGCGAGCGCGACGCCGCCTTCGTGGAGGCCGCCGCGGACAGCCTCGAGATGCCCTCGACCATCGAACGGGTGGACGTCGCGCAACTGGCGGCGCAGACCGGCGGCAGCGTGGAGGAAGTCGGGCGTCGGGCGCGGTACACGTTCTTCGAGCGCGTCGCCCAGCAGCACGGGGCGCGCTTCGTCGCCGTCGCCCATCAATACGACGACAACGCCGAGACCATCCTGCACCGCATCCTCCGCGGCACGGGGCTTCGCGGGCTGGCGGGCATCCCGCCTGTGCGCCCCATTCGCACCGGCTCGACCATCCGCCTGCTTCGCCCGCTCCTGCGTTTCTCCAAGGAGCAGCTTGTCCACTACCTTCAGGACAACGGCATCGCCTGGCGCGAGGATCGCTCGAACCAGTCGAATGAAATCATGCGCAACCGCCTGCGCCACGAAGTCCTCCCCTTGGTGGAAGACCGCGTCAACCCCCAGGTCCGCGAGGCGCTGACCCGCCTCGGCGAGCAGGCCGCGTGGCTGAGCGAATACCTTTCGGAAACCGTGCAGCGCACGTTCGAGACGCTCATCATCTCGCGCACCGATCAACAGTTGGAGCTGAACGTCGAAGCCCTCTCACGCAAGAGCCGCCTCGTCCAGACGGAGTTGATCCGCCTCGCCTACATCTCCTTTGGACTCGGCGAGCAGGACCTGGCCTTCGCCAACCTCGTGGCCGTGCTGGACCTCGTCGCCGACCCCGCCAGCGGCAAGCGCGTGCAGCTCCCGCAGGGCATGGACGTGACCAAGTCGTATCACCGGCTGATCTTCTCGCTGCCGGCGGATGAGGCGCGGGAGGAGATCGCGCCGGAAATCGCCATCCACCTTCCGGGCCGCACGCGCCTGCCGCTGCGCGGCTTCGAGATCGAGTGCCAGATGCATGACGCCGCGCCGGGCGAGTGGGAGACTTTGCGCCGCAAGGCCGCCGAGTTCGAGGAGTTCGTCTCGCTCGACGCCGTTCGCCCCCCGCTGATCGTGCGCACGCGCAAGCCCGGCGACCGCTTCTGGCCCCTCGGCGCTCCGGGCACGAAAAAAGTGGCGGACTTCCTCATCGACGCGAAGGTCGATCCCCGCGAGCGCGAGCGTGTCGCCGTGCTGTGCGACCAGCTCGGCCCCATCTGGGTGATCGGCCACCGCATCGACGAGCGCGTCAAGCTCACGTCGCACACGAAGCGCATCCTCCACCTGCGCACCCGGTCGGTGGAGTGATCGGCGGTTAACAGAGCCGCGCCCGTAAGGAAGCGGTCCGCGCGGTCCATCCGATCGAGTGCCACGGTCAGGCGCATGGGCGCCGCGGTCTGGCGTACTCCGTCATTCCCGCGCAGGCGGGAACAGGCCGTGGAGGCATGGGGAAGAACCCGCTCGCCTCGAACACTCCACAACCGACGTGGACCCATGACAACCAGCGCGATCCCACATCATCCAACGCCGGCGCATGTCCCTCGATCCGCCCGTAAGCATAGAATGCGGGCGTTACGGCGCGGAGCCGCCGTGTGAAGCGATTCGCCGATTTCGTTTGTCTGGGAGTGACCCTTGTCGAAGCGCACCACAGCTTTGCTCGTGCTCATCCTGGCGACGCACGCCGTCGTCAGCGTGCTCGGCATTCGCTGGGGTCTGCCCACGGCGCGATGGGATTCCTGCCTCTTCGGCGACGCTTCGCCCTGGGGAGGATCGCGCATCCTGCAACTCGCCGGCGGCGCGTGGGCGGACCCGTCCCTCGGGGCCGACGTGGATGTTGATCCGCTCGCCTCCGCTTCAAGCCGGTCGATCCTGCTGAACGCCACCGAAGCCGACCAGGCGCGCCTCTATCTGCGCTACCGCCTCTACACGCACCAGCCGGACGAGATGATCGTGATGCGCGCTCTGGGCGGCATGAATCCGTCGCAGCTTCGGCTTGACCCGCGTCTTTATCAGTACGGCGGGCTGTTCATCTATCCCGTGGGCGCCCTGCTGAAGCTCTGCGGCGCCGTCGGGCTGATTGACGTGCGCGGCGATGTGGCGTTCTATCTCGATCATCCCGACGAGTTCGGCAAGTTCTACGTCGTCGCACGCGCGTATTCCGCGATGTGGGGCTTCGTGATGGCGCTCTCCGCGTTCGCAGTCGCGCGGCGCCTTGCCGGCGACATGGCGGGGCTTGCCGCGGCCGCGCTGGTGGTGCTGATGCCTGTGACGGTGTGCATGGCGCACGAGGGCAAGCCGCACCTGCCCGGCGCGGCGCTGATGCTGACCGCGGTGTGGCTCGCCATGCGCTGCTCGCCGCCCGCCCACGAAGGTCGCGCAGACGCTGCGGGTACGAGGGAAGCGAACGCCGTCCGCGAGTCCAGGGCGACCGCGCGAGCATGGTGGACTCTGTGCGCCACCTGCGGCGCGGCCGTGGGGATGGTGCTCTCGTCCGTTCCGGTGTGCATCCTGATCCCGCTGGCGGCCTACCTGCGGCTGCGCGAAGCTTCGCCGGTGTCCGGGCTGCGTCCCAGCCTGTCGCGCGACCGCGCGCCGTTCCCCGCCGCGCGATGGCTCGCGAGCTGCGCGTGGGGTGGGCTGGTCGCGATCCTCGTCTATCTGCTGACCAACCCCTACATCGCGATCAACCTGCTCATCAACCGTCAGGTTCTGGCGAGCAATTTCGGAAACTCGCTGGCGATGTATGAGATCGCACGAGTCGGCGAGGGCTTCGTCCGCGTGGCCGAGCTGACGGCGGAGGGCGCGGGGCTGCCGATCGCGCTCGTGGGGATCCTCGCATGGCTGATGTGGATCTGGGATCGGCGAACGGAGGCAATGCCGCTTCTGGCGGTTGCGGGCGTGCTGCTGGCGCAGTTCACGCTGCTGGGCGCGGGCAAGCCGGCGGAGTATGGCCGGTTCGGCGTGTTCAGCGACGCGGCGCTGGCGATCGGAGCGGCGTGCGTGCTTGGGCGGCTGGATCGTGCCGTGCGCGGTCGATCCTCCGTGCGAATAGCCGTCCTGGCGCTGACGACGATCCTCGTCGCGGGAACCGCGCGCGGGAGCATCACCTACCTCCTCAACTTTCACAGGGACGAAGGCGCGGCGAACACCCGGTGGCTCGCCGCCGTTTTGCTGCGCGACGATCTGGCGGACGAAACGCCGCGCCCGCCCACGATCGCCGTGCTTCGCGCGCCAGCGCCGTACGGCAGCCCGCCCGTGGACTTCTCCCGGTATGCAGTCGCTCTCTACCCCGACAAGGCCACGTGGCAGCGCGATGCCGCGCGCCGTCCTTCCGTGCTCATCGAAGTTCTCGATGACCTTAACGACTCGCGCGGCCCGACGCCGGGATCGCAGACCTTCGAGTGCGTCTACACCACGCCGATCAGTTGGGCGAACAAGCCCGTGCGCGTGACGTGGAGCCGCGCCGCCAGGCAACCTCAGTCCGAGTAGGATCTCGGAAGGTTCTCGCCTTTTCCGCCTGTGCCCACCTGCCAGTCCGCGGCGAAAGGCGACACTCGTCGTTCCCGCGCAGGTGGGAATCCAGACTGTTGTTTTGAGGAGGCATGAAAGCAGCGGTCTAGCGGAGCGGACTGGACCCCCGCCTGCGCGAGGGTGACGGTCCCGATGCCAGGTTTCGAGTTCCTCCACGGGCTGCCAAGCCTTCCCGGTTCAACCGCGGAGAATGGATTCCCGCGTTGACCGGTCCTTTCAGCGGACTCGTTCAAGCCGCCGTTCTGCGCTATAATCTGCGGCGCGCCGATTTCTTTCGGAGCCGTTCATGCGCGTGACGATCAACGGACAGTCAGGGGAGATTCACGAGGGCGCAAGCGTCGCGGAGCTGCTGGCGGCGCGGGGGCTGGCGCCGGTCCGGGTGGCCGTGGAGATCAACGAGGAACTCGTCCCGCGCCGGGCGTACGGCGAGCGCCGGCTCAGCGCGGAGGACCGGGTGGAAGTGGTGACGTTCGTGGGGGGCGGGTGATGCAGGTTGAAGCGGAGACGGCGGGGCGGGGGATGGACGGTTCAACGGAAACGGCGCGGCCGGTGACGGGCGGTTCAGCGGAAGCGGCGGGGCGCACGGACGCCTGCACGATCGGGCGGTTCACGTTCACGTCGCGCCTGTTTGTCGGGACGGGGAAGTACGCAAGCTTCGACCTCATGCGCGCGGCGCTCGACGCCTCGCAGTGCCAGGTCGTCACCGTCGCCGTGCGCCGCGACGTGCTCACCGACGCGGGCGGCAAGAAGCCCGACAGCATTCTCGATCACCTCGATCCGAAGCGCTACACCATCCTGCCCAACACGGCCGGGTGCTTTTCGGCGAAGGACGCGGTGCGGTCCGCGCGGCTGGGGCGCGATCTGCTGGAGGGCATGGACAATCCGGGCGCCGCGTGGGTCAAACTCGAGGTGCTCGCCGATCGCAAGACGCTCCTGCCCGATCCGGTCGGGACGCTGGAGGCCGCGAAGATCCTCGTCTCCGAAGGCCTGCAGGTTCTGGCGTACACCAATGACGATCCGATCCTGGCGATGCGGCTGAAGGAGGCCGGCGCGACGAGCGTGATGCCGCTGGGCGCGCCGATCGGCAGCGGGCTGGGCATTCTCAATCCGAACAACATCCGCCTGTGCCTGGAATATCTGAAGGAGGGCGACGCGACGTATCCGGTAATCGTGGACGCGGGCGTGGGCACGGCGTCGGACGTGACGGTGGCGATGGAACTCGGCGCGGACGGCGTGCTGCTTAACACGGGGATCGCCGGCGCGAAGGATCCGGTGGGCATGGCGCGGGCGATGGCGCTGGCGTGCGAGTCGGGGCGGCTGGCGTTTCGCTCGGGGCGCATTGCGAAAAAAGCCTATGCCAGCGCGTCTTCGCCGTGGGAGGGACGGATTGGGACGGGGGCGTAGGGGGAAGCTGCTGGCTGCTCGCTGCTCGCTGCCCGCTGTTAGCTGTTAGCTCTTGGCTGTTAGCCAGAGGTGCGGACGCGAATCCTGCCAGACGCCGCCGACTTACAGGCGAGAGCCGCCATGCCCGAACCCTGAACCCCGAACCCTGAACCCTGAACCCTGAACCCTGAACCCTGAACCCTGAACCCTGAACCCCGAACCCCCGCCTTGCTCCTCACTTCTTGCCCAGCGCGCGTTGCCGCGCGAAGAACTCCTTGAGAATCGCACCGCAGGGCGTCTCCAGAATGCCGCACGCGACCTGAACTTGATGGTTGAGTCGCGGGTCCGTCGGGATCGTGTAAAGCGACGCGCACGCGCCGGCCTTCGGGTCCGTCGCGCCGTACACGAGCCGTTGAATGCGGGCGAGCACGATCGCTCCCGCGCACATGGCGCACGGCTCCAGCGTCACATACAACGTGCAGTCGTCCAGCCGCCAGTCGCCGACGGACTCGGCCGCGGCGGTGATGGCGAGCATCTCGGCATGCGCCGTCGGATCGTGCAGGGTCTGTCGCTGGTTGAACCCGCGACCGATGATGCGCCCGCCGCGCACCACGACCGCGCCGACGGGAACCTCATCCGCGTCCATGGCGGCGTGGGCAAGGTCGAGCGCCGCGGACATGAATCGCTCATCGCTGCGCGGCCCATCGTCCTCGTGCGAGCCATCGTCGGCATCGAGGTTGTCCGTGAAATCGTGCATCGCT
This sequence comes from uncultured Phycisphaeraceae bacterium, assembly GCA_964526695.1. GTDB lineage: Bacteria > Planctomycetota > Phycisphaerae > UBA1845 > UBA1845 > JABWBH01. The sequence continues at coordinate 87,430 of CAZGJA010000133.1, forward strand.
TTGAAACAATCCCCGTGTCAAGCACCGCCCGGCTGGCACGGCGGGGTGGCACGGTCTGGCGTACTCCGTCATTCCCGCGCAGGCGGGAACAGGCCGTGGGGAAGTGAGCAAGAGGCACCTACTTGCGTCCTCCACGGGTCCGCTGCTGCGGACCTGTTTCACCCGGCCTGCCCTGCTCATCTCGGCTCCAGACGTTTCGGCATTTGGCATTTCCACAGTTCAACGCTTTGTCCTGACCATTCGCCCTCAAGATGCGTCGTGTCTGAAGGCCCCTCACTTGCGTGAGGGGTTCTGATTTCGACGTTTCCTTCCCCCCCTGCCACGCGGGTGCTAAGCCTATCCGTATCCGGTACAAATAACGACAGTCGAGGCGGCAACACCGGGTAGATCGCGCGTGCGCCGGCAGGCCTGCGGGGCGGGCCATTCGCCTGTCATATCGAGTTGGCAACCCGCGCTGGCGCAGCGAAGATGTCCGGGGACAACCATGCGTCAGAACATCCACTTCATCCGCCAGTTCATCGCCAACCCGCATTCCGTCGGCGCGGTGGCGCCCAGCTCGCGTCATCTGGCACGGGCGCTGTGCGAGCCGTACGTCCGCTCGACCGGCCCCCGCCACGTGCTCGAGGTCGGCGCGGGAACCGGCGCGGTGACGCGCCACTTGGGATCGGTGCTTCGCCGCGAGGACCGGCTGGATATCAACGAACTGTCGCCCGCCTTCGCCGACGCGCTGCGCCGCGATGTGCTGACGATGCCGTGCTTCACCGATGCGGTGGCGCAGCGCCGCGTGCGCCTGTTTGAAGGGCCGGTTCAGGATATGATCGGGCAGCAGCAGTACGACTTCATCGTCTCCGGGCTGCCGTTGACCATCTTCACCGTGGCCCAGGTGCGCGCGATTCTCGACGCGCTGCGCCGCAGCCTCAAGCCGGGGGGCGTGTTCAGCTACTTCGAGTACATCGGGCTGCGCAGAATCTCGGGCGCGGTGATGACGGGCAGCGAGCGGCGAAGAGCGCGCGATGTGTCTCGCTTCCTGACGCAGAGCATCGAGACCTACCAGTTCGATCGCCGGACCGTGCTGCTCAACCTGCCGCCGGCCTACGCGCGCCATTGGCGCTTCGAGCCGACTCGGCAAGGCGAACCAGCGCGAGATTGACGGAATTCGGGGTAGTTCGTCGCTCCGCAGCGGGTAGTTCGTCGCTCCGCGACGGGTAGTTCGTCGCTCCGCGACGAGATCCGGGTTCCCGCCTGCGCGAGAATGACGCGCATCGAGCCTTGCTTCGGACTTTCATGGCTCGTCCGTGATGACGTCCCCCGTGTACACAACTTGGAAGTCGCGCATGCGCACCCGGCCCAGCTCGCGCAGCTCGTCGTCATCCCAGCGATCGTCCGGCGCGCCGGAGATGTATCCGTCGGACCCGTTGTCGGCCACCATCATGCCGTAGGTCTTCAGCGCGCTGAGGATCACCTGCACGTTCGGCGAGAATCCGGTGATGTCGAAGCCGTCCGAAAGCCGCAGCCGCAGACCCATCGGCGGAAGATCCGGATCGCGCGAGGAGCTGGCAAAGTGCGTGGCCGGGAGGATGAACCCGCGCTGCGAGCGGCTGACGGTGAAGCGCAAGGCGTGCGTGATCTCGCCCTTCTCGACGACCTCGTCGTAGCGCACCAGACCCGCGAAGATCGGCAGCCCCGCGGCGTCCGCTGAAGTCCAGAAGAAGGGCCGAAGGTCGTTAGACGTCAGATCCCAGACCGCGCCGCAGTCGGCGCGCCATTTCTGCCCGCCGCGGCGCGGAAACGCGCGGTACATCTCGTAGAGCTTGAGGTTGTCCACGTCGATGACCAACACGTGGCGGTCGCCGTTCCCGTCGGGTCCGCCCTCGATCGGCGCGTCCGGCGGGACCGGATACGGCCCCGGATCGCTCTCGTCGCCGTACGCGCGAAAGCGGATGCGCACCTCCGGCTGCGCATCGCGCACCAGCACATAGGGGATGCCGTTCGGCGCGCCGTTCCAGACCGTCCCGAAGTCCGGGTGCAGGCCGCGGTCCAGCCCGATCGAGGCAAGAAAGTCCGCGGAGTTCTCGTGCACCGGGTACTGCGAAACGTCCGTATTCCACGGATTATCAGGAGGGAAGACCGGCGGAACTTCCTGCGCGAGGAGCGCGGCGCCGCCAAGCCACAGACCGGCGAGTGCGAACCCTGCGTTCCGTCTCAACTGGGGTAGCCGGCGTGCAGAATAATGATGATTCATGACAGATTTCCCTTCCATGCCATTTAATCGGCCAAGCTCGTTGGCTGACCGGCTGGAAAGCCGGTCCCCCATCAGTTCAACTCCACCATTCTGCGTTTCACTTCCTGCGCCACGTCGCTGAGCGCGCGCCCCTCGTCCTCATCGAGCACGTAGCGCTGCGCGGCATGAAGCACTTCCGCCGCCTCGCGGAACTGACCCGCCAGCGACAGCACGCGACCCAGCTCCGCGCGAAGCACCACCTCCTCCGGAACCACCGCCACCATCCGCCGCAGCGTCACGGCCGCGCGCGGGTAGTCGTTCCTTCCCAGATAGCAGGAATAGAGGTTCCCCAGCGAGCGCCGCAGGATGTACAGATTGTCCACCGGCGCCAGCGCGTCGGGGTTGACGCGGTCCGCGCCGCCGAGCGTGGCCGCCAACATGCCGCGCACCTCCGCTTCGGTGTGCACCAGTCCCGCGCGAAACGGGTCGATGTACAGCTCGTCCTCAAGATCCAGGTGCCGGATGAGAAAATGTCCCGGTGCGCCGATGCCGACCATGCGCCAACCCAGCGCCGCGGCCACGTCGAGCCAGATGGCCGAAAGCGTGATGGGGATGCCGCGGCGGCGCTCGATGACGCGGTTGAGGTAGCTGTTCTCGGGGTTGTGGTAGTCGTCGAGGTCCACGCCGACCAGCCGCTCCTCGTCCACGAGAATCGTCCGCAGCGCTTCGACCTGGTCCATCGGCGCCGGCGCCGACATCGAGGCCACGCGGTCGGCGGCCTGATCGAGGAAGGCGAAGTGCACGCGCGGATCGAGCTTCGGGTACTCGTCGGCGGCGTAGAGCAGGGCGGCCTCGGCAAGGCGGATTTCATCCGCGGGGCGTCGAACGTACTCATCGAAGGGATGCGAGGTGGTGCTCACGAAGCCCATTCTACCGAAAGCGGACGGCGGAGGAAAAGCGGGAGCCGGGCTGACAGGCGGGGCACCGACGGCTCGTCAGCTTTCTTGCGGCAGGCAGAGGATCACATAGCGGGTTTGCATGATTCGACAAGTTTCGCCGATTCCCGCGGCGGATCAGCGGTTATGATTCAACTTTGTACGACGCGGGCGGTCGCGGAAGGGGAGACGGCGATGCATCAACAACGCGCGATGTTCGGACGATGGCGGGCGATCCGGCTGCTGATCGCGGTGCTGCCCGCCCTCGTTGCACGCGCCGAGGACGCCAAGCCGCTGCGCTTCGAGGAGGAAGGCGCGGCTGCCCGGTTCGCCGCGGTCCTCAGCGCCGTGCAGGCCAGCCCCGCGCCGGCGCTGATCGGCGTCGATCCGTGGAACGCGCTGGTCGAGCAGCACCGCCAAGGCATCGAGCAATCCGCCACGCACGCGGAGTTCGCCCGTCGCCTCAATGATCTACTTCACGCCACGGGGCAGTCGCACTTCGAGTATGAAACCGACGAGGAGTTCGCGTACTGGCATCTGCTCAGCGCCTTCTATCGCACGCCGGACACGCACGTCGAGCACGCCGGCCTGTTCCCGCAGCAGATCGACGGGCGCTGGTACGTCCGCGGCATTCTCGAAGGCTCGCCGGTGGAGAAGCTCGATCTGCGCGTGGGCGACGAACTCGTCAGCGTCAACGGGCAGCCGTACTCGCCGGTCAAGGCGTTCATCGGCCTGTCGGGGCATCACGTGCCGCTCGTCGTCCGCCGCGCGCCCGGCCGCGAGCACACGATCACAGTCGCGCCGGTGCGGGAATCCCTGGCCGACGCGGTCGATCGGGCGATGGACCGCAGCGTGGCGTTCATTCCGCACAAGGACGGGTGCTTCGCATACGCGCACATCTGGATGATGCTGGGCGACGGGCGCGAGTATCAGGAGTTGCTGGCGATTCAGGACAAGGTGGATGGTCTGATCCTCGACTTCCGCGACGGCGTGGGCGGCACGCCGATGCACGGGCGGCAGTTTCTTCTGGGGAAGGATGAAGGCAACTCACCGCCCGGCGGCGCGAAGAGCCACAAGACCCCCGGCGGCTCGGAGAGCCACAAGACCCCGGGCAGTTCGGAGAACCGCCCCACCACGGGCAGCTCAGAGAGCAGCCCTACCACTGGCAGCTCGGAGAGCCGCCCCACCGCCAAGACGTGGACCAAGCCCGTCGTCATCCTCATCGCCGACGGCACGCGCAGCGCCAAGGAGCTGCTCGTGCACGACGCGCGCGAAGCGGGCCGGGCGGTGCTGGTGGGCACCCCCACGCCGGGGCACGTCACCGCCGTGGGTGGCATGCCGCGCATCGGCGCCGACGCGGTGCTCATCCTGCCGGGCTTCCGCTTCGCGCTGGAAGGCAAACCCACCCAGCCCGACATCCTCATCGAACGCGACCTCCGCCACGCCGCGGGCCGCGACGGGCAGCTTGACCGCGCCGTCGAGGTGCTCGGCGATCTGGTGCGCGAGCGGAAGAGCAAACAGCCGCCTGTGAACCCCAATTGATCGCGGCGCCACGACGCGAGATACTGTCGGCTGGCGTTTCACCGCGCGAGCCGACGATGTGGAAAAAAACGACCCTCTGCCTGATGATCCTGCTCGCCACGATCTGTATCGCAGGCTGGCGCGCCGCCGCAGGCCTGGGGCCGCACGTGCCGCTGTGGGCGCTGGGCGTCGTCGTCCTGACGGTCCTGACCTGGCTGCATCTTCCTCCACGCCGGCCCGACCTGCTCGGGCCTGCGCGATGCCTGTTGCTGACCGTTCTCTCCGCACTTTCGCTGACCTCATTAGCGACCGGGCTCGTCAGTTTCCTGGCATGGACGGAAGTCAAGGTGGTTTCTCAGGGGTACGCCGACGCCAGCCCGATGCCGGAATCCAACGGATTCTTTGCACAAGCCCGATTTGGAACGCTGATCGCGGGTTACGCTTATGGAGGAAGCAGGGATCAATACGAGGTGCAGCGGAAGTTCCACCTATATGTGGACCCAGGAGGGAACCGGGCCAGCCGCTGGAACAACCGCGTTTTGTACCTCGGAGAGTTCATCCTTATGTCACCGCGCAATGCGATTCTCTGTACATGTGGCCCCGGGTATAGATATCAAGCCGATGGTCAACGTCAGCTCAACACCTATGTGGTCGTGCCCTTCTGGTTCGTGACGATCCTCCTGGGGCTGTACCCATTCGCGGTTCTCATTGTCCGACCGTTGCGCGCCCGCCGCCGCGTCCGCGCAGGATTCTGCCCGAAGTGCCGCTACAACCTGACCGGCCTGACCGTGCCGCGATGTCCGGAGTGCGGCCGCGGCGTCGTGTTGCCTGTATCGGCGAGATCCCCGGAGTCACAGGCGTGACGCTTGCTCGGCGTGGACTTCCGCCGCTTTTTCTTATATAATGAATTGGAGCACGGGGAGTGATCTTCCGATGGAACGAGTGGAACCTCGAACACGTGCCGCGACATGGCGTCTCGCCGGAAATGGCCGAGCACGTCGTCCTCACCGCGAGGCGCCCCTACCCGATGCGCCGCGAGGAGGACAAGTGGCTCGTCTGGGGAGAGGATCCTGCCGGGAAACGGATTCAGGTCGTGTACGTGATTCCAGATCCGGAGGAGGTTTACATCATCCATGCACGCCCACTGACACCGCGTGAGAATCGCCGACATCGGCGCCGGAACAAAAGATGAATCGAAACGGATCCAGGAAGGTCGCAACCGGCGTGACTCTGAAATCGCAAGGCCGCACCCTGCACATCGACGAGAAGAGCGTGGCCGAGTTCGACAAGGAGTTCATCGTTGACACGTTCGGTCCGCTCACGCCCGAGGACCGCGCCCGATGGAAGCGCGTGAAAGCTCGGCGGGGTCGACCTCGCAAGGGCAAGGGAGTAAAGGTCATTTCCGTCAGCATCGAGATGGGGCTGCTCAAGCGGACGGACCGGCTGGCGAAGCGCAAGGGAGTGCCGCGGGCGAGCCTGATTGCCGCGGGACTCGAGGCCGTGCTTGCGCATGCCAGTTGACATCCGGCTCGTCGCCCGCGCGGTTGAGTCCCACGCAGTTCCCTCCTATCTTCATGCGGCGGCGGATCGGCGGCGGTTACAGCGCGACCGACGCACCGGCTGCTGGAGATTCCCATGAGCGAGACACCGGACATCATCACCATCGGCGACTTCGCCCGCGTGCAGCTTCGTGTGGCGAAGGTGCTGGAGGCGCGCGAGCACCCCGGGGCCGATAAGCTGCTGATCCTCAAGGTCGATCTGGGGACGGAGCAGCGGCAGATCTGCGCCGGCATTCGCGCGTTTTACAAGCCGGAGGATCTCGTCGGGCGCAGCATCGTCGTCGTGGCCAACCTCGCGCCGCGCATGATGCGCGGCGAGGAGAGCAACGGCATGTTGCTCGCCGCCAGCGACGCGGATCACACGCAAGTGGTGCTCATCGGACCGTGGAGCGACGCCCCGCCCGGCAGCGCCGTGGGCTAAGGGCCGGGGTGCGCCTCGTTCCGCGACGGGTGCGGGCAGGTGGGGCTGCTCTCACAATGGGTGGGGCTGCTCTCCGAGCAGCCACCGGTCCACCGGCTCTCCGAGCCGGTGACTTGCACCGCGGAGATCGCGTTTCGCCGCGGCTCGGGCACGTTTGCGTGCCGGCGCCCCGCACAACCGACGGGGCGCCCAAGGGGTATAAGCCAAGGCACGCAGGATTTGGAATGAGCAACGGGCAACGGGCATCGGGCATCGGCATTTCGCCGACCTTCAGGCAGTGACAACCATGACACGCATCACACTGACCATCGTCTGCACTTCAGCGGGCTTCCTCCTCCTGGGCGGCTGCCAGGATCCGCGCCTCGAGGAATCCCGGCAGCGCCGCAACGCCAGCATCGAGAAGGTCGTCAGCTCCTACGAGCGTGAAGAGGCCAAGCGCAACGAGCGCGTGGCCAAGACGCTCTTGCAGTTGGAGGAGATGGACAGCGACCGCCCCGAGAAGCTCAAGGCCATGACCGACAAGCTGGAGCAGGACCGCATCGATCGCGACGAGAAGTGGAAGCGGATGCAGCCGGTGTGGAATGCCCGCCTGCGCAAGATGATCCAGGGCGACCCCCAGGGCGCGGACGACGCCTTCGCCCGGATGTTCTACTGAGCAGAGGCTCTTCGCTTTCCGAGGCCCGGGGAAGAATGTCTCGCGCAGAGACGCAGAGAAGAGAAGGAAGGAAAGTCGTGATCCTGCGCGGAGATCGAGGCTGCTGATGCGGCAACGAGAATCCGTCGCGCGAATTGCGGGCAGGGAGCGAGAGCGGCTGCTTTGATCGCTGGACGTCGCCCCAGCCACAGGCGTGAAGCGGAGAGACCATTGCGGAAAACAGCGCGTGTGCGATAAACCTTCTCAAGATCGCCGGCTGTCGGCGGCGACGAATCAGGCTCGTTCGCAGGCAGCGGAATCGGGCAGCCCGTTGACGATCCGGGTAATTCCATCTTTCAGCAGCGGCGCGCCGAAGTTGACCAGCAGGCCTATTCGCTTATTGGCGACTTTCAGGTAAGTCAGGAGTTGCTTGCGGTGAACGGGGGCTGTCTGCTCAACCGATTTCAGTTCCACAATCACCGTGTCTTCGACGATGAGATCAGCGCGAAACGCGCAGTCCATTTCAATCTCGTCCCACCTGACCGGCAAGGGAACCTCGGATCGAACGGCCAGCCCGCGTTTCCGCAGTTCATGCGCGAGGATGTGCAGGTACGCGGACTCCAGCAGCCCCGGGCCCAAGGTGCGGTGAATGTGAATCGCGGCATCCACGATCTGCCTCGTGATCTCGTTCTCTAAAGCCCCCTCCACCTCCACGACGGAAAATAACCTGCGCAAAAGATTCGAGCCCGTTCCGGACCTCCCGCCCGAGTCCATTTACCCTTTTTCTCTTCTCTGCGCTCTCTGCGTCTCTGCGCGAGCCTTTCTTCTTCTCCTCCCCCTCCGCGTACCCGCGTGAGCAGCTCATCAGTGCAGCCGCCCGCTGCGGAAAATCGCCCACACCAGCGTCAGACCCAGAAGCGCCGCGACCACGTACCCGGCCATCCCGAAGTACTGCAGCGGCACGTTCAAGAGGCTGAGGTGTTCCTTCGTCGTGATGATCACGCTGCTCCCGATGATGATCGCCGCGATGACGATCGAAACCGCCAGCCGATTGCTGGACCGGTCCAGCTCGCGCACCAGATGGTCGATGTTCTCGTGGCGCAGGCGGAACTGCCACGTGCCGGCCGCGACGTGCCGCAGCCAGTGGCGAAGCTGCCGGGGCGTGCGCCGCGCGAGCGTCAGCAGGTGCCAGCCGCCCAGCACGGCCGCGCGCCGCACGCTCTTCGGCGAGAAGCGATCGCGCATCAGCGCCTGCAGGCGCGGACCCATCGATTGCAGCAGGTTGTACTCCGGGTCAATGCGCAGCGTCACGCTCGCCACCGTGGCGAGCGCCTTGATCATCAGCACGAAGTCGCGCGGCAGCAGCAGGTCGTTGCGCCGCATCAGCTCCGAAATCTCGTCAAACAGCTTCGTCAGGTCGATGCGTTTCAGCGGCAGCCCGTAATACTTGTCCACCATCATCCGCAGCCCGGACTCCAGCCGCCCCGGCTCCGTCGTCGGCCCGTAGGTGTCCATGTCCGCCAGCGTGTCCGCGATGACTTCGATCTCGCGGTTCACCGCCGCGTACACCATCGTCACAAGCTGCGTCATCAGCTCGCCGGTGATCAGCCCCACCTGACCGAAGTCGATGATGCCGATGTCCGCCGGCGGCTCGACGAGAATGTTGCCGGGGTGCGGATCCGCTTGAAACATGCCCATCTCGAACATCTGCCGCAAGTAGGCGTTGGCGAAGCGGTCGGCCAGAATGCGCCGGTCCACGCCGGAGTGCTCGCGGTCCAGCAGCGCGGCCACGTTTTCCCCCGGCAGCAGCTCCATCGTCAGCACGCGCGGACTGCACAACGGCCAGTACACCTTCGGACAGCGCACGTGCGGAACATCCTCGAACGCCGCGGCGAAGCGGGAAGTCGTCGAGGCTTCGTTGATGTAGTCCAGCTCCCGCGTCAGCGCCTGCTCGAACTCGTCCACCAGCAGCATCGGGCGGTACAGGCGCAGGTCGGGGGCGTACTCCTCGATCGAATGCGCCAGCCACTTGAGAACCTGCATGTCCAGCCGGATCGTGTCGTCGATGCCCGGTCGGCGAATCTTGACGATGACGTCGCGCCCTTCCGCATCCGTGGCGCGATACACCTGGCCGATCGAGCCGCTCGCCAGCGGGGACGGGCCAAACGTCGGGAAGCTCTGATCGAGCGGCCGCCCGAAGTCCTCCTCGATGATGCGCCGCGCGACGTCCGTGCTGAAAGGCGGCACGTCATCCTGAAGCGACTGCAACTCCGCGATCACGTCGCCGGGGACGATGTCGGGGCGCGTCGTCAGCATCTGCCCGAGCTTCACGAACGTCGGGCCAAGCTCGACGCACACGCGAACGAGCCGACGACCCACCAACGTCCCCGGCGCGATCGGGCGATCGTCCTTGCGTGGGCGGCGACGGATCCAGACGGGCAGGTAGCGCCCCAGATCGAGCTGATCCACCACGTGCCCGAACCCCTGCTGGGACAGCACCGTGGCGATCTGTCGAATCCGGTTCAAACTGCGGACGCTGCGAGTCACATGGAAGGGCGACATGCGGCGTAGCGTCCGGGGTGTCGGGGAAGCCGTCAATGAACACAGGCTCGTGCTCAAGCCCGATCCTCTGGGCCGGCTGGGACCCTCGCCGGCGCTTCGGGTTCTGAGGACTTGACTCGCACCGCCGTTTCAGAACCCGAAGCGCCAGCGAGGGCGGCGTTCGACAGGGCGGCAGGTACCGAACATCGGCGGCGGTGAAGACCGCAAAGCGACCTCAGGAGACCGTGGTAGAACTTGAAACCGGGCATGGGAACCGTCACCCCCGCGCAGGCGGGGGTCCAGTTCGCCCCGGAAAACCGCTGGATTAGCACCACCTCGGAAGCAACCCGCTGGATTCCCGCCTTCGCGGGAATGACAAGCGTCACCTTTCACCACGGGCTGGCAGCTGCCGCACTTCCGGCAAAAGACCGCTCCAACGGTGTGCCGATGATCTCGGGACGACCGAGAATGAACGAACGGCCGACGGTTATCGGTCTATGTCCGGTTGTGGCCGAGTTGCGACGATGCGTTCGATCCGCGGGAGTCTGATTGCAACCTATTGTCATCGAATATCTTACGATGCGGTTCGAGTGTTGATCTTCTGGGGCTGGCTTACCCGGTTTAAGGCTCATCGCCGGGCGGCTGCGGAGGTAGGTGATTTTTTTTCACATGGTCGATTTTGGGCTTGATTCACCCGTGGCGTTCAAGTAACATAGGGAGACGATGATCCGGTGTGCGTCGCCCCGGTGGGCTGGATCGTCGTCAGAGGCGGGGAGGGGATCGAGGAGCTGCGGTTCGGGTCTGCCGGTTTCCCTTTCCGAAGGCGGTTCGCAAGAAGGATTAGGAAAGATCTGGCCGCGCGTTTTGCGCGGAGGCGGATTTTGGGGTGCCGGCACAGCGTCGGTGCTCGCGCGGAAGTGAGGCGGATTCGACGCGGGACTCAATAGGAGGCTTGGGGAAAAGATGTTCAAGAAGACGATTCTCGGGTTGACGATGCTGGCGATGTCGTCGGCCGTGTACGGCGAAGTGATCCTCGACATGCATGTGATCGGGACGCCCAACAATGCGCTGACCAGCGGGGCGAGCTACGACGCGTTCATCGGTCTGGCCGCGCCACAGGGCACGACCATTCCCAACGTGCGTCTGATGCAGATGGACGACCGGTTCACGTCGAACATCGGGCTCAACAGCTTCACGTGGAACATTGGCGGCGGGTCGATCAACGACGCCCTGTACTTCAAGGAAATCTACACCGACATTCCCACCGTCGTGCGAGCCAACTATGTCGGCTTCGATCCCGTCCCCGGTTTCATTCTCGACCTGACCGACACGCCCGTCGAGATCGGCCGCTATAACTTCACCTTCAACGGCGTGCCGGGCGCGCTGAACGTCGTCGGCCCTCCGAACGATGACGGTCACCGCGACGAAGGTCTGTACTTCCAGACCGGGTTCAACAGCGATCTGGTGACGTACAACATGCTGCAGGGCAACATCCTGCCCGGCGGCGAGAGCGACACCTCCGGCAACTTGCCGCTGACGCCCGAGCCGGCGAGCCTGAGCCTGCTGGGCTTGGGTGCGCTCGCCCTGCTGCGTCGCCGCAACCGCTAGGCTGAAGGCGCGAGTCGGGTCGTCCGCCTCGACTTGGCTCTGAGCATCATTGCGATTCAAGACCGACTCTCTTCGAGGGTCGGTCTTTTTTTTGTCTTATTGCTCGCGTGAAGCGGGTTCACTGTGGGTGGCACGTGGCCGCAACTGCGGACCCGCTAAAGAGCGGATTCAGGCGGGCGTCCAGAACATGTACCAAGCCGGATTCCGTGCTGAGCCGCGTTTCGTCACCGGCCCCGCGCATCGTCCCCCCCCGCGCATCGTCACCTCCGCGCAGGCGGGGGTCCAGGACGCACCGGGGGACCGCTGGATTCCCGCCTGCGCGGGAATGACGTGCAGTGGCCACGCACTTGTGCCGCGGAGTTGCCCGAAACCTCCAACGGCTACGCCTTCACCCCCGTCATCACCACGCCGCGGACGAAGAACCGCTGCATCGCAAGGAAGAACGTCAGCACAGGCAGCAGCACGATCACCGCCGCCGTCATCTGCAAGGGCCAGTTCGTCATGCCATACGCGTGCTTGAACACCGAAAGCCCGACTTCCAGCGTCCGCATGTTCACCGAACTCGTCGCCAGCAAAGGCCAGTAGAAGTCCGTCCACGTCCAGATGAACGCAAACGCCGCCACCGTCGCCAGCGCGGGCCTGGCCGACGGGATCATCACATGGCGGAACACGCCCCAGTGCGAGCAGCCGTCGATCCGCGCCGCGTCATCCAGCGACCGCGGGATCGTCGCGAAGAACTGCCGCAGCAGGAACGTCCCGAAGGCCGTGGACAGGTACGGATACGGCACGATCAGCCCGGCGTACGTGTTCAGCCACCCCAGCCACTTCACGATCACGAACAGCGGCACGATCATCGCCTGCGACGGGATCATCATGGTCAGCATGAACGCGGCGAACAGCGCATCCCGCCCGCGGAACGTCAGCCGCGCGAACGCGTACCCCGCCGTCGAGCACAGCGCCAGTTGCAGCAGCACGACGCCCGCCGTGACCACCGCGCTGTTGATCGCGAACCGCCACACGGGAAGCTCGGGGAACCACAGCACATAGCGGTAGTTCTCGAAATGCGGATGCAGGAGGCCGTCGAGCAGCTCGCGCATCGTCGGCAGCGGCGAGCCTTCCGGGCGCAGCGACGTGGCCGCCATCCACGCCAGCGGCGCCAGCGTGAAGGCGCCCAGCGCCGTCAACGCGGCGTAAGTCGCCAGCTTCCCGAAAAGCCCCCTTCGCCCTTTCACGCCGCCCACGCCTCCTCTGTCTCGCGCACGCGCCGCCGCATCAGCCAGAACTGAACCAGCGCCGCCGCCAGGATCAGCAGGAACAGCACATACGACTGCGCGCTGGCCATGCCGATCTCAAACTTGTGCCACGCCTGCCGGTAGATGTGATACGCCACGACGTCCGTGGTGCGGCGCGGGCCGCCCTGCGTCATCACGTACACCTCCGTGAACAGCTTGAAGCACGCGATCGTCGAGGTGATGAGCACGAAGAACGTCGTCGGCAGCAGCATCGGCAGCGTCACCGACCGGAATCGCCGCCAGACGCCGCACCCGTCCAGCGCCGCGGCCTCATGCAGGCTCGCGGGGATGCCGGCCAATCCGGCAATGAAGATCACCATGCGCGGTCCCAGCCCGATCCACGCACTCATGAAGACCAGCGCCGGCAGCGCCCACGCCGGATCGTGCAGAAAGTCCGTGTCCGTCGCCCAGCCGGGATCGGTCCCGCCCAGCACAACCCACGCCTCGCGCATCACCCGGATCAGACCGTTGATCAGCCCGCGGTCCGGCAGGTACACCCACATCCACACCATCGACAGCGCCACCAGCGAGCTGACGGACGGAATGAACAAGATGGTGCGAAACACCGCGGCCCCGCGCAGCGGCTGACTGACCAGCAGCGCCGCCCCCAGCGCCAGCGCCATCCCCAAGGGCACCGCCATCGCGACGAACTTCAGCGAGTTCCCCACGGCATTGAGAAACAGCGGATCGCGCGCCAGTGCGGCGTAGTTCGCCCATCCCACATACGTCGCTTCGTCCTTCACCAGCAGCCAGCGATGAAAGCTCAAGTACGCGGCCACGAGCATGGGGAGAAAGGAAAACGCAATGAGATAGGCGGTCGCCGGTCCGGCGAAACCGAAAGCGCTCCAGTTGAACCCGCCTCGCCGCATGGCCCGCAATTCCCGGTGAAATCCGCGCCATGTGCCACCGCTTTCCAGCCGGTGCCACAGCACACTGAAGGACCGCACAGGTTGGAAACCTGTGCCACACCCACAGGTTGGAAACCTGTGCCACATCCACCGGCTGGAAACCGGTGCCGCACCCACCGGCTGAAAACCGGTGCCGCACCGTCTTGCCTCAATACTCGATCGTCTCGCGGCACGCCTGCACAATGGTCGCGGCGTCCGGCAGGTAGAACCGCTCGACCTGGAAGAAGGGGAAGACAATGTCGTAGCCGGTGACGCGGCGGACCGGGGCGTGGAGGCAGTCGAGGGCGCGTTCGTTGATGCGCGCGATGATCTCCGCCGCGATGCCGCATGTCCGCGGGCCTTCGTGCACGACGACCGCGCGACCCGTCGCCTTCACGCTGTCGATGATGGCCTCGGTGTCCATGGGCTTGAGCCATTGCAGGTCGAGCACCTGCGCGTGGATGTCATGCGCGTCGGCCAGCTCCTCGGCCGCTTCGAGCACCTGACGCGTCGTCGCGCCATAGGAGATCAACGTCAGCGCGTCGCCGTCGCGCAGGCGCCGCGCTTTTCCGACCGGCCAAGCCTCCGCCTCCTCGGGCACGTCTTCCTTGAACGCCCGGTAGATGGCCTTGGGTTCGTAAAAGACGACGGGGTCGTTGTCGCGAATGGCGGCAACGAGCAGCGCCCGAGCGGCGCGCGGGCTGGAAGGAATGACCACTTTCAGCCCCGGCGTGTGGACCCAGTAGGCCTCGCGGGACTCGCTGTGATGCTCGACGGCGCGGATGCCGCCGCCGTAGGGCGCGCGCATCACCATCGGCACGTGCAGCCTGCCGCGCGTGCGGTTGCGCAGACGGGCCATGTTCTGCTCGATCTGATGGAACGCCTGATAGGTGAAGCCGGAGAACTGAATCTCGGCGACGGGGCGAAGCCCGGCGACGGCCATCCCGACGGCGGTGCCGATGATGCCCGCTTCCGCCAGCGGCGTGTCCAGCACGCGGCGCGGGCCGTACTTCTCGTGCAGCCCCTTGGTGACGCGGAAGACGCCGCCGTCCACGCCGACGTCCTCGCCCATGACCAGGACATTCGCATCCTCGGCCATGCACTGATCCAGCGCGAGGTTGATCGCCTCCACCATGTTGAGCAGCGCCATGCAGCATGTCCTCCCTGTTCGCGGGGGAGTTGAGTGTAGGTGTGTCGGGGGGGGTTGTCGAAGGATTGGGGTTCAGGGTTCAGGGTTCAGGCGGCTACGGGCTACCCACGGTCGCGCACCCCCGTTCATTTGCACCACTGATCCAGCCAGCCCAGAACCGTGTCGTGCCAGAGGATGCTGTTGTGCGGCTTCAGCACCCAGTGGTTCTCGTCGGGGAAGTGCAGGAACTTGCTGGGGATGCCCCGGCGCTGGAGGGTGTTGAACGCGGCCAGCCCGTGCGTTTCGCAGACGCGGAAGTCGTTGGCGCTGTGGATAACCAGCATGGGCGTCTTCCAGTTCCCCACAAATCGCGCCGGGTTGTGTTCCTCGAAGGATTCGGGTCGGTCCCAGGGCGCTCCGCCGTGCTCGCGCTCGGGGAACCAAAGCTCCTCGGTGTCGAAATAGCCCATCCGCGTGTCGAACACGCCGTCGTGATTGACGAGGCAGCGGAAGCGGTCGGGCCAGTTGCCTGCGATCCAGTTGATCATGTAGCCGCCATATGACGCGCCCAGCGCGGCCACGCGCGAGCCGTCCATCCAAGAGTACCGGGCGAGCGCCGCTTCGAGGCCTTTCTGAAGATCGACCAGCGGCTTGCCGCCCCAGTCGTTCTGAATCGCGTCGCAGAACGCCTGCCCGTATCCGGTGGACCCGTGGAAATCGACCATGATGGCCGCGTAGCCCGCGCCAGCGTAACTCTGCGGATTCCAACGGTAGTGAAAGTCGTTGCCGAACGAGCCTTGCGGGCCGCCGTGGATGAGAAAGGCCACGGGGTATTTCTTCGCCGGATCGAAGTCCACGGGCTTGACGACGTAGGCGTGGACCGTTTCGTCGTTCCACCCCTTGAACGTGAACTGCTCCGGCTCGCCGAGGCGAACGGCGGCCAGCCTGCTCTCGTTGAACCGCGTGATGCGGCGCGGGCTGCCGCCGTCCGGTTGGACGGTGTAGAGGTCCACCGTGCTTCGCAGGTGATCCATGCCGAACACGATGGGGCCTCCCGCGGACGTGCCGACGGGACCGCGAACGTGGCCCTCCTTGACGACGACGCGAGCCGTTCCGGTTCCGGCGTCGATGGCGAACAGCGCGCCTTGTCCGAGGTGGTCCGCGGCGGCGTAGAGCGTGCGGCTGTCCGGTGACCAGGAGAACTCTCCGGGCGAACGGTCCCACGCCTCCGTGAGGCATCTCGCCTTTCCATCGGGCCAGGACATCAGCATGACGCGGAAGCGATCGGCCTCGTATCCGGGCACGCGCATGGCGAGCCACGCAAGCGTCTTCCCGTCGGGAGAGAACGTCGGGCGCGTGTCCCATGCGGGGTTGGCGTCGGTGAGGCATCGCGGCGGCTGCGAGGCGTCGATGGGCACGACGTAGAGATCGAAGTCGGTGGACCAGGCCTCCTCGCGCCCGACGAGCTTGGCGGCGAAAACGAGGCTCTTGCCGTCCGGCGTGAACGTGAAGTCCTCCGCGCCGCCGAAGGGCTTTGCGGGACAGTCGGCATCGAGGCCGGACATCAGGTCGAGCGGGACCGCGGCGGCGGAACCCGTTGCATCGGCGGCGCCTGTTGCAACAGCGGGGGAGGATGAACCGGCGGGGTTGGTCGTGGATGGCGCAGAAAGCGGAAGCACGAAGAGGTGCGAGCGCCGGCCGTCTTTCCATGCGTCCCAGTGGCGCATCATGGCCTGCTCGTACACGCGCCCGGTGGCTTTCTGCTCCGCGCGCTCGTCGAGCCGTTTCTTCGTGTCCTGCGGATTCGGCAGGTCGGGGAACACGTCCATCGAGATGGCGAGGCGCGATCCGTCAGGCGAAAGCGCGAAGGCGCTCACATCGAGCGGCTGGTGCGTCATCTCGACGGCCTCGCCGCCTTCGGGGTCGATCGCCCAGACCTGCGAAGAGCCGCATCGCGCCGAGAGGAAGTACACGCGCCGCCCGTCCGGCGACCAGCGCGGCTGGCTGTCGCTTTCCGGGTGATTCGTCAGGCGGCGCAGCCCGCTGCCGTCCACGTTGACCAGCCATAGGCTTGTGCGACCCTTGTTGGCGTCGAGGTCCGTCTGGCGAACCACGAAGACGATGCGCGTTCCATCCGGCGAGACCTGATGGTCGCTGAGGCGATCCATGGCCACGAGGTCGCGGATGCCAAAGGGATGCGTGGGCCCGGCCGTGCCGCTTTGTGCAAACGCAATGGCCGCAAGCGTCGCGAAGCTCAGGACGATCAAGAGCGTCAGACCTGACATTTTCCGGTTTCTCCGCTAGGATGCCGTGTTCTCGTCCGGGCTATTTGTGCGTTGAGACAACAGGTTCGCCCCCTCCTTCAGGGGAGATGAACCGCCCGGAGCGAGTCGTCAGGTTAGCCGCATGAGCAGTCGAACACCAATGGACCTGGACCCAAGGCCGGACAGCGATCCGGTGGAAACGTCGGAATGGATGGATTCGCTGGATTCTGTGCTGGCGCAGAACGGCGGATATGAGCGCGTGCTGTTTCTGATGCGCCGCCTGATCGACCGCTCCCGGCAGCGCGGGGTCAGCCTGCCCGCTTCGCTGAACACGCCCTACGTCAATACGATCCCGGCCTCGCAGACGCCGCCGTATCCGGGCGACCGCGCCATCGAGCGTCGCATCAAGAGCCTGATGCGCTGGAACGCGGTGGCGATGGTGGTGCGCGCCAATCGGCAGTTTCCCGGCATCGGCGGACACATCTCGACGTTTCAATCCGCGGCGACGCTGTACCAGGTTGGATTTCATCATTTTTTCAAAGGGAAGGACGCTCCGGGCGGCGGGGATCAGGTGTTTTTTCAGGGGCACGCGGCGCCGGGCGTGTATGCCCGCGCGTTCCTCGAGGGCCGGCTCAGCGCTGACGACCTGGCCCACTTCCGCCGTCGCGTGCGCATCGGCGAGCAGGTGTCGTCGTACCCGCACCCGTGGTTGATGCCGGAGTTCTGGGAGTTCCCCACCGTCTCGATGGGTCTGGGCGCGATCACCGCGATCTACCAGGCGCGCTTCAACCGCTACCTTCACGACCGCGGCATCAAGGACACGGACAACCAGCGCGTGTGGTGCTTCCTCGGCGACGGCGAAACGGACGAGCCGGAGTCGCTAGGCGCGCTGACGCTGGCGTCGCGCGAGGGGCTGGACAACCTCACGTTCGTGGTGAACTGCAACTTGCAGCGCCTCGACGGACCGGTGCGCGGCAACGGCAAGATCATCCAGGAGCTGGAGGCCGCTTTCCGCGGCGCGGGATGGAACGTCATCAAGGTCATCTGGGGATCGGACTGGGATCCGCTGCTGGAATCCGAGGACGCCGACCTGCTCATCGAGCGCATGACCGACGCGCTGGACGGCGACTATCAGCGTTACTCGGTGCAGCCGGGCGACAAGACGCGGCAGGAATTCTTCGGTGTTCATCCTCGAATGCTGCGAATGGCTCAGTCGCTTACGGATCAGCAGATCCTGCAGATGCGCCGCGGCGGGCACGACCCGATCAAGGTGCACGCCGCCTACCACGCCGCCGTCAACCACAAGGGTCAGCCGACCGTGATTCTCGCCAAGACGATCAAAGGCTACGGGCTGGGCGAGGCCGGCGAAGGGCGCAACATCACGCACCAGCAGAAGAAGCTCAACGAGGACGAGCTGCGCCATTTTCGCGATCGCTTCGACATCCCGATCCCGGACAACAAGCTGGCGGAAATGCCGTTTTACAAGCCCTCCGACGACAGTGAAGAGATTCGTTATCTGCGGGAGCGACGTCTCGCGCTGGGCGGGTATCTGCCTCAGCGGCGCGTGCAAGTGCCGGGCTTCAGCGCGCCGCGGCTCGACAAGTTCGCCGAGTTCCTCGAAGGCACGAAGGACCGTGAAGTCGCCACGACGATGACGATGGTGCGCATCCTGACGCGCCTCATGGACGACAAGGACATCGGCAAGCTGATCGTGCCCATCGTGCCCGACGAGGCGCGCACCTTCGGCATGGACGCGCTCTTCCGCAAGTACGGCATCTACGCGCACAAGGGGCAGCTCTACGACCCGGTGGATTCCGACCTGTTTCTGTACTACCGCGAGGCCAAGGAGGGGCAGCTTCTCGAAGAGGGCATCACCGAGGCCGGCTCGATGGGGTCGTTCACCGCGGCGGGCACGGCGTACGCCACGCACGGCGCGAACATGATCCCGTTCTACTTCTTCTATTCGATGTTCGGCTTTCAGCGCGTGGGCGATTCGATCTGGGCGTTCGCGGACGCGCGCGGGAAGGGCTTCCTGATCGGCGGGACGGCGGGGCGCACGACGCTGGCGGGCGAGGGCTTGCAGCATCAGGACGGCCAGTCGCTGATCTATTCGAGCGTGGTGCCCAACTGCGTCAGCTACGACGCCGCGTACGCCTACGAGCTGGCCGTGATCGTGCAGGACGGCATCCGGCGCATGTACGAAGACCGCGAAGATGTCTTCTACTACCTCACGGTGGAGAACGAGACGTATCGCATGCCGCCGATGCCGCAGGGACCGGACGTGGCCGCGGGCATTCTCAAGGGCATGTACCGCTTCCGCTCCTCTCCACTGAGCGGGAAGGACAAGGACAAGCCGTTCGTGCACCTGTTCGGCAGCGGGGCGATCCTCAACCACGTTGTGGAGGCGCAGCGCCTTCTTGCGGAGAAGTTCGGCGTCTCCAGCGACGTCTGGTCGGTGACCAGCTACACACAACTGCGCCGGGACGCGATGGCGTGCGACCGCGAGAACCGGCTGCACCCGACCGCCGCGCCGCGCCGACCGTACATCGCCGAGCAGCTTGCCGCGCGACCGGCGCCCGTCGTGGCGGCCACGGATTATGTGCGCCTGCTGGCGGACGGGGTGGCGCCGTGGACGCCGAAGGGGCTGGTGGCACTGGGCACGGACGGCTTCGGGCGCAGCGAAACGCGCGAAGGACTGCGGCGGTTCTTTGAGGTGGACGCCGCGTCGATCGCGGTGGCGACGCTGCACCGTCTGGCCCTCGACGGCGCCGTGAAGCCCTCGGTTGTGCAAGAGGCCATCCGCACGCTCGGGGTGAATCCCGACGCGCCCCCGCCCTGGACCTGTTGAATTCCACGAGAATATCGGCCTAGAATCGTGCGGACGGCGACGGGCACGCGAGGAGGCATCGTCGCTATGCGCGGGCGTTTCGCCTGCGTAGAATGAGTGTCTGAGGATCAGGCCTGATTCACGTCGGGAGGGGGATTTTATGTACCGATCCATGAGGTTGTGGCTCGCGGTGGCGGGCGCGGCAACGATTGCAGCGGCGGCGAGCGCGGAAACCACGTGGTACGTCGATGACGACAACTGCCCCGGTCCCGGCAACGGCACCGAAGGCAGCCCGTTCTGCCAGGTGCAAGCGGCCATCGACGTGGCCGTCAACGGCGACACGATCCTCGTGCAGCCGGGAACCTACGTGCAGGCGATCGACTACAAGGGCAAGACCCTGGCCATCCGCAGCACCGACGGACCTCTGGTGACCACCCTCGACGGCGACTTCCAGAACTCGGTGGTCAGAATGCGCCTGGGAGAAGGTGTCGGAACGCTTCTGGAAGGGTTCACGATCACCCACGGCGTGGGCTTCAGCAACGGCTCGGTGTACCTGGGCGGCGGGATTTCCACGCTCAATTCGTTCCCGACCATCCGCAATAACATCATCGTCAACAACCGCGCCAGCTACGGCGGCGGCGTTGACGTGGACCGCGGGCACGCGACCCTGGACCACAACATCATCACGGGAAACTCCGCGCAGGATACGCACATCATCCTGCACATCTCCGGCGACGGCGGCGGGGTCAGCGTCTTTCGGGGGCAGGTCACGATGATCGGCAACGAGATTTACAACAACAGCGCCTACCGCGACGGAGGGGGCATCTGGGGCGACTTGGCGCCCAGTGACCTCGTGCCGGTCGTTCTGCGCGACAACCTCATCTACAACAACTCCGCCGATGGTGTCGAAGGCGGCGGCGCCGGCAAGGGCGGCGGCATGTTTTTTGAAGCCAATTCGAGCATCGAGATCACCGGTTGCACGTTCACCGGCAACTCGGGCGCCGACGCCGGCGACGGCATCACCCTCCGCAGCGACGGCGATCTCGTCGTCACACTGGACAACAGCATTGTGTACCGCAACGGATCCACCTTCGGCGATGGGCGCGAGGTGGATATCCAGGGCATCACCTTGACCGTGTCGTATTGCGACATCGAGGCCGGCGAAGCGGGGCTGCGCGTGGATTCCTCAACCGTGAACTGGGGCGCGGGCAACGTGGACGTGGACCCGATGTTCAAAGACCTCGAAGGCGACGACTATCATCTGGACAACTGTTCGCCGCTGGTGAACGCGGGCGATCCGGCGTTTGTTCCGCAAACGGGCGAGACGGACGTGGACGGGGATGAACGCGTGTTGCGCGGCGCGGTGGACATGGGCGCGGACGAGGTCGTGCTCGACTGCGGCGCCGGTTGCACCGGGAGCGAGCGCATCGGCGGCGCGAAGTGCCGGCAGAAGGACGGCGTCAACAAGATGACCGTCAAGCTGATGGACAGCGTGCCCGGCGACACGTTCACCGTCACACTGAGCAGCGGTCCCAGCAAGTCCGGCACCATCAAGGACACGGGACGCGGCAAGGCGAAATTCAGCGGACTGCCGGCGGGGCCGGGAACGGCCACCGCTGAGTGGGGCTGCGGCGCGGTGGACACGAAGGGTTACGACTGCCCGTAAAAACCACGGCAGGCCACGGAAACCCGCGGCGCATCGGATGCCTGAAGCATGAAGCTTTACACGCGCACGGGCGACGGCGGGGAAACTTCGCTGTTCGGCGGACGGCGAACGTCGAAGGACGACGTCCGGGTCGCCGCGTATGGGGACGTCGATGAGACCAACGCGGCCATCGGCCTGGCTGCGGCGTCCGCTGAAGCGCCGGTGGGCTCGCTGCTTCGGCGCTTGCAAAGCGACCTGTTCGTGCTCGGCTCGGAACTGGCGGACCCGGACCTCGCGGGCAAGTCGCCCCGGCTCGGTGCGGTGGATGTCGAGCGACTCGAGCGGTGGATCGACGAAGCCTGCGCGTCCGTCGAGCCGATGCGCCAATTCATCCTGCCCGGGGGAAGCGAGCTGGCCTCGCGGCTGCATTTGGCGCGGACCGTCTCGCGTCGGGCGGAGCGCGCGGTGGTGACGCTCAACCGCCAGACGCCGTTGGGCGGGCACTCTGTTGTGTACCTGAACCGGCTCAGCGACCTGCTCTTCGCCTTGGCGCGACAGGCGAATGCCGCGGCGGGCGTCCCGGACGTGCCGTGGAAGCCGACGTAGTTAGCAGGTTGGCGCAGACGACACACCGAAATCCAACGGCGCGACGCATCGCCGCTGCGGTCGTCGGGCTGCACGAAATTGTCAGAGTCCCTCGTGCGAATGGTCTGGCAGGCCCGGTCGCCGTACCCTCGCGCATGTTCATGGCGGAATGAAACCGCCCTCGGCGCCGGTTTATGCAGGTATCACCGCCCGTGGCACGGGCCGCACAGGAGCGGGCAGCAGGAAAGAATCGAGACGATGGGATACTTACAAGCTGTTGCACTACACGCTGATGCCGCCGGCCGCCCTCGCCGCGGCCTGTCCACACCCTATCTTCTGCTCGCCGTGCTGGCCGCCGGGGCCGGCGTCGCGGCGTTCTGGACGCTGTTCGGTCGCGGGGTCGCGGCGAAGGAGGACATCCTGGCGCACCGGGTCGAGCGGCACAGCTTCGCGGTCACGCTCCAGGAGAAGGGCGAGCTGACCGCCGCCAACTCCACGGAGGTCAAGTGCGAGCTGGAGGGGCGCAGCACCATCATCTTTCTGATGCCGGAAGGCAGCATGGTGAAGGGCGGCGACGAACTGGTTCGCCTGGCGAGCAACCAGATCGAAGACCAGATCCGCCAGGAGGAGCTGAAGGAAACCTCGGCGAAAACGTCGGTCAAAACCGCGCAGAGCGACCTCGACATCCAGAAGGACCAGAACTTAAGCGACATCGCGCAGGCCCAGTTGAAAGTGGATGTGGCGGAGATCGAGCTGACCAAGTACGTCGAGGGCGACTGGCCACTCGCTGAGAAGGACGCCGACGTGGCCATCGAGGAAGCCAAGATGGCGCTGGCGCGCAGCAAGGAGACGTTCGAGGCGTCCAAGGACCTGTTTGATCGCAAGTACATCACTTCGACCGAATACCGCCAGGACGAGTTCGAGCTGAGCAAAGCGGAGTGGGCGCTGGACAAGGCCGTTCGCGCGAAAGAGCTCCTCGTCAAGTACACGCACGAGGTGGACCTTAAGTCGAAGAAGTCCGCGCTGGAGGAAGCGCAGAGCGAGCGGGAGCGCGTGCGCAAGAACGCCAAGGCGGCCGAGGAGGGCAAGCAGGCGGCGCTGGACGGCCGGCAAAAGGAGATGGAGCTGACGCAGAAAAAGCTCGCGCAGCTCCTCAAGCAGCAGGAGAAGTGCCGCATTGTCGCGCCGGGACCGGGGCTGGTCGTTTACTCGGCCACGTCGTCCGGGCGCTTCATGTCCAGCGAGGACCAGGTCAAGGAAGGCGCGGAAGTATTCGAGCGCCAGACGCTGATGACCATCGTGGACACGACGCGGATGAACGTGCTCTTGCGCGTGCATGAGTCGAAGATGAACCTGCTGAAGACCGAGCTTTCGGCCCGCGTGCAGGTGGAGGGGCTGCCGAACCAGTCCTTCCAGGGTCACGTCAGCAAGATCGGCACGCTCGCCGAGTCGCAGAACCGCTGGCTGAACCCCGACCTCAAGGAGTACGAAGTCCGCATCGAGCTGGATGAGACACCCGCGCTGCTGAAACCCGGCGTCACGGCCGTGGCGGAGATCATGGTTAATCAGGTCGAAGGCGCGGTGGCCGTTCCGGTTCAGTCGGTTTTCGGCAAGGGCGGCAAGAGCTTTGTGTTCTCCACGGACGGGCGGAAGGTGGAGCCGGCAACGGTTCGCGTCGGGGCTTCCAATACGGAGTGGGTGCAGATTCTCGACGGAATCAGCGAAGGCGGGCAGGTGCTGCTGGCCGTCAACGACGATCAGCTTCGCATGTTGCCCGAAACGCCCTCCGGCGCCGGACGCAGTGAAAACGGTGGAATGGGCGCTGAACGACCCGGTGGACCGGGCATGGCGGGTCCGCCCTCGGCGACGAGCGGGAAGTCCGGGCGCGGCGGCGCGCCGCCGCCCGGTGCGGGTCGCCCCGGCGGGGGTCCGCCCGCACAACCCGGCAGCGGCGCACCCGCGCAGCCCGGCGCAACTCCACCCTCACCCCCGGGCGGGCGTCCGGCGGAGGGTGCGGGTCAACGCCCCGCAGGCGCGCCTTCGCGCGAGGGCCAGCCCGCTCAGGGCGCAGGCGGCAGTTCGCCGCAGGGCGCTGGAACTGAGCGGCCGAAGCCTTCTTCGGGGTGATACACAGCGCGGTCGCAGCGCTCTGCCCACGGGATCGCGCCGTGCCTTGAGTTTCCCGAATCGGCTGTGTTTCCAATCGGCTCCGGTTGTCGGGCTCTTGAATCTCGTGAACTTACGGTCAGACAGAGGAATCGACAGAATGTGTTGTGCCCCGGAGGGGCAGCCAAGAATAGCCCAGCGATTTATCGCTGGGATGTTCACGGCGATACGCCGAAAGTCCCGGAGGGACGGATGAAACTCGGAACGAAAGAGTGCACATTGCGCGGCCGATCAGCCGTCCCTCCGGGACTGCGCCGTCGAGCGCTGCGACCCCCAGCCATGAATGGCTGGGCTACTTTCGGATGCCCCTCCGGGGCACGAAGGCACGTCGCATCGCAACCCCAAGTCAGTCCGTGCGCTGCGCACCGGAGTGAGCTGGAGACTCAGGTCCGCATCTTTCGTGCCGTCCCTTCCGCCCTGCCGCGGCGGGCCTGAACCGGAACCCTTTGAATCCATGTCCATCGTCGCTCGCGTCGAATCTCTGAAGAAGGTGTATGGCCTGCCCGGCACGGCCGTCTGCGTGGAGGCGCTGCGCGGCGTGGATCTGGATTTCATCGCCGGGCAGTCCGTGGCCGTCTGCGGGCAGAGCGGATCGGGCAAGAGCACGCTGATGAACATCATCGGCTGCCTCGACCGCCCCACGGCCGGTCGATACCTCCTGGGCGACATCGACGTGTCCAGCATGAGCGACGACGCCCTGTCGGACGTGCGCGGGCAGAAGATCGGCTTCGTGTTTCAGAACTTCAATCTCATTCCCGCGCTGACGGTGCTGGAAAACCTGGAGGTTCCGCTCTTCTACCAGGGCATCTCCGCGGCGCAGCGCCGGGCACGCGCCGCCGCGGCCATCGAGCTGGTCGGGCTGGCGGACCGGGGGCAGCACCGCCCCTCCGAGCTGTCCGGCGGGCAGCAGCAGCGCGTCGCCATCGCCCGCGCGCTGATCAACGAGCCGCTCATTCTGCTCGCCGACGAGCCGACGGGAAACCTCGACACGGCCACGGGAGACGCCATTCTCGCGATCTTCGACCGTCTGCACGATCAAGGCGTGACGATCCTCATGGTCACGCACGAGCCCGAGGTCGCGCAGCGATGCGACCGGATCATCACCCTGCGCGACGGGCGAATCGTCTCGGACGAACTTCGCAGCGAACCCGAGCGGCAGCCGGCGCTTGCGACCGCACACGCCCACTCGGGCGGCTAAGAGGTCGTTGTAAGACCAAGTGTGGCCCCGGTTTTCAACCGGGGGCTGCAGCACAGGTTTTCAACCTGTGCCGGTTTGAAAACTGCGTCTGAATCGACCCGCTTGCACGACTGCATCCGCCCACTCGCTCGGATGAAT
This sequence comes from uncultured Phycisphaeraceae bacterium, assembly GCA_964526695.1. Lineage (GTDB taxonomy): Bacteria > Planctomycetota > Phycisphaerae > UBA1845 > UBA1845 > JABWBH01. The sequence goes on from CAZGJA010000133.1 coordinate 113,001, forward strand.
CCACACGCTTGCGGTTGAAGGCGCTACGACGCGCTCCTGGGGTCGGCTTCAGCCGACCGGCTTTTGCCACCGACTTGAGTCGGTGGGGTTCCGGGGCACAAGCTTGCCTGAGCCGGCTTTAGCCGGGCTTGCTGCCCAGCCCGCGGGAAATGATTACACTGATGCCCACCCGGACAGGCGCTTCGCGCCCGAAGCCCTTTGCTATCGGAGGTAACCGGTTCATGCACATCGCGATCAGCGGCGCAAGCGGATTGGTCGGCGGCGCGCTCGTGCGCCGTTTCACCGGGCAAGGACACACCGTCGTGCGACTGGTGCGCACGGACCAGCGCCACGAGCCCGGCGTTATTCCCTGGCAGCCTGACGAGGACCAGCTCGACGCGAGCCGGCTCGAAGGGCTGGACGCGGTGGTGCATCTGGCCGGTGAGAACATCGCCTCCGGTCGATGGACGGCGCGGCGCAAGGCGCGCATCCGCGATTCTCGCGTCAATGGAACGACCCTGTTGTGCGGCGCGCTCGCCCGTTGCGCGCGTCCGCCCAAGGTGCTGCTCAGCGCGTCGGCCGTGGGATTCTATGGCGATCGCGGCGACGAGTGGGTGACGGAGGGCACGGATGCAGGCCGGGGATTCCTCGCAGACGTCTGTGCGGAGTGGGAATCCGCGACGCACTCCGCTTCCCAGCGCGGGATTCGCGTCGTTAACGGTCGCATCGGCATGGTGCTCAGCGCGGCGGGCGGCGCGCTCAAGAAGATGCTGACGCCCTTCCGGCTGGGCGTGGGCGGGAGAATCGGATCGGGACGGCAGTGGATGAGTTGGATCGAGCTTGACGACCTTGTCGCCGCCATCGATTTTTGCCTAGAGCACGAGGCGCTTGGCGGACCGGTGAATCTCGTCAGCCCGCATCCGGTCACGAACCTGCAGTTCACCCAGGCCCTCGGCGCCGCGCTGCATCGACCGACCGTGATGCCCATGCCGGCCTTCGCCGCGCGCCTGGTCTTTGGAGAGCTGGCGGACGCGCTGCTGCTGTCCAGTCTTCGCGCCCGCCCGGCGCGGCTGGCGGAGAGCGGTTTCGAGTTCCGGCACGGGTCGCTTGCTGCGGCGCTTGAGCATCAGCTTGGGAGGTAGTCGCCCGCGGCTGCCGATCTCAACCACGGCGGATGCAGCGCGCCAGGCGGGCGCCTCATGCTCAAGTGCCGCCGTGCGTCCGGCGGGCGGCTGGGTGGCATGGCTTCACGCGCAGCGGGTAGCCATGCGTCTGGCCTTGGGGAACCCCATGCTCACGCTGAGTACAGCGAGAGCATGCCACCCCCGCATGAGGAACTGTGTTCACGGCGTTGGGCGGCACAGCCTGGCGCACTTGCCAAGCGGTGGCGGGCACGAAACACAAACACGCTCGCGCAACCCACGGATCCGCTGCGGCGGGGTGTGCCCATTGTTCCGGGTAACCATGCGACCCCCCGACATCGACCCGACCGGGGCCGCCAGGATGGTGCGGCCTGGCCGCCGGCGCCTCCGGCAAGACGTGTCCCCCAAGCCATGCAGGCGATCTTCCCGGGTTTCCGGGCACACTCGCTTCCCGTCGGCGCGGGAATGGCGAGTCTTGCCTTTCACCGCGAGCGGCTATGCTTCCCGCTTGTGCAGGTCTTTTCATTTGATTCGGTGGATTCCACCAACGATGCGGCCAAGCGTCTGCTCCGCGATGGCGCGATCCGCGACGTGGCCTATGTGGTGGCGGCGGAGCAGACGGACGGGCGCGGGACGCGCGGTCGAAGCTGGGCGTCGCCTCGCGAAGCAGGCATCTACCTGTCGCTGGTCCACGTAGCTCACGGCCGTGCCTGGCCCGTCACGACCGCCTTCACGCAATCGGCCGCGGTGGCCTGCGTGGAGGCGTTGCGCGAGCACACCGGCGTGGCGCTCGGCATCAAACCGATCAACGATCTGTACGTGGCGGGGCGAAAACTGGGCGGCATCCTGACGGAAACGGTGGTCACCGGGCAGCGCGTGGAAGCCCTAATCACCGGCATCGGCATCAACGTCCGCGAGGCGGTGCGGCAGCTCGATGGGCGCGACGTTGCCGCCACGAGCCTGCAAGCCAAGATGGCGCGCGAAGCGTTTGATGGCCTGGATGTGGAGGGGCTGATCCGCGCGATCGTCGAGCGCGTGTGTGCGCGGCACGGGATGGTCTTCGAGAATCGGCTCGACGAGCTGACGCAACTGTATCAGGCAGGTCTTGCGGCAAATCTCCCATCCGCGCCGGCCGCGAACCGCGACCCGCACGGCATGTCTCACCTCGCGCGCTGAGCATCCCGTCAGTCTGCAGAATCACGGACACGCGGAGCGTCGTCGCGCACCCGCGTCCCTCAAGTGCCACCCGTCTGACACTTGGGGCACACGTGGGACGATCGTCCGCCGATGACGAGCCGCTGAATCGTCGTGCCGCAACGGGGGCAAGGCGCGCCGGTCCGTCGGAAGACGCGGAAGAGCCGCTGAAAACCGCCGGATTCGCCGTCGGCGCGGCGATAGTCCAGAAGTGTGGACCCCTTGGACCGGATCGCCCGCCGCAGCACGCGCTGAATCGCCGCGAGCAGCCGGCGCGTCCGCGCGGAAGTCAGGTCGCCGGCACTGGCGAGAGGGTGAATGCCCGCGTCGAACAGCGACTCGTCCACGTAGATGTTGCCCAGCCCGGCGATGACGCGCTGGTCCATCAGCAGCGGTTTGATGCGCCGACGCCTCCCGGCCAGCAGCGCATGAAACTCGCGCGGCTTCAGCTCGAGCGGCTCCGGTCCGACCGGACCCAGCCGGGGCGCGGCCGCGTCGTGCGGCGACTCTCCACTCAGCAGCCACACGCCGCCGAATCGTCGCGGGTCGCGAAACCGCAGCTCATCCGACATCCCCGCGAAGCGAATTCGCAGATGCGTGTGCGGCTCCATCAGGCTTCGCGCCGCGCAGAGCGTCAGCCTTCCGCTCATGCCCAGATGGATGATCAGCGTGCTGTCGCGGAAGTCGAACTGGATGCGCTTCGCGCGCCGCGTCACGCCGCGCACCGTGCGCCCCGGCAGCGCCTCCGCAAGCGGGCGCGCCGCCGCACGCACGATGTCCGCTCGCAGCACCTCCACGGCCGCCACACGCCGCCCGCATAGCGCCGCATGAAGCTGGCGAACGATCGTCTCGACTTCTGGAAGTTCCGGCATGTCTTAGGTGTCAACCGCTTACCGCGACGAAGAAGGAGATGCGCCGATTCCGTGCTGAACTTGACACCTTATTTGGCAGCCTAAGCTCTTTTCGAAAAGCAACTTAAGAACAATCCCGCCTCCTATTTGGCAGGCTATTTGGCAACGGGTTCGGCCTGGGCGCTGCGATCCCGCTCACCAGCAGGCGGAAACGATTCTGCCCAATGACCTCGCCCCATGATCATCCCCAGCTCGTCGATGTGCAACAACCACGCGGCCGCGCCATAGGCCGCCACGCCGATCAGCAGCAGCCCCGGCAATTCCACCCATGCGCGACTCGCCATCATCCTGCCGACTCCGCTCACTGACGGCAACCAGAGCAACGCCGCTACCATCAGGCCGGTCGCCGCCGCCATGCGAATCAGCGCTGCGACGACGGGCCGCCACGAAATCCCCGGCAGCCGCTCGCGCAGGCGGCGCATCAGCCACAGCACCTGAACCGTGGACGAGATCGCCGTCGCCAGCGCGATGCCGCGCTCCTGCATCGGCGTGCGCACCAGCACGATGTTTAGCAGCAGGTTCAGGGCGACCGCGGCCGCGGCGATGCGCATGGGCGTGGCGCTGTCCTTCAGGGCGTAGTAGGTGCGCACGACGACGTGCTGCGTGCAGTACGCGGCGATGCCCAGCGCGTAGTACACCACCGCGCCGGCGACGCGCTGCGTGTCCGCCGGACCGAACTCGCCGCGCTCGAACAGCACGCGAACCATCGGCACGGCGATCACGATCATCCCCGCCGCCGAAGGCAGCCCGATGAACAGCGACAGCCGCACGCCGCGCGTGAACACGTCGAGCACCCCGCGCGTGTCTCCCTCAGCCGCCCGCGCCGACAGCAGCGGGAACACCGCCGTCGCCAGCGCGATGCCGAACACGCCCAGCGGAAGCTCATACAGATTCTGAGCATAACCCAGCACGGCCGGTCCGACGCGCTCGCCCGCGGCGTTGGTCACCGCTACGTACGCCACGAGATAGTCCGCCAGCGAGCTGATCTGCACGGTGGACAGCCCGAGGATCATCGGCCCCATCATGCGGAACACGCGCCGCACCGGCTCAGTGCGCCAGTCCCAGGCGAAGATCGGCATGAAGCCGACCTGCCGCAGCGCCGCAAGCTGCCACAACGCCTGAACCACGCCGGAGGCCAGCGTAGCCGCGCAGACGGCCACCATCAGCGGCCGCCCGGAAAGCTGAAAAACGCAGGCGCCGAGCCACATGCCGAGGATCAGCGCCACGTTCATCACCACCGGCGCGGCCGCGGGGGAGGCGAAGTGGTGGCGCACATTCAACACGCCGCCCGCCACCGCCGTCGCGCAAATGAGCACCATGTACGGCAGCAGCAAGGCTGTCAGCTCCAGCGCCGGCTCGTCCATCCACCGGACGGCGATCCACAATCCGATCTCCGCGACGATCGTGAGCGCCGTCAGCCCCACAGTCAGCAGGAGGAGGATGCTGCCCGCCAGCCGCCGCGCCGGCGCCTCGCCCTCGCGGTGCAGCACATCAGTCAACACGGGGATGAGCGACGACGAGAGCGCCCCTTCGCCGAACAGGCGACGCGAGAGATTGGGGACCATGAAGGCGATGCGGAACGCGGAGAGGATCGGCCCGGTGCTGAAGTAGTGGGCAAACATCATCTCCCGCGCCAGACCGACGACGCGCGAGCCCAAGGTGAGCAAGGCGATGAAGCGCGTCGCGCGCACGACCTGACGAATGTCGGACACGCGGGGCAATGTAGCCCTGCCCGCACGCGATGGCGAGCGTCCCTGCTCGCCTCCTGCATCGAGGCATGTCACACAGTTGTGCTTACATGCGCTTCAGCGGCACGATGCAATAAGGCGGCACGTTGGTTGGTACGTCGGGCGGCATGTTACGTGGCGCGTTGGGTGGCACGGTCTGGCGTACTCGCCAGGCCGTGGTGACTGGGAACAACGCACGCGCATGTGTGCACTTCACGGGTCCGCGGCGGCAGACCTGCGGCGCCCGCCTTGAACCCATGCCGGCTGACTTGGACCGCTCCGCCGGTCGCGCGCTTCGCTCGACCGAAATGCGCGCGACGGATACGATGTCGCGGCGAGCCGATCATGGCGGGATCCGGTTCATCCGGCGAGGCCGGCGTGCCTGAAGCCGACGGCGCTTCTTCTCGTTTGGCCGGAGCGAAAGAGAAGGGACGTTTCGCGCCCGAGGTGTCGTGGTATTGCGGCTTGTCGCGCAAGGACGGGGCGCGCTCGGACCGCCGCCCGAGGCGAAGCCGCGTTTGCAGGATATGCCGACAACGACTCGAAAACACGTTGCGCGGGGTGGGAGCGCCCCCGCCGGCGAGCGCGCGACCGCCCGCCTTCCGAGTGAGAGCCGCGCCGTTGCAGCCCCGGCGGCGACGCCGCACGGGCCGATCCGTTCGCACGCGCTCCTGCTGCTCCTCTTCGCGGTTGCCGCGGGGCTGAAAAGCCTGATTTTCCCGCCGATCGGCGCCTGGCCGATCTCGTTCCTCTGCTTCGCGCCGTGGATCCTCGGCTGCGGACTGGCCGTGCATCCGTGGCGCGTGTATCTCTACACCTTCCTGCTCGCCACCGGGTTTTACCTGCTGAACATGCGGTGGCTCTACGAGTCGGCCGAGATCTGGTACGCGGCGCTGGCGGTGTACATGGCGCTGTTCGAGGTGCTGGCGGCGTGCCCGCTGCGGCACGTGCTGCGTCGCCGCAAGCTGCCGCTGGCGATCGCCTTCCCGGTGATCTGGACGGGCATGGAGTTCCTTCGCTCCATCTTCCTCTCCGGTTTTCCGTGGTTCATGCTGGCGCACAGTCAGTATCGCGTGCTGCCGCTGATTCAGATCGCCGATCTCGTGGGCGCGTTCGGGGTGACGTTCGTGACCGCGTCGGTCAACGGCGCGCTGGCGGACGCGCTGCTTTGGGCCTGGCAGCGGCGCGACGGCGCGGAGCACCCGCTCCTGCGGCGACACACGAAGATCAGCGCCGTTGCGGCCTCTCTGCTCCTGACGCTGAGCCTGACTTACGGGGCGATTCAGCTTGGTCGCAACACGATGTCGCCGGGGCCGAAGATCGCCGTCGTTCAGGGCGACTATCTCAACACGGTCCGCGGGGACGAGGCTTCGCCGATCGACAAGTTCAAGCGCTACCGGCAGCTTTTGACCGAAGCCTCCGCGCAGCAGGCGGACCTGTACCTGCTTCCCGAGTCCACGTGGGGCGCGATTCTCAACCCGGAGTTTCGGCTGGCCGATTCGCCGGATCCGCAATACGCCTGGGGGCAGCGGTTCTCTCAGCAGACCTTCGAGTTCCTCTCGGAGTTCTCGCGGAGCACGGGCGCGCCCGTCGTGGCCGGCGCGACGACGCTCATCGCCACGCCCTACGACCTGCGCGCCACGGAGCGGATGTACAACTCCGCCTTCGTGTTCACACCCGACGGCGCGGAGCCGGGCCGCTACGATAAGCGGCATCTCGTGGTATTCGGCGAAATCGTCCCGTTCCGATTCGGCCGGCTTCGGCCGCTGTACTTCTGGATCAACGCGCGCGTGCCGTTCAGCGGACCGGAAAACCGCGAGTTCTCCTCTTTCCCGGGCGAGACGTTCCGCACCTTTTCGATGAAGGCGGCGTCGCTGGGTGGGCGCGAGTTCCGCTTCGGCATTCCCATCTGTTATGAAGACGTCATGCCTTACATCAGCCGCGAGTTCGCCGCCGGTCCGGAGGGCAAACGCGTGGACTTTCTCCTGAACATCAGCAACGACGGCTGGTTCGGGCACGGCAGCCAGCAGGAGCAGCATCTCTCGCAGTGCGTCTTTCGCGCGGTGGAGAATCGCGTCGGAATCGCTCGCGCCGTGAACACCGGCGTCAGCGGCTTCATCGAACCGACGGGGCGAATGCACGACATGCTCTCCGCCTCCGCGCCGCCGTCGGGACGGGACCGCTCCGGCTTCTCGGTCGCCACGCTCATGACCGACTCGCGCTTCAGCCGGTACAGCCGCGACGGCGACTGGTTCGGCTGGACGTGTCTGATAGGCGGTATTCTGGCGTACTTGGACTACACGGTCGCGCGGGCGCGCGGGCAGGGATACTCGCCACCGGGGTAGGGCAGGGTTATACGCGGCGTGGTCGTGAGACGGGACGGTTGCACAGCCGCGCGGGAACGGCGGTGGTCGGGGTAGTTCGTCGCTCCGCGACGAGACCGGATTCCCATCCGCGTGGAAAAGACGGGCGACACCGCCACTCCCGCGCAGGCGGGGGTTCAGGGCGCGCCGACAAGACGCTGGATTCCCGCCTGCGCGGGAATGACGGAGGAAAAGGAACATGCGTGGGTCCACGGTCAATCCTACGTCGTGGCGTGCGAGTTCAACTTGCGGAAGAGATGCAGGAGGTCCGTCATGACGCACCGACCCCTGACCCCGCTGCGCCGCCTGCGCATCACGCTGCTCGCCGGCGCCTGCTGCGCCTGCGCCCTCGGCGGATGCGCCGCGACCTCGGCTCCCTCCAGCAGCACGTGGACGCTCCGCGAGCGGGCGATGGATGCGCTGAAGCGCGGCGTCGCCTACCGGGGCAACCCGGCCGTTCGCGTCGGCGCGGTGGAGGCGCTGCAGGAGGGCGCGGGGGAGGAAGGGCTTGCATGGGTGCGGTCGGCGCTGCTGGACTCGCACGCGGGGGTGCGCTTCGCCGGATGCGTGGCGCTGGGGATGCTCAAGGACGGCAGCTCGACGGATGCCCTGCGCCGCCGCCTTGATGACGCGGACGCCAGCGTTCGCGCGGCCGCGATCTTCGCGCTGCACCGGCTCGGCCACACGCAGCGCAGCGGCGAGCTGGGCGACATGCTGCTGAGAAACGGCAATCCTCTGGTGCGCTGCAACGCGGCCATGCTGCTGGGCAGGCTTGGCGAACCGAGCGCCGCGCCGCTGCTCGCCCGCGCGATGCGCGACAAGGATCCGCGCGTGCAGGACCAGGCGCTGGAGGCGATGGGTCTGCTCGATCTGCCGGAAGCGCGCACGCAACTGGGCTTCCTCGCCAACTCCGGCATCGGCTCGCAGGAAGCCTTCGCCGTCGCCGCGCTGGGTCAGGCCGCTCGTCCCGCGCACCTGGAGCTGCTCCGCACGAAACTGACGTCCGCGCTGCATATTGAAACGCGACTGGCGGCTGCGACGGGGCTGGGTCTGCTCGGCGAGCGCGACGGGCTGGAGCTCGCCATCGCCGCGCTGCGCTTCGACCGTCCGCGCCGCGGCGAGCCGGAGGACGACCCGCAGGCGCAGATCATCCGCGTGCGGCTCATGGCCGCTGCCGCGCTCGCAGCGATCGGCGATGAACGCGCGCTCCAGCCGCTTGAGCGGATGATGCTCGACAGCGACGACCCGAGGCTTCAGGTCGCCTCGGCCGGGGCGATACTGCGCATCCTGCGTCATGGGCCCGCGCCGCCGACGCATGCACGAACGGAGCCGTAAGTCATGCGTTCAGCGGCAGTGGTGATTCTGCTGATGGCGGCGCTCGTGCTGCAGGGCGTGGTCGTTCCGCGGCTCGACTGGGGCGGCGCTCGCGTGGATGCGATGCTCGTGCTGGCGCTCTTCCTGGCGCTTCACGCGCGCAAGCCCTTGTCGTGGTGGAGCGGCGTGGTCGTCGGCGCGGCCTGCGACCTGGCGAGCGTGGAGCGATTCGGCTTGTTCACGCTCACTTACGGACTGACGGGCTTGTTCGTGGCGACGATCCGGGAGTACCTGTTCATCTACAACGTGCTGATCCAGGCGGGCACGGCGCTGCTCGCGGCGGGCGCCACGCAGGCGGCGTGGCTGGCGTACCGGTGCTGGCAGCACCCGGCGGGCGTTGGCACCTTTTCGCACGAAAGCTGGACGCTGATAAAGTCCGCGCTGCTCACCGCGCTGCTGGTTCCGCCGGCGCATTACGCGCTGCTGTCGATCGCCAGATGGCTCGGCGTGCCGGAGCCGAAGTATCGCGCGGCGCGATGGAAGTGAGGCCGAAGCTTAACAGCCTGTGGTGGAAGTCCGCGGGTCTGGCTTTTCACCCCCGACCCCATCGGGATTCCCGGCAAATGACCGGCTGGAAAGCCGGTCCCCCAAGCAGAAATCCTTTTCACCACGGACTGTTAAGGCTCCTCGGACGCCAAGGCCTGAAAATCGAGCGATTCAATCGCCTTCAGGTCCGCTCCGATGATCCCGGCAACGTCTCCGTGCAGGCCCACGGTGTGCGTCAGAATGCGGTCAAGCTGTTTCTCCCTCGCCGCCCAGGATCGCTGCATCGCGCGTTTCTCTTTCTCCATGTCCTCGCGGAGGCCTCGGAAAGATTCGATGATCGCCTCCACGCGCTGCCTGAATTCGCTGCCGGCAAGATACTCGTAGAGCACTTCCATCTTGCCCTGGCGTCCCCTCTGGGATTGTCGGCAGGCGTGCGACTCGATCAGCGCGTGACGCAGCGCCGCCGCCAGGCCCAGCAGGCAGCCGAACGCGCAGACCCACACGTTGTCAACGACATCGAAGGTGGAGACGTCGCGCGGCAGAACCTGGGATACGATGGCCGCCAGGTCCGCGCCGACGCCTCGCTGATCGTCTCGAAGCTTGGGCAGCCACTGGTCATTCCACTGCTTCGTGCGCTTGGATTCCCAGAGAATCGTGCCGCACTCCTGCCCCGCGGCATTTCGGACGCGCTGCAGGGCGTCCGCTCCACGGACCCCTTTGGCCACAGGCTCGATGGTGTCCCGCGGGAATCGAGCTTGCAGCAGTCGCTCCAGCTCAAGTTCCATCACTTCGCCCTGCACCTGCTGCGAACCCTGCTCGGCCTTTTGCTTGAGGTCGTCGATCTGCCTTCGCATGACGGCCAGTTGCTGGTCCTTCTCGGCCTCCTTCAGGCGGAACTCGTCCAGCATCTCGCGCTGGGTTGACTGGCGGATTTGACTCCGCTCCTCGTCGAGCTGTCGCGCCAACTGGAGCTTGGACGCGCGGTCCCGCTCCTCAAGCTCGCGCTTCAGCCGCAGAACCTCCAGCTCCCGCTCCTGGGCTTCGACCAGTTGAGTCGATTTCGACTCAAGTTGCGCCTTCAGATCGCGCAGCTCCACGCCGACTTGGGCGCTGGCCTTGCGAGCCTCTTCAAGGGCGATGCTTTCCCGCTGCAGGCGAACCCGCTCGGACACCTCTTCCTCGATAGCGTCGCGGCGTCGCGTCAGCTCTGCCTCCTGCTGCGCCCTCGCCCGCTTTCGCTCGGCCTCAAACTCCGCCTTGTCCAGTTGGAGCTTGTCCGCCCATGCGCCCTGCTCTCGCTTCCACGCGGCCTCTCGGTCCGCCTGCTCGCGTTGCAGCCGGGACTCCTGCACCGCCAGCTCGCGCTCGCGCGATTCGAGTTCCGCGCGACGTTGCTGAGCCTCAATCTCGAAGCTGCGACGGATGGGCGCGGCGATGGCGTCCGTGAGCTTGATCTCGGCGCCGCATTGCTGACAGGTAATGACCGGTTCGGACATGCGCGACTCCCTCAGCGCTGATGAGACGCGCCACAGCGCCGTCGGGGAACGCCAGACGGATCTTGCCGGACGCGGCCGGTGCGGTGCGTGTCAGGAGCGGATCGCGGCGGGACCGGGCGCCTCAGCTTCGGACCGACCCGACCTTGGTCACTTCCCCTTCCCGCAGCACTGCTTGTATTTCTTTCCGCTGCCGCACGCGCAGGGGTCGTTGCGGCCCGGGGTCTTTTCGCCCTTGATCGGCTCGACCGGCTCCGGCAGCGGCGGATCGTCCTCGCCGGGGAGCTGCTTCTTGTACTCCTTTTCCTTCTTCTCGCGGTCGAGGAACTTCTTCGAGCCGACGTCACTGTGCTTCGACATGCCTTCGAATCTCCGTTTGACGGAACTGATCCACTGGGTTTACGGCGCCGCCCGGGCGACATCCAGCCCTCCCGGCGAAGCGCGGCGCCAGTTTACCGCATTCGCCGCGGCCATGCACGGCGCGGGAGGGCGCGGCCAACTCCATGGGTCTGGCCACGGATTCCGGCCTTTCAATCCCCAGCGAGATCCGACATTCGAATTCGCCTTCGGAGATCGGGCTGGATCCGCGTGGAGAGTCGGCTGGATCTGCTTGGAGGGGCAGCTTGATCCGCATGGAGGGTCAGCTTGATCCCCATGGATCGTCAGCTTGATCCCCGGAGGGGATCAACGTGAATAGATGGGGATGAGCGTCCGTTGCTCGGGCCGGTACCTTACACCGGCCCGAGGAGTCCTTTGGCTTAGAAAGGAGCAACGGACATGGGACATGATAACAGGAGCGGCTTGGAGGACCAGGTTTAC